>JAPHTP010000006.1 GCA_026196875.1 Kangiellaceae bacterium
GACCTTTCCCCTCGAAGCGGACGCGCATTATAGGCCCTCAATTTCCAAAAACAAGCTTTTTTTACTGAAATATTAAAATTAATTTAAATCAGTATAAATCTTGTACAGAACTAGGAGGAATCGCGTTTATTTTGGGTAACAAAAGAAACAAATTAGGTTGAGATAATCAACTATAAATGCCCAGCTGATCAATTATAGACCAGTTAAAATTGCTATGGGCAATTATTGCGAACTTTTTGTACCTACGATTAAAAGCTATTTCATGCTGTAGTGCTTTTTCACTTCTCCGACCTTAGCATTATCAGAAATCTTTAAAGTAACAGGTTTATATAGATGAATATCGCCCCTTACTTCTGAGGTATCATCAATTTCTATAACTGGCTTATCAGAAATGCTTCCAAACCAACTATCTGACCTTTCAATAATTAAATCGCCTTGCACAACACTTCCATTGGCTAGACTTACATCTCCATTATGAGTTCTGACATTTCTGACTATCGTAACGTTATTCAAATCGATATCACCATTGACAGTGACAACATCTCTACCGATAAAGCTATCCTCAGAAAGACGTACACCACCGTTAACGGTTTCTATATCCGTTTCCACATTTAAATTCTTGCCTGCATCAATTCCGCCGTTTACAGTTTCTGCACTTTTAACGCTCACATTGTTGCCTATATCAATTCCACCATTAACGGTATCAACTGCTCTAGCTTTAGCACCCGATTTTATTTCAACCCCGCCATTCACACTTGAAACATTCCTTACCTCAGAATTTCTGCCAACTGTCACTCCGCCAAACACACTATCTAAGTCTTGATATCCATTTTTGCTATTGGCCCCTATGCTGACCGCACAGCCTGAAAGCACTAAACTTGCCATTGAAGCAAAAAGTAAATTCTTGGCTTTGTTATTCATTATTCATCCTCTTCAAATATAAAACTAGCAATTTGGTGAACCTAAGCAATCTATAGGCCAACAAATTAATCCATTATAAATCAAATAGTTAACAGTCAGTTATTTGTGTTAACTTTGCGATAATGGTTAAAGTTTCCCAATTTTGGTTAAATTCACTATAACAGATCCCATATTCTCAATAGTTAATAGAGGAAGAACCTTATGAGATGCCATGAAGTTGACTACCAAATAATCGGGCATGATATTCAATTGGTCGAAATCGAACTCGATCCTGATGAAACCGTTATCGCTGAAGCCGGCGCCATGAATTATATGGAACATCAAATCGATTTTGAAACGAAAATGGGAGATGGCTCAGATCCGGATGAGGGAATGATGTCTAAATTGTTTTCTGCGGCCAAAAGAACATTAACTGGGGAGTCAATTTTTACCACTCACTTCACAAATAGAGGGCAAGGAAAAAGCAAAGTAGCTTTTTCGGCCCCGTATCCAGGTACGATTGTGCCTCTTGACATGTCGAAATTGGGAGAACGCGTCATATGCCAGAAAGACGCATTTGTCGCGGCGGCTCTGGGTACAAAAGTATCAATAACTTTTAGCAAAAAGATAGGAGCGGGATTCTTCGGAGGTGAAGGTTTTATTCTGCAAAAGCTTGAAGGCGATGGTATGGCATTTGTTCATGCCGGTGGCACTTTGATCAAAAAAGAACTAAAAGGCGAAACCTTACGCGTTGATA
This sequence comes from Kangiellaceae bacterium, assembly GCA_026196875.1. Taxonomy (GTDB): domain Bacteria; phylum Pseudomonadota; class Gammaproteobacteria; order Enterobacterales; family Kangiellaceae; genus Aliikangiella. The sequence continues at coordinate 1,658 of JAPHTP010000006.1, forward strand.
CGGGATGTATAGTCGGATTTACCGACACTATAGAATATGACATCCAAAGAGCCGGCAACTTAAAATCTATGGTCTTCGGCGGCGAAGGTCTGTTTTTGGCAACCCTGTCAGGACACGGTACCGTTTGGCTGCAAAGTTTACCTTTTTCTCGATTAGCTGACCGAATATTCCAAAGTGCACCTAGCCGCGGTGGCAAAGACGTCGGAGAGGGTTCCGTACTCGGCGGAATCGGTCGTCTTATCGATGGAAAATGATTATTAATTAAGGGCAGAGGTTAACTGCCCTTTTTCAACTGCTCCAAATGGCTGGGATCTTGCCGCCAAAATAAGAAACGTCTCCACTTCTTGACTCTTAGCAACATTAAGAGGATCCCCCACGCTACGTAGATTAGCGGCTCGTTCAAGTCTGATTTTGATTGCCAAATATAGTGAACTAGGCCAAGTGCCGCTATTGTGTATACCAACTTATGCAATGCTGCCCATTTTCGACCTAATCTTCTTTGAAAACTTTTTGTTGAAGTAATTGCCAAAGGAATCATCAATAACCAGGCCAAAAATCCAAGCGTAATATAGGGTCGCTCAATAATTTCCTTACCAAGCTCGGACCAACGAAACTCAAGATAAAAAGCGAAGTAAGTCAAAATATGCACGCATAAATAAAAAAATGAATATAACCCCAACATACGTCGAAACTTAATCAGTAAATAAACTCCGCTTAAGCGACGCAACGGCGTAATACTCAGCGATAAAAGTAAAAATACCAGACCCCACCATCCTAACTCGTGCATTAACTTAGTCTGCGGATCACCGCCCAAGCCACCGCTAAATCCAGCGTAAACTAACCATGTAATTGGTAGCCAGCTGAATGCATGAGCAAACACTTTGAACCAGAAGACACTTCTCATTAATAGTACCGCTTAAGATCTAAGTTTTTATATAAGTGAGCAACCTGTTCGCCGTATCCATTAAACATTAATGTAGGTATACGTTTAACACCAAAGAATGAGTTATCTGTTATACGTCTCTCTGTTGCTTGACTCCAACGAGGGTGGTCAACTTCAGGATTGACGTTGGCATAAAAACCATATTCGTTCGGTAGTCTTTTATTCCATGTGCATTCCGGCTGAGTTTCAGTAAAGCGAATTGAAACAATAGATTTAATACTCTTAAAACCGTATTTCCACGGTACAACTAATCTAAGTGGCGCACCGTTCTGGCCTGGCAAGGACTTTCCATACACCCCTGTCGCGAGTAGGGCTAACGGGTTATTGGCCTCCTGAATGGTCAATCCTTCAGAGTATGGCCAGGGCAGAGTATGGGAACCAAATATCCCCCTTTTTTGCCCCGGGAAAATTTTCGGGTCATGCAAAGTTTTAAATTCAACAAACTTTGCTTTAGATGTTGGCTGTACCCAGTCTAGTAGTTGAGACAATTGAAAGCCATTCCACGGTACAACCATAGACCAAGCTTCTACACACCTGAGCCTGTAAATTCTCTCTTCTACCTGCATATGTTTGAGAATATCTTCTAGCGTATAAGTCCCCGGCTTGTTTACTTCTCCCTCAATCTTAACTTGCCAATCATTTCCAGGTTTAAATGACTTTGCCATTTCAGACGGTTTTTTCTTGTCTGTAGAGAATTCATAAAAGTTATTGTGATGTGTAATGACAAACTCGCTGCTTAACTCGTCTCTTAGCTCTTCGCCCACTATCACATTAGATTGGCTCTGTACCATACCGGGAAAACCGGTAATTAGCCCGGCAGTACCAGCTAGAGCAAAATTGTTTATAAACCGCCTTCTATTCCAAAAAATCTCTTCAGGAGTAACTTGGCTTTCTTTTTCCAATACCTTCTTATCAAATTTCAAACGCATATCATCATCTTGGTTATTCTGTTTAATATCACGACCAAACTCCTCTCCATATGTTACATCACAGGATTAAATGGCGAAGGTATTATTCTTTGCTACACTTAGAAAGACTCTGGATTAGAGCATGTGCTTATTAAGGTTTGCTGCTCTCTTCACTCATCACTGCCATGTAGCACTTGTTGCTTAGCCAGGCAGAATGAGCGTAGTGTAGTTATTCCACATGAATGAATTCTAACGCCGCAGAGTGGAAGATGTATTCAGCCCTTTGGGTTGCGGCTAAAACAGCATCACTCTGCATTTACTCTTCGTTTATTTGGAATGACTGAACCACGCATCTCTTGGCTTGATTGAAACAGTATCAGTCACTGCAGTGTTGAGTAACGATAAATCACTAAGTCCCTAGAAATTAGACCGAAAAAAAGTAATTCATTCAGACTCTTAGAATTGATCCAGGTCTATTGACAATAACAAAGATTCTGGCATTATGCCGCGCGGATATAAACTAAATGAGAAGCAAGTTTCATGAGCCAAATAGATTTCAGCCGTCTGATTCTTAAAGGAATTACGCCCGAGGGAAGTAAATTCCGTCCAAGCGATTGGGCTGAAAGGCTTTGTGGAAATCTGTGCACTTTTCGTAATCGCCGAATGTATTATTCTCCTCTTCTTCGTCCAGCTGTTATTGATGGTATTAAATGTGTGATTGTCGATGCTAAATTGGTTGAGGAGCATTCCAACCTACTTAATGACGTAATTCATTTCGCAAAGAAAAACAACCTACAAACCGAAAAAGAGCAATAAGCACCTCAAAAATAACCATTTTTTGCATAAATCACTTAACTTTTACCCCTGTTTGAGACTATATTAGAAATATCAAGATATAGCTTAGGATTTGTAATGAAAATACGTACCTTGTTCTCATTTGGAGTTGGTGTTCTCCTTTTGGGACTTGCTGCTAATGCTTCAGCTGAAAAATATATGTACAAGTGGAAGGGTGACGACGGTGAAATTCACTATACTGAGCGTCCGCCTCAAGGCGTCCCTTTCGAGAAAATTCGAGTCCAAGCGAATAAAGCTGACACACAACCAACTAAACCTGCCACCTCTCATCAAGAAACGCCGCTAAATAGCTCCAAAAAAGACGGCGCCTACGAAACTTGGCGTGCCGAAAATTGTAAGATTGCGGTCCAAAACCTTGATGTTCTTAAAAACGCTGGTCGAATAGCTCAAGACGATGGTCAAGGTGGCACGCGCTTGATGACCGATGAAGAAAAACAAGCAAATATTGAAAAAATGGAACAGCAAAAGGAAAAATACTGCAACGCTGAAGAAAAAGGTTCTGAAAACTAAAATGAAACACCAAACAAAAAAAGGGGCTTAAAGCCCCTTTTTTTCATGTCCAAAACTCTTTATTCGCAAACACTTAACTCAGAAGCCAGTCTTTCAATTCTTCCAACTCAAATGGCCAACCCAGCTCGTGAGAATTATTACTCAGCACGGGAATTCGAATGCCATACTGCTCTACCAAAGCTTCATCCCCTGCGATTTCAATTGGCAAAATGCTGAACTTATTTGCTATTTTCGCATCGTTTTGAGCCAAGTAATTAAACATAGCCTCGGCCTGCTCACACAAGTGACAACCTGCAGTTGTATAAAGTTGTATTACTTGCATAATATCCTCTTATTTCAAGCTGCTTATTGTTAAGCTTAGGAATTGATTAGCTAGATTTCCACATTTGATTGACTATCGTTTGGAAATCAACCAACAACGATGTAAATTATTTCGAGAAAAGTCCAGAGATTGAGTCTGTTTGGTTATTTCTTTTACTGAAACCTCTTCCGAACCATTATATTTCATTTCGAACTTTTGAAAGTTATTCGAAAAGATTAATTCGCCACCAGAGCTTAATAGTTCAGAGCACTTTTGAATAAGATCCACATGCTCATGTTGAATATCAAAGTGACGTTCCATTTTCTTAGAATTGGAAAAAGTTGGCGGGTCTAAAAATATTAAATCGAACCGCAAATTTCTTTCCAAAGCTTGCTCCAACCACTGAAGGCAATCTTCTCTTTCAAATGTGTGCGACGTCATTTTTATTCGATTAGCCTTAAAGTTCCTTTTAGCCCAGTCTAGATATGTATTGGACATATCTACACTATATGTTGATTTTGCTCCAGCAGTAGCCGCATATACCGAAGCACTTGCGGTATAACAAAATAGGTTTAAAACATTTTTCCCGGTAGCTTTATCGGCAAACAACTGTCGCGTTTTACGGTGGTCAAGAAACAATCCAGTATCAAGATAATCAACTAGATTTACCCAAAACTTACGACCATTTTCCGTAATGAGAAAGAAGTTATTCTGTTGTCGGTCATCAGTACTTTTAGCATATTGCCAACTACCTTTCTGTTGTTGTCTTTGCTTTGTAAATACTTTGTTCTTGGGTATTTGCATCACGCCAGCCGCGACTGTTTGAATATCCCTCAATCGTTTTTCTGCGGTCTTTGCATCAATCGACTTTGGCGCACGATATTCTTGAATATGAATGTTACCTTCATATATATCGATGGCGGCGTTATACTCTGGAAGGTCAGCATCGTAAACTCGATATGCGGTGACATTTTCTTTTTGAAGAAAACGCTTCAGTTTGGCCACATTTTTTTCCAATCGATTTGCGAGTTGAATAGCCTGCTCAGAAAGCTTCTTGCGATAATCGACATCTACTTGATCATCCCTTACTTGTTCTAAGAAATGCTTTTCCGCTAGCTCTAACAGCAAAAGTTCACAAGGAATACTGCCGTTGCTAAATCGATATATCTTCTTAGCCCTAATCCCTAGAGAGTGACCAAATTCTTTATCTGGCGACAAAACAGCTGCCGACCAACCTAGCATGCGCTTCTTCATCCAATCACCAAGCTGCGCATAGAGAGATTTTACTTGTTTGCGCTCACCTAATCTCTCGCTGTAAGGGGGGTTTACAATTATCAATCCATCAGTCGAATACTCAAATTGAGACTGTTGGTCAATTCCTGCGATTTGCGTATCTATTACTTCTTCTAAGTCTGCCAGCGCAATATTGGCCTGTGCATTCCTAATTGCTCTAGGATTGACATCAGAACCGACAATTTTCAATTCAGAGGCTCGCTGCGACTTTAACGAATTCTCTCTTAGCTGTTTTGCTTCAGTTTCTATTTTTTGCCATAGATTACGGTCAAATTGGCGCCATCCAAACAAACCAAGATATTCACGTGCTATTCCCGGAGCAATATTTAGCGCAATCATTGCGGCTTCAATTAAGAAGGTACCACTTCCACACATGGGATCGACCAAATGTTGAGAACCTTGATCCCAGCCAGCTCTGAACAATAAGGCAGCGGCTAGGTTTTCTTTAATAGGCGCCCCTCCGCCTTGAACTCTGTATCCTCTTTTGTGTAACCCCTCACCAGCTAAATCAATCGATAGAGTCGCTTTGTTTTTACGAAGCCTAATGTGAACAACTATATCTGGTCTCTCAAAAGAAACATTAGGTCTCTCTTCACCAGAATCTTTAAAAGTATCTACAACAGCATCCTTGACCAGCTGCGAAATGTATTGGGTGTGACTCAGCTTTGATTTATAACTTTGTGCATTAACTAGAAATGTAGCACCAGGTGAAATATGCTGTTCCCAATCTATAATTGAGCATTGTTTGTACAGGTCATCCTCTTCGCTAACTTCGAAGCTAGAAATCGGATAGAGAATCCTACTCGCAATTCGACTCCACATTAGACACTTGTACGCACATTCCCAATCTGCATCAAAAGTGACAAGAGATAGGCCTTCGCTAGCGCTTTCAGCACCAATTGCTTTTAATTCATCAACCAATAAATACTCTAGGCCTTTGGCGCAGGTTGCTACAAATTGAGGCATACGGATAGATCTACTCGAATTTTAATTGCGCAATTATACGCCTCACTCAGACTATTGCACATAAGCAATTGATAATTTTATAAAAATATCAATAATGATAGTTTTCTTGGTATGATCGAAGGTTATCACAAAGAAAACTCAAAAAGACGATTTTTTATAACAGGTTAAGATACTGATTTTCTGGAAAATTTTGCAAAATCGGCTAGTATTTAACAGTAGAGATGATCGATATAGAGATTCAACACACGGGCGCGCAGCTACTTTCCGGAACTCGTCAATTTAGTGTCAATTAGGTTTAACCTCCTACGAACTTTCGGATAATGAATGATGTTGTTAGGGAATTCAGAAAATTAGAGTGAACGAGTATTAAAGTGACTGCGATTAAATTCACATTTAAAAGAACCTTATCACTGTGTTTCTTTCTCATCGTGACAGGTCTAATTTTCACTTCACCAAACAGTTCTCTCGCCCAGCAAAATATTTCTGAAGAGCAATTTAAAACCGTTTTCATTTTTCACCTACTCAAAGAAATCGAATGGTCAAAGGAAAATGAAATAGAGATATTTAAAGTTGCAGTAGTTGGCAACGCTCCTGAACTGATCTCGCAATTCCGCGAGACAATTAAGAATAAAAAAGTAAAAGGTAAAAGTGTAACCGTTACTCAAGTTTTTGATATATCCGAAATGAGCAACTATCACTTACTCTACATTTTAAAAGACCAATCCATCCCTCTCGAACGAATTACCAATGCAACGGTTCGCACCAACACTTTGATTGTCACAGAAGAAACCAATGATAAAAAGAATACAATGGTTAACCTGTTAAGAACTGAGGAAGGCGGGTATACATTCGAAATAAACAAAGCCAATATTATCTTTGAATATATGAAAGTCGGGCAAGATATTCTATTTTTAGGTGGAACTGAAATGGACGTTGCAGAGTTGTTCAAAGAGTCTTCAATTCAATTGGCTCAGTTAAAACAAGAGTTAACCGATCAAAACACCGCCCTGGAACAATCTAAAAAGCAACTCAAAGAGTCCAATCGGCAATATCAAGCTGCGCTAAAGGAAAGTCAGAGAATCAAACAGCAAATGCAAGTACAAGCGCAATTGTTAGAGCAAAAAACAAAAGAACTTGAAGAAAAGAATATATCTATTCGCGAAAAGGAAGGAGTGTTGCTCGCCATAAAAAATGAGCTTGATGAAACCAGCAGCTTATTAAAAACCAATGAAGCATTATTAGGTCAACGGTTAGGCGTGATTGCAACAAAAGAAAAAGAGGTATCGAGTTTAATTGACCAAATTAAAGAAAACCAAGCCATCCTCCAAAAACAACAATCAGAAATGCAAAAGCAAGAAGTCTTACTCACTGAACAAGAAAGAAACATTGTCGAGCAAGGTTCTCAAATAGAAAAGCAACAACTTTGGTTAGTCGCCAGTGCGGTAGTAGTTGCTATTTTTGGGTTGTTGTTAATGATGATTGTCTATTTTAATAAAGAAAGAAAGCGAGCCAACCTGCAATTAATCGAAAAAAACAGCGCCTTAAGCGAAGTTCAAAAAGAACTTTTGGTCGCACGAGATCAGGCGCAAGCAGCAAACGAAGCTAAGTCTTCGTTTCTCGCTAATATGAGTCACGAAATTCGTACTCCAATGAATGCAATTATTGGAATGCTGCATTTAACTCAACAAACTGAGTTAAACGACAAGCAAGTCAACTACGTATCCAAAATCGACAATGCTGCCAACTCGTTGTTAGAAATAATTAATGACATCCTGGATTTTTCTAAAGTTGAAGCCGGCGAATTGAAAATGGAGAAGATAGAATTTGATCTTTCCAAAGTTATGAATGATCTATCTAATTTAACCGGCTTAAAGATCCAGCAAAAAGGTTTGGAGTTTATATTCGAAATTTCACCAGAAATTCCAGAAGTACTTATTGGTGATCCGCTGAGAATTAGTCAAATACTGATTAACTTGACAAACAATGCAATGAAATTTACTGAATCCGGAGAGGTTAAAGTAAAAGTATCATTGGGTGAAAAATCTAGCGATCACTTGAAGCTGAAGTTTAATATTTCAGACACAGGCATAGGTATGACCAAAGAAGTCGCTTCTCGGCTATTCAAACCATTTAGCCAAGCTGATACTTCGACAACCAGAAAATTTGGCGGTACGGGTTTGGGTCTTGCAATTTGTAAACGCCTGATTGAACAGATGAATGGGAAAATTCGGGTAGAAAGTTCTCCAAATGAAGGAAGTAATTTTAGCTTCGATATAAAACTAAAATATCGTTCGAGCAAATCAATTCTAAACCGTATTGACAATATAACCTCTCTGAACAATAAACACATACTCATTGTCATCGCCAACCATAGCTGCCAGCAAGCTGTTCGCGCTATTTTACGTTCTTTTAAGTGTCATACTACGATTGCAAACAGCTTTGAAAGCTGCCTGGGAATAATTCGCACCGCCGGCAAACAGGAACAACAATTCGACAATGTCTTAATAGATTATCAAATTGCTCTAGCCAACCTGGATGAACTGAGTAGTATTCGCAAAAATACAAATGCGAAACTAACCATGCTACTGCCAGCATCTACAGAAAACGAAGAACAGATATCCAATAAAGTCAGCCCGGACCTTACGCTTGTTAAACCGATCACTCCGTCAAGCTTGCTGGATAACCTCATGTTAGCTTTTGCAGGAGATTCTTCTCACGAAATTTCTCAACGCCTGGCGCTATCTGCTGAAAAAGAACAAATTAAGGCTTTAAACATCGCACTTCGATCACGCAAAGTTCTAGTTGTAGAAGATAATGAAATCAATCAGGAAGTAGCCCGCGAAATACTTTCGCAAGCAGACATGAGCATAGACCTCGCATGCAATGGGCAAGAAGCAGTACAAAAAGCCACCAGCAATCGATACGATTTTATTTTAATGGATATCCAGATGCCGATAATGGATGGATATCAAGCTGCGCGTGCGATTAGAGAATCATATAGTTTCGATGAACTTCCAATAATAGCTATGACTGCAAATGCAATGGGCGGGGATAAGGAAAAATGCCTTGCCTCTGGAATGAACGATTACATATCCAAACCGATTAGAATAAATGAGTTTTTTGAAACTATTAGTAAATGGATTAAAACTAAAGAGGAGCTGATGCCACCATCGTTAACTTCTCCCGTGCCTATGGATATCAAACAATCTCAGCATATATCGGGAGTTGATTTTGCTGGCGGCGTGGAACTAA
>JAPHTP010000151.1 GCA_026196875.1 Kangiellaceae bacterium
AGATCCCTGCTTAATTAAGTAATTATCTAGTACCGAAAAAAAGCTTCCCTCGGGAAGCTTTTTTTACGCCTATTAATAAATTGGCAAAATAAAAATCCACAGTCTAAACTTCTATTTTAAAAGGAGTTTTAGTCCAGTTTCGATGAATGTAGCGAGTGCAAATCATGTTGCGATCAAAAGCATATTGCTTGCCTTCAGTATTACTGTGTTATGTTCATACTGCTTTGTAAGTGCTTCAGAAAACAATATTTCCTTAAGATATTGCGTTGATCCAGATTGGATGCCATATGAAGGACTCAAAAATGGTAAGCACTCAGGTTTATCATCCAACTACTTAGAACTAATTTCTAAATACTCTGATATTGAATTTCAATTGATCCAGTCATCGAGTTGGCGAGAGTCATTGCAGATGCTGAAAACAGGGTTATGTGAAGCAACCCCTTTCTTAAATTTTTCTAATGAAAGAAGCCTCTTTTTGAAGTTCAGTAATGTTTATTTTGAGTCACCCAATGTCCTGGTATCAACAAAAGAGCAGCCATTTTTGCAAGGATTTGAACATGTAGGTGAACGCTCATTAGCAATACCTGTCGGTTATCGTTTGGCTGAATTTATCAAAGTTAATTATCCTTCTATAAGAATCTTACCGGTTGAGAATGAACGACTTGGTCTCGAGTGGGTATCAAATGGCAAAGCTGACTTATTTGTTGGTTCGATGTTATCGGTAAACAGTCGTATTTTAGATAACGAAATAAGAAACCTGAAAATTGCGGGTTGGGCAGGACCCGAGGATAAGCTTAGGCTGGGGGTGATTCATTCGCGAGCAGACATCATTCCTTTAGTGAATAATGCTATTAGTCGAATGACTGAAAAAGAGCATGCTCAAATCTACTCAAATTGGAATAATATTAAAATTGTAGATTACACAGATCACTCAATTTTATGGAAAGCATCGGTATTTGTACTTGTAGCCAGTGTACTGTTCTATTTACGCCATAGAGCGGTTAAGAAATTTAATCACCAATTACAGGTCAAAAATGTCGAGTTACAAAGACTAAAGATAAGTCTGGAAACGACCAATCAAAAGTTAAAATTTTTGTCAACTCACGACCCTTTGACCAAATTGTATAATCGCAATTATTTTAATAGTCATGTGTTTGGAGATCTACGCGCAGATGAATCACAGTCCGTCTGCTTAATCGTAGCCGACATTGATCATTTTAAATTGATTAATGATTCTTATGGACACTCGTTGGGAGATGAAATCTTAAAGGGATTTTCAGAGATCCTATCTCAAACAGTTAGAGAATATGACATTGTCGCTCGCTGGGGAGGAGAAGAGTTTGTGATCCTTTGTCATCAGTCTCGGTCGATCGATGCACAAGCACTTTGTGAAAGGATTGCTGAACATATGAGTCAACATCAATTTCCTAAAGTTAGTAGTGTTACTGCAAGTTTTGGTATCGCACAATTGCGAGCTGATGAATCAATAATGCAATGTTTTGATCGAGCCGACAAAGCGCTTTATTTAGCTAAAGAAAATGGCAGAGATCAGATCCGCTGCGCGTGAGAATAGAAGTCGATTTTAACGAGTCATTTTTTTTACAAAAACGACGACAAAAAGTGCCAGCGTAAAACTTCCTATAAAAGCCTCAAGCGCTGCAAGTGCTCTCGCTACTCCTATAGGCGCCAAGTCTCCATATCCCAAAGTGGTGAATGTTACTACGCTAAAGTAAAGTGAACTCAAATAGACTTTGGTATTTTCCCACCAGCTTGATTGAGGATTAAAAGCTAATGATTCTCCGCTAAAAGATAGTCCGGAGAAAAAATAAAGAGTAGCAAAAATGACGATTATAATGATCGAGAATAAGATCACTCTGATGGGTCTTTCGCCGTAACCGCAGAATAAGTCTACTAGTTTAGAAAAGTTCCGCTTGAACGATAGTCGAGGTAACTGACGGCGGCGCATGGTCATTTCTTTCTGAAAAAAATGACCGGCAAATTCAAATAATCCCTGATGCTCCGCTGTTTGACGAAGATTTCGATAGATCTCTTCAGCTTGTTGGTAGAGGTCAATTTGGTTGTCTCTGCTTTTGGCGGCCTTTGCTTGTTGTTCTTGGTTTATTAACTCTCCCCAATTAACGTGTTCTATCTTCGCGCCTTTGAGGTTAACACCGAGTAAGTTACATCCCTCTAAATTTGCGTAATGCAGGTTAGCATTTCTCAGATTGGCTTTCATTAATGAACTGCCTGAAAGGTCAAGCATAAATAAGTGGGCGTTTTCCAGGTTTGCGCGATAGAGATCTGAGTTGACTAGCTTGTAGCCGGTCTTGGAAGTTCTGTTCACCAGGTTAACTCCGCTTAGATCTTCTTTAGGCAAGGAGAATCCTTCCATTGGCACATTGGTTTTGGCTCTTTCCTCGAGCTGGCTACGAATGTCTTGAACTGCTTCTCGAACCGGGTTTTGCCAGTCCTTTTCCGATAGAATTGCTTGGTTTTCTTTAGGGTTAAGCACGCCGCTATCCTCCATTATTTAAGGATAGCAGAGTTGAATTTTTATGCCTTTAAATTGTTAAATATCAGCCTGAAATTGCTAATGTCTGGTTTGATTGCCGGTAACGCTTTGACTGGATTTAATGTCCAATTCGGTAAATTTAAATTGGTTAAGACAAAACTCGCACTTAACGGAAATCTCTTTACGAGTAGCTAAAATTTCTGATAGTTCTTCTTCCGGCAACAGGCTGATAGAATTCAGCATCTTTTTCTTGCTACAGCCACAAGTAAACTGAACGTCTTCTACGGTCATTCCGCGGATACTTTCTTGATGAAACAGTCGGTGTAATAAAACTTCGCTATCAATTGATAAACATTCTTCTTCAGTGAGCGTCGAAGCTAAGTATACCAAATGTTCAAATGAGTCTTTACTCAGCATATCGGGAAGCGCTTGTAGCAAAAGCCCGCAAACTTGTTGCTCGTTGCTGAATAGCCAAATCCGCGTATCGAGTTGTTCGGATTGATTAAAATAGTTCTCAACGCACTCAGCTAAAGTAGAGCCACTAAGGGGAACTATACCTTGGTAGCGTTTGCCTTTCTTAGGTTCAATCGTGATCGACATTTGGCCATTTTGAGTAAGAGATTGAAAATCATCGTCACTAAAACTCTGTTCAGTATCGTATCGAACTAAACCACGATATCCTAAATTATGCGTTGTTTGCACCACCAGCATTTTGAGCTTGTCGTTAGTTTGAAGCTGTAGAGATATCTTTCCTTCAAATTTCAAAGTTGTTGCAAGCAAAACGCTTACCGCTGCGGCTTGTTGTAATAGTGATGCCAACACCGGCGGGTAGTTATGGTCTTGCAGCATTCGCTGGCAGGAATCTTCCAGTTTAACGATTTCGCCACGGATACCGTGCGTATCAAAAATAAAACGATGAATTTTGTCTGACATTATGTGTAAAGGATATAGAAAACTGAGGTAGGTATTATAACCTGATGTCTTGGTAAACTGAATCAGAGGAAAAAGACGGATGACTTTAAATAAAAAAGGGGCTGTTCAGCCCCTTAAAAGGTGACAACCAGGAAAGGATTAAAAGGTCACCGTTACTTCTGCAGAGCAATCGTTTGTGCCTTCGTTGCAAACCTTATATGTATAAGCTCCGCTGGCATTTCTGATACGATTTCGCCAATAACCATCGTTTCGGGTGGTTCTAATTTTGCTTCCGTTACGATAGATATCGACATTACCGGTGGTTGCACCATCCCAATAGAGCCTGGCGTACCCAGTAGAGCCTCGGGTAGAAGTCGTGATATCTAAAGTGATGTCTGCAGGCGGAGGTGGTGGTTCGCCCCCATCGTTATAGTCACCAACTAACTCGACACCAGAGAAACTGCTATAACCACGAACCATTACGTGATAAGTGCCTTCTTGTGGTGAGGCGAAGTCACAATTTTCATTGTTACCTGAGCTGTATGGCCGGCAGTCATACGTTGACGTTGTTGGTTCATCACCAAAGCGAACATAAAGATCTGCATCGCCACTGCCGCCAGACATGACGAAACTCAAATCAGTTGCGCCTGCAGGAACATTCATTAGATATCGAAGTTCGTCGCTTGTACTACCAGACAGCCCGGTCTGAGGGACGCCTTTTTCCAATTCAGTTGCTGGTGGAGGTGGAGGAGGCGGTTCAATTGGCCCAACATCACAACCATTGGCCAGCATATCGTACATAGCTTTGGCTTTAACAATACCGTGCCCATAATAGTTATCACGACCGGTGCTGCCGCGATCCTCGGCAGATTTGTTGATTGCCTGTCTGATTTCTGCAGCGTTACAGCTTTGGTAATGTCCCCATACCAGTGCAGCTACACCGGCCACGTGAGGTGTAGCCATTGATGTTCCGGACCACGCTGCATAGCTATTATTGGGGAGAGTAGAATTGACCGAAACGCCGGGAGCGGCAATTTCAACTTGATCAGTAAATTGAGAAAAGCTCGCCACATTTCCGCTGGAATCAACCGCAGCGACTGACATTACCGCATCGTAAGATGCCGGATATGAGTGCGATGAATTACCATCGTTACCTGCTGCGGCTATTGAAAGTACTCCTGCTGCGGCAGCATCATCAAATGCTGCTTGCTCGGCGTTACTGGATAGACTCCCGCCAAGACTCATGCTGATAACCTTTGCACCGGCAGCGCGGCATTGGTCGACTGCAATTACTAGGTCTGAACCGTACGCCCAACTACCACTATTATTAAAGACCTTGACCATATGGAGGTTTAAATTCCCGCTTGGGTTTACCCCCACAACGCCGGTACCGTTATTACCTACGGCAGCTATCGTACCGGAAACATGAGTTCCGTGCCCATGACCATCTTCGTACCAGTTACCAGTGTCATTCCCGTTTCCATCATTATCATCACCTGTGACGTTACTACCGCTTGGTAGATCTTCGTGCCCGAGTGAATAGCCCGTATCCATTATACAAACAGTCATTCCGCTGGAAGTGTTTTCCGCCACTTGATCCGCTTCAACCATAGTGATGCCATAAGGCGTGCTTTCAGCGCTTAGGTAGCGTTTGGGATCTTTTTCAATTGAAATGATATCCGGGCGTTTTGATAACGCGGCCAGGCCTTGGTCCGTAAGTTCCGCTGCAATTAAATTGCGGTTCGGTATTTGACGTTTTACCTTTCCGCCAAAATTTGTAACGTTAGTGCTCATGGTTTTGATGTTGCCATCTTTAAATTTAATGATGTAACGATCAGATGAGTTTAAGCTCTCGTTCGCGATTGCTGGCACTGACATAACCCCGAGAATTGCGAGTGCCAAAGGGGAGTACTTGATTTTCATATGTGTTGAGTCCTTGTTTTATAGTTTTAGTACTAGGACTGCACGGTGATTGCCTTCCGTGCGACTTCACCTAAAACAAAGCTTTTTGTGTTTTAACAAACCCAAATAAAGATCTGTCCCGTGCTTTGTTCAATAAAAAACTAGAGGGTTTTATTCGTTATTCAAGTAAGACGAGGTTCGTACTTGAGGCAAAACGTTTTTGTAACGCTTGCCAATAATGGAGGCTAATTTTTATTAACAAGTTTGATCTTTTTATGAGGAAATAACAATATACTTGTAAACTATTGAAAATTAATCACTTATTCGGCCAGCAAGTTGTTCAAAAAGGAAGTTGTACAAGCGAAATATTTAAAAGTGAGATAAAAATAGAGAGTCTTGTCGTTTTGTTGCGCTGCGGCTGAACAAATAAGACAGAGGCGGGTTGTTTACCCGCCTGCGAATGTTTTATGCGGCTTTGGTGTCGGTACTCTCAAAGATCTTGTCTGCTGAAGAGGCTATAAAACCTTTAAACAACTCGCCACCTGCTGTTGGGTAACGCATTGCAAACTCATAGAAGCAGCTTGGTAGGTTTACTCTTTTATCGGCAAATTCTACTTCGATACTATTTGCCAAAGTTGATGATTGCTCAAGTAATGCTTCAGCAGACCCTTTTACTTCGCCGCCTGAAGTGTTTAATTCAAATCCGTTGTCTTTTATGAACTGGTTAACTTCATTGATCGTTTTAAATTGCTCAAGATCATTAATTGAAACTGTGAAGTGATTTGGGCGATAGCCAAATGCAGCTACCCAGGCAGCGTATTCACTTTCTTCAAGTAGCCTCTCATATACGTCTGAAACAATAGTCCATGGGCGACCTGAATAAAGGAAGTCTTGAGTTTTAACTTGGTTAAGGTCAACTTGAGATGCTAATTGTTTAATCAAAATCTGGGCTTCGCGGGAGAATTCTTCGACTTTAAGTTCACTAATAAACACAAGTGGCATCGTTGGATGAGCATAGTGTTTGGCACGTAACTTCTTCTTCTCAAAGTCATACTCTTGAACTTCTTTATACCCAGCTTCGAGCAATGGCTGTGCGATATCTTCAACTCTAAGGCCTGGTAGGCCGAAGGTTCTAAAAGCAACGTGGTCATTCACGACTTTGTCTTTTTTACTGAATAGCTCAAAAATTTTTAAAGCGTCAGGATTAAGTGCAAGGTAGTCTTGCCACATGTTTTCGAAAATTTGCTCGATAGATTGATTTGCAGAATTCATAAAGTGCTCTTAGGAAACTTCTAAATTATTAAACAAGTACTGGAAATTGGGCACTACTATAGCTTTTTGCTTGCTAAAGGAATAATATCGATTTTGTATATTTGATATAGGAAATTGTGATAGCCAAGGTGATTACATTTGCTTATATCACCAACGAATTAAAGAGTTAATTTTTTATGGACTTACGCGAGTTACGCTATTTCGAATCGACCTACGAGCTAGAAAGTATCAGTGCTGCAGCGAAGCACTGTTTTGTTTCGCAACCTTCAATTTCAGCTGCTATTCAGAACCTGGAGTATTTTTTGGGTGAGCAGTTATTTGTTCGCCACACGAGAGGGGTTACACCTACCGAAGCAGGTCATCGACTTTATCCTTTGTCTAAGCAATTAACTGGACAAGCTCGTTCGATCAAACAATTATTCCAACAAAAAGCGGCCATTCAGCCTTTTCGTTTAGGAGTTGTTCCTGCGCTTGGGGCCTCGCGGATGAGTCACTTGATGAAGGAAATCATTGATTCCGTTGATGGGTTGGAATTAACTCTGGTCGACGCGGAAAAGCGAGCTTGTGAGGCTCGAATAATATCGTCGAATATGGTCAAGCCAGGTGAAATTTTTATGCCATTTTGGCGCGATGAATTTATGATGGCATTACCTCCCGGCCATCAATTAAGTTATCAGTCTGAATTAGATTTTAAAGATCTGGATGGATTGAATTTTATATTGCGGAGCCCTAGTTTGGTGACTCGAACCCTAATGAGAGCGATGGAACCGCATGATATAAAAATGAATATCCGGGCGAGAATACGAACCGTTGAATATGCTGTTGAACTAGTCGCCGCAGGAGTTGGTGCTGCAATTGTTCCGGACCATCCGAGCTTTTACAACACTCAACAACTTCCGCTTCTAAAAATAAAGGGCATGCAGTTTGATCGGATTATCGGATTGGCATGGTCGAGAGAAGTTGAAGTTGACAAAGTCCATCAATCAGTAATTGATGTTTGTAAAGTTAATAAGATTGATCACTTCGATTTGTCTTCTTACGAAATTAAGTAATTTAGGGAAAGATGTAAAAAGGAGAGTAAGTACAATGTCTAATGAAGTAAACCCCTATGAGGCACCGCAAAGTAGAGTTGCCGAAAGTGTTACAACCGAGCAAGTTTTGGCGTCACGTTGGGAGCGCCTGGGAGCCGCAATTGTCGACACAATACTTGCACTAGCTATGGTATTACCTTTTATGGTTGTCGCATTTTCCAACGGAGATGACTCACAGTGGTTAGAACAATATAACTGGCTTTTTGAAGAAAATTTACCTGGGATAGTGGTGACTACACTATATACTTTTGGCGCTTTTCTGCTGTTACATGGTGTACTTTTAGCGAGAAATGGCCAAACCATCGGCAAAAAAATTGTAGGAATAAAAGTGGTCGATTATCAGACCGGAAAGCTACTTTCTTTCAATAAAATTGTAGGCTTAAGGTACTTTCCATTGTGGGTCGTACAGAGTATTCCGCTTGTTGGGGGATTGTTATCATTAATCAATGTTCTTGCTATTTTTGGAGCCGAAAAGCGCTGCGTTCATGATCTCATCGCCGGAACAAAAGTTGTAAACGTTTAACTTTTTATTTCGGCAAAAAATAACCCCGGAAGCTTGCGCCGCCGGGGTTATTGAAAGCCTCTAGCTAAGCTAAATTATTTCTTTTCATTACGCTCTTTAACTTCAGCGATAACTTCTTCTGCCACGCTATTAGGGCATGGTAGGTAGTGAGAAAATTCCATCGAGAATTGACCACGACCTGAAGTCATTGTACGCAAGTGGCCGATGTATCCGAACATTTCAGAAAGTGGTACATCTGCTTTAATGCGAACACCAGTTACGCCAGCTTCTTGAGACTTAATCATGCCTCGACGACGGTTTAAGTCACCAATAACGTCACCCACGTGATCTTCAGGAGTGAAAACGTCAACTTTCATGATTGGCTCAATTAACTGAGGTGCTGCTTTTGGAATCGATTGGCGGAAAGCGCCTTTTGCTGCGATTTCGAAAGCTACTGCACTCGAGTCAACTGCATGGAATCCACCGTCGAATAATTCAATTTCAACGTCTTGCACTGGGAATCCCGCTAATACGCCTTCTTCCATCATGCTCTTGAAACCTTTCTCAACAGCTGGCCAGAATTCACGAGGAACGTTACCACCAACAACTGAAGATTTAAATTCGAATCCAGTTCCTGGTTCGCCTGGCTTGATGCGGTAGTCGATTTTACCGAACTGACCAGAACCACCTGACTGCTTCTTGTGAGTGTAGCTGTCTTCGATTGGCTGAGTAATCGTTTCACGGTAAGCAACCTGTGGTTTACCAACTTCTAGCTCAACACCGTAAGTACGCTTCAAGATATCAACTTTGATATCAAGGTGAAGCTCACCCATCCCCTTAAGGATGGTTTCGCCTGTTTCTTCGTCCGACTCAACAACAAATGAAGGATCTTCCGCAACCATTTTACCGATCGCAATCCCCATCTTCTCAGAACCGCCTTTATCCTTCGGCTTAACGGCGATCGAAATTACCGGCTCTGGGAATACCATAGGCTCTAGAGTACAAGCGTTGTTTGGATCACAAAGTGTGTGACCTGTTTGAACGTTCTTCATACCTACAACCGCGATGATGTCACCGGCTTGCGCTTTGTCTAATTCAGTACGTTCGTCTGCGTGCATTTCTACCATTCGGCCAATACGCTCAGTCTTACCTGTATAAGAGTTAAGAACGGTATCACCTTTGTTCAGTACGCCTGAGTATATGCGGATAAAGGTCAATGCACCGAAACGGTCATCCATTATTTTGAATGCCAGAGCACGTAGTGGCTCATCTGCAGAAACGATTGCAACTTCGCCCGTCTCTTCGCCTTCTTCGTCAGTTAAAGGTTGTGGCTTAACTTCTGTAGGAGAAGGTAAGTAATCAACAACAGCATCAAGAACGTTTTGAACACCTTTGTTTTTGAATGCAGAACCACAGTAAGTAGGGAAGAAAGCAAGTTCATTAGTTCCTTTACGGATACAGCGCTTGATGTCTTCCATTGATGGTTCTTCGCCTTCAAGGTAAGCTTCCATCAAATCATCGTCTTGCTCAACCGCAGTTTCGATCAACATTTCACGGTATTCGGCGGCTTTATCTGCCAGGTCAGCAGGAATGTCTTGAACTTCGTAGTTTTCTGGAAGGCCAGTATCGTCCCAGATGTATGCTTTTTGTTCTAGCACGTCTACAACACCAACAAAATCGTCTTCGATACCGATAGGAAGAGTCATTACTAGTGGGTTAGCGCCAAGTACGTTTTTAACTTGGTCAACGACGCGGTAAAAGTCAGCACCCATTCGGTCAAGTTTGTTAACGAAGATCAAACGAGCTACTTCAGATTCGTTCGCATAACGCCAGTTAGTTTCCGATTGAGGCTCAACACCACCAGAACCACAGAAAACACCAACACCGCCATCAAGAACTTTAAGAGAACGGTATACCTCAACTGTGAAGTCAACGTGTCCTGGGGTATCGATGATATTCATTCGATGGTCTTTCCAGAAACAAGTAGTCGCAGCTGACTGGATGGTAATACCACGCTCTGCTTCCTGTTCCATGAAGTCAGTAGTTGACTCACCGTCATGTACTTCACCAGTTTTGTGGATCTTACCGGTAAGCTTCAAAATACGCTCAGTTGTGGTGGTTTTACCAGCGTCAACGTGAGCGAAAATGCCTATATTTCTGTATTTAGATAAATCAGCCATTGTTCTACTCTATGTCTTAAAAATAATAAATCTACTGTATAAAATAAATCGTAAATTCTTGGTGCTCTACGCGAAAGGCGCGCATTATACACTAGTTAATTGCTGGGGGCTATTTGGATCTTGCATAAAAATTAAACAAAATTATTACTGTTGACTTCGGCATAAATTATAGCCAAACAAAGTAAGCATTTTGTCTAAATCTAACCCCTGTTTAAAATAATAAAATCACTGCTTTTTGTGAGTACTTACTTTCGGATTTTTGCTTAGGTTTCTGAGTCTGGATTATAATCGTGAATATTTTTGAAGCGATGAATCAAGCGCCTTTGTTTCTTATCTGGTCGGCCTGAGGTAGCCGGCGCTGATAATTTGCGCATTTGAGCTATTTCTTCACGTTTGTGAATGCTCTCGGGAGTTTCTTCGTATAATGTTTGGGCAACTTTAGCTGGTCCTCTATTATCTGATAGACCCTTTACTATTACTGTTTTTTCATTGAATCCTTGGCGGAGCTTCACAGTATCCTCAAGCTGAACGATTTTGCCTGGTTTTGGTTTTTGTCCTTCATAGTGAACTTTACCGCCATCAATTGCTGCTTTTGCGATGGCGCGAGTCTTATAAAATCGGCAAGCCCACAGCCACTTATCCAATCTCACCTTGTTATTTTCTGTGCTATTTACTGCCATTCATTACTTTCCTGTGACATATTGCCAACCAATTAGTAAAAAGTTACACGGGTTCTCATTTATTTGGTATTCTTTGACCCCTTTTAAAAGTAGGGACGTTTTTACGCATGAAGTCCTTATTTTATCTTACCTTGAGGTAGAAAAACGAGTAGGAAAGTCGGTAGTGATATGTATTGAAGTAAGACGGGGTGGCTTTTCTATACAAAAATGATCAAAAACAAGGGTAAAATCTGAACATAACTTCAGTTAAACTGTCCTTTTAGCTTATACACCGGGTAATTAAATTATTCTTAGAAATACAAATAGTTACTAATAATCAAACTCGGTTTAAATTTAGACGCACAATGAGTTTTTTAATTTTTTGGGGCGAACATTTGGTTGATTGTCTTAGACTAGACGCAACACTGTATTAGTTGGTTAGAATGAATTTTTCTCAATTAAAATCAATAGCTTGGCTTAAAAACTATGGCTTTTGGATATCTCCAATCCAATGGCTTGGTTGGATTATTGCGGTGTTTATTTTAGCCAAGTTGTTTTGGGTTTGGACAGAGTTCTTTACCCAGCCTACAGAGTTTAAGCCGGTCCGAGTGACTTCCTCACTTTCGAACAGTAATTCCAATTCAAAAGTTCAAGTGAACCAGCTAATGAAGATGGAGCTGTTTGGAAGTTTGGTTAAAGAGGAAAAGAAAGTAGAGATTAAGCCTGTAGAGGATGCAGTCGAAACCAAGCTTAATCTAAAACTACGTGGAATTTACGCTTCAGATGAGCCGAAGAAGGCTAATGCCATTATTGAAGATGGCCGTGGTAAGCAGGCTGTTTATTTTCTCGATGAAAAATTGGATGTCGGGGGGCGAGTTTATTTGAGGCAGGTATATGTCGATCGCATAATCCTTGACAACAATGGTAGCGATGAGAAGTTAACCTTGGACACCCAGGAGCTTCCCAATATGGGGCTAAGGCCGGGTGGAAAAAGGGATTCTCGAAAGAAACGTAATGAAGATGACTCTGACGCTAGAAAGAAAGTAACTGATAAACGTGGCAACCAAAGAATTAGCCGGCAGTTGAATGAGTATAAGGATAAGTTTCAAAAGGATCCGAGTAGTGTCGCTGATGTAATCAACGGCCGCCCTCACTTTGTTGATGGTGAACTAAGAGGGTTCTCTATTTCTCCTGGGAAAGATAAGAGATTGTTTCAGGAATTGGGTTTGAAAAGGGGAGATGTGGTCACATCTATCAATGGTGTCGCATTAAATAACATGCAAGACGCGATGACGCTGATGAACGATGTGCAATCGTTAACAGAGGTCAGTGTTGACATCCAGCGTGGCAATGAATCCCTAAGTTTGTTATTGAATTTGAATGAGAAAGTAGGACGATAAAAGTGCGTTTAGCAACTAATAAGACCAATAAATCCGGGGCCAAGCACTGGTTGAGAGCTTTTTGCTTGACCGTAGGGTTAAGCTTAGGACTAAGCCTGACTATGCAGTCGGCTTTTGCGGCCAAAGCGACCCTGAATTTGAAAGATACAGACATTCAAGTATTCATTGAAAGTGTCAGTCGAATAACGGGTAAAACTTTTATCATTGATCCACGTGTGAAGAACAAAAAGGTTACGGTTATTTCACAGCATGAAATGAATGAGGAAGAAATTTTTGCTTTGTTTCTAAGCGTACTTCAAGTTCATCAGTTCTCTGCAGTTGAAAATAATGGCGTTTATAAAATCGAACAGTTGCAAGCTGCAAAGCAAGATGCCGTTCCTGTTTATGAAGAAGGTGGAAAACAATACAAAGGCGATCAGTTAGTTACCCGGGTGATCAAAGTGGACAATGTGGATGTTGGTCAATTGGTTCCATTGCTAAGAACTTTAGTTTCAACCCAGGGCCATATGGCTCAGTATAAACCGACAAATGTGATGGTTATTCATGACACTGCAGCTAACCTGGAGCGTATTGTTAAAATTATTCGTCAAATCGACAGAGAGAGTAACGAAGAGATTGAAGTCATTCAATTGCAGCATGCTTCTGCTGGCGAAGTAGTGAGAATATTGGAGGCTTTAGAAAAACAGAGTGGCCAACCGAAGGGCCCTACAACGAACAAACCTAAGTTTGTTGCCGATGAAAGAATGAATAGTATTTTATTGAGTGCAGATAAGAAGTCTCGCTTAAGATTGCGTGGATTGATTGCACGCCTTGATTCTGAAATTAGCTCTACCGGTAATACCAAAGTTATTTATTTGAAGTATGCGAAGGCTGAAGAGCTGGCGGCTTTATTGGAAGGCGTTGGTGAATCAATAGAGAAGGAAGAAGGCAAAGACAATAAAGCTTCCCGAAGAGGAAATGATAAAGCTTATTCGATTAAAGCTCACGTTGAGACTAATGCTCTAGTAATTACTGCAGCACCTGATTTGATGCGTTCATTCGAATCAGTTATCAGCCAGTTAGACATCCCGCGTAAGCAGGTTCATGTCGAAGCTATCATTGTTGAGATTTCGGAAAACAAAGTTAAAGAACTAGGCGTCCAATGGGCGACAGAAGCAGGCATCATTAACTTTACTAACAGCAGCCCTTCTTTTGCACAAGTTGGCGCTGGCGCTATTGCTGCACAGCCTCAAAACCAGAGTGGATCAGCGGTAACTACAACAGCGCCGGATGGAACAATTACTACAACTGAACCTGTCGAGTCCGGAGGGGATCAAGGAGCCGCTTTAGGTCAGATCCTTTCAGGGGTTACAGGGGCGCTTTTTGGTTATATAGACAGCGATCAATCTTGGGCTGCTTTAGTCAAAGTGCTGGCGCAAAATACTGACTCAAATGTATTGTCGACGCCAAGTATCACAACGCTAGATAATGAAGAAGCATCTATTAGTATCGGCCAAGAAATTCCGATAATAACGGGGTCTACTTTGGGTAACAATAACTCGAATCCTTTCCAAAGTGTCGACCGAAAAGATGTTGGTATAAAGCTGAAAATCACGCCTCAAATTAATGAAGGTAATGCGGTTCGTTTGACTATTGAGCAAGAAGTTTCAAGTATTGCCGGGGCGACAGGTGCTGACATTGTGACTAACAAGCGCCAAATTAAAACTGCCGTATTGGTTGCTGATGGTGAAACAGTTGTATTGGGTGGATTGATTGATGAAGATATTCAAGAAAGTTCGCAAAAGGTTCCTGTGTTAGGTGATATACCAATATTAGGCAACTTATTTTCTTCCAGCGCGACCACCAAAACAAAGAGAAATTTGATGGTATTTATACGTCCTAGAATTATCGACAGTGTGGCTGGTATGAGTGGTATAAGCTCTAGAAAATACAACTATATGCGAGCTAGGCAACTCGATTGGAAGCAGCGCGGTATTTCATTAATGCCTTCTGCGGACCCTGCGGTATTACCGAAATGGAATGAAGAATTGGCTCTTCCACCATCATTTGAGGAATCGATTAAGCAACACGATTTAGAACTCGAAGCCGAGCAAGAAAATAACGAGCAAGAAGATTAGAAGTAGGTATCGGGCATGTCAGTTAGCGAATTTATTCAACAAAGCTCAGAAGAGAACGGTGCAGAACCAGAGCGGCAAGTTGAGCTAGTTGCGGAAGACGTAGCTGAAACTGGAGGCTTCGTTAAACTGCCTTTTGCTTTTGCAAAGAGACAGGGAATTGTATTTCGGCTTCCCAAAGAAGGTGAAGAATTCAACTCCATTATTGAGGCAGCCGTTAAAAGAGATGTGAGTATTAGTGCTATTTCCGAGGCACGTCGTATTGCACATTCTCAAGTTCGTTTTACTGAAGTTGATGAAGACGAGTTCGAAGCCATTTTATCAGAGGTTTATCAAGATAACTCCGGCGAAACAATGGCTGCCATGGAAGACATTGGTGAAGATATGGATCTGTTTCGTCTGGCAGAAGAAATGCCGGAAACAGAGGATTTACTTGAGGCCGACGATGACGCTCCAATCATCAAGTTAATAAATGCACTGTTGACTGAAGCGATAAAAGTTAATGCATCGGATATCCATGTCGAGACCTTTGAGAATGAGTTAAAAGTTCGTTTTCGTGTTGATGGTGTTTTGCGCGAGATGCTTAGCCCGAGTAAAAAACTGGCACCGTTGCTCGTATCGCGGATCAAGGTTATGGCAAAACTAGACATAGCCGAAAAGCGGATTCCACAGGATGGTCGAATTGCATTAAAAATTGCTAATCGCGGTGTCGATGTTCGTGTATCTACCATACCCTCAAGTCATGGTGAGAGAGTAGTATTGCGTTTGTTAGATAAACAAGCCGGTCGCTTGGACTTTTCTCATTTAGGTATGCCGCAAGATCTCATGGATAAAATGAGCAGCATCTTGCATAAGCCGCATGGAATTATTTTGGTTACCGGGCCGACAGGGTCAGGTAAAACGACGACCCTCTATGCCGGTCTTACTTTATTAAATCACGCTTCGCGTAATATTTTGACGGTTGAAGATCCAATAGAATATTTGTTAAACGGCATTGGTCAGACTCAAGTAAATACTAAAGTGGATATGACTTTCGCGCGGGGCTTGCGCGCAATACCACGTCAAGATCCTGATGTTGTTATGGTG
>JAPHTP010000178.1 GCA_026196875.1 Kangiellaceae bacterium
GGAGCGATACGCCAAGATGAAGATTGCACAGTTGTTTCGCCAAACGGCTTGCTTGATTCTCCATTTCTACCCGGAATAATTGTGACCGATGACATTCCGTGAAGATTGTGCGCACAAGTTAAAATTCTGTTGTTGCTAATGTAAAAACCAGTGCCACGATATCGATCACCATTCGGCGCAGTCATTATCAACTGACATATCGCAGAGTGCGGGAAAATCTGAGTATTGGGTACACCTGCGAACCATTCTTCTGCTTCTGCACTAAACGCGTTGTCTTGGCAAGTGAGTGCCGACATAGGATCGTGAGGGTCGTAAAAGGGCTCAATTAGCTCTAAAGGCCGACTGGTGTTAGCGCCGTTAGTTGTTCCATTAGGCAGCTCTCCACCAGGAGAAGTGTTGTCGGTATTTATGCCTGAAACGCTACCAGCGGAGTTGGCGGTGCCATTGCCATTTGCGCCATTTGCGCCATTTGTTCCGTTTTGATTTATACCATTTTGAGTGACAGAACCATTTGCAGCGGGTGCTTCCGGTTCAGCCGTAGGTAGCGGTCCAAATCCATCGTCATAAGCAGGCGGTTCAGCATCACCACGTACGGCAATTTGATCTCCCTGTGATGGTGTATGGGTACCATTTGAAGGTGCTCGCGAAATCGCCAGGTCCCCTCCCCATTCAAAACTTACTTGGCCAATACCACTTCTACCTTCGCCATTTGGACTTATAAATCCAGGCGGTGAGTATTTATTGACTAATCGTTGTAAACCTTTACCGGTTAGCCCGCCAATTCCTACGTACATATTGCCATTAGTTGGAACTTGAATATAGTCGGGTTGGCCTTGTGGATTTTCGGCGTATGTTGCCAACCCAAAATAAAGCCTCTGATTGCCAATAAAATTTGACATAACTTTTGGTGGTAACAAGTAAACCGCTTCGCCGCGGTTAGCTCTTAAAACACCACCGGCGCGACTTGAGTAGAAATTGTTGCGGTTTCTAAGTGCACGATTTTCTGGGTTAAATAAAATAGGATCCGTTGCTACTCCAACTTCGAATAAAGGATTTTCGGTTCTTACGGTAAAACCGAGAACGCTAAACCGATCATCTATTGATTCCCGGTTTGGTCGAATCTGTGGCATAACTCCTCCTGCCATTATCTATGGCTACTCTTATTTAAATTCTCTTGTCTGCTTTTGATTCATCTGAGTCAGAATTTTCATTAGCTGCAGTTTGTGGCTTTTCCTCAGCCAAAATATTCATGTCTGAATCCGTGATCAGTTCCCAAAAGTTCTCGGGAGTCGATATCCCTATGGCTTCAATATATGGCTTCATAAACTTTGGAATCTTTCCCAGTTCGTGAAAGTAACTTTTTTCGCCTGTTTCGATCTGCTCAATAGAGCCCCGCCATTCAGCTTTATCTCCAGCGGCCCGCCCACCTTCGCGCCAAACTCGAATGATAAAAGACGCTGATTTTTCTTCACTTAGTGCCATCGCATTAGATCTCTTGGTTACGCTGAGTATCCCTCTTGGTCATCACGGCAGAGTCACCTGGGCATCACGCGAGCATCACAAAAGAAATAAAGGTGCAAATCGGCGTGTGATAATGAGGTGATTAATCGGCAGAGGTGAAAATAAATTCAAGATTGAGATAACTAGGGAAGTTGAAAATAGAGTGATTTAAAGCGCTTATTACACTTTAACTTTTAGGTTAGTCTTAATAATTATAATAATTACAGGAGTAGTATGAGGTAGCTCGATATATTCAGAAATCAACTGAACGGTCTGCTCTACCTTGGGAGAGAGAACAGAGTCGCATTTATGGAAAGCGATTCTGTTGTGAAGAACTTATCTGATTCTGTAAAAAGATTGAACTCAATCCACATCCATCAGACTAAGACTAGATTTTAATTGCTCGTCGGCAATAGCAAGATGCTCTCTGGCACTATTCACCAACTCCTGAGAGTGTGATTGAGACTTTTTCATCGGTGGTGCATCGAGTCCGCCACTAAGAACATCAAACTTTTCTAAAGGACTATCAGCAATGTCGGGACTTTTATTGATGTGCTCTAAATGTTCAGGGCTAAAATTGAATTCAGAATCAAGATTTAACTCTGGATGCAGCGCGGTATTTGTGATCGATTGATAGAGCTTCATCGTCTGCCGCATCGGCGGGATAGCAAGTTCCTTACGCAGTAAATTACGGCAGACTTCAAACTGTTTCAAAGCTAAAGCGCGCTGCCCACTTAACTCGTACAGCTCCATCAATTCACGGTGAACATCTTCCCGTAAAGGTTCGCTGTCTAGTATCATTTGCGCGTAACCAATACTAGAATCATAATCTCCGGCTAATCTCGAATACTCGGTAAGCTTTCCTAGTACATTAAAGTAAATTCGACGCAACTTTTCTCTTTCACGTAAGGCCCATTCAGCTGAGAAATCACCAAGTATATCTGCCTGATATAGCGAAATGGCTTTGTTAAGACTTGCGACATCTTGCTCAGAAAATTGTTTTACAGGTACCCCTACCCCAGCTTTTGCTTTTTGTTTAAACTCTTCGATATCAAGATAAACGTTTGCTTCTTTTCTAAAACAAACAAATCCTCTACCATCCCGCTCAAATAGCTCACCATTCTGAAAGTGTTTTTTTTCAATGTTTTTTCTTAGACGCCATAAGATAGTATTAAATGCACCCTGACTAACGGCATTACCACATAAGTCATCCCAAAGTTCCGCAACTAGTTCTTCTCGGCTAAAATAACGCCCACGATAAAGCGAGAGAAATGCGAACATATTGGCAAGCTTGCTTGTTAATAAAAGCGCCTGATTACTTCCGTCTGGGCGCGCGTATTGAATTGATAGTGTTCCGAACAATTGTATTTGAAGCATATTTCAGTCCATTAAAATTTATTTTGTTTAAACTGACTACTACTACAATTTTCTTCCCCAGAAACTACAAAGAAAAAACAAACAGAGATTACAAATACCAGTCTTCTTTTAGAGACGACGAATCCCCATGCTTATTGCATGAATATTTTGATTATTTTTATTTCTTAGCACTTGTTACTTTAATCAGAAAGGATGACAACCTTGTCCAACACGATGAGCGTTTTCTATCTTCCTTAATATTTTTTGTCTTCGGTAATAATCGCTATTTTCCGTAATGGCTTTTATCTTCCATGAAGAAATTAAAATTACTGCAATTGCATTATCTTCGGAGGATTTGCTTTCCAACTCAAATAGTACAGCTATGCCTTCAATTTCTATTACAGCAATTTCGATAGGCTGAACAGCCAAAGACAGCTTAAACTTATATCAAGAAGTTCTGGAGAAAACAAGTGATAAACCTTTAATATCTCGTCATGGTAATATTTTATTCACGTTACATCTCAGGTTGGCTCGGAGAGCTATTAACCAATGAGCTAATTCTAAAGTACTTTCTAGTGGTACAGTCAGACTAATTAGCTAAGTCTTATATTACGGCCTCAGACTATGCGATACAAAAGGAAGCTGCTCTTGGTTTATCCGTTAGAATACGGTGTAATCCGGTGACAAACGCTAGCGTTTTTAGCTCTAATTTATAATGGACTTTGTTAGAGAATTTGACCAAACACGAAGTGATAAAATAAAGGCACTTGGAGGTGCTATATGAGAGTAATAAATTTCAAACTACGAATCTATCAAAAAATTACCAGTCCCAAGAGTTTTATCAACACGAATTTAATTGCAGTTTGTTTTTCTTTGGTTATCTCAGGCAATGTAGCTGCCCTATCTGACAAAACTAAACCAAAAGGCTCAGCAGAGCCGATGCAAGCTATATTGGAATGCGACGAGGAATGCGTTGAAAAGGTTAACAGACTAAAAAAGTTTGCACGAAATGGTAGCCCGGAAGCTCAAACCTTGTTGGCCATATCATATAGAACTGGAGAAATGACAGAGGTCGATTCAAAACGCGCCTGGAAGTTGATTAAATTTGCAATAAGACTAAGATACGCTCCGGCACTTCATATTGTTTCACAATGGCATCGAGAAGGATTTGAAACCGCGATTGATATTCAGAAAGCGAACGAATACCTAGAACGAGCAGCAAAGCAAGGGTTCAGTCCCGCAGTTTATGATCTCGCAATCCTCAATTACGACCAGAAAAATTTTCAAAAGAGCATCGAACTATTTGAGACTGCAGCGAAATTGGGCAATCCGGATGCAAAGAGAGTTATGTCGAAATTAAGTACTTATCTTAAAAATGCCTCAGTAAGTCAAGATTCAGAACAGCCTACAGAAACTCAACCTGAAGAACATGGAGATGACAACAACGTTTTAACAATTGTAGGCTCTCAAGAAGCGCCAATCATGTTGTTCGAAAATTTTTTTAGTGAGTTAAAAGATCTTAAAATTTATAACCGACGCGCAGTCACGGGCTCTCGATTAGGTTTTAGAAAATGTGGTGAGCCAGGAACAGGTTGCAATGTAATGTTCAGTCGGAGCTCTGATTCGGTTGAGTTGATGGATGTTAATGTTAACTAAAGTCTTGGTAAGTAGTGTAAAGCAATTTTCCCTCCTCTGCTTTCCAAGCCGCCGCATTTAAATGCGGCGTATCTTATTTTGACGTTATAATTCGAATTCCATAGTTGATAATTAATTTATAACCACTTCAGTTTTCCGCCTCCAATCTCAAAAAATATCTCACTTGCAAATAAAACAGTGCCCGCTTTAATTTTTTTTCAACATATTTCTCAAAATCTCAATTTAGTAATGGAGAGTAATTTTATTTGGTATTGTGGATGTGTATGATACTCGTTAGCTGATAACTAAGGAGAAACCTGATGCTAAACCCACGCGAAAACTTCCAACGTGCCGCCCACCTAAGCGAAGTTAGACGAACCGCTCAAGAACAAATTTTCAGAAACCTGTACAAGGATGCCAGCGCTTCAAACGAAGAATTAATTCAACTTGCTCTGGCCGTAAGCACGGCGTGTGATGATCGAATTAAGATTATCCCAGGACCAGTTAAAGGTGAACTTCGCGCACGTCAAAAAACTGCGTGGGATTATGGCGGTGACTTCTACGATCTTAAAGACGTAGTACGGATGACGATCATTGCCGATGACGCCAACTACCTCAGTCGAGTAAGACAAGCTCTAGTCTCTCACTGTGTGGCGAGTAATGGCTATGGCATGATAAAAAACGCAGAAACACTTCCAGAGCATGATCCTTGTGGATATTCAGGGATTAATTTCGTTGCAAAACTACCCAACGGTCGTTCAGGAGAAATTCAAGCAAATACGCCTAACATCATGTATGGCAAAATGTCTAAAGAGAAATTTGTTAAGTTCCTCGCCCCGCAAAAGCATACCGAAATTGAAGCTAAATACAGGATCGAATGCGGCCTAGGTCATGGGCTTTATGAAATTTTCCGCTCCAACACGCAAGGTTGTGGACAAGCAGCTGCGGATTTGAGTAAGAGGTATTATGGTTTCTTGCGTTCACCGAATCCAAATATTGCAATGCGAGACAACTTACAAGCTGAGCTTACTGCTTTTAAGAAGAAGTTTTCGGGCGTATTTTAATTTTTATTAAGATGGGGGCTGATACTAACTAAAATGCTAGTTAGTGGAGTAAGAGCAATTTCCCTCTCCTGTTACAAAAACGCCGCATTTAGATGCGGCGTTTTTTATTTAGACTTCACAATATATTATTGAGAACTCAATAATCAAAACCCAAGACTTTAGTCAAATACAAAACTTCCCGTAAATCTCTTCGCATTTTCCGGACCACATTCAGTATCATGAAAGATCGGCTTAATTGGTGTTTTTGATGTATAGGCTGCTAGCAATGCACTATAGACACGATCAGCAACCTTGGGATCTAGCTGGTCCCAATAAAAACTCCACTTATTGTCATTGTTACATCCGGCCTTTCCGGCATATACATCTCCTTGGACAATAATTACGCTTGTGCTATAGATGTACATTTTCTCGATTACTGCTGTTTTACCGCCCCAGTCTGAAGCGAACGCGTTTGAGCTCAATAACGCTATAAAAGCTATAAGTATTTTTTTCATAGTTTTCCTTTCTAAGTCTAAGAGTCGATGATCAGATTAATTTTTGTCTCACCTATTGAGAGCGAGCGTGTTGTGGAGAAATCACATACGCAATACTGTTTACATTACTACCTGAAAATGGATTACTAATACGAAACTCCAATTCGATACCTTGTGCTTGAGCAGAAAGTAGCAATGAATAAAGCGCTTTATCAGATTCCTTAAAGCTAAGGTAATAATGCGACTTGGTTGTACTAGCGATTATTACATCACCAGATTGAGCTGCCGTGCAGCTTGCCTTATCTAAAATTACTGAGTGTTCCTGGTTTTCACCGTTGAATGCTCGGTTGATATAAAAGCCTCGGATTTTTGAATAGACGGTGGTACTTGTAGTTACTCCATCTAAGCAAGCGGCAAATGAATTTTTTGGTATCGTTATAAATAATACCAAGATGAAAAACTTCTTCATTTTTAGTTCTCTAAATAAATTTTAAGTAATGGTATGGGTTGTTAACCAAGAAAGGTTTGTGGCTTTTTTAATCTCACAGTTAGGCCCGCCCCGAGGGCAAAATTAACTTAGCCTGACCTTCAGCAGTTAGTGGCTTACTCACCCTACTTGCCGTATTTTCGGATTAATGACTGAACTACTTCTCCAAACTTATGACCAGTTTCAACATTATTTCTTAAATACAATTTTTGAATATATTCGTTGAATTCTCTCGCTTCTTTTTCAGAGTTAGATTTCAATAAATACTCAAAAGTTAAAATATCAACAATGAAATTTTGGACTGGGTCTAAGGCGATTCCCCGTTTATTCATAGTCTCAAAAATATCTTTGTATTCTTTTGGAGCTCTATGTGACTTGATATCTGAATAGTAGTTCAATCTCGTCAATAAATAGATAGCCTCACTAAAACCAACTCCAAATTCATTTCCTTCGAATAAAGAGTCTATCTCTAAGCAACCTTTCTTTTCCAAGTTGTCACTGAATCTAAAAAAGAAAGTACATGCTCCCAGCTTTGACCATTCATTGTTCGCGGCCATTAATTGTTCCAGAAGCTTTTGGTCTACTTTGTCAATTGATATTGAACTAAAGTCCTTACAAAGCAAACGAACCCACAGTGCCTCGGCTAAGTATGGAGATAAGTTAAAGTTCTTTTCAGATCGCACTAACTTTTCCATGCGTTCAGTTGTACTATCGCAGTTTTCATTTTCATACAAAGCATCATATTTTAGCCTTGCACTAAGATACTGAATTTCTATCGAAGGTAAAGTACCCTTCTCAGCTAAACTGACTTCGATTTGTCGAATAAAATCGAAGCTTTTAGTTTTGGAAGTATACAATTCCTCATACAGCTCAGTAATAAGAAATGCAGGACTATTTAACTCCTGAGCTGTAAGACTTGGTAACCACACGAGTAGAAACCCGCTTAACAAACTTTTAAGGCTCTTCAACTTTACTATTGACATGATTTAAGACTCTTCGCCCAGTTATTACAGTATGAATTTGGATGGTTCTTGTTCAATCTGTCTCCAGAAAGCCATCGCCATCCTAACCACAGAGAAGGAATTTCGCGTATATTTATGTATCCAGTCACAGTCCTGGAAATTGATGCAGGAGATTTTTCTCCAAACTTAAATCCTGCAGATATACCAAATGAATATTTAGCCATAAGGTTTTTGTCAGCCTGCCCTAATCCAAATGATACAGAAAGAGGACCCGCACTTAGAACTCCTTTAGTATCATATGTCTTAACATTGACAGATTGTCCAACACTAATTCCATTTGTTAAAGAGTATTGCGCATTTCCATCCGAATCGACAGTCAACTTCAGCTTACCAGCCTTAATAGCTTGCTTAATTTTTGCTTTTAACTCTCCATTCGAATTTAAACTCAACTCAATTCCGACACCATCAATTATTTGTCCTACAGCAGCTTTATATACAACCTTACTTTTATACTCATGATTTAGATAGTTGAACGCCCATTGAAAAGCCGCCGTTAATGCACCATTTGCAAACTTTCCGCCGGTAATTTGCGAAACAGTCCCACCAACAATTGCAGCTGCAATTGTTTGCCCAGCAGGACCCCATCCACTATCACCAATTCCTCCATGCGCTAAACTTACAACAGCGGAACTCACAAATCCATGTCCAAACTTACCTCCTTGTAAAACAGAACTTACGCCACCTGCTAATCCACGGTATAGAGCTTGTTCTCCAATTCCTAAGCCGTCTACCCAGTTACCTACTTGATAGAACATGGCGGCAGTGAACGCACCAATTGCGGCTCCTTTTAATGTTCCTGTCGTTGCATAACCAACCGCGGCTTGCGCGCCAATCTGAACTCCAATGGATGCGCCATTTGTTCCGATAGCAACTGCTATCTGTATTACAATTATTCCGAAATTCGCTTTAGGCTTTTTGGGTACTTTGTGATAGAAATAGCCACTTGGATCCGTATAAGTCATCGGATTATTTAAAACGTATGAAAAACGATTCAGATTCTGACCATTACCTGGATCTTGGACGGCAATATCTGCTTGCATAAACCGGCCAATATGTGCATCGTAAGTCCGGCCATTCATGTGAATAACACCAACTTCATCTAGCATTTCATGATCGGTATATCCACGCGTTGTAATTGCATGATCAAAGTTAAATCTTTCCGACTCCTGTAAGTAATCCCAAGTTACTTCTGCTCGACGCTTACCAAATGCATCAAAGCTCATTCTTTGAATAACTTTCGGGGATGCACTTTTATCGGTTATCGCAGTAATTGTCCCCTGATAATCCTTATGAAGATATTTAAGATCAACTGCGTTCCCCTTAACAGAAACTGTAGCTCTTCCAGCAATACTTCTCTTAAACTCTACTTCTCCATTGCTTCTGTAATGAACTTCAACGCCACCAATATAATGAGTGACATCAGTTTTACTAATTGAGGAATCAACTCGCACATAACGACTTCTATCTGTTCCATATTGGAACTGTGTTGAATGTCCATTCTTCGAATTAACTATTTCAATAGGCTTGTTAAATTGGTTATATGCAACACTTCTTTCAACAACGCTAGTTCCTGATGAAGTTTCTATAGTTTTTGTCTGGTTTCCGTTATTGTCGTAACAAAAATATTTAGTACCTATTTGCTTCACCGCATGCAACGTATTGGGCGTTGATGAGCACGAAGCATGATTTGATGAATAAGAATAGTCACTAAGGCTAACGTCGCTCTTATTCTTTATATTACCATTATTGTCATACTGAATATTAAGTGGCTCAATAGAGCTATCACTGTAAGTTACAGATTCTAAACGGTTAAGACCATCGGTATTATTGTATCCAAAAGTCTCTTGAATAAGCCCACCTTCAGGGGTTTCAGATTTTCTCCATTCTAATCTACCTATCGCATTAAAGTTATACTCTAGAGATTGAACTTCACCCGCTGAACCTGTGGTAATTGTCTTAAGCAATCCAGTGACATTATCATGCACTCTAGTGCTTTCAATACCGTTCCCAGATTCAATCTTCGATACATTGCCGAAAGTGTCCATTTCTTTAACTTTATAGTAGAAGTTTCCTTCAAAGTGGCGCGTATCACGAACTTGTTCTAGATAACCAAAATCATTGTATACAAAGCGGGTTCCCGATTCGTTTCCAGAAGCGTCAAACTTTTGGAATACTCTACCAAACTTATCGTAGGTTACAGATTCCGTGTAACTCTTAGCAGACACGTAACCAGCTTGTCCTTGAATACCAGTCGAAGGAATTTGGGTGGTTATAGAGGATGTACGACCAAACCCATCATATTCATATGATTTGGCAAATCCTGATACTGCATCAATTTCATAAACTAATTTGCCCGGATAAGAAGCACCACTGCCAGGGTAAGTGCCGGTATACTGCTCGTAGTACCAGTAAGTATCTGATGCGCTTCCTCCGGCTTCAGTTCTACGTGTCATCCTTCCTAGTTGGTCGTAGTAAAAACTAGTAGTCTGCAATTTTGCGTCGGTTTGGGTAGTTAGCTCTCCTAGTGCGTTGTAGCCATAAGTCCAACTTCCAGTATCTCGATCATCCATGGAAATCTTTCGTCCTAAAATATCGTAACCAACAACTGCCGTAGTAATTTGATCCATATCTATGGTTTTGGTTAGCTTACCAAGAGCATCATATTCATAAGTCGTTTTTAGACCAGAATTTCCATTTTTATATGTTCCTAACAATTCGCCTAGAGCATTTCTTTCTTCAGTTTGAGTTTGACCAGTCTGGTTAGTTGTTACTACCGCATTCTCATTGGTGTAATTCACACCTGAAGTCAAGTTACTAGGGTAAGTTGTTAATGTAATACGACCAAAGTCATCGTATTGATAAGTTGTCCAATTAGTTGGTTGTCCACCTGAAAATATCGGGTTACTTTCGGAGTGTACCAATCCTCTTGAATCGTATTTTCGGTGAGTAGCAATGTTTGATGTACCATCAAAAGACTTGGTCTCTGTTTTCACAGATCGCCCTAGCAAATCAAAATACTCAGAACTTTCTGGTATGCCACTACCAGTTGTTACTACAACTAGAACATGGGGATTAGATACTGTTGGTGTATTTTTAGATTGAGTAGTTTTTTTCCAGGAGCCTGTAGAAGCCCTCTCAAAATACAATCGGCCATGCGCATCATATGCTTTATCTATTGTTACTCCATCCAGATCGACTATCTGAGTTGGTTGCCCAGTAAGATGGCGAGATGTCACATCTAATATTTTCTGGTCTAGGCTATTATAGGTCTCGTTAACAAATCTACCACGAGTATCCCAAACAGTTTTAGTACTACGATTAATGTGATACGGGTTTTCTGAATCTAGAGCAGTAGATATTCCACAATTCTCTTCGGCTATGTGACCACTACATTGTGTAGATTTCACCTTAACTCCATATCCTTTATCATCGTATTTATAAGCCGTTGTAAGCTTTAAGTTGTTGTCACTGCTATTTGGATTTAAAACTTCCCGAATTAATAGTCCATCAGAGTTGTATGCAAAAGAAGATTTGCGCGTAATTGCAGGAACATCTGTCTGATTTTTTTCTGGACGAGAAGTTGTTACCGAAGTATTAGTTAGTCTTCCTAAAATCCAATTAGTAACATCTTCAGCGCCATAGGTATTTGTAGTTGTTCGTTGTTGAGTATGATATACGGCACCATCACGAATTTCCCTTAGAGATTCAGAAACAGTTAAAACATTATTGTAGTCATCTACAGATTGTTCCGTAGTTTTACAGTGCTCAATACCTCCTTTGTGGCGAGCGGCAATCGAGTATCTTAAGTAAGGGAAGTTAGTTCTTCCATTAGATACTTGATGAAGTTCCCACGCTGTAGTGGTTGCACTTATAGGTTTCGTTGTAGGCAATTCACAAGCATTAGGTAAATAAGTAAAGCTTAAAGCACTATCTACATCTGATTTAGAATATCCAACGACAGTCTTCTTCGGATTTCCTATAAATGGAAAGTTCTGATGATAACGCGTACCAGTAACAATTCCCGTTTCATCGTCAGTAGAATAAATTTTTTCGAAACCGAGGAAACCTCTTCCTCCAGCTTGCAACCTAGCAGCTTCATAAAAATATGAAACACTTGCCGTAGATAAATGACTTTCGTGATCAGGAGCACTACTCGTAGCGCTAGAAACGACATGCATTGGGGCGATAAAATCTAAAACTGCCGAACTATTACCGTACTCATACCATTGGGCGCCCTCCCCCTTTGCATATACGCTGGGATCAGTTAGCAACTTATAAGTGACATCTTGATATTCCCCCAGCCCATTTGTGAACCTAGAAATCTTGTGACGAGGCTTTAATTCAGGATCAAAGAATTTCAAGTAGACTTTCGACTTTCCTTTGACTCTTAAATAGTCTACAAAACCATCACCATTAAAGTCTTGGAATAGAGCATAAGTATCTCCCCAATTAAGCCCTAATGGTAAATTAGTTGAAATTGGGCTTCCATAATTATCTCCAGATGACAGAACCACATCCCATTTTTGAGTTGTAGTATTTGGATAGATAATGTCAGTTAAGCCATCGTTATTGTAATCAATAGTTTCAGCTCTGTTGATTTCGGCATATAACCTAGAATTCTCAAAGGACTTAGATATGCCATTACCTTCCATTTGCACATAAACTGTTGGTGATGTCGCACCGACTTTGACTCGATCATAAACACCATCTCCATTAGCATCGATTGTAATACCATCTCTCCAGTAAGAAGCAGGTACTCCTGGATCGTAGGGGCTTTCGGTAAAGCCATAAAACTTTAATCCAGAGTCAGTCGGCTTGCTATATACGACAACATAGTGCTTAAAGACTGAAGGGCAAAGCAAGGTATCGCAGGAAATCTCAAAAATAACATCTAATCGACCATTATTGTCATAATCTTTAATAGCGTGCAGCCCTTCAACATCCCAACTCGAATTGTTTGGTATAGCAGAGTCTATTTCTTCATTTTCAGGAGCCGAAAATGTTCCACCTAGATTGTAATAAACTCGCAAGGCAGGGTAAGTAACAATATTCCCATCATTTATCTTAATAACCCCAGAAGCCTCTACTAGATCTGGCAATCCATCTCCATCCATATCGCCAACCAGAAGTTTTTGTCCGGCGTTAGGATCGTAATGAATTCCCGTATCGTGGCCAATCAATAATCCATTCTCAGTACCATTAAATATTCGCCAAGTCCAAACACCGTTACTTTGGTTGGGCGCAATAATATCCATCTTTCCATCGCCATCAAAATCGCCAATGTGAGTGGAAATTAATTCTTCTTCCCCAGAAGGTAGCAGCGGATTCCAACCTTTAAGATCTATTCCATTTTCTGTAACAGTCCCGGCTTGCATTCTATAGTTACCATTGTCAATTTTCTTAAGAGCGACAATATCCATTTTGCCATCGCCATTGAAATCTAGTGGTTCCATAGCGATAACTTCGTAGCTATTTGCAGCAGATGGGAAGTCTCCATCGAAGTCTGAGGTAATGGGATAACTATTACTGCCTTGCTCCCATGTGAACGTGGTTGGTGACAAACAAGTATTGTCAGACTCTCCACTACATTCTTCTATTGAGTTAAGGAGAGAGAAATCGTTTGAGGTACTTTGTTGGTAACCTAACTCGTATCTTTTGACTAAGGTCGAAACTCCTGTATCTGGACTTGGCGTAAAGATCCGAATACTTTCTAATCTGTCGTTTAAAACAGTTTTCGAACCATTCAAATAGAAAAATCTTTTATCGCTTCGCTCACTATCATAGTCGAAATAGATATGATTATAGGGAGCTAAAGCAGGGCTTGCTAAATCATTTCCTGTGTAACTAATTTGTGAGATTACTTGTGCACCACTGTTATCATCATTTGCATAAATAAAGTTAATGTAATTTCCAACTTTATCTTTTATTTTGTTAACTGACCAACTAGCTACTGTTGGCTGAGATGCACCGTTAGCGTTTACATTTAATCTCGAATCATCTGTATTACCATAATAATGAGTAGAACCATCTTTATGCTCGACGGTAAAATATGTAGGTCCGTTTCCAGAAGAGCCATGAGAAACAATTCTTCTGAAACTATTTATCTCTGTAGTGTATTCAGTCTGATCGTCGCCGTAGTTTCCACTGTACGCTATTAAACGTTGCCCATCGAAACAGAAGCGATCGTCGTTAGTAAACTCTATCCCCCTCATTGGTAGGTTATCCGTCTCTTGAGTTTGTTTACAGCGAGTTATTGAAGATAGTCCTGATAAATTCCAACCTATCCCGAGTAAACCGTTTCCAGAAGCGCTAGAGTAGTTTAGGCTGATTTTTGGCGTAACACCTGCAGTCCCGATAGGCAATTTCAGAGGAATTGAGTAGGTTGCGGAACCACTTTCATCAACCCTAAATCCGCCTGCTATAGCTCCAACTTGTTGCGAGTCAATATCTATCGCAGGTATTGGCTCAACATGAACCGCAGGCGCAGATTCGACGAAACTCCCAATTCTTATTGCGTGGCTATTGCCGTTTACATCACTAATAAGAATTCGTTCTTCAGTAGATCCTTCCGCGGGTGTTAATACCAAGTCAAGAAGACCATCCAAATCCTGATCGATAAAGTCAACTTGGTAGCCGTTAAGCAACGTTGCTGATGACCCATTAAACTCTGCTTGAGTCACTTTTTTAATTAACTGCTTTCCATTAACTTCTATTAACGCGTAGATATCTGTGCCATTAGCAGAAACAAGATAAATCGTCCCATCTGATGCTTTATAAACGCTGTAGTCGGTTTGAGCTATTGCAAATAATTCAGGTACTTCAATTGTAAAAGACTTGGAAATAGCTACCGTGTGAGACTTATTCTCGGTTACTGTTGCGGTAATAGTATGAACTTTATTTGTATCGGAATCAGAAGGTGTTCCGTTAAGCTCACCGGTACTAGAATTTCTAATTGTCAACCAAGCAGGAAGACCTGAGTATGAGTACGTAACACCATGAATTGCCGTCGTCGAGTGGCTTGGAATTAAACTGTACTCTTCACCGCTAATAACATAGCGTTGGCTGTCGATAGTGAGAGTCGGTTTAGTCACCGGAGTTTGTAAACTAGACACTGCGCCAGAAGAATTATGATTAGTTACATTGTCATCGTCAGCAGATGTCAGCGCAGTTAAGTGAATCTGGCCACCAGAAATGGAAGCAGAATAAGCCGCCGCACTCCAATCAATATTTAAATAGCCATTTGAAAGCGTCTGAACAAGACTGCCTGTATTGCTTAAAATGTAAGAAGTTGAGCCCTTACTTTTACCCTGCAAGAATATTTCTTCATATCCATCGCCCGATAAATCACCAGTGATAATTTCAAAATCACCAGGATTCGCATCAAACTCAAATTCTGAGTAACTGGCACTACCATTTGAATCCCAAGAAACAATGGCATTATTAACTTGAGGGAAAGTGACAATTGGTGTAATCACGTCACCGTGAAGTAAAATAATATTTTTATGGCCTAATAATAATAATTCACTACCTGGACTTGAATTAAAGTTTCCAGCAATTGCCTTGTAACTTTGTTCACTCCAGTCCTCAATGGAAGAGATTTGAGGATGGGTTGTCGTCCAAGCTCTATGATAATTGGGGTTTAAGTAACCATTGGAAGCAACTGGCATTATGCCACCAATAGTGCCTTTTGTTTTAGGTTGATAGTAAGCGTCTTGTTCACCGTCACCATTGAAATCACCAGTGATGGTATTATGAGTAGAAGTAGAGTGAGAAAATAGAGGCGTATAGTCCGCTCTTTCTGCGGTTACAGTACCGGAGTGGTTAG
This sequence comes from Kangiellaceae bacterium, assembly GCA_026196875.1. Classification (GTDB taxonomy): domain Bacteria; phylum Pseudomonadota; class Gammaproteobacteria; order Enterobacterales; family Kangiellaceae; genus Aliikangiella. The sequence continues at coordinate 15,363 of JAPHTP010000178.1, forward strand.
CATTTTCCGAGCCGACAAGCTGATACGCAGTGCTACCAATTGCTATATTAGCGGTATAACTACCGGATGCACCTGATGCAACGTTAACACCACCAACTCTTAGTGTTCTTAGCGACGTTAGACTTCCAAAATCGTCTTCATGTGTCTGCCAGCTAAACGTGATTTGACAAGTTGTTGAACTGTCATTCTGTGGTATTTGGCACGTCTTACTCGAAGGAGATATGGAGAACTGTGTCCAATATCTACTTACCGCACTCGCTGTATTAGTCGCAGCAAGTCCTAATAACAAAACAAGGGAGCAACCTTTAAAATGCCTTCTAAACTTTCCCATACTTTCTCTCTTCCAGTTTTCTCTAATTTCTAAATTCTTTTCTTCTGTAATTTCTGGGAGTGTTTTTCTTACCCTCCCAAATTCATCACACAATCTAGTATTTAATTATTCCAATAAATAGATTTGATCTTTGGGTAATCACCATTTACCCAACATCCTTCGGTTATAATATTGACTTTCTTTCCCGAAGTTTTTGCAGCCAGCAGCATTGCATACATTTCTTTTGCTAAAGTCACGCTATCATCCATCATTAAAACAGGAATCGAGTTCAAGCCACATCCACTATTTTGAATTTCGGCATTATAGACAAAAACTCTGGGCGAGCTGCCTGAAATAATTTGCATTGCTTTATCAGACAAAGAGATGTAGCCACTGCTTCCATCCGCCATAGCATTTACAGAAATTAAACTTAATAAGATCATCAGTACTTTTTTCATATCATATTTTTCCATTCTTTTTAATCTTGGGACTTTCACTAAACCTAGGCTAATTGATATCGGGTTTTACACTGCTTCTTACGGCCTACGCACTTTCCATCAACTTTTAATTTTTCAGTACAGTAAAATACTGAATAGTTTCTGACACTGATAACTTTTCCCATTAATTAATCTCAATTTGCCCATAATTAAATGTCGGATAGATTGAAGTGCCATAGCACCCATTAATATTTAGCTGTATTTTCTTTTTCGTCGCGATTGCTTGTTGAATCAGAGACAGCCACACTCTTCCATTGGGCATATTCTGAGCGTCAAACCTAACGTTGTTCCCTAAACATGAAGACTCCCCAACCGAAGCTCCATCAATATTGAAATAACAAGTACCGTCGGTAAGGTGACAACCAAAAGAAGTGATGTTACGCCACCCCGTGCCTCCAGTAGATGCATTAGTCTTGGGTAAGGCGAACAGGCTTACACTCAAAATAGAAATTATTAAAAAATTCTTCATTAGTTCGATTTCCTTAAAACAATTCATTTGTTACATCTATCTGTTTTGCTCGCAATTTTGCATGATAAACTCGTCATGCAGTTAACAATCCCCTGCCAAATTTATGTAAATATCGGACTTTTATATTTACTCTCGCGAGCTAAACGATTGAAACCACTAAACATGTACAATTTTTAGCCAACAACAATTCAGATAAAACATTAATCTCATCCTAAGCGTGCCCGTTGAGTATTCTCAAAGGAGCCGGGACAAAAAAACATAACTATCCATTACCCGCCAATTACTTAAACTGGGTGGGCTACAAATATCTGTTGGCCTATCTTTTAAAAGGAGTACTTTGAAGAACTGAATGCGACTGAATAATACTAATTAAATTTCAACTAGTCCGTTTTAAGTTGAAAAATCTAACAACTTCAGCACATTACTGATCGGATGAAATTCCTTCTTCAGTAACATCCCCCAAGGATCATTTGGGTCTCTTACAGTAATGAACACTGGTTAAAACTCAAACAATCTGGTTTGTTATCAATTATTTTAACGGGCGAAATATTAACCAATTAATAATTGTTTAACAAGCTCTAAAATTCACATTTTGAGATATTTTTTTTCTGTTTTGGGATTATTTTGAAGAGAAGAAGCCCGAATTGGCTGAATATTTAAGGTTTTTTTCTAATCACCGGCAAATTCTTCTCAATAGAAACCACTAGGGTATTAGGAGGGTATGGGAAGTTCGTAGAAATCTAAAAAAACTCTTCCAGCTGAGACTTAGTTAATAAAAACACACCCAATCCGCCGTGCTCAAATTCCAGCCAAGTAAATGGTACCTGTGGAAGCGCCTCTTCCAAGGCCATCGCACTATTGCCGACTTCCACAACTAAAATGCCATCGTCAGCTAAATAGTCAGCAGCTTGCCTTAACATTTTGCGAGTAAGATCAAGTCCATCTACGCCTGACACTAACCCAAGTTTTGGCTCCGCCAAAAACTCTTCAGGAATTTCATCAAAATCTTCTTCGTCAACATAAGGCGGATTAGAAACAATAATGTCGTATTTTTTGTTTGCTAATTGCTCGAATAAATCTGACTGGTAAAAAGCCACATTATCTTGCTGGAAACTAGTTCGATTAATTTCGGCAACCTCAATAGCGTCGACAGAAATGTCACTACCGTCAACTAACGCATCAGGAAAATACTGCGCGCAAGCAATCGCAATGCAGCCACTACCGGTGCACATGTCTAGAATGTTGTTCACTCGCGCAGGGTCAATCCAAGGCGTAAAGTGATTTTTAATCAACTCTCCGATTGGCGAGCGAGGAACTAGTACTCTTTCATCAACGTAAAATTCAAAATCACAAAAGTGAGCTTTGTTTGTAAGATACGCTATTGGAATTCTTAAGTTAGTTCGCTTAGCCACTCGTTCTGCTAAGAGCTTCTTTTCTGTTGTTGTCAGCGCCGTTGCTAAAATTGTATCCGGCGTATCATCTGGTAACTCTAAGGTTTGCAAAACCAAAGCTACCGCTTCATCCCATGGATTATCGGTGCCGTGCCCATAAAACAGATTACTTTTGGCGAATTGAGTGTATGACCAACGAATAAAATCGTTAACACTCAACAAATCAGTAACAGCTTCATCGATACTGTTTTGTGTAATTTGCAGCTTATTTGATTCTGCTTTCTTTTGACTTGAATTACTCATCGAGTTACCAGATTATAATGTTGTTTAAGTGTAGAGTTATACGTATGCACTAAGTGCTATTCAGCCTGACCGAGAGTTTCTAACATTTCATTTCTTACCTGTTCAACTAATTGTCTACGTTCATCTATAGTATAGTTACTTGCATCCACAGGCTTACAAATTTCTACTTCGATTTCTTGATTTAAATACAAGGTAAGATCTTTCCCAGATTGCACTTTATGAATGTCTTTCACAACTACCGGAACGATTAGGGCCTGGGTCTCTAGTGCCAAATGAAATCCGCCGCGTTTAAATTTAGCTAACTTACCATCCTTTGAGCGAGTTCCTTCCGGAGCTATCCATAGAGTGATTCCATCTAGCATTCGCTCTTTCGCTATTTGCAGATCTTTCAGCGATTGTTCACGGTTTTGACGGTCAATCGATACGAATTCTCCATTTCGCAATGCGGCAGAAAAAACTGGAATTTTAAACAATTCTTTTTTGGCGAGCATACGTAGGTTGGTTTTTAGAGCCACTGCACTGATAGGTATGTCATACAAACTGCTGTGATTGCACATAACAATGACCGGACGTTTACCATCACGTGGGAAATTACTTTCATTGGCCACTGTCACTTTAACTTCAATAAGCTCTAATAACTTCCTTGCCCAATTCGTCATATGGCGCGTAACTGAGTCTCGCGAATCTTTAAACATTGTCACGCTAACGATTACCCGGGAGGAATACCAAAAGGTATACACTCCGGTCATAAACGCAATCCAATAAAATCTTAATTTGCTGGCCTTTTTTGCAACCATAAAACCTGAAATCCTACTACTTAATTTCTCTTTATAACTGTTGTTTTTTTTGTTTTTAACTAGTCTTTTTAGGTTCGAATTTATTTAGACTTTTATGTCATCTCATTGACGACCATAATATTTGAATAAATTCGCGCCTAAACCTGAATTATTTACTCGCTGATAGAGTTTGCGTTAGCGCGGTAAAAAAATATCCAGCACGCTACCCTTACCATTCTCGTCAATTTCAATTCGAACAAGTTGCGCAGTTTGAAATCCATAAATTTCACAACCATCTACCAGGTACTGGCAGAGTTTGGCAACAATCGGCATATGACTGACTAACATTAAGTTCTTGTAGTCAGACGCTAGTAGAAAGTCGCCTAACAATTTATGTTCTGCAAAATGGACAAGCATTTCTTCTGTTTCAAACGACTTTTCTAACCCAAGCTTCTTGTGCACAACACCAGCAGTTTCCTGAGTACGTCGAAATGGGCTCACCAACATATCAGCAGGTATTTCGAGTCCGCTCTCTAAAACTTGCTGAGCGATATCCAGAGCTTGAGCATAACCTGTACCTGATAACGCTCGATTAAAATCAGAGTCGAATTCACCCTCGGCCAAACCATGACGCATTATCCAAAGTGTTTTTAATTGACTCATATCCGACTCCATTAGTTTGCCGATTTTTTGTCTTACTAAACTAATTGCAAAACTTTGTGTTGACTAATTTAAAGACTCAGCAAATTGCTTAACTTGCGCCAATTTTTCTTCAGTTAACCTTGGCCCGAATTGAGTGACCAGTTGCGATGAAGCAAAACTAGCCAATTTACCTGCAACCTCCAAACTATGCCCTTGTCCAATTGCGTGTAAAAAACTTCCTGCAAATAAATCACCGGCGCCATTGGTATCTATTGCATCAACCAAGTTACCTTCAATTTGAATTTGCTCGTCACCATTAACTATCAAGGCACCTTTTGGTCCTAGTGTAATTATTGCAATTTGCGCAATTTCAGATAATTTAGCTGCGGCCTGTTCTAAGTCTTCGGTACTTGTGTACATAGTTGCTTCATCAACGTTGCAAAACAGCATATCCACTCCATCACCAATCATTTGTTCCAACCCATCACGGCAGAATTTCACCATATTAGGATCAGACAATGAGAACGCAAATTTAACGCTATTGTCTTTAGCCACTTGACGTGCTTTAAGTACTGCTTCAACCGCTACTGGAGAACTCGCTAAATAACCTTCAGTGTATAAGTATTCCGAATCTATCAAAGCTTTTTCATTGATCTGTTGATAACCTATATCACCGGTAATCCCCAAGAAAGTATTCATAGTTCTATCCGCATCCTCGGTAATCATGACCAAACATTTTCCTGTTTTGCCTTCAACTAGCGTCTCTCCATTGAGATTGCTGTGCACACCATGATTTAACAAATCATCGCGATAGAACTCACCGGTTTCGTCGCCAGCGACTTTGCAAGAATAGAAGCACTGAGAGCCCAAAGACTGTACCCCAATTATCGTATTTGCAGCCGATCCGCCGCATGCGCGCGAATGATGCTTTCCTTGAAAAGCGTCAAAAAGTTCAGACTGGCGCCCTGCCTCGATCAAGGTCATTACGCCTTTTTCAACGTTGAGAGAAGCAAGCTCTTCTGGCGTGGTTTCAATCTCAAAATCCACAAGCGCATTGCCAATTCCATATACATGATAAGTTTTGTTCATTTATTCACCTGAGCTTGTTAAGCCAATTCTTTAACCTATTCCAGATGCGCCATTTATAAGAATTAGCACATTTCCCTACTCGCTATGAGTCGTAGCGGCCTTAAAGTTAGCGAATTCTACCAGATTAGTGTGTTAAAATTGCACCATCTGTAGATATTTTTAAGTCGCCCAACGATGCAGGCTCTTTTTGTAGACAATTTAACCGTTATTGACTTCGCTTATTTTCATCCCGAGAGAGGAATTGTAGGTGAAAGTTTGATTATGGATGTAGAACTTTTTGGCGAACTTAATGATGAAGGGATGCTTTTTGACTTTTCTTACGTCAAAAAACGCATTAAATCCTGTGTTGATACCTTAGTCGACCACAAGTTTCTGGTGGCTAAAAACCATACAAATGTATCTATCACCGATACACCTCAGGAACTCAGCATTCAGCTAAAAACAGAATATGGCGAGTTTTATGAGCATATAAGCCCCCATCAAGCCGTCTGTTTAATAGACTCAGATGAGGTAACCCCCCGCTCTATCCAAGCAACAATTCAAGACGAAATCCTGAAAATACTCCCCGACAATGTTACCAAACTATCGCTTAATCTAAGAGCGGAAGAAATCCAAGGGGACTTTTACCACTATAGCCACGGCCTGAAAAAACACTTTGGCGACTGTCAGAGAATAGCCCATGGTCATCGTTCAAAAATCGATATCTGGGAAAATGGCGAGTATTCAGGGAAATGGACTTCACATATCGCTTCTAAATGGCAAGATATTTATTTAGCTACGGAAGAAGACATCATAGAGACCATTGATATTGATGGTCATGACTACTACATCTTTCAATATCACGCTAATCAGGGTAAATTTCAATTAACTATACCCAAGAGGCGTTGTCAGTTAATGGAAACTGACACCACGGTCGAATTAATTGCCGTTTTTCTAAGCGATTATTTAACTGAGCAATCTCCAGAGTCAAACTTTAAACTGAAAGCCTATGAGGGCGTAGACAAAGGTGCGATCGTCGTAACTTAGGTTTGCCGGTGTAAAAAAAAGAACTTCGCCTTCCGCCTCTCAAAGCATCCTACATTTCTAACTTTGGCAGGATAGTGACTAAAATAGTCAGAATTTTGATAACTAACTTTTCCACCATACAGTTAATATAACAACCACTAACCGCAACTAATAACAAGCTCTCCACACGCTGCTTGCGCGGTTAGAGGACCACTTAATTCAGGTTCCTTAGAGCGGGAAGCCGATTTGCTATGTCAATGGATTGGATTGTTAATAATCTAAGACTCTGAGATTTGTTTAGTCGTGCTTTCCCGCATTTTTTGAACTGATTGTGGCCGCAAATACAATCTCTGTCTTTTAGTCTATTTCTAATCTAGCTTCTATGTTAGTAACATTATTAACATCTTGTATTGGGTAGGTGATAGTAGCGTATCCAGGTTTAAATACGGTGGGGAAAAATATTTCGCTCGTCGGTCTGACTTGCTTGTTTTCCATCGAATAGACCTGAAGAATTATATCTCCTTTGATGCTATGCTGGGTCGGATTACGGACGACTAATTCTAAATAACATGAATGTTTATTCTGATCACACTGATAACTTTGTCGCTCTATCGATAAGGGACTACCAGCAAAGCCACCAGTAATTAGGTATAGCCCGATTGCTAGCGACAAGGTTACCAGCCCGAACAAAATCCAAGGCCGATTTGGTTTTACTTGCTCTCCCATAGCAGAAACCTACTAATTAGCAGAGGAAGCCTCACCCGCTTTGTCGCTTTCTCTTTGGACAATCACTTTGATATCTTCCGCGTCAAGTAGACGATTGATGCAACTTCTAAATGGTTCATCTTTATCATCGAAAAAGAAATTGTAGATTTCCGTTTCGTACTGCGAACCGATTTCCAATCGGCCATGAATGGTCATGTCATAGCCATCTTGAAGTGCGGCGTAGATCTTTCTCGTTTGTTGATCATTAAAAGTAAATGCAGGACCCCAATATTGAAGCTCGCCATGGAGATAATTTTTATGGAACTCAGGATAAAACTCTTGATCGTCAATTTCTATTTTCTGAACACTACCGGGCTCCATTTCTATGTGAGACGGCTCACCAATAAAAATTGCCATTTCAGGATCTGAGTCTAAGTACTGCAAGGTAGAAGTAATGTTTAGGTAGCCGACGTATTTGCGCCCAAAAAATCCGCCTGCAAAAGGAAAGCTCATAACACAATAATCGCTTGATTGCTCATAGCGGTAATCGGGGAAGTCACCACAAGCGGATAACAACAAACAGCTTAATATCGTTGCAGTAAGTTTTTTCATTTGCGATAAGTTTTCCTAGCTTTTAGCCGCTTTTTGTTTTGACGCTTCTGATTGGCCTGATGCAAAGTTTTATTTGCAATACTTTTTTTCAGACCAACCATTTCTTCAAAAATAGCCAACTCTTTAGGGTCAAGCTCTTGCCAACGTCCTCTTCTTAAGGAGCGCGGCAATTCGAAGTTACCATATTGAATACGGTGTAATCGGGATACCTGAATTTCCTGCGATTCCCAAATTCGTCTTACTTCTCTATTTTTGCCTTCTCGTAGTGTTACATGGTACCAGTGATTTGAACCCTCGCCTCCAGCGTCAGAAATATGCTCAAATTTTGCATATCCGTCTTCAAGTTCTACACCACGAGTTAAGCGTTTTAAAATTCCTTCGGTGACTTCACCTCGAACTCTAACCGCATATTTTCGCATTACCTGATGTGATGGATGCATCAAACGGTTAGCTAGCTCGCCATCATTGGTGAAAAATATTAAACCACTCGTATTGATATCGAGCCTACCTACATTTATCCACCGCATATTTCTGACACGAGGTAGATTCTCAAACACCGTAGGTCGGCCTTCAGGATCTTTACGCGAGCAAATTTCACCCTCGGGTTTATGATACGCGAGCATCCGACGTTGAAAATCAGCTTTTGCGGTGACGTGAAGAATTTTTCCGTCAACACGAATCTTGTCTTTCTCGGTCGCCCTATCACCTAACTCGGCAATGTTACCGTTAACGCTGACTCGCCCGTCTTTAATCCAACGTTCAGCTTCTCTACGCGATGCTAAACCAGCGTTCGCGATAATTTTTTGTAATTTCTCATTTAACATGGTGACAACCAAAGATATTTAGAAAGGAGAAAACAGAAAATAACTTAGGTAAATTAATGATTTAACCCTTTATCTGTTAGTTCCTTACAACAACAAGTTTGAAAGCGCAAAACGTCAATTGTGTTTATACTGCTTCACCCTAATATAGCCATTCAAACCTATGCTGCTTACAACTGCCTACTGCAAAGGTTTTAATGCAATTCTCGTTAACCTGACTATGAACTTCTAATCACGCTCATCCGGATTATCCGGTTGAGTATCAGACTCCGGTCGTGCATCGAGCTCGGGTTGAGTCTCCGTATGCACATGCTCAGAGGCTCCAAAAGCGCTACTATCTTCGGTGTCAATGTCGGCTCCTTGATGCAAGAGTTCATTAATCGTCTCTTCAACCGTTTCATTTGCGGTGTTTGAATCTTCCGAGTCATAAACACCAGAACGGAGACTATCTTTAAATTCATCTAGTCCCGCTGAGGCTGCATCTTGCTCCGACTCGCCTAATAACGTAGCACTTTCTAATTGGGGGTTATTTAATTCATTCTGCTCTTCTTCGGTAGAGCCTTCTTCAAGTACTTGCTCGGACTCGGAGTCAAATTCTGACCCGGTCTCTAACTCAGGACCATCACCCAACTCGCCTCCATGAGCAAGGGCATCGCTAGCTTGTTGTTCTTCAGAACCACCTAGTGCATCGGCCAAATCCTCAACCGTAACTTCAGCTTCTTGAGTAGAATCAATACTTTCAACGCCTGGCTCTTCAAGCTGCAACTCAGGATTTAAGTCATCAAGATCCTTAATTTCAGCCAAGGACGGAAGCTCGTCCAAACTTTTCATATTAAAGTAATCTAAGAATTGTTTAGTGGTTGCGTAAAGTGATGGCCTTCCAGGAACATCTCTATGTCCAACTACGCGGATCCACTCTCTTTCAAGCATCGTCTTGATGATATGACTGCTGACACTAACACCACGAACTTCTTCTATTTCTGCACGAGTAACCGGTTGACGATAAGCAATTAAGGCAAGTGTTTCGAGGTAAGCTCGAGAGTACTTTGCTGGCTTTTCTTCCCACAATCGACTTAGCCAATCTGAATATTCTTGCCTTGCTTGATAACGGTAACCGTTAGCGACTTCTTTTAATTCGACTCCACGACCTTCACACTCTTCTTGTAAAAGATTTAACTGATCTTTTACCCGAGAGGCAGATGGACGCTCTTCTTTTTCGAACAGTTTCATTAACTGTTCCATGCTCATTGGTTTACCAATGGCCATTAATGTCGCTTCTAAGATATTCTTGAGCTTTTGATCGCTCAAGGTACGGTCAACAATTTGTTCTTCACTTTCGTTTGCAACGTCGGACTCAACCTCTTCATGAGCTCCAGTCTCTTCATGAGCCCCAGACTCAGCCAGTGAATCCGCATCAGATTCCATTTCCGTCTCTGGTTGAGAGTTCTCTTCTCGCTCAGAATCGATATCTTGATCAGTTTCCAGTGACTCTATATCTGTATCTTTTTGTTCGTCTATTACTTCGTTTTCGCTCATGCTATTTAAATTCTTTAAAAACGTTAATCTAAATTATTCGCCGTAGTTTGACTGGCCTTTTGAGCGCACATGAATTGGAGCAAACGGTTCATGTTGCACTAGTTCAACCAATGACTCTTTGGTTAGTTCCATCACGGCCATAAATGTGACGATGATTCCCATTCGACCTTCCTCCACTCTGAATAGAGATACGAAATCGGTAAAACCATCTGCAGAAATAACCGCCAGCACATGCCCCATTTTTTCTCGGATAGAAAGCGTCTCTTTTTGAATGTGATGATGGGTAAACATTTCCGCTCTTTGTAGAACATCTTTTAAAGCAGACAATAAATCACGCATATCTACTTCCGGTAAAGGTTTTGAAACGTGCAACTCTGGAAGCTGAGTCTCAACTTGATATGTGTCTTTACCCATACGCGGTAGCTCATCAATATCTTGTGCAGCTTTTTTAAATCTTTCGTACTCTTGCAGTCGGCGGATTAAATCTGCACGAGGATCGTCCTCCTCTTCTTCAATTTTCGGACGAGGCAGTAATACTCGACTTTTAATTTCTGCCAACATGGCAGCCATCACCAAGTATTCTGCAGCCAACTCCAGATTAATAGACTTCATCAACTCGACATATTCCATATACTGCTCAGTGATATGTGCAATTGGAATACTAAGGATATCAACGTTTTGACGCTTGATTAGATAGAGCAATAAATCGAGAGGACCTTCAAACGCTTCTAAAAAAACCTCTAGTGCATCAGGTGGAATATATAAATCTTGGGGTACGTCATTTATTGGTTCGCCCTCAACCACCGCAAAATGAATTTCTTCTTGGGAGAATGTACCACCGGATAACAGGCTCGCTTTTGAATCTTCGCTAGCATCTTCAGATTGTATACTTGAATCGTTATTTGGCTGTCGCGCTTGGCTCTCCGACTCAACAGCAATCTCAGCATTTGCCACTTCAGTAGCGGGTTCCTCTATTTCTGATTTTTCTGCTTCAGATTTTTCTGTCCCAAGGTCTTCAGCTAAAGACTCTTCCGCCTGGTTTTCCGCCATAAGCAAAGAAGCCTGACTTTGCTCTTGCTCATCAGCTTCAGTTAGCGACTCTTCGTTAGGCGTATCAATATCACTCATATTTCAATCTATATCAAACTCATGCGAAACCGATTAACGGTAGGCCAGTCCCATAACCTCTCTTACGTCGTCCATCGTTTCGCGAGCAATATCGCGAGCTTTTTCAGATCCTTCCGCAATAATTCCACGAACAACCTCAGGACTTTCTTCAAACTCTTTGGCGCGTTCCCTGAATTCGCCGGTTTCTTTCAGCACACAGTCTATCACGGGCTTTTTGCACTCAAGACAACCGATCCCTGCAGTAGTACATCCAGTTTTTACCCAGTCCTTAACATCTTCTGGTGAATAAACCTCGTGTAATTGCCATACAGGGCAATTGTCAGGGTCACCCGGATCGCTCAAACGAACTCGAGCAGGATCAGTTTGCATACGCTTAATCTTATTTTCTACCGATTCAGGCGATTCACGCATTTCAATCGTATTATTATACGACTTGGACATTTTTTGACCATCCAATCCTGGCATTTTCGAAACAGGTGTTAGCATAGCTTGAGGCTCAGGGAGAATGATTTTACCGCCTCCTTCGAGGAAACCAGTAAGCCTTTCTTTATCCCCAAGGGAAATCGAAGCATGACCTTCAACCAAAGCACGTGCTTTTTCTAAAGACTCTTCATTACCTTCCTGAAGAAAATCTCGACGTAAGTTGTTGTATAGTTTGGCATTCTTTTTACCCAGCTTTTTCACGGCTGCTTCGGCTTTCTCTTCGAAACCAGCTTCTTTTCCATAAACATGGTTAAATCGCCGTGCAATTTCTCGAGACATTTCCACATGAGGAACTTGATCCGCACCAACCGGGACAGCGCCAGCTTTATAAGCCAAGATATCTGCGGTCTGAAGCAAAGGATAGCCAAGAAACCCGTATGTACTAAGGTCTTTATCTTTTAATTTTTCCTGTTGCTCTTTGTAAGTCGGTGCCCTTTCCAGCCAGCTCAAAGGAGTTAACATTGAAAGCAACAAGTGGAGCTCAGCATGCTCAGGAACTTTTGACTGGATGAAAAGAGTCGCTGACCCAGGATTGATCCCAGCCGCTAGCCAGTCGATTACCATATCCCAAACAGATTGCTCGATAATCTCAGGAGATTCGTAGTGAGTAGTCAACACGTGCCAATCAGCAACAAAAAAGAAGCACTCGTGCTCGTGCTGCATTTTCGCCCAATTTTTTAATACACCGTGATAATGTCCTAAATGCAAACGTCCGGAAGGACGCATCCCTGAAAGAACCCGCTGGTTCTGGAGGCCTAGACCACTCAAGTTGTTTTCCTCAGATTTATGATTTTTTAAATACGAACCCGGCATTATACCCAGGTTGGGGAGAATGGTTAATCATTAATTTCTTTAAAAAGGAAACGAATTAGTTTTCTTTTATTTTCAATAAGTTAAGCTGCTACTTTAAAGTTGGGAGTTTAGTTTCGTACCGCTTACGCGCCGCTCGCTTTATTACTATTTGTAATTGGACTCCCTCCCCCATTCCCAGCTAACTTGTAACTATGAATACATTTACAACTCAATTGCCTTTTTACTCTTTCAGTTTTACCTTTTACCCTTAGCGGTAGGAGGCGCTTGCAGTTGCATAAAAAACAACGAAAAAGCCTCCGCATATGGAGGCTTTTTTTATTGCCTGGTAAACAGTGCTAATTAAAGAATCAAATAGACGGCAACCATAAACTTCAAGGTTTTGCGATGAACGATAAGACAAACAAGCAGCCACAAAAGCTTCCACTCTCGGAAATTCGTACCGAGATTAGTCAACTGGACTCAGATCTCCTTAAACTTTTCGCGCGCAGACGCGAACTCAGTCTCTCAGTAGCACTTAATAAAGAAGCAACATTAAAACCTATTCGTGATCAAGAACGAGAAAAAGAATTGCTCGAATTGTTAGTTGATAAAGGCGCTAAATCTGGACTAGACGCTCATTACGTAACTAAGCTTTTTCACGCTATTATTGAGGACTCTCTTGCAGTTCAGAGAGACTACCTGCAATCACAATCAAATCCTGACTCCCCAACACAAGTTATAAAAACCATCGCCGTGCTTGGCGGCAAGGGCGCCTATTCCTATTTGGCAGCGTGTAAACATTTCAATGCAAGCCAGAATACCTATTTAGGATGTTCTACTTTTGACAAAGTACTTAAGTCAGTCGAACAAGGTAAAGCAGACTTCGGTGTGATCCCGATTGAGAATACGACTTCCGGCGGTATTACCGAAGTTTATGACTTATTGTTAGACTCCAAGCTGACTATCGTTGGCGAAGAAAAGTACCCGATTAAACATTGTCTAGTCACCAATCCAAACACAGAGATTTCAAACATTCGAAAAATTCATGCTCACCCGGAAGCCAGCCGTCAGTGCAATAAGAACTTGCCTAAATTAGTTGCCGCTGAAGTGAGTCTGGTTTCAAGTACGGCAGAAGCCTTGCAACTAGCAAAGAAAGACACTTCGGGAATGGTCGCAGCAATCGCCAGCCAGCAATCTGCTGAGCAGTTCGGCTTGACTGTGTTACTAAAAGACGTGGCGAATTTAAGAGAAAATACAACGCGTTTTTTAGTAGTCGCTCGCGAGGCGAAAAAGGTATCTCGACAAGTTACCTGTAAGACTTCTATAGCTATTTCTACCGGCCAGAAGCCTGGGTCTTTGGCAGAAGTATTGTTGGTTTTTAGAGATGCAAATATTCCATTAAGTAAACTTGAATCTCGTCCTATTGCAGGCAAGCCATGGGAACAAATGTTTTATGTAGATTTAGAAGGAAATATCGAAGCTCCAAATGTAGAAAAGGCTCTTGAAGACATTTCCCGTCTTTGCCGTTTTATGAAAGTACTCGGAAGTTATGCGACCGAGGATGTTAATGCTACGAAAGTATCGACTGAAGCGTTAAGTAGAACAAAAGCAACCTCATTAAATCAACAATCCTTAAACAGTAAAAACACACCGAAGCTTGCTGACTTAAAAACTCCTTCAACCAGAAAAAGTTATCATTTAGCGAGCCGCGATCACAAAATGGAAGACTCGGTTATTGAAGTTAAAGGAGTAAAAATCGGCGGTAATAACTTTACCGTAATTGCCGGACCTTGTGCGGTTGAATCGAAGCAGCAAATTGAACAGTGTGCAAAATTAGCGAATGAGACCGGTGTGTCTGTTTTGCGCGGAGGGTGTTTTAAACCTCGTACTTCTCCTTACAGTTTCCAAGGTTTAGGTTTTGAAGGATTGAATCTTTTAAACAATGCGGGAGACCATTACCACTTGCCGATCATTACCGAAGTAATGAATACCGAAGATGTTCGCGAGATCGCAGAGCAGGCAGATATGCTGCAAATTGGCGCTCGTAATATGCAAAATTTCTCACTGTTAAAATCTGTGGGCCAAATAAATAGACCCGTGATGTTAAAGCGAGGCCTGATGGCATCCATCGAGGAACTACTTAACGCTGCTGAATACATTTTGGCGCAAGGTAATATGCAGGTATTTTTATGCGAAAGGGGTATTCGGACATTCGAAACTGCCACACGAAATACCTTGGATTTAAGCGCCGTCCCCTTACTTAAACAAATGACTCACCTGCCAATCATTGTTGATCCTTCTCATGCTGTAGGTAAAAGAGAACTCGTAGAACCTCTCGCCAAAGCAGCAAAGGCGGTAGGTGCACATGGTGTGATGATTGAGTTCCACCCCGACCCAGAATCGGCCTTAAGCGACGGTCCTCAAGCTTTAAAACCGGATCAATTTGCTCATTTGATGCACGAGTTGCATAGTTAGCTCCGGTTAATAAACGAACTTGATCACTATTGCCTCTGTTTTAGGGGCAAAGCTTTTGATAGACTGCCGCCTGATTTCAACTTTTTTCGAACTTTTTAATCAATGTCCCCATCAGCTAAGCATTCTAGCCCAATACAAGTAACTTTGGCCCCTTTTTGGAAGCGGCTTTTTGCATGGGTTTATGATTTGCTAGGCGGGTTGGCGGTGTTTATCTTAGCCTTTGTGGTAGGCTATTTAATCATTTATATAGCCACACTACCTTGGCAAGAAAGTTACCAGCAAGCCTCGCAGACTTTGCAAGCTCACCCTCTGTCGGAATCATTAATGAATAACCCTTTGTGGGTCATTTATCTTGCTGCGTGTGTTCAGTATTACTATGCCTGGTGTTGGGTCAAGGGGGGGCAAACCGTTGGCATGCGCGCTTGGCGAATAAAAATCTGCAAGCCGGATGGTAACGCAATTAGCTGGAAAGAAGCCTATATCCGTACTTTTGCCTCTCTAGGTGGCATCAGCAGTGTCTGGAGTATCGCGGACAAAGAAAAACGAGGTCTACAAGATATTGCCTGCGACAGTCGTGTGGTGGTCTTGCCAAAAGATTTTCACAAAAAAGAAGATAAACCACTAATTTAATTAATAAACATTAGCTTTCTGGCAAAGCGCATTAATTTTAAAAGCTAGACAAAATCCCTTTGACTATATTAAATTTGAAGAAACGGCTTAGCGGATTTTTCCATGAGTAATCAACCACCTGGCGATCACAATTCCACAAAGCACTCGCAACATCAATCCATTGCCGAACTAGAAGCTGATGCTCAGGAAAACCAAATTCAAGCAGAACGCCTATCTCAAGAATGGCTCAAAGTGGAAAAAGCGCTGGATAAAGCAGGCATTTTGCGCACAATTGTGTTTTTTGGCAGCGCACGAATTGAGGACCATCGGGCTGCAGAACTGATGCAGGAAAAGGCCGATCAATTATCGGTAAATAATCAAGATAATGAACTCGCCCAGCTAGCTCAGAACAATGCAAAGCTTACTAAAAATCAAAGCTTGTATTACGAATGCGCCAGAGAATTAGCTCGGCTCTTAGGAAAACACCTCTATGAGTGCAACGATTTGCATACCAAACTCGTCACCGGTGGTGGCCCAGGAATCATGGAAGCGGCGAATCGTGGTGCTGCGGAAATCGGTCAACAAAGTATTGGCTTAAACATAACTATTCCTAGCGAACAAAAACCCAATCCATACATAGCCGAGTCCCTTTCATTTCAATTTCGTTATTTTTCGCTGAGAAAAATGCATTTTCTCAAACGTGCAGTCGCAATTGTCGTGTTTCCCGGCGGTTTCGGCACTTTGGATGAATTGCTTGAGGTACTTACTTTGATGCAAACAGGTAAGATCGACAAAATCCCGATCATTTTGTTTGGTCAGAATTTCTGGAGTAGAGTCGTTGATTTTAGTTTTTTAGCCGAGCAGCAGCTTATAGATGAAGAAGATTTAAACCTATATACGATTGTTGATGACGTGAAATTAGCCCGAAACTTACTAATTCAATGCCTTGAATGCACAACTTGATACAATTTCAATAACCAACCCCTTTCCATTAGCAATTTTTCGCGGTATCTTGGACAAAAATAATGCCTGCTTAAAGCAAGCAGTTTTATTGTGGTACGATTTTGGGAAGTAACCAAGTAATTTTATGACCGGTCAATTTACCTACCTAAAAAAAGTAAAAGTCGCTAGTGAAAACCTTCAAATAGGGATGTATGTGAGTGAACTCGACAAAAACTGGAGTGAATCTTCATTCTTGTTTCAAGGGTTTCCTTTAAATAACTTAGAAGAAGTAAAGGCAGTACAAGCAGAATGTGACTGGGTTTATATCGAATTCACCTCCCAGGAAGATTATCAAATTTATTTGACTACTGTCGCTAAAAGCGAAGATTGTCGCGTCTATTCATCTGCAAAGAATGACTTGAACTACGAATTGCCTAGAGCCAATAATCACTTCCAGTCTTCGACCAAAATGGTCAAGAATGTTATGCAAAATATTCTAAAAGACGAAGACTTTGATTTAGCACCCGTACAACAGGCAGTAGAAGACTGCATGAAAAGCATTTTGAGTAACCAAGACGCCCTTCTATTGCTGACCAATATTAAAAATGCTGACGAATACACCGCAGAACATTGTTTAAGAGTAGCAATTATGTCAATTGCTTTCGGACGATACCTCGGCTACAAGGAAGACGAGTTGCGATGTATGGGTATTGGCGCAATGTTGCACGATGTTGGCAAGATGAAAATTCCTGACTCTATATTAAACAAGCCCGGCAGACTGTCACCTGCGGAATTTAATATCATGCAAGACCACACCATAGAGGGCTACAAAATATTGAAAGACAAGGGTGCCCTTTCGTCAATTGCTATTGATATCGCTCATTCTCATCATGAAAAACTGAACGGTGAAGGGTATCCACGAAACCTGATTGATTCAAGTATTTCAGAATATACTAAAATCGTTACTATTGTTGACTCCTACGATGCAATTACAAGCGAACGGGTATACTCTTCTGCAAAATCACCAGCCGCAGCATTTAAAATATTAAGGGAACATTCTGGTTCACAATTTGATGGTGATATAGTCAACAAATTTATCGAATGGATGGGGATTTATCCTGTTGGTTCGTTAATCGAAATGCAGACAGGTGAACTGGGTATAGTTTTAAAAATTCATCGTGACCAAAAATTGAAACCCCGCGTTCTACTCGTCACAGATGAAAACAAACTAACTGGCTATGAAAAAATCGTGGATCTAGGAAAAATGGCGGTTCATTCGAATGGAGATTTATACTCGGTTAAAAGTGTATTACCGAATGGTTCCCATGGTGTAGTGGTAGAAAACTTCATCAAAGATGGGGTAGTTCTTCAACACTAAAAATTTAAAATCGTAGCGGAAGAAAGTTTACCGACCAGTACTCAACTTAATCAACACTTCTGGACTCAAATTTAATGAAAAAGCCAATTTTAAACAAACTAATTGTTCTAGCCTTAATTACCCTCGTGCCTGGATTAAGCTTTGCAGTATCACTTGAGCAAGTTACAAAAGATGTGACGAAATTAGCGAGTGACGAAATGCAAGGAAGAAAAGCTGCGAGTCCAGGAATAAAAAAAGCTGCTAACTATATCGCTAATCGATTTAACCAAGCTGGATTAAAACCATTTCAGAAAGAATCAAGCTTCTTGCAAAAATTTGACCTATTCCTGATTAAACCAGATCATATTTCTGTATCGCTTAACAAAGAGTCTATCTCTAACGAAAATATTCTTTTGCTGACTAGCCACAAGCAATTATCTTGGACTGACAAAGACCAAATAAAAACAGTTCAAATAAATGCTAGCCAGAATTTTCGCGAAGCCATGTCTGAGGTAAACCAATTAAAAGAAAATGTAGTAGTTTTAGTCGATCCAAAACATCAAGGTATGTTTAATCGCTATCGCAACTACTTTAATAAAGGAGCTAATAAATTCGAAGTCAATAAGGGACCATCAGCTTTAGTCTTAGTAACAAACTTCAATCAAATATCAACACTTAATGTAATGGCCTCAACAAAGATTCAAAAGCAAAGCTTGGCTAATGTTGTCGGGATATTAGAAGGAAAATCGAAGAAAAACGAATTTGTCTTATTTTCTGCCCACTATGACCATTTAGGAATGAAAAGTAGTTCAGATTCCGAAGAGCAAGATCCTATTTATAACGGCGCAGATGATAATGCGTCAGGAACTAGTGCCGTAATCAACTTAGCCCAGCATTACGCAAAACTAAATAATAATGAACGTTCGTTAATTTTTGTCGCGTTTACTGCTGAAGAAATTGGTGGGTACGGCTCAAAATATTTTTCCAAGCAATTAGATCCTAAAACAGTAGTAGGCATGATAAATATCGAAATGATAGGTAAGCCCTCAAAGTTTGGTAGAGGCCATCTTTGGATGACAGGTTATGACAGGTCTAATTTGGCAGAACTACTAAACAAAAATTTAGACGGTACCGAGTTTAAAGTTCATCAGGATCCCTACCCCGCTCAGAACTTATTTTACCGCTCAGATAATGCAACTCTAGCACGTCTCGGTGTTCCTGCGCATAGCTTCTCAAGTTCGCAAATTGACATAGATAAACATTATCATCAGGCTAGCGATCATGTAGAATCATTAGATCTGGAATCCATGCACCAAGTTATTAAAACTTTAGCTAACGCAACCCAGGGATTAGCAGCGGGAAAAGACAACCCGACTCGGGTTGATGTATCTCAGGTCAAACCTGCGGGAACTTTTTTCTAGAATAATTACTTCAAACGAAATTCATAGGAAAGTAAGTAAATGTCGAAAATAAATACCGGACTTTTAAATTTACTTACTTGCCCCGTTACAGGTTCCGACCTTTCTTTGGATGAGAATCAAGGCCATCTGCAATTAGTTAACCAAGAAGCAAATTGCTTTTATCCCTTGATTAATGGTATCCCCTGGATAATAAAAAATCCTCTCCACTCAATGGTTGATTGGAGCGTAAAACTCAATCACTTTAACCAAGTCTTAAATGAAGAAATTCGAATTTTAGGCAACGAATTAAAACAGGCAAATGGTGAAACCGCACGAAGATTGCAAAAGTTGCACGATAATAAAGTAGTGTTTTTACACAAAGTTACGGAGCTTGTTTCCCCTATCCTAAAAGCGAAGGTTTCTGGAAAACCAATCTATGATGCGCTAAGCGATAGAGCACCTAACACTCAAAACCTACTGAGTTATGAGTCGAATTTATACCGCGACTGGGTTTGGGGTGATGAAGAAAATGAATTAAGCCTTTCTATCGTAGCACAACATTTAAATGAAGCGTCTGCGGAAAATATATTAGTGCTGGGAGCCGGTGCATGTCGACTGGCATTTGACATTCACAATCATATCAAACCAAAACTAACTATCGCGAATGATATTAATCCACTACTTATGTTCGCTGCCCAGAGTATACTAAATGGAAATTCACTGGAACTTCCCGAGTTTCCTGCTCACCCGGTTAATCTGGAAAGCGTTGCAGTCTTGCACAAAATAGAAAGTCGTTTAGAACGACCTGATAACTTTCACTTACTAATCAGTGATGCATTAAAACCTACAATTGCAAAAGGAACTATTAGCACAGTGGTGACTCCTTGGTTAATTGACATTCAGCCATTTGAGCTAGCAAAGTTTTTACGTGCCATAAACCACTATCTTCCGAATGGTGGAACTTGGATTAATTTTGGAAGCTTAGTGTTTAATCAAAATCGAGAATCTTTTTGCTATAGCATTGAGGAGATAAAGAGTATTGCCCAAACTGCTGGCTTTGAAATTGAAGAAATTGAATCTCAGCAAATTCCCTATCTTAAATCTCCCTATAATGCGGGTTATCGCGTAGAAACAGTTTGGAGTTGGCGAGCAACCAAATTTAAAGATTGCCAACAAACAGAAGACCTCCAAAACTTGCCCGATTGGATTCTGGATACTTCGCAAGTGATCCCAGCAACTAAAGAACTTCAGGCATTTGCCTTTAGCCATCAAATGTATGCAGACTTGGCTTCAAAAATTGATGGTAAAAGCTCAATAGACACGATAGCGAAGTCACTCTCTAAGCAGAAGAAAATGGACCGAGATGAGGCAAGTGCCATGGTAAAAAGCTTTTACCTCAAAATTATTCAAAACCAAATCTAGTTTAAAAAGTAATTGGTAGCTAGCTACTAAAAACTAAAGCTTTTACTATATTCTCAATTCACCATGTGAATAGTTCTACGTTTTTGTCTTAATAGTCTAATATTAAGGTAACCACGATAACTTCCATAAATCGACTTAGATTAATGTCTCTTACTATTAAGGATAATATAAAAGAGTCCGGGCACATTTCTCGTCAAGCGTTAAGCTGGTTGCGCGACCTAGGTGTTCCGGCAGATCCAATTTGTTATCATGTAGCCTATAGTCTCTTTGGCTCCGCCAATCCAGATCTAAAGCAAAGAGTTGAGCAACTCGAGGGGACTTCTGACGAAGTATACGAGGGCCTTCAACAAATATATCAAGACTTTATCTCATCTCAGTTAGAACTCAACCTAAGACAGTTTTCACGTAAAATAGATAATCTGGCAAACCAAACTTTATACGAAGTTACAGATACTCAGGACCACTTGAAAGCTTATTCGGGTACGCTCGAAGAAATCCAGCCATTACTAAGCACAACATCCGGCGATACAAAAATAAACGTCATATCACTCCTAATTAGCGAAACCGAAAAAGTCCATAAAAAAGCCGAGATCCTTGAAAAGAAACTAAACAAGGCAACGCTGGAGATTAAAGCCTTACAAAATGAACATTTGGAGTTTAAAGACAAAGCCAATCGCGACTCTTTAACGCAAGTTTTAAACCGAGCAGGACTGGAAAACGCTTTTGAAGAAATAGCAGAAGAAAGTGTCAACTATCCTATGGCTATCATGCTAGCTGATATCGATCATTTCAAGAAATTTAACGATGAGCATGGCCATCTAATTGGAGACAACGTACTTAAATTGGTGGCCAAAACATTAAAAAAATATGTTAAAAGAAATGATATCGTGGCCCGGTTCGGCGGCGAAGAGTTTCTCTTATTACTACCTAATACGAACAAGTCAAACGCGGCCATAGTTGCCGACTCTTTAAGGAAGAAAATTCAAGCATTACAAGTAAAGAAAAAAAATAGTGACCAATATCTCGGGCAAATAACCATCTCAATTGGCGTTTCAGATTTTGCCGCAGGTGAATCTTTAACTGAAGCTATAGATAAAGCTGACAAAGCACTTTATCGCTCCAAAAACTCCGGACGTAATTGCGTAAATACAGGATAACATTGGGGTTATGCAACAAAGCCTAATGATTGACCGCAAATTTTAATCGATATGCTTTTGGCGTTAGAGATGTCAGTCTCTGGAAGATCTTTCGAAATGCACTAACATCATCATAACCGACTTTTTCTAATATCTGTTGTAAGCTCCAATCCGTTGTTTCAAGATAGCGCTTGGCAGCTTCTACGCGAACTCTTTGTAAATATCCAACAGGAGTTTCTCCAACCGCTTTTTTAAATCTGCGAATAAAGTTTCGTTTACTCATGGCACTACGCTCTGACAATTCGTCTAAGTTAATACTATTGGCAAAATTTAACTGGATCCATTCCTGACAGTTAGCGATCACTTCGTCGTTATGCTCTATAATTTTTGGCATTGAAATGAAAGGCAATTGATTTGATCGATTAACATCTAGTAGCATAACCTTGGATACCATCATCGCAATTTGTTGGCCTGCCAACTGCTCAATTAGTTTCAAACAAAGATCCAAATAGGAAGTTGTCGCTCCTGCGGTCCAAATTCCCTCTTGCTCAACTACAAGTTGATCCATCGACAATTCTATTGATTTGAATTGCTCCGCAAAGCGCTTCTTTAACCACCAACTGGTAGTTGCCGTTTTGCCGTCCAACAGGCCGCTAGCTGCCAGTACAAATGTAGCAGAGCAATAGCCTCCAATTTGGCTACCGTTTTGATAAAGCCTCTTAAAGTGGGGGAAGCTTGCTTTTTGTTTTTCTAGAAATTGAGTAAGACCTTTGGCATAAGCATAGTGGTAAGCCCCTACCAATAAAAAGTCACATTTTATTAGCTCATCAAGCGAACAAAATGGTCGCAATATGACTCCCGATGAACAACAAACTTCCTGACCATCTTTTGATACGAGTTTGATATCAAACAAAGGCTCAGCGGCGTCTCCCTCCAGCCGGCTCCATAAAGTATTGGCGATATTAAACATGTCCATTGCACCAGTAACACTCGTAGCCAGCACTTCGTCACTTA
>JAPHTP010000034.1 GCA_026196875.1 Kangiellaceae bacterium
GAGTGCTTTTATAATCCACAAAAAATACGTAGGATTGAAAAGTTAGATCAGGACTTAGCATCCTTAACTAAAATGTCCGTGAAATCGGGGTAAAACCCAGTTAGAACTCTTAGAATTAAACACAGCTCTTCATAAATCGTCTTCGCCAATGAAACACTCGTTCATGCGGAACAATATTGATTCTGATTCGATAATGAACAAAGAAAGTAGAAAAGAAAAGTGGTAGTTCGTTTAGCAATTTAAGGCTTTAAAAAAGCGATTAAATCCCTCAATGCTGTTGCTTCAGACATGACTTAATATGCCCCGAAAAATTGCGCAGTTAAACCAGCAGGCTGAGCAGATAAAACCGAAAAGGCTGTTCAGTTTTTATCATAATCATGTGCGAGTTGGTGCGGCGCATGCAATGACTTACTGAATTATCACAATGAGTGATTTCTAACTGTTCTAGAATTGTTCAAATAGAATTAAAGTAACTATTGTTGCCCCAAACAATCATAATGTCTACATTAATAATTAATGTGCTGAAATATCGATTTTACTCACTTTCCAAAGTCCACTTTCGGGCCGTAAGCAGTATGGTTTTGAGCTACAAAAACTAACTGGAAAAACTCTCTTCACTCAATAAAAAGTACTTCCTCATTGAGTTGCGTTGTTCATATTAATAACAATTATTGGTTTTCATAAATTAAGCCCAGAATTTGTATGCTAATACATCTGATATTACTTAAGGGCTAGGTATTACGACCAGAATTCTGGGCGCTTTACGCAACAGGATACGTGGATGGGACTTAATAGTGATCCTGTGACTTTGCACAAGTATTTGTATGCTAACGCATCGCCTACTGTTTACACTGATCCCTCTGGTAAGTCTTCTATTAGTGAATTGCTTGCGACAATTAGAAATAAAGCCAAATTAGTAACTACTGCAACTGCTAACTACATGGGGGGGTAGCACAAACAGTAGGTCGATTTGTAACCAATAGGGCATTAGCTCTGACTCGAAATTTTGTTATGCAAGTTAATAGACTTGCAAACGCAGGAAGAAGAGTCACTAATGTAGGTCGAGCGATACGTAGTGCTGTGAGAGGATTCAATAGATTTAGACGCTCTAATCGATTTAGAAACGCACAAGGACGCCATTATGTAGATTTATGGGGGCCTACTGGACGTAATTCACCCCATAGAAAGATTAGAGGTACGTATAGGCGGCTTACTAAAAAAATATTCTGGAGATGGAACAGACAAGGCGGACCTGGTAGAGTTTTCATGTTTGAATATAAGGTTGGACAGAACGGAGCAGCCGCTCGTGGAACCGGGTTTCAATTTCGTCTTGATTATCAGGATTATACAACTATGCCATCTACTTTTAGGCCACACTATCATTTACGCTATGGGGAAGGTACAAGTTGTAGAGATCACCTTTATCTAGATTGATGCACACTAAGAATAGCAGTTGAATTAGGAGGTTTTAAAATTGGAAAAAGTTGAAGGAGAGAATCAGTTATTTGATCTGTTCAGAGAAATAAATTCTGGGGGCCTGGAAGGATACGATCATGATGAGCAAGCGTTAATGTTGAGATTTGAGTCAATCGGGGGACCTAGGGAAGACAATACGCTATATTTGAAATTTTTATTTGTAGAATATTTTCATCTTCCATTAGGGTTTGATGGATATAGTGAGGACGGTTACGGAATAGATGAAATTAGAGAAATAGATAAGGAAGAAGCTATTGGCTTGATGCCACAATCTAGCCTTGCATCTTTTGGTTCGAGTCAAGACGATTACAAATGCTACAGGTTTTATGCCAATAATGTAGCGACGCCGTTCTATGTTTATTGTTTAAGTCTTGAAGGATATATGAACTAAGTCTTTGTAATAGTATGAGTGTAAACAATGTAATGGATACGGCACACCCACGACTGAGATTTTAAATAATGAAAAAGTCATTCACAGTTTCACCTGACGGAATATGGAAAGCTAGTTTTGAATCAGAACAAAGAATTTTGTCGGAGTTTCTTGAAGGTGATCTAAATAGTGTTGATGCATGTGATTCGCTTTTAGGGTTTATTAATAGTCCTGATGATGAAGCTTGGTCTGGCGAAACTGG
This sequence comes from Kangiellaceae bacterium, assembly GCA_026196875.1. Lineage (GTDB taxonomy): Bacteria > Pseudomonadota > Gammaproteobacteria > Enterobacterales > Kangiellaceae > Aliikangiella. The sequence goes on from JAPHTP010000034.1 coordinate 2,109, forward strand.
TTCTGTTATTCCTAAAGGAAAGACAATTATATTAGAATCATTGTGGAGAGAGGGCTATCCTTCAGATGAATATCCTATCGATGTGTTTTTGGATATCGTCGAAAGTTGGAAAGAGTTCTTTCATAAAAATGATCTTCCGTAAGTTTCATTGTTAAAGTCACTAATCTACGCCCAAAAGTATCTGTGATGCTTTTGGGGTTTTCGAATTTATGTATAAAGCATATATTCAATATATGGACGACTTGGCTTAATCTTAATTTATAAAAAAATGAATAAAGAACTTAAACATTTAATTCACCAGCTTAAAGCAAAGAGTTTTCCAGACTCTTTGCTCAATGACTTTAAACGGCATGGGGTTGAAGCATTCGATTCGTTGCTTGACTCACTTGCTAAAGGAGAATTTAAAGAATATCAAGCAGCTAATGCGCTTCAGATTCTAAAGAATATGTGCATGTTCTTTTCCGACAGTTATAAGGAAAAAGTATTTGAGATTGCTATTGAATACTGTAGTAAGGACTCTATCATACTGAGGGATGCCGGGACGTTAGTTACGGTCGGTATGGTTCGAACACATCGAGAATGCCCTGACAGTTACAAACTAAATGATGAAAAAGTCTCTAGCATAAATGAACGCTTGAAGATTGCCATGTCAAGAAGATTAAACAAAGAACGAGAGGAGTATGTTAGCTGGTTTCTTAAGGAGATTACTTAATTGTCAAATAGACAATAAGTTTCTCGGCAAGTCCAATAGTACCTGTGATGCTCTTGGACTTTCACATTTTGTCCTTATTTTAAAGCCAAAGCTCACCTTAACCTTTTCTATTTGTTTTTCAATAAGATAGCCTAATTACAGCTTTTCATTTTTATTCCTTAATCTATTTGTATACTGTTTATATCGATTAAAAGCGCAGATAAATTAAAAACTCCCTGCGCCGATTAAATAGTATGAGGGAAGCGATGAAATCTAAGTTATTGGTTGTGTTTCAATGCGTATTGCTGTCTTGGTTAGTAGCGTGTGGTTCTAGCGAAAGTATAGATTCTGATACGACGGTTGTTGCTGTTACCGGAGTTAGTTTATCTGTACCGATTCATGCGTTAGCTGTCGGGGAGGCAATGACTTTATCAGCAAGCGTTACACCTTCAAATGCTTCGAATCAAAGCGTAGCCTGGTCATCAGATAATGAAACTGTTGCTTCAATTAATTCAAGTGGGGTAGTCACTGCTTTATCTGTTGGCAGCACCACAATAACTGTGACGACGGTTGATGGAGAATACTCAGATAGCGTCGATATTTCTGTGTCAGAGCCTGCTTTTTCGCTATCCAGTTCGGTTATGTCAAACGGTGGTTCTTTACCTGCAACCTACACTTGTGATGGCGATAGTATTTCTCCTCCGCTTAGTTGGTCAAACGCTCCAGAAGAGGCGCTGAGTTATGCGCTACTGATGGAACATGAAGCTGCTCCGAATGATTTTAAATGGTACTGGATAATGTACGATATTTCTTCTGGCGTAAATTCAGTTAACGATGGTGAATCTGTCGGCACATTAGGTAGTAATAGTGTCAATGGCGCCAACGAATATGCAGCGCCGTGTTCAGAAGGAGTTGGCGAAAAATGGTACACTTTTAGCCTTTACGCGCTTTCCGATTATCCAGACTTTACTGATGTTAGCACTATCGATCGTGATGCATTGCTTGCAGCTATTGCCAATATCACTTTAGATTCAGCTTCACTTAGTGTGAGCTATGATAGAGGGACAAGTGATGATTCAACTGCCTGTAAAAAAGTACAAGAGTCAGTTTCAGAAAGTGGTTTTTCTGACGTAATGGTTACTTGCGATAACGAATATGCCTATGTAATTTCTGACACCTATCCATCGCATGATTTAATGAATGGAATTACTGGAACCAACGAACAAATTCCAGTTCCCGCGCCCGGCTATGCAGCACCAATAAAGTTATCTCCACAAATATCTAATTCTTATACTTCTATTGACGCTGCATTAGGCGTAGCGGTTAATGGTGTACCAATTTATGACTACTCATCTCAAGGAGATTTAGATATCTACAATTATGACCCAAATAATGATGTTGTGGTGCTAGGACAATTGGACAATTGCAGTGGACACGCCGGCCGAGGAGATGATTATCACTATCATGCAGCTCCCAATTGTATGATCGAGTCGATGACTAACCAAGGTGACGATGCAATTATAGGTTGGGGGTATGACGGTTATCCGCTTTATGGAAATAACAATCCTGATGGCAGTTCAATTAGTGATGGAGAATTAGATGTTTGCAATGGGCAAACCGATGATGATTTCGGGTATCGTTATCACACATCTGAGGAAGCGCCCTATGTATTTCAATGTTTGGTTGGCGAAGTGGACCAATCGATCCTACCGCGAGTGGCGCCTTTAAATGGAGATACAACTGGCGCTCGCGCAGATTTAACTCCTCCGCAAGGCGGAGTACAAAACTTGACTCATACCATAAGTGAAAATGGTACCCGTACTATGACATATGAGTACCAAGGGGAGCAGTATTATGTCACTTATTCGCCATCAGCCACCGGTGAAAACTGTTTTGACTTTGAACAGAAAACTATTACTCACAATGGAATTATAGAAACCGGGACCTACTGTCGATAGTTAGAACGCATTGCAATCAGATATCAATTTCGGAGCAAATCGAATGAGAAAATTTCTCTTAATCTTATCGACACTTATAATGACGGCTAGTTTTTCTATTGAACTTTCCGCGCATACGCTTAAAGAGACAACTGCTAGAGTGATTGTTAGAGACGGTCAAATTGAAATAAGAATTCAGGCAGATATCAACCGTTGGGTTAAGGCGTTCTACAACAATCAAGCATGGCTCGTTGGAGACATTGACGAAGTTCTTTCCCTCAAGGCTAGCCAGTCACAAAAGTTAAACTTTTTAAAAAAACAACTTAAATCTCACACCAAAGTCCAAGTCAGAGGAAAAAGTATCTCGCTTGCCGTAGCACGTTTTCCAAACCGACTGGATTCCAATCACGGTCACTTTGCTGAAATTGTACTCACCGGAAAATTTCACACTGACTCTCCATCGAAGTTGTCGGTTAGGTTCCCCAAAACTTTGGGCCCAGTTTATACCTCATTGGTCAAACCGCAATATTTAATGTTAACCGAAGGAAAAAAAGGAACATTTCAATTTTAAGTTGTCGATAGCGAGTTTTTTAGTTGTATTAATGAATCTGAGGGAGAATGTTTATTCAATCAAATGATTACTCCAAATAGAAATCTAAGGTTCAGCTTGAGCTAAGTCCAGGGGCATATCCGGGGTTATCCAACCCTCATTTACTGCGTTGGCAAATTTTGTTCTTACTTCAAGCTCTTGCGCAACGGTCATAGAGTGAAACTGATCAATAAGTTGTTTAGCGATAGCTGTGTCCCATTGATTTGAAGAAATGGCATCGTCAATAATTTGGTTGGCTATATCAAAAGATTTTATCTGTTGTTCACCAGGGGGAGATATTTCTGTTGCTGGATTGCTAGATTGGTTAACCGGTGAATTAGAAGAAGCCGATAATTTATTTTGAGCCAAATGGTTGGATTGCGATGATGACTCACTAGCCATTTTAGATAATTGTATTCTAATTTCATCCCTGATAACCTTTTCGATGAGTTGCTTATCATCTGCTTGTAAAGTAATACTATTGGATGGGGCTCTTGCAATATCAGAATCAAAACTGGAACTAGTATTGGAGAGTGATTTGTCACCTTCTGATGCGTAGAACGCATCAGAAGGCTTTTCAGTTGCAACAGCGTGTTCATTGGGATAATTCCAAAAGTGCAAAAGTTGCATTCCGAGCAATAATCCAAAACCAATGTACACGATTCTGTTTAAAATACTAAAAGTAGAGTTACTCATTTTTTAACTTAAGTCCTGAAAGGGCAATTCACTAAAGTTCTTTCGGAGCAAATAAGGAACCTTTATAAACGTTTACATACGTACAAGTTCCTCCGGAGTGATTAGCAATCAGATAAGAATTGGATGTCGCTGAGCGTAGCGCAGCCAAGTGAGCAGCGTTACTCGTGGTGCAAGACTTAATGGAACCCGCGGAGGTTCTAGACCAGATAGTCGCAATACTTCCGGTATCTCCTATGTGTAGGGTTTGACTGGTATCCGCTGAGTTTCGAGCCGAGCCAAAACTACCGCTAATTGAAGTGGCGCTGTTGTAAACGTTGTATGTAGATTTGGTTCCAGCAAAAGACTGAGCTGAAACTAAAGCTGATAATGTAAGTGCAATTGAAAGAGAAGTCTTGCCAATAGATTTCATGATAGTTTCCTTTCTATGATTTGATCTAAAATTGGTTAGTTGATAGTAATTACTCAAAAACTCAGCTAAGAAAAAATCATTACAAAGATTTTAATCATATAGCTTTGTTGAGTAGAAACTGTTGCATTCTAGGCAAAGAAAGCCTATTGGAATCAGTACAGCTAAAAACTTGAAAGACGTAGAAGTGGCCAAAGAGAAGTAAAGTTACAATCCCTGTCTAACGTCCTGTTAAGTCAATATGTCTCCTTACCTGCGATTGACTTTAATTATTTTTATCAGGATTAGCTAATCTCGAGTTGTAATTTTGCTTAATTTAGAGTAACTAATTTTAAAAATATCTGTTTGAGTAAAATATATCTCTTTCAATGAACAAGTCTCTAGCAAATGCAACAATTAGATCATACCTAAAATAAGTAAGTGAATTTCTTTTCATCAAGTTGACAAGGTGAACAGCTAGTATAGTGTTGAGAATGACTTAAACCAAAGTTGAAGATGAATAGCAAAAATTATTATGGCACGGCCAGGCTATTGTTCGTTAGTCATGAATCTAATCCTTTTTTGTCGTTTCAACTACTCTATTATTATTCTCATTTATTAGCCAGAGCGCGTATAGCGAAGATTGTGATAAAAAGTACAAGCAGACAGTCTAGAGTAATAGGTCGCAGGTTGACCGTTACCGGTCAACCGCTCATGAATGAAAGTGAGTTATTTTTTCAGACCATTATCAATCGCTTGGATTAACTCGCCATCGTTGGTGTCACCACTTAGCTCCCAGAAAAAAGCACCTCCTAGTCCCTGTTGTTTAAGGTAGTTCATTTTTCCGTTAATAGTGCTTGGCGTGTCATAGCTCCACCAGTTGTTACCACAGTGCGCGTAAGCAGTACCTGCAACTGTACCGTTAGAAGGACAGCTTTGTTTGAGTACTTTGTAGTCTTCTATGCCTTGTTCGTAAGTACCAGGTGCTCCGCCAGTTGCGCTGCCGCCAGGAGCGCTTTGCGTAACGCCAGTCCAGCCGCGACCGTAAAATCCAATGCCGAGCAAAACTTTATCTGCAGGAACGCCCTTACTTAGTAACACTTGCACCCCATTGTCAGAATGGAATCCAGGAATTGGAATACCATCGTAGCTGTGAAGTGGCGAGTGCGGTGCCGTGGGGCCATCTGCGTCGAATGCCCCGAAAAAGTCGTAGGTCATTAGCATGTAAAAATCTACGTACTGTGCTGCGCCACCATAGTTAGCTGCATTTAGCTTGGCTTCGCCAGCACCGATAGCCGCAGTGACTAGTTTATCGTTACCGAAGCGATCACGAAGTGCTTGCATAAGGTCTCGGTAGCTATTAAAGCCGCTGGTATCGCAAGTCAAACCGCAAGCGTTGGGATATTCCCAGTCGATATCGATGCCGTCGAAAACATCTGCCCAGCGAGGGTCGAAAACTAGGTCGTGACAGCTATTTGCAAATTGGCTCGCATTTGCCGCTGCTTGACCGAATCCTCCTGACCAAGTCCAACCACCGAAAGACCAAACAACTTTTAAGCCAGGGTACATTTGTTTGAGGCGACGCAATTGCCCAAAGTTTCCTCTTAAGGCACCACTATCCCAAGTGTCAGAAACGCCGTCAACGCTTTCAGCTGCTGAATAAAATTTATCATAATCTGCGTAGGCGTCGCCAATAGTACACTCGCCATTTTGGACATTGCCAAAAGCGTAGACTATGTGAGTCAGTTTAGCTGCGCTACCACTGGTATGAATATTTTTGACGTGATAATTTCGATCATAGACTCCCCAATTAGTAAAGTAGCCGACTATTTTGTCGCCGCCCGAGCCGCCACCACTTGTAATATTAGCGCTCGTTGACGCACTGTTACTTGCACCATTATTATCGGTCACCGTTAAAGTCACTGTATAGCTACCGATGTTGGCATAGTTGTGGGTAGGATTGGCTAAACTACTGTTGTTGCCATCCCCAAAATCCCAGGCATAGCTTGTGATATCTCCATCTGGGTCAAAAGAGCCTGAGCTACTAAAAGTGATACCACTGCCAAGGGTCGCTGCATAGGGGCCGTTCGCGTTGGCTGTTGGAGATTGATTGCCATCGCTGCTGATTGACGCAGTTGTTGAGCTACTGTTGCTCAACCCTTGGTCGTCGGTCACTGTTAAAGTAACATTGTATTCACCGGCATTCGCATAACTGTGATCTGGATCGGCTTGTTCGCTAGCATTGCCGTCCCCAAAATTCCAGCTATAGCTGGTGATGGTTCCGTCGGGATCGTTTGAGCCCGCGCTACTAAACGCAATGACTTGATTAACGCTGGCGGAGTAAGGGCCGTTAGCGTTTGCTAGTGGTGGCTGGTTGTTGTTGCCGTTACATTGGCCGACATCACTCCAAGCTTGTTGCCAAGCGCTGCCTACGCCGGGTTCATAAGCCCAGGCCGCGGAGGAAGAACACCAGCCCGCAATATTGCACTTGTATTTCCGGCCAATATTGGCCACTGTATCTCCCGCTGCATAGCTGGTACCCGCATGATACTGAGGAGCGTCGCAATTATTGTTGCCACCATCATCTGTGACACTAACACTTGTATTGGCAGTTGTTGAAGCGCCATCATTGTCGGTAACCGTTAAGCTGACATTGTAGTTGCCGGTGCTACTATAACTATGACTAGGGTTAGCTTGCGAGCTTGAGGTACCGTCACCAAAAAGCCACGCGTAGCTGGCGATATTGCCGTCAGAATCATTGGAGCCAGCGCTGCTAAACGCAATGGAACTATTAACTGTTCCGGAGTAAGGGCCGTTAGCATTTGCCATTGGTGGAAGGTTATTACCCGTACCGTCGCAAGCGCCGAGCAATTTCCATTCTTGCCATTGACCGGAATGGGTATCTGGCGCTTGATTTTTATTCCACCAGTTAGCTTCATATGCATTTTGTAAATGTTCAACCTGCTCACCGCCATTGTAAGCCAAGTCACTTTGCCAGACTGGCAGGTCACTGCAATTTAGCGCCAACCCATCAAGTGACAGCAACAAGGCACTGCCAAGCATTGAAAGCTGTATATATCTTTTCATGTATGTTTCCTTAAGCGTCATTGGTAAATAATTTAAAGTGGCGCTTGGACAACTCTTGTTGAGTAGCCTATGCAACTCTTTTTTGATTTACCGAGTAATTTAAACTGCCTGGATACCTACCTAACGACTAAGTTTCCCTTGGCTTAAAAGGTAGTAAGATTTAAGACGCTGCGGTCAACTGTATTTATTGTTCCTTTTTGTTTTTCAGCAGCGTTGGCTTATTTGTGACATAAAAATGACAGCGTTGTCAAATTTTGTTCGAAAAAACAGTAAAAACTGTGACATTTATGTAAATTTGAGGAAATGTATATCATTATTTGAGATGGTTGAGCTGTGCTATTGTTGTTAGAATCTGGAGCAAAGAATTGTTCTCGCGCCGTAAAAATCAGCGATTCCGTAGTGCTTTTACAACAATTTATATCGATCAATTGAAGTAATTTAATTTCAATAGATTAAGTTGATGCGGTAGGCTGGAATAGAGCACTCCTTTCAATCCATTGGGCTGAATTATTAGCTGGATGATTAGTGTAATGAACATTAAGGATAATGAACATTAAGAGTAATGGTCTATACTTGAGCAACAGTAACCATGATCTATAATAACCATGATCTGACGCAACCATTAATTTTACTAAAGTGATAGTTCAAGTGCTCAGATTGATTAAGCCCAGAGTTGAAAATGACTAACAAAAGTTATTTGATAACACGCCGACCCCTTTCTTCACTTGCCGGGAATATTGTTACTTTAAGTATTATATTATTCTTCTCATTTATTAGCCTGAGTACATATAGCAAAGATGGTGGTAAGGCGGAAACCCTCAGGGTTGTATATTTCAGTAAAGATGTACCGGCAATAGCTCCTTTATTTCCAGCGTTTGACCCGGATTCATATGCGGTCATTAGCCAGATTTTTGATTCTCTTGTCCACTTTGACCTAGACGGAAATATAACACCAGCTTTAGCTGTAAGCTGGCGGCAAGAATCCGATTTAGTATGGGTTTTCAAATTAAGAAAGGGGGTTAGTTTTCACAATGGAGAGAAATTCGATGGCCATGCAGTCAAATTTACTTATGAGGCAGCACTTAACCCCGAGACAAAGGCTGGAAATGCGTGGATCTTAAGTTCCATTAAGTCAATCGAAGTTAATCCTGAGGATCCACATGAAGTTACTATCACGACTCATTTTCCTGATGGAATGTTTCTTAATCGTCTAAATTTGTTCGGCTCAGTTTGTCCACCCAAATACATAAAAAAAGTGGGCCTAAAGCAATTTTTCCAACGACCAGTTGGAACCGGACCATATAAGTTTAAAGCATGGAGTCGAGGCCAGTCGATTGAACTAGAGAAAAATGAAAATTATTGGAATCGGCCATTACCTTACATTCCTCGTCTTGTTTTCAATATCATTCCTGAAGATAAGTGGATTGAGCAATTTGTCGCCGGGAATATCGACTTTTTACCAAACTTAGCAGGAAATCAAACAACGATCATCAAAAAGAAAGCGCACGGTAAAGTAAAAATCCTAAAAAGAAAAGTGCTTTCGGGCTATTGGGTGTTGCTAAATAATCGAGGACCCCTCGCAGATAAAAGAGTTCGACTCGCGATGAACTATGCTATTAATAAAAAACACTTGGTGACCTACGCTGATTTTAGTAATGCAGTACCCCTAGCCTCTTTGGGGAAGACTGGCGAGTTCGGTGCGAACCCCGAGCTTAAACCGTATGAGTACAACCCTGTTCAAGCAAAAGGCATCTTAAAGAGCACAGAGGTCAAACTGCCAATTAAATTGAAAGTTATTGTGGCTGATATTGCTGCTCCGATTGGGAAGATAATTCGAAGTAATCTTGCTGCTGTAGGTATCGAAACTGATATGTCGATCGTACCTCGATCAGAATGGGCTGAAAAGGTAGTCAATTTCAAAATTCAAACAGGCCAACCTTCTGACTATGATTTGGCAATCAACTTAGTGGACAACCCGATCTATAATCTCGCATTTCATGCTGGGCTGTTTTTACACTCTGAAAGTCCCTGGTCATTGCTACAAGACAGTCAGTTTGATCAGAAATTCATCCATGCGTTGCAGTCAGCAGATCGGGAGACTCATCGTAAAAGGCTTGAAGCTTTGGACGCGTATATACATGAGGAAGCACTAATGCTCTTTACTACTCAACGCATAATAACGGCTGCAGTGAGAAAAGGCGTAGATATTCCTAAGTATGGGTTAAATGGTCATCTAGGCTATTTCGTATTGACCACGGCTACTTTCTCCGAAGAAGCTAATCCTTAACTGTTTAGCACCCTTGTACGGGGATGAATACTGATCTCTCCTCACTGGTCGAGTGGCCCATAAACTTGGTCGCTACCTACGATGGTTGTATCAATACTCTGACCTGGACTTGGGTTTAGATTTTGCTTTGGCGGGCTAACTGTGAAAATAGTTTGTCTTTACCGTTCAAGAAATAGAGAATAAGATAACTCTGTAATCTCAAAGCGATAAAACAAGTTAAGTTTAAATGCCTGAGTTAACGGACCTATATTGAATTTGTTGGTTTGTCGTTAATTTCTAAAGCCTAGTATGCTAATTTGTAAGTGTAAGTGTAAGTGTGAATGCGGATGTGTGAATGCGAATGTGAGAGTTTAAATATGCAAGTTCAAATCTAAAGGTTAGTTTAAATATAAAAGTCTAGTGTTATTCGCGTGTTATTGCGAAATCCAGGCAAGACGCATTTTATTCAACTGGATAGAATAAGAAGGAAAAGATCCAGATGCCCAAGTTTAATCATCAGCCTAATAATAATTCTAATCGAAAAGAATTTTTGACTAGCAAACCCTTTTTATTCCTGTTGGGACTGTGCTTGGTTACTTTTCTGATTTATTTTTCCGCCACTGGAGGACCGGTTCTTCTAGATGATTACCCCAATGTTGTTACTAACGAAGAACTCAGAATAGACAAACTTTCCGCTGCGCAGCTTGTAAAAGCTTCAGACTCAATGAACTCGGCTGATTCAAACCGGCCGCCTTTAACCTATCGCCCAATAAGTTACTTGAGCTTCTCATTAAACTACTATTTTTCCGGCGAGTTTTTTCCATCTATAAAGTCTACTAATATTGCCCTTCACCTTATTTGTGGCGTCTTAATTTATTTCTTGTTTATCCAGTTGAACCAATTGTTATTTGATGTCAATAGAAGGGCACAAGACGCGGAGCCTATTACGCCTTCTGATGATGGAAAACCAATGATTTCAATCGACTGGAAAGCTAGTATCGCTGCCGGGTTTTGGTTAGTTCATCCCTTGATGGTTAGTAGTGTCTTATATGGTGTGCAACGAATGACGATATTATCCGCGCTGTTTTCAATATGTGCGATTATAAGTTTTATCTATTTCAGAAAACAGCTGAAACAAACCAGCAAAGGTATGTTTGCCGGAATTGCTAGCGTCTCTAGCTTAACATTATTGGCTATCCTATCTAAAGAAAATGGAATATTGACTTTATTAGTATGCGGTTTGATCGAACTATGTTTCTTCAGACTAAAGTTTTATAGGGGGATTTCAAAAGCTAAGTTAGTTACTTATTTAGCGCTCTTAGTCATTCCTTTTGTATTTATACTGGGCTACTTGAACATAGTCTACTGGGGCAACACAGATTCGATTTTCGAATATCGACGATTTGATTCTCACACGAGATTGTTAACTCAATTTCGAGTAATGATGGATTATTTAATTTGGTTTGTCATTCCTACGGAACAACTTTTAATTTTTCACCACGACTATTACCAAATTAGTAGTGATATTTTATCTCCAATATCGACATTAATATCAATGATATTCTGGGGCGTAGTAACTATCGGAGCCTTCTACTCAGTATATTTTAAAAAAGTAATTTGGTTGGGTTTTGGTATCCTCTGGTTTTTAGCTGCCCACTTAATTGAGTCAACTGTCATTAATTTGGAACTCGTTTTCGAGCATCGAAACTATTTTCCTTATATTGGTCTGTCCTTCAGTTTAGTATGGGGAATGTTTCTTGTGTTTGATAAACTGTCAGTAAAAAGCAACTTGTCACTAATACTTGCCGGCATACTATTTATTTTACTCCCCCTATTTTTAACTAATGAAAGAGTCGGTCATTGGCAAAGTATGCCTAAACTTATTGAACACTGGTATAAGAATAACCCTGGTTCCGCACGAGCATGGGTCACTGTTTCCAGTTATTATCTAGAAGAGAAACAGTTTTCCGAAGCCGTAATCGCTCTCCATAAAGCGCACGAAATAGCTCCTTGGGAGGCCGGTTATGGATTCGCGCAGCTCGGAATTGTTTGTGGTTATTCGTCAACTTTTAAAGCTGATGAAATTAAAGAGCTAGTGGACAAAACTATCGGTTCAATCAAACAAAAGCCGACGACTGCATATTCTCAGAATCAGCTAGGTAGCCTTCTAAAACTCTGTACTGATATTGAACGAATTACTCAATTGAAGGAAGTTTACACCACTATTGCGGATAGCCCTGTTAAGGCATTCGCGGCTAAAGGAATTTATATGCTCGCAATGATAGAAATCAATCGAAACAATAGAAGCGAAGCTATCAGGTTATTAAACCTGGTTATTGAGCGAGATCCAGGCGCAGAGGAAGTAAAAAAACTGATTGAAACATTGCAATAGATAGGAAAAATTCAGCCAAATGGAATTGTAGTTTTTGGGACCGAATTTCTTAGTGCATTCTTCCAATTATCTCGCGTTGAAGCGCGCTTTACATTTCAATGTTAGATATTAAGACTTCAAAGACGTATTACTCCAATCATTCATAAAACTGCATCAAGTGTTAGATTAAGCAAATCCAATATTTAGCCTCTATACTTATTTTCAAACGGAACCATGTTGCAATAAGAATCGATCGGTATCAATTAAACCACACCGCAAATATGGTGGTTAAATTACAAGAAGGAAAAAGTGACAGCATCTTTAGATAAACCTGCCAATTCTATCTTATTAGTTGACGATGAAAAGAATATATTATTGTCACTAAGACGGTTATTTCGACCTGTTGGATATCAAGTGTTAACAGCGACGAGTGGCGCTGAAGGACTACAGTTAATTGAAGATAATCCGGTAGATCTTATAATATCTGATATGCGCATGCCAGAAATGACCGGCGCTGAGTTTTTGGAGAGAGTCGCCAACCAATGGCCCGATATTGTTCGCATTCTTCTAACTGGTTTCTCTGATGTCGACTCAACTATTGATGCTATTAATAAAGGTAAAATTTATAAATACGTTACCAAGCCCTGGGATGATACTGAATTAAAAATGACGGTTAGCCAAGCGCTTGAAATGGCCAAAATAAGAAAAGAACGTGATAGCTTGCAAAAGTTAACCCAAGCACAGAATGTTGAACTTAAAGATCTCAATTCTAATTTAGAGCAAAAAGTCGAAGCCAGAACCGCTGACTTGAATAAGGCGATGGGCGATTTGAAATCAAGCTATATGGCTTCAGTGAAGACATTTTCTAGTCTTATCGAAATGCGCAAGGGCTTGGGGGCAGGTGAATCTCGGAAAGTAGCCGAGTTAGCGCGTCGTTTGGCAATTGCTTGTGGGTCAGGTAACTCGATGGCACAAAGTGTTATGGTAGCCGGACTACTTCATAATATTGGAAAATTAAGTTTGCCGGATAACCTTATCTGCAAACCGTATTTGACTCTAACTGAGGCGGAAAAAAAAGAAGTTCATAAACATCCACTGATTGCAGAAAGTGTATTAATGGGATTGGAGCCTTTATCTGAGACAGCCAAAATTATTCGATCTCATCATGAATTGTATAACGGCAGAGGATATCCGGACCATTTGGCTAAAGGAGATATTCCTGTTGGAGCCTGTGTCCTTTGTGTTGCAAACGAGTTTGAGGAGTTAAAGAGTGGCCGACTTTATAAAGATAGGTATTCAGAAGAACAAGCGATTGAAATGATCAAAAAGAATAGTGGCATTAGGTATCACCCAAAAGTGGTCGAAGCATTTTTGAAATTGTTTGGGGCCGAAGAAAAAAAGTCAACTTATACTCCAGAAAGAATACTAAAGGTAATGGCATTACGCCCTGGTATGGTTTTATCTAAAGATATTGTGACCCAAAGTCAGATGCTACTATTAACCAAAGGACGAGTTTTAAACGAGCAGCTGATCGAAAAGTTGGAAAACTATGAGGTCTCTCTTGGGGACAAGCTAGATGTTCACGTGAAAATCAATGTTGCGAAGTGAAAATAACACTACTAGCTACATTACTTGGTTTAATTCAGACGCGCGAAAGTTTACGGGCACACAGCTAGTAATCTTTCTCTTACGTCCTGTCTTCCCATTATTTCAATAAATACAATTTCATCTTTAAAAACATCAACCGAAAAAACACCTTTAACATGAGGGATTACATGGCGAATTTCATTGCCGGACCAAACGTGTTTTTCAGCGGTATAAAAAGCAGCGCAGCTTTGATTATCACAATCGCAACGCCCTAGTATTTCAAGTTGTGAAACCGAATCTGCAAGTTTTGGCTCACCAATTTTAACTAATTCTTGCGTGAGTTCCTGTGCCAAAAATGGCATAAGTATGCCGAGCTTCATTTTTATTCTCTCAATCGGATTGGCCTTTCCGGTTGTTGGTTTTTTGTTCTTTTGAAGGTATTTGAGCGTAGACCAAAGTTCTCAAAAAACAATATATTACCAGATCTTATGAAAAAATACTTATCCCATTTATATCTTTGGTCAAGCCGTTGAGTATTCGAAAGTACTACAATCGGTAGAATCAAAAAAAGGTACTAGCCTATATTTTTGATAAGTAAGATCAATCTCCAGAGTGCGATAGCTCAATTTGAGCTTTAAAAGTATTTATCTCCCGCAAGTAATTGTATCTCACTCAAACTTCGATCTAGGCTTTTACGGCTTAGTCTAAAGCAATATCTAAATCTTGCTATTTAATTTACAAGGAGTGAATTATGAAGCTTTTACTAATAGGAATTTGCATCTCTTTTTTCAGTTTGTACTCATTGGCTGATCCAGTTGAAGACCTTTCAATGCAAAACTACAAAGCTGGCTGGTACCCCAATTTTTACAAGGAAAATGGACCACTAACTTGTCCAAGGACTTGTGAAGCTTGGGTTGGAACGGAGAGAGAGCATGAGCAAAGCGGTAACATCGATGGGCAAACCAGAGAAACATCAGTTTGTAAAGTTACCGATAAAGACGAAATTATCTATGAAGGTATTAACGATCCAACTTCTCATTGGTTATATGGCAATCAATTTGACGACTATCCGGTCTGTCATGTTTTACCTATAGGAATTGAACCTGTGCGCAAAAAAGAGTTTATGTGCCTCTGTGTAAATCCCGATAAATGCCAAGACCCAGATTTGATCGTAAGTACCATTTACAAGCCCGTTTGGGATCATGTTAACGGCAGATCGATTGTAAAGGTTGATGTTACCAATATTGGCGCTTCGCCAGCTGGGAATTTTTATACGCGCTTGACGGATCCGGGAACGGGCGCAACCTCTGTTATCTTTTCTGCCGGGCTGGCTTCAGGGGCAACATCGACTTTGACATTTTATTTTAGCTACTGGGTATACGACCCTGATGCTGATTTAGAAGCAGAAGTTGATACATACAATCAAGTCGTTGAGTGCAAAGAAAATAATAATAAACTCACCTTTTCAGAGCCGGGATAGCGGAGTAATAACTAAGGACTATGTTATTTAGTCCTTAGTTTTAGCGTCATGAAATGCAGCTCGCTTCCATTTACCTGATTCTTTTATCCAAACTTGAGTAAAGCGTATATCCACTCTAAAGTTAGTCGCGTTATCTTTTCCCCTTGCAATATTTCTTCCAGTTGCTATTGCGGTATTCTGATAGAGTACAACTGACAAATCTTGAGTTTTATACTCGGTATAGAGTAGCTTTCCAGCCTTTACTCGCGATTCTCTGGATGCAATCCAATTTAACCATGCTTTCTTTCCAAAAGCTTTACTACCAGAATTGGTATGTACATAGTTTTCGGTCAACATGGAGTCGAGCTTTTTTGTATCGGCATTTTTAAATGCTGAGTTAAAAGACGCTATTGCCTCTAATAAGTCTTTTGGTTGAGATGCTAAATTATATTGGCTAAAAAAGACGAGGCATATGGGCACAATTAATTTGATTAAGCTTGATTTCATATTTAGATCCTTTTGGGAAGACTCTTGCCCATTATTCATTTTTATTCAGCACGACTGTTAGTTAAGTCGATAGGACGAATTATTTAGGCGTTAGTATAACCATTAAGGTAGCCAAAAATAGCTAAACGCTATGTCGAATTGATAATTTAGCCTGTCCGATTACAATGTTCCAAGTAGATAACTATGTAGGAGCGGGACTATTAACATTTTGATTACAGGTGCGGCGACTGGGATCGGTGCGGCGACCGCAAAATTATTGGCACACAAAGCTGAGAATTTGATTCTTCACACCGGTCGTAATCGAGAAAGTTTATCTGAGTTGGCTTTGACAATTGAAAATTGTAGCACTCACCTAGCCATCGGTGACTTAGCGAACGGGTCAACATTTGATGAATTAACTGCCATTGTAGAGAAGTTGGGAGCCCTCGATGTGGTTATTAGCAATGCCGGATTCCCAGAGTGGTCTAAATTCGGCGAGCTATCAGATGAATCATTGCAGCGTTCCTTGGATATTAATGTTAAGGCTTTTCACAATATTATTACTCGATTTTTAACGAAGCTAGAAAACTCAAAAAGTGCAAGAGTCATAGCTATCAGTTCCTTTTTAGCCCATCGGTTCCAGTTAGACGATACCTATGTTCCCGCTGCCGCAGCTTCTAAAGCGGCCCTAGAAGGACTGGTTAAGTCTTTGGCAATGCAGTTAGCGCCCTCTAAAATTCCCGTTAATGCTGTTGTACCGGGCTATATCAAAAAAGATGGCCCCAATCATACGCCTCCCAGTAAAGCTGTGCTGGATAAACTGCTCGGGAGAATTCCCATGGGAAGATTGGGGTTGCCCGGTGAAGTGGCTGCTTTGATCGATTTTCTTACATCAGATTCGGCTCAGTATATTACCGGTCAATGCATTGCCATCGATGGCGGGCTAACGGTTTAACCCGCCGAGAACACTATATCTAGAAAGGTTTTAAGTCTAATATTTTGTTTCATACATATTTTGGGGTTGATATTTTTGTGACTGGCGGTCATAATGTGACCGGTAGTCACTTTCTAAGAGTGTTCCCCTTGATGTGACTAGCAAGATTAGCTGGCTGTAGCGGGTGAAATAGGTAGTAATGGCAATTATCGATAGAAAACAGAGAGAATTTGAGCGACGCGAGGAGGATATTCTCGATGCGGCGCTTCTGTTGTTTTCTCAGCCCAACTGGGAATCAGTAAGTATCGAGAAGGTGGCCAAGCAAGCTCAGATCGGCAAAGGTACGGTATACAAGCATTTTGAAAGTAAAGATGAACTGTTATTTAAGCTGATGCTGCGATTTTACCAAGGGATGTTGGTTACGCTACCGCTTAAACAAACTCAAAGTCTGCCTGCAGTTGAATCGTTTAAGACCATTTTTGAGCTGGTTTTACAGTACCACATCGAAAATCGAGAGTATCGGTATGTGGTTGAGTATTGCGGTCGTATTGATTTTAAAGCGCGTGCTAAGAAATCTTGGCGAGATGCATTTAAGGCAATTGACCAATCATTCGGCGAATTTAGCGATCCGAAGCTTCTTGAAGCAATGGAAAAAGGCGAGATTGCAAAACGGCCAATAGAAGAAATTCATGTTGGATTAGCGGCGTGCTTTGAAGGCGCCGTCAATATGCTTTGGGCGAGTACCGATTGGTGTTCAGTAGGAACAGATGAAGAAATTGTTGAAAGAATTATCAATTTTATGGTTGCCGGATTAATCGGACAGCCGAAGTAGTTTTAAAAAATTTATCAAAATGTGACCGATGGTCACAAAATGACTTCCAGTCACTGCAGAGGAAATTATGAAACATACCAACTACTTAGCCTTAGGGTTTTTAGGGGTTATAGCGCTTTGGATGTTATCCGGCGTTTGGGCTAGTGTTCCAGACCAGGTTGCGCAAACTCCAGTCGCGGCAAATAACCAAATGCGAGTAAGTGTTGCTCAACTCAGCGCACAAAGTATTAATCGCGAAATTGTTATCCAAGGAGAATTATTGCCGCTAAGAGAGGTTGAAATTCGTGCTAAAACCACATCAACAGTTCAGCAATTAGTTCAAGATAAGGGCAACTATGTAAAGCAAGGTGCAACTATCATATTGCTTGATAAGGAAGATAGAGAAGCCCAACTTGCAAGTGCAATCGCCGCGGTAGACAGTGCGCAACTTGAACTAAGTGCAGCAAATAAGTTACGTAAAAAAGGTCTACAGTCTGACAATTTAGTAAAGTCAGCCAAGTCTGCTTTGGCACAAGCTCAGACTAATCTAGAACGCGTTAAATTAGACATCAATAATTTAAAAGTCGTTGCTCCATTTGACGGAACGATTGAGTCCAGGCAAGTAGAAATTGGTAGCAGGGTAGATCTTGGTGACCCTATGGTAGCTCTCATTGATGAGTCAACAATCAAAGCTGTCGGCTATGTACCGCAACAAGATGTCACAAAATTGAGCCTTGGACAAGAAGTTGCAGTCCAGTTGCTCGATGGCCGAGAAGCCGAAGGAAAGATTACTTTTGTCGCAAGAGTTGGCGATAGCCAAACTCACAGTTTTAAGTTTGAAGCTGAAATTGATAATGCTAATGGTTTTTTAAATGCGGGAACAAGTGCGCAAATTTCGATTTCGACCGGCAATGAGTCAGCACACTTTTTATCGCCTTCTATATTTGCCTTAGATGATTCTGGTGAAGTTGGAATTAAGACGGTCGGCAAAGAAAATAGGGTAGAGTTTTATCCTATTCAAGTAATTAAAACAGAAAAAAATGGATTCTGGGTGACTGGTTTGCCGGAGTACGCAGAGGTAATAACTTTAGGACAGGGATTTGTTGTAGCAGGTGAAACCGTTATTCCTGTTCCTGCAAGTTAGAGGTTGCTATGAATAAAATAATTGACCTTTTCTTTTCACGGAGTCGCACAGTTTTATTGAGCTTGGCTTTCATCCTTTTTAGCGGAGCATTAGCTTATCAAAGCATTCCTAAGGAATCAGAACCAGATATTGCCGTGCCACTAATTTACGTTTCTATGACTCATGATGGAATTTCGCCAGAGGATGCTGAAAGGCTTTTAATCCGCCCGATGGAAAAAGAACTACAAACCATTGAAGGTTTGAAAGAAATGAAAAGTACTGCGAACGAAGGGCACGCTTCTGTTCAACTAGAATTTAGTGCTGGCTTCGATAGCAAACAAGCATTAACCGACGTCCGTGAGAAAGTCGATTTAGCAAAAGTCAAATTGCCGGCTGCAACAGATGAGCCGGAAGTCGTTGAAGTAAATGTAGCTTTGTTTCCCGTGTTAACTATCTCTTTATCAGGCTCTTTGCCAGAAAGAAGTTTGGTAGAAATTGCGCGTAAACTTCAAGATGAAGTCGAATCTTTACAAGGTGTACTTGAAGTGGTCATCGGTGGAGATAGAGAAGCCTTACTCGAGGTTGTTGTTGACCCTGCGGTGATGGAAACCTACGGTATAGAATACCAAGAAATTATTAACCACATTAGTAGCAACAATATGTTGGTTGCTGCGGGGGCAATGGACACTGGCGCGGGTCGATTGGTAATGAAAGTGCCTGGAATTATCGAAGATCTGAATGACATGCTTAAAATGCCAATAAAAGTTGTTGATAATCGGGTGATCACTTTTGATGAAGTTGCTAAGGTGCGGAGAAATTTTAAAGACAGTGAGAGTTTTGCTCGAGTTAACGGCCAACCGGCGGTTACATTGGAGGTCAAAAAGCGCGTTGGCGCAAATATTATTAATACGGTTGCAGCGGTCAGAGACATTGTAAAACAAGAACAGTTACACTGGCCACAAGGTATCGAAGTGTCATTTATGCAAGACAAATCTAATGACATAAAAACCATGTTAGGCGATCTACAAAATAATATTTTATCTGCAGTTATTTTAGTAATGATTGTGATCATCGCTGCGCTAGGTCCTCGCTCGGCAGTGCTAGTCGGCATGGCGATCCCTGGCGCTTTTCTAGCAACTATTCTTGTACTGAGTTATTTAGGCTTTACCCTAAATATTGTGGTTTTATTCAGCCTAATTCTTGTTGTCGGGATGTTAGTTGATGGCGCGATTGTAGTCATTGAACTCGCTGATCGAAATATGGCCGAAGGCCATAGTCCATTTGGTGCGTTCCGCGAAGCGGCCAAGCGAATGTCATGGCCGGTAACTGCTTCAACTATCACTACTTTAGCTGTGTTTATGCCGCTACTTTTCTGGCCGGGCATGGTTGGAGAATTCATGAAGTTCTTACCTATAACCGTAATTATTGCACTAACCGCATCGTTGGCGATGGCTTTAATTTTTATTCCTATCTTAGGCAGCGCTTTGACACGCAAAAAGATTGCGAAGGCTGAGCAATCGCCTCAAGGAACTTGGAGCAAACGTTATGCGTACTTTCTCCGCAAAGTTTTGCAAAATCCTGGTAAAACACTATTGGCAGCGGTTGTTGCTATGGTTACCTCATATGTTGCCTACGCCGGCTTAGGTAAAGGAGTTGAGTTTTTCCCGGAAGTTGAACCCGAAATGGCGCTTGTTCAAGTAAGGGCGAGGGGCGATCTATCAATTTATGAAAAAGATGACATTGTGCGAAAGGTAGAGCAGAGCGTATTAGGTATGTCCGAGCTTAAATCGGTTTATGGTCGTTCATTTAATTCTGCTGAAGGCCAGAACATGGCTAGGGATGTCATTGGTGTAATTCAGCTTGAATTTGTTGATTGGGACAAGCGTCGTCCTGCGGCGAAGATCCTGGATGAGATGCGTCAAAAAACACAGCATATTGCCGGTATCAAATTGGAATTTCGTAAAGCCGAAAATGGGCCATCTGGCGGGAAACCTATTCAATTAGAATTTACCGCCAGGGATTTCTCTAAAGTTGCGCCGACTGTTGCTAAAGTCCGAGGCTTAATGGAGAAGCAAGGTAACTATGTTGATGTTGAGGATGACAGACCATTACCAGGAATTGAATGGCGAGTTGAAGTGGATAGAGAAAAAGCGGCTCGTTATGGGGCAAGTATTGCGACATTAGGTAATGCAGTTCAGATGATTACCAATGGAATAAAAGTTACCGATTACAGGCCGGATGACACTGATGACGAAGTTGATATCCGTGTGCGGTTTCCAATTGGCGAAAGAAATTTAGGACAGCTCGATCAACTTAAGGTTTCCACGGTTCGTGGCATGGTGCCTATTAGCAATTTTGTAACGATTAAACCGGCGCAAAAAAGCGGCGTATTGTCGAGAGTGGATACTAATCGAGTAATCACAATCCAGGCGGATGTAGTAGAAGGCGTGTTGCCGGCAAATCAATTAATCGAGTTAAAGTCGGTTTTGAAATCTGCTGAATTAGATCCGATAGTACAAATAAAGTTTAAAGGGGAAGATGAAGATCAGCAAGAGGCGATGACATTTTTAGCTGGCGCTTTTGTTACCGCAATATTTTTAATGCTGTTGGTGCTAGTAACGCAATTTAATTCAATTTATCAAGCGCTATTAGTATTGTCGGCAATTGTATTTTCGACTGCCGGCGTTCTGCTCGGATTAATCATTACCTCTCAACCCTTCGGTGTGGTTATGGTCGGTCTCGGTATCATTGCGTTGGCGGGTATCGTTGTGAACAATAACATTGTGTTGATCGATTCGTTTAATCAATTTAGGAAAGAAGGGATGAGCGTAATCGATGCTGCTTATGAAGCTGGTCGTATAAGATTGCGTCCGGTATTGTTAACCGCCTTTACCACTGTACTAGGGTTAATGCCGATGGTTCTGGCAATGAATATTGATCTGGTAAACCGGGTAATTAGTTTTGGCGCGCCTTCAACCCAATGGTGGACTCAACTAGCGAGTGCTATTGCAGGGGGATTGTCATTTGCAACCGTACTCACTTTAGTATTAACGCCATGTTTGTTAGTACTAGGTGAGCAGGTTTCAACTAAATTTGACTCATTTTCTCGTTTGTTAAAAAACAAAGTGACTCAGTTGGCGAATCTACCTAGGTCAGCAATTAACAAATAGAAAATGGTTGCTCCACAAAAAGGAGACGCTTGAGTCTCCTTTTACCTGGTATTTCACCAATTCACTTATCTAATCCAATCCCGGCTAATTGAATCCTATCCAACCCAGAATACTCGGCCCCCAATAATAAAGAGTAAAGTAGTAAGTACCAAGACCGACAAATCCTGAGGCTGTTAATAAAATGCAACCTGAAACAAATTGC
>JAPHTP010000149.1 GCA_026196875.1 Kangiellaceae bacterium
ATAGGTATCCCTGATGAAGAAACGCGTCATGGTTTAGTTGATTTTTTGATGGAATTTGATTCGGATCTAGCGCCGGTTGTTGGGCAGCAAATTACATTGAACGCTGGTAATGCACAATCGACAGAAACCAGAGTCGACTTTTTGATTGAAAGAGCGAGCACCAATTTTATGTCTAAAATTCTTGGTGGCGGAGTCAAGGAATGCGATTTAATAGCCAATGGTAATATTGGAAATGAAATGCGAGGTTTTCTATTCCAGCCGAGCACTAGTGACTTTGTATCTGATCGTTCATCTGAGAATAGTTTAAGTATAAATGAGTTAAAAGCCTTAGCTAAGCAAGAAGGTAATGGTCTGACTTTTACCTGTCAGGTGCCAGGAATGGGGTATCAGATGGCACTTGATAGGGATTTAGATGGTGTTTTAAATAGAGATGAAACCTAATTAATACCTCTCCCTTGTGATTAGTGACGGTTAAGGAAATGGCTTGCCGTTAGCTTTTTATTCCTTATTTCTTATATCGACGATAGCGAATGGATAAGGCTATATAGTGGGTGGAAGTCGTTTGGTTTTGCGGAGTTAATTTGCTTCTTTCATCTTAACTTATTGAATTTAAATGAGTTATTTTTAAAGGTTTGTAATTATATTCAGGAAATCTCATTAATTACACTTTTTATGAGACAGTAAAAAGTGTAGGCTAGTGAAAACAAATGAATTTTACTGATTGGGTCGTACTTCCTCCAATTTCATTGGCATTTGGTGTGATCAATAAATTGTTATAGCAACAAAGGCAAAATGTTAGGAATTTATTAGTGCCAATTGTTCACCCTGAGCCGGAGTTTAGGATTGTTTTGAAGCAATCTGAACAGCAGCCATCTTTGGCAGAACTGAAATCTCTCAGAGAAGCTGATGTTAATGCAAGGGATTTGAGAATCTCTGAATTGAAAGAAGAAATCACGAGGGCTGGAGTTTGGACTTCAGAAGCTTTAGAACATTTTGATGCCAGAGACTATCTAAAAAAATTAGAAGGTTCAACTTGGCAAATTAATATTGAGACAGTCGAGCTATAACAAGAAATTGAAGAATATTCAGGTTAAACTACAACCTGAATTATTGAGTTGAGCGGTACCTACAGAAATAAGATGATCAAGAAATTTGACGAACTAACATCAATTATCGAGAAATCAGAATGCTATTACATTTATGATTTTAAATACGATATTATCGATTCAAAGCTAGAAATGTCATTATGTGAGAATCCAGATGACTACAATGTAGAGTTAAACATTGTATTTCTCGAAATTGAGAAGCTATCTAATAATCGATTTCATGATCCTAGTGACAGATGTTTGGCGGAGATGTCAAACTATGACTTCAAGGAAATAGACGGTAAAGTATCAACCAGAATTAATACTGGTGATTCTGTTCTAGAATTTTTAACTAGAGTGGAACCATTGGTAAAAAAGGTAATAAGACAATGAAAGTTGAAGCATTGAAAGACATGCTCAATTTGTTTCGGCGTTATACGAAAAATTAAATGAGCAAATTAAGCCCTAAACAGAAGGAGCTGTTCAAGAGAATTTCAAGAGTTCTTTAGAAGGATTGAGACCCGATTGGTGTTTACAATCCTGAGGATGAGTGGGATGACGAATGCGATTCGTACGTACCTCACTTATTCAGACTCGCTATCGAAGATAAAGATGCTTTTCACATTGCTCCGAGTTTGAACTCAACCGCGACTCAAAACATCGGATTAGGAACTGATAAAGACAAAGATATGATAGTTGCGACTTTTATCATCTAGGCGAAGAAAGAGATTGTTGGTTAAATGAACAAGTCCTATAGCAACAAAGCGATGCAAAAAACGCAACTCTGCTTAAAGCGTTAAACAGCACAAAACTTTCTTTCCAGGAGAAAAGATGCGAACTTCCATTAAGCTACTTTCAATATTCAGTATATTTGTACTTGCACTCTGGACACACGGAGCCGTATCCGAGGCTTCAAATGTTTCCTCTGATAACAAAGTGAAACAAAAGCTATTTGCTGTAGAAATCAAAGTCGGTTCAAATTGGGATAAATCAAAGTCACCCAGTGAACAGAGATTTTTCAAAGAACACTCCGTGAATCTGCAACAGCTACGCAAGGCTGGACACATCGTAATGGGTGCGAGGTATTCTGACATTGGGCTTATCATTTTCTCTGCAAATTCAGCCGACGAAGTTAAAGCTTTTATGGAAAAAGATCCATCTATGTCGGCGGGCACGTTCAAGTACGAAGTGCATCCATTGAACGTTTTTTATCCCGGTATGGTTGGAACCAAGCGGAGCAATTAGTTATTTTATCGCCTTACACACTTCTCTGTGAGTAAAGTAGGTAAGGCATTTCTAATATCGAAAATGTCATTTGGATTTCCAAGATTCAGGATTGTAGAAGCAGCTTAAAGCTAAAACTAACCATCCGCCAACAGTAACCCAATAAAGAGTAGGTTCTTCATTTCGATAGACAAAGTTAAACAGTAAGGTATAACCATGATATAAGTCCCACGCTACCCAACCAAGCAGTAATACTCCGATAACTCGCCAGAAATTTTTCATAATCTTTTGTACTCCTAAATTACTCCAACTAGTCTTAACATCAACACTTCAAGTGATCCTAAGACCACGAACACCAATAGCATATGAACCCAAGTGACTTTTGGGCTTTTGGCCAGTATTCCTTCAGTCCAACACCAGATAAAGATAAAGCCAAACCAAATCCAATTAGAGGCAATAGGAATGCTGATTAATGCAAACAAGACAATGGCAAATAGACCATTAACTATTACCAGACTTTTCATTTGGCCTGGTTCATTTTCTAGGTTCCCAACCAGGCGGTTTTACAATGAACTTAACTGCATCTGAAAATGATTTGGCTGAGAACACTTGAGCAAATAACTTAACGAAACCATGGAAGAATACTTTAAAAGGATTGACCGAATTCAATGGTGTAGTAATTCCATAAACAACCTTTTCTCCTTCAGGTTCAAAAGTGCCAAACATCTTGTCCCAAATAATTAGAATGCCTGCGTAGTTTTTATCAATATACTGGGGGTTTGAACCATGATGTACTCTATGATGAGAAGGTGTATTCATCACCGCTTCAAAACACTTCGGCAGTTTTTTCACAACTTCAGTATGCAGTGCTGTTTGATAAAGCTGTACGACAGTTTCTGCAAACAGAATAATAAAGGGGTTAAAACCTAAAGCTGCCATTGGTAGGTGGAATAACAAAGGCATGATGCCGTCTAGTGGACCAAAGCGATAAGCTACCGATATATTAAAGTGTGGAGAACTATGATGAACCGTATGAGTCGCCCAGCCTATTCCCACTCGATGCATAAATCGATGTTCCCAATAATAAATAAAGTCAGCTAGTAAAATTGCAATAGCTATGGTCCAGGGGGAAATGGGTAATTGGATTACACTAAAATACTCATAAACCGCATACAAGCTTCCAAAATAAATTCCAAAGAATACTAAGGCGATTCCGAGAAATGCGGCTAGGGTGATAAAGTTGGTAATAGTATCGCCAATTAACGACAGGTTAATTTTCTTCTTCACCGCCAGGACGATAATTTCAAATAACAAAAAAGCCATAGCGAAGATAAAGAAGTAACTATCTAACAATGTCTCCCAGTAATGAATTAAATCTTCACTAAACTGCATTTGTAACCAATCGATCATTGTAATCACCAGTAATACATTTTGATATTGATGGTTTTGGATTGCGGGCCTAGTTTAATGCTCGCCCTGTCAAAACCTGGTTCATCAAACTTACTCATTGCTCTTGATGTTCCGTAGCCCTCCAATGGAATTTTACTTCGCTTTAGATTCAGCAGATTGTCATTATTTTCATCATGAAATAGCGATACAGCATAATCGCCTGGAGGAATGTCATGGAGAGTAACGGCCTGTTTCCCGGCGAGGGATTTCATGCTAACCGATGCGAATGCTTCAGCATGTTTTGAAGCCGAAAAAGCTTCTGCGACATCGTAAACTAAGATCTGTATTTTTCCATTGTTGTTTTTGATATTGGAAATATTAATCTCTAGATCAGCCGCCTGAAGGGGGAATATCCCCGCTAGGCCAATCGCGCATGTAAATAGAAAGCTATTTAAATATTTATTTAAATCAATCATTTAGTGGTATCTACAAGTAAATTGTCAAAAAAGATAATTTACAGGTTAGCGATAACTTGATAAATTGTCAATATTGATTATTTATGGAGGGGCTAATGCCGCGTCCTAGTTTAAAAGCCAAACGTACCGAAGAGATCTTAGATGCATTGGAGATCTGTGTGATTCGAGATGGGGTTAATGGGGCTACTCTCGAAAAGATTGCCGATGAGGCCAATATGCGACGCAGTCTTTTACGCCATAATATTGGCAATAGAGAACAACTTATCGAAGCCTTTCTGGACCGTTTTTTCGAGAGTTCTAACCAGGAAATCGAGCAAATGTTCGGACTTCTACCTGCTGAAAACAGGGTAAAGGTATTGCTTGATTTTTTATTTGACGAAAAATATGCCAATACACAATTATCTTTGCTTGCCATGGCACTGACTTCTGCTGCCGTGACTGATGAATCGATAAACAGAAGGCTTGGAGAGTGGAACGCTCATTTCATTAAGTTAATCGCGAATGAGTTACATCAGTCTTTCAAGTGTTCTTCAAGTGATGATTGTCACGCGGTTGCGACTGGACTAGTCGGTATCTATTTTAACTCGGAGTCTCTCAGCGTGTTTAATGGACTAAAAAATATACGATGTGACTCAAAAGGCGCTGCTAAACGTTTAATCAGTACATTGAACGCTTAGTAAATAGCTTACTCTATGACGAGTCGAGAATTTAAAACCGGAATTAAATCACTTCTGTTGCGCTGGAAGAGTCTTCTGGCAATCGGCTTGGTTATTCTTGCAGTTGTTCTTGACCTTGTTTTTATTTGGGGAATTTTCTTTTGGTTTTGGGCTATAGAAAATACTAGAACCGGCGAAGCCTACTTTGTAGAAAGGATAGAAAGAGAAAATGAGCCGATATTATATTGGCTAATAATAATTATTTTGTTGTTGATTGGAGGGTATTACTTTTTCTTTGACGAGTATGTTTATTCATTTTTATATCATTTACTTTTTTGACCGAATTTTGCAGGTTCAAACATCTCATATTTCTCTCCTATCTAACCGCCTTAGTTATTCGATTCCTGTTAGCGAGAGTTATCTATAAACTGCAATAAAAAAATATTGAATTTGCCTTTCAACATCTCTTCTCGGTATAGATTCGATTCAATTTAAATTAAAACAGATATATTTAATTTATCTTAGAGAAATCTGCGCTTTTTAAAATGAATCAAGACGCTCTACAGGGAAAGGCCCGAAACCGAATCCAATCTATCGATTTACTCCGCGGTTTAATCATCATTATTATGGCGCTTGATCATACTCGCGCTTTCTGGGGAAAAACGCCTTTTGAGCCAACCGATTTAACCCAGGCTGATGCAAGTTGGTTTTTCACCCGTTGGATCACTCACTTTTGTGCACCATTATTTGTTTTCTTATCTGGAATAAGCGCGTACTTGTACTACCAGAAATGTAAGTCTAAAACTCAATTAAGGAATTTTCTTTTAACTCGAGGGATTTGGATTATTTTTCTCGAAGTAACCCTAATTAATTTTTCTTGGCAATTTGCTTACTACGCAGTTTTCGTACAAGTACTTTGGGTAATCGGTTGGTCAATGATAATTCTGGCATTAATGATTTATTTACCGAGGACGTGGATTCTTGTTATTTCATTGACCGTGATTGGATTACACAACGCAGTAAATGATACCTGGATGACAGAAGTATTCGGCTCGACCATGTGGAGTCTGCTTCACGTACAAGGCTGGATTCCGATAGGTGAGCAAGGCTTCGGTATGTTCGTCATGTACCCATTGATCCCATGGTTTGCGGTTATGTCGCTTGGCTATATATTTGGCGATCTGTATTTACTCAACTATCAACGCAGAAAACAATACCTGCTTTTGTTTGGAGTTACTGGCATCCTATTGTTCTTGCTGCTGAGATTGGTAGCAGATTACGGAGACCCTCTGACTTGGAGCTTTGCGGCAAAAAACAGCTTCCTGGAGATCTTTAATACTACCAAATATCCACCTTCTCTTCAGTTTTTGTTGATGACCATTGGACCGGGATTGGTAATATTAGTATTTTTGGAAAAATATCAAGCAGTGTTTGAGCCCCGCAAAATTTATCAATGGACATTGACGATAGGCAAGGTTCCGATGTTCTTCTATTTGCTTCATGTTCCACTTATCAATTTTAGCGCTCAGCTCTACACTTGGCTTAAGTTTGACCGGGCCATCAATTTCAATATGGTTCCACCCAATAGTTGGCCACAGGAATATACTCCTAATCTGTTGGTTGTTTACCTGGCGTGGATCGCAATAGTGTCTATATTGTACTTTCCTTGCCGAAAATATTCTCAATATAAACAAGTAAATAAGAGTCCATGGCTCTCTTATGTTTAATTTCGAATGCGAGTCGATTCAAAAAATCACCGATTTGATTAACCCCAAAGATAGCTTATAACGTTTTATATCTTTACTTAGATAATTTGCAACCTATGTCTATCTAGTAAGGATATAAACTATGAAATATATTTATTTAATACTCGTAACTCTTTTATTTTTGGCTCCGTCTCTTACAGAAGCAAAGAGCAAAAATGTTAAGCATGTTAACGAAAAACATTATTCGCTTTCTATTGAAGGTAAGAAAATCAAACTAACTAAACTTCTGGATTCTGTTAGTGAACGGACCGATAAAAATTTTCTGTTACACGCAAATAGTCGAGCAGAAGTTGTTGCCTATGGAGTCGATTTAGATAAAGTTTCATATGCTGATTTACTTACTATTATCGACCTTAATGGAATGGCTGTTATTGATATTGATGGCGTGGTTAATATTGTTCCTGTAAAAAGCATAAAACAGTATCCGATTCCATCGATTCAGGATGGAGACAAGGTTGAGCACGGTAGCCTTTGGGTCAGTAAAGTTATTGATGCAGGTAACAACAATGTTAATCAATTGCTTCCCATTCTAAGAGCACTAGTAAGATACAATGGACATATGGCTACCCATCAACAAAGTAATTCTCTAGTTTTGGTTGCACCCTATAATTCAGTAATGCGAATCGAAAAAATTATTAAGGAGTTGGAGCAAGCAACCTCTAAAAAGTCGAAAGAAAAGGCATAAGCTGGTTTACTTCAAGGAATTGTTATCTTAAAGATTTTTTAAGGTAACAATTCGCTATGGTAACAAGCTCCATAAGGTCTCAAAAGACAAATTCATCGCTTCACTAATCGCTTCCGACTCGATGACTACAGCACTTGGATAATTACCTTCTTGTAAAGAAATCATTGCGCATTTAGGCGGATAAATTGCAACATAACTTGCCTGGCTTCCGTTATGTTTATCGCCAATCCATTTTCTTTCTGATAAAGGAGCTTCTTCACCTCCAGGGCCGATCGCAATAGCCTTTACTCTAATGTTTCGTTTAATTCTCTGGATAGTGTAGTTGGGGAAGGGCCTATATAAATGCTGACGAATTGCTTGAGAAGAATAAACGTTGTAGCTTCTATTTGCGCTTTTTTCGGTGGTATTAAGAACATCTTTTAAAACACTTTCAATCCCATCATCACCTTCGTAATACGTGACTTTAGGGGAATCTGAACCGGGCTTTAAGCGGTTTAAACCGGGTATAACTTCATTGGCTAGTTGCAAAGAAGCGTGACGCAGAGCTTCCTGTTTTTCACTTGCTAAAGTGAGCAGCTTGTCTGGATCCTCTGCACAGAAATGGCGCCTTTTTCCCTTCGGAAAATAGCTGACAATCCCCCGCTTAACCATCTTTTTCAGTAATTCATGGGTAGTGCCGCGATTGACTCCCGCTTTGTCTGCTACATCTCGAATTGAAGCATTTCCAAGCGAAAGTAATGCGCAGTAAATGTCGACTTCTCGTTCTTCGAAATCCAGCTGTTTTAACACGGATTTGATATGCATAAGATTTACGGTGACTTGATGAATTAATAAAAAATGTCAATAAATTGCTGACAATTGCTCTTCTGTTGATATTAACACTTCGCTAGGATTGCGCAACTTGAAGTTAATAATCTGTTTTATATTGAATTGTTTGTTCAATATATGAACAGGGACAATCGAAAGATCTAAGTTAAACGTCAGTGGAGATATGACAAATGTGTGGAGTATTTGGCTATTTAGGACAAAATAGTTCGTTAGGAGAAGTCGTAGAAGGACTTAAGAAAATGGAGTACCGAGGTTATGACTCCTGGGGAATGGCCTTTCCCCTAGAAGATAAAATCGAGACCTTTAAGTCACTGGATTCGCTGCAATCGACAAACAGTGAGCAATTTGACCTCAGTGTAGAATTTGCTTTAGGACACACTCGCTGGGCAACACATGGTGCAGTCAATTTAACTAATTGCCATCCTCATTCCTCTTTGTGCGGCCGTTTTGCATTAGTACATAATGGCGTGGTTGAAAATTTTCAGCAGCTTAAAAGTGAATTAATTGAGCAAGGTATTGGATTTAGTTCAGATACGGATAGCGAAGTTATTTTACGTTTGCTAGAAAAACAACTTACACAACAAGCCAGTAGAAGTTATCGAAAAGCATTAAGTTCTGTTTTTAAGCAGCTGAAAGGGCATAACACATTAGTCGTTATCGCTGTAGACAAACAGCTATTGCTTGGTATCAGGAACGGTTCTCCATTAGTCGCCGGTAGAACAGGAAAAGATGTGTTTCTCGCTTCGGATTGTAATGCTTTCGCCAGCCAGACTCGGGATTGCTTGTTGCTCGAAGAGAAACAAATGATCATATGTGAAGCTCAACAGGTCTGTCTGTATGATTTGGAGCTAGATAGCTATGTTGATTGCAATTGGCAAGTGTTGGACAACGAAATCGAAATGCCCGACAAGCAGGATTTCCCCCATTTTATGCTTAAAGAAATTAGCGAGCAATGGCGAACGGTAACTCAAGCTACCCAAGTTGATACAGAGTTAATGGAGGAGTTGGTTGCATCAATCCGCAAGCCGAACCATGTATACATTACAGGTGCTGGTGCGGCATATTTTATCGGAGAACAAATTGGTTGGATGCTGCGAAATTTAGCAAAGGTTAAAGTGACTTGTGTACCTGCTTACGAATCACAAGATTATCTTCCTCACATGCAACAAGGTGATGTGTTACTCGCAATAAGCCAGAGCGGAGAAACTGCCGATACGTTGCGATTTATCCAAAGTGCAAAACAGCAAGGAATATTAATCGCGAGTGTAGTTAACATGCAGGGCGCGATGATGAGTCGGCTATCAGACTTTGCATTCTATAGCTATGCAGGTCCGGAAATTTGCGTACTGTCGACCAAGTCAGGAACTTCACAGCTGGTTTTTGGTTATCTGCTAGCGGCACAATTCGAAAATCGATTGACGCAAGCAAAGGCTGAAATAGAACGGTTACCAAGTATTCTTAGCCGGTATCTAGATCAAGATAGTCAGCAGGACTTTATTGAAATAGCTGACTCAATTAAAGGCGAACATTTATACTTGCTCGGAAGAGGAGAGTACCTGGCTGCCGCAAAAATCGGAGCACTCAATATTAAAGAAGCTAGTTACGTACACGCGGAAGCATTTAGTGCTGGTGAACTTAAGCATGGCGTTATTGCTCTGATAGAAAAAGGCACGCCCGTAATTTGCTTTGCAGACGACAAAAATCAAGATTATATGACTGCTATTGCATCTGAAGTGAAAGCTCGTGGTGCTTATGTTATCGGTATAGGTGAAAGTAATAATGTTGCATTTGACAAGTGGATCAATCTTCCTTCTTTAGAAAGTAATCTATCAATAGTGAGCAATATTATTCCTTGCCAGCTGCTGGCTTATTTTCTTGCAGTAAGCAAAGAGATAGATCCGGACCGGCCTAGGAATTTAGCTAAAAGTGTTACCGTAATCTAGCATGAACCAAGGTGTCAGGTAAAAAGGTATCAAGGAAAAAAAAGAACCAAGTAAATGAGTGTTTTGGGCGGTTATGAAAAGTAGCGTCGGGTCTTACGAGTGCCGTTATAATCAATTGATAATTGCGCCCAGAACTTTAAAAACAGAACGCCCAAAAGCTGACTTCAAATAGTGAGAGTTTTTCAAGTTCTAAGTTCTGGCTGAAATGTATTACAATTATTTTAAACTTTTTAGTAGAGGCATCAATTTAGATGCTTTATTTTACTCCCATAAATCAGTGCTCATATATTTGAGACCACAATCATTAATAATGATCACTATGGTTTTACCTTTCATTTGAGCATTAAGAAGCTCTAAAGCGGCATTAATATTGGCGCCCGATGAGAAACCCGCAAAAATTCCTTCAGTTTTTGCCAGTAGCCGGGCGCCCTTTATTGCAGACTCATCAGAGACTTTTAAATATCCATCTATATATTTTGTATTAAGCGATTTTAGCTCGGTTTTCGAATAACCTCCGCCCTGTATTCGGTGGCGGGGATCGTTACCAGGAGTTCCTGATAGCACAGCGGCATTTTGAGGTTCAACAACAAAACATTGAATTCCAGAGTTGTGTTGCTTAAATGCGGCCGCGCAACCAGCAAATGTGCCACCTGAGCCAACAAAGTCGCAAAAAGCTTCAAAGTTTCCCTGACTCTGTTCAATTATTTCTTGGCCGGTATGTAAAAAATGTGCTCGAAAATTACCGTCCAGTCTAAATTGATCTGCTCGAAATGCATTTCTCTGTTTAACAATTTGTTGGGTTCTTAGTTCTACTTGCTCCAAGTCTCCACCTGATACTTGACCTGGGATTGAGTCTTTCAACTGATTGACTAGCACCACTTCAGCGCCTAGTGAAGACATCATTCTCCGTCTTTCTTCTGAATTGCCCTTGGACATAACTGCAACAAATGGATAGCCTTTAACTGCGCAAACAATCGCTAACCCTGTTCCAGTATTGCCACTGGTTAACTCTACAATTGTTTGGCCTGGGGCTAATTCACCGGAAGCTTCCGCATCTTCAATTAGTTGCTTAGCTATTCGGTCTTTCTTTGAAAAACCAGGATTAAGGTATTCGAGTTTGGCAAGAATTCGACCGCCGTCAGGCACACCTGCATGCTTCGTTAAGCGACTAAGCTCAACCAGGGGTGTCATACCGATGGTTTCTATCACTGACGGTAAAATGGATCTTTCTTTGTTCATAGAAAATTATTCCAATACACACCTTTTGAATGTAGCACGTTCCCGTAGCAGCTGCGTATTTAAATCTTAACCAAATGTTTTGATAGTGGGGAAATGGCGTATTTATTTACATTCTACTAAGCTGTTAAATAACTCATTGAATATCGTTTCAGAAGCTTGATTCACTATGAATAGAACCTCCGTTGGGATTAACAAATGAACCTAGATGATACTGCTAATATCGCCGAAATTGTGAGTATGATAGTCGTAGTTGGAAGCGTCATTTTTGGTTTGAAGCAATTACAACATTTTCGTTTACAGAGGAAAACTCAAGCAGCAATGGAGTTGGGAAGGTATTTCCATAATCCCAAGTTTGTCGTCTCGTTACGAATTTTGATGTCGCTTTCTGAGGAGGAATATAAAAACAACCTCAAACATAAGGGAACAGAGTATGAAGATGCAGCAATGTTAGTCAGTTTAACTTTTGAGTCGATAGCAATAATGGTTCACCGGCGCATGTTAAGGATAGAAGATGTTTGGGAATTGATGGGCGGTGTCCTTTCTGATGTTTGGTTGAGGCTTTATCCTTGGGTAAAAGACAAGCGAGAACTTCAGCAGTCGGAAAAATTCAATGAATGGGCCCAGTGGCTAGTTAACCAGTTTAAGAGTTTTGCAGTTGAAGAACATTGCATTCCTGCGCATAAAAAATACTCGAATTGGAAGCCATATTGATTTTAGAAGTTTTTACTAAAGAAAAAACTTATATTAAATAAGGAAATCTGATTTAATTCATATCCCCAATGACACTTGTGTAAATCACCAATAATCCAGTGTTGGAGACTTCATGAACTGGAATATTCTTCTTAAAGAGTCCATTTTTCACTTGCCTTATTCCGATGTTCGGAAAGTATATTCTGGTATAGCCATATTCCTGTTTAGTTTTCTTATTTTATTCAGACCGTTCAGTTTAGAACACTCTTCCTTATCCGATTTAATTTCTGTTGCGCTGCTTTCTGCATTCGTGTTTGTTATTTTAGGGCTAAGTTTGTTTCAATTTGGTCAATTATTGATCTCGAACTACTCAGTGCTCAGAAATAGGATATTTCTAGTTGAAATTACTTACCTGTTGGTATTTGTGGTTTTGAGTGGTGTGTCAATTTTTGTTGCGCGTGTAGCAATGAATAAAATGAGCTTTAACTTCGAAAACGCGCTCACATTTCAAGGTTTCGCATTTGCTGTTTCGCCCCTCATTCTTTTAATAAGTCGCGGAGCTCTTTATATCCGTTACTTAAACCGGAATCTAGCAAGTCGAGAAATTCAAGCTTCCCAACTGTTTCTAGCAGAAAAAATTGTTAGAGCCGGGGGGAGTGCGGATGGCGAGTACGATTTAGACCACGACAAAAGATACATCTTACTTGATGATATTGAAGGGCAAGAAAAGTTTAACCTCGACATACAGAGCTTCTATTACGCTAAAGCGGAAGGAAATTATGTAAACTTACGCCTTTTATTGAATGGAAAAGCTACAAATGTTTTGATACGAATCACTCTAAAGAATCTTCTAGAAAGCCTTCAAAGTTTCGGTTTCATTTATCAATGTCATCGTTCTTACCTGGTCAATCTGTCTAAAGTTGTTCAGACTAAAAAATATGGAAATAAGCTGAGCTTAGTCCTTACGGAGTTAAACGAGCAAGTTCCGGTTTCCAGAGGACGTCAAAATCAAATAGCTGAGAGAGTCAATAAAGCCTCAAGGTTTTAAACCTCTAAAGTCCTAAAACTCTAAATTCCTAGATCTCTAATACCATTCGCCACAAATCAGAACAGTTCGTCCCAAACGACTGTTTTTATTAGGAGTTTTTCGCTTTACTTAGGCATTCAAATAGATTGTTTTTGATAAGCTCTAGAAAGGTAAGTAATTGGATGTTTAAGATTCTAAAGTGGTTTTCCTTTGGTATATTTTCCGCAGTTTTAATTTCCGTTGTTGGAGGGTATATCTACCTCTATGTGTTACCAAAAGGTCCTGAACTGACTGGTTCAAGTATAGTCAACCCTGGAAAAAGTAGTTTTGTTATCAACGCGTATACTGACAGTACGCGTAAACGTATTCGAGTTTGGACGTTTAAACCAGAGTCCTGGAAAGATGGCGGTTCAATACTCTTTGTAATGCATGGCATGGCGAGGAATGCTGAAGACTATCTTGATGCTTGGGTGGAAATAGCTAAACGAAAAAATATTTTTCTTGTTGCTCCTGAATTTGAAAGTGAATTCTACCGGATTACAACGAATGATTATCAGGAAGGTAACTTAAAATCATTTTTTGGATGGTCCAATCCTGAGTCTGAATGGGCCTATACCGTAGTAGAAAACATCTTTGACCACATTGTCAGTACCAATAATTTTTCCAATCAAAACTACAATATATTTGGCCATTCGGCGGGAGGGCAGTTCGTACACCGAATGCTTCTGTTAAAACCAGACGCTCGAATTGCTCAGGCAATCGCGGCAAATGCAGGCTTTTATACTTTTCCTGATACAGAAACAGATTATCCATATGGCTTAAGAAGCATTGCTACTAGTTTAAACAAGTCACTTCAAATGAAACTGGTGATTCTACTGGGTGAAAAAGATAATAACTCCAATAGTGGAGTACTTCGCCAAACAGAACTGGCAATGAAACAAGGGAAGCACCGGTTAGCTAGGGGAGAGAATTTTTTTCTATCCAGCAAGGGATACGCAGAACAGGCTAATTTAGATTTTAACTGGCGGCTAATTAAAGTTCCTCAGGTTGGACATAATTATAAGAAGATGGCGTTAGCTGCAGCTGAAATGCTTTAAAAGAAGGAGACAATGGCAGACTGACAAAAAAGGCCTCTCGTGGGAGAGGCCAAAACAGGGAACTCAAATATCTAACTAATTCCACTCACCCGATAAAGTAACACCAGAGAAGTAAAATCCTCTTGCCTTAACTCCTATGTGCCATGTGCCAGCTTGGGGATTAGAAATAGTACAAGTCTCACTATTTCCGCTGCTATTGGATCGACAGTCATAGCTTGATGTAGATGGCGCTGAACCATGTCTCAAATAAAGATCAGCACTTCCAGATCCGCCTTCGGTGGATACTGTTAGAGAAGACATCCCTGCAGGTATTTCAATAGTTTTACGGTGCCAACCCCACCACCAGGCAGATAAGCCTGTATCTTCGAAACTATCGCCACCAGTGCTGCCCGAAGAAACATTGATGACTCTACTTTCACTTCCTGTTGCACTTGCATCGTCTGTGACAGTAAGAGTTACCGTATAGCTTCCATCCGCACTATAGGTATGTGAAGGGGAAGCACCGGTTGCGCTGTTTCCGTCGCCAAAGTCCCAGCTGTAAGAAACAATTGTGCCATCGCTATCGTTACTCGATGAAGCGTCAAAGTTACAGCTTAATTCTGTGCAACTGTCGGTGAAGCTAGCATTAGGTGGAATGTTTCCACCACATCCGGCGTCGGCAAGATAGTCATACATGTTTTTAGCACGAACTAATCCATAACCGTAGGATTCGTCTCGGCCTGATGCACCAAGATCCTCAGCTGTAGCATTCATAGCATTGCGAATTTCTGCCACATTACATTCAGTGAAATTACTCCATACTAATGCCGCAACACCTGAAACGTGCGGAGTAGCCATGGAGGTACCTGACCAGGCATCATAAGAATTATTCGGTAGAGTTGACTCGACACCAACTCCAGGAGCCGCTATTTCTACCTGGCTATTTTTTTGCGACCAAGACGCAATGTTTTTGCTGCTGTTAAGTGCGCCAACCGACATAACCACATCATAAGAAGCTGGATATGAGTATGCATCATTACCGCTTGAAGTTCCGTCATTGCCCGAAGCCGCAATGCTCAAAACACCTGTATCGTATGCATCTTCAAACGCATTTCTTTCTGCGTTACTCGACGCGCCACCGCCCAAACTCATGCTAATAACGTTGGCACCAGCATCCACACACTGGTTGATAGCGGCAACAAGGTCGGAACCGTACCCCCAACGACCAGAATTATTAAACACTTTTACAATGTGGAGTCCAATTTGGTTACTACGGTTAACCCCAATAACACCTACGCCGTTTCCGCCGTGAGCTGAAATCGTACCCGCCACGTGAGTTCCATGGCCGTGACCATCTTCAAACCAGTCTCCAGTGTCACTACCTGCCCCGTTGTTATCATCGCCGTCGATATTACTACCGGTATAAGGTCGTAAGTCTTCATGATTGCCATCATAGCCAGTGTCTGTGATACATACTTTGCGGTTGCCGCTGTTTGCATCGCTAACCTCTAGCGCTTGTACCATATCTATTCCATATGGCGTATCTTCGGCGAAGATCGTTACGGCATTGGTTTCAACGGGTTCAATCAAGTATCTGCGTGGATCTTCTTCAATATATTCCGCAATATTTAGTTTTTTGAATTCAGCTAATTGCTTTGCCGTAAGTTCAGCTGCTACAGAGTTGCTGTGAATTAACGAACGTTTAACTTTTCCGCCAATATTTCGGATTTGTTGCATATTATGCTGAGCACGAAGTTCTTTCTGAGAGTTACTCATCAGTGAGTATGGCGTATCGTTTCCGTCCAACCCTGATTTCAATTTGATGATATAGCGATTATCAGCGGCACTCACCGAGCAAGCGCCACATAAAAGAGATGCTATTACCGTCTTTTTAAAAACTGGATTCATTATTATGTTTTTCAAGGTAGTTCTCCATTTAATGGTTTGTTGTTTTAGATGGTCCTAATTGATACCTGAAATTTTCAATTTGTAGTTTTAGACCGAATACTTGAAAATCAGGTACGGCAATTAAACTGCCGTTCAGAGCCTAGCAATCAACGGAGAAATCGATTTGACTTAAAGTTTCAAATCTTTGTCGAAGCGTTTAACTTTGACAAATTTAGCGTTGTGAGTAATTGTTTATCTCGTTTAAGGATTGCTTTTATTAAAGCGCATTAGTGTTATTTGAAATATGTTGCTTAGTTGTAGAGAGCTCGAGTTGAATATAAAGATTTGCGATTTTGCCGATAGTAAGTTGAATTTAGCTAAAACTAAGAAGCTCAGTATTGAATTAATATTTGTCTCTATCATCTACTTGGAAAAATTGCTAGAGTCAGCAGCTTTGAGATACCTTCTTCTTTCGTTATTTTATCTTTATGTCCTCACCCTGTTGTCGAAAAGAAACATTAGTGTGTTTTAAATGGATTATTCTTTCGTTACTGGTTTCTTTTTATTCAAATTACACTTTTGCTGCCTTTGTAAACGCGGGACCTCCGATCACTCGAATTAATCATGTCGGTGAAGTAAAAACAGACTCAATTGGCTTTGCAATGCAAGATAGCCAAGGATTTTTGTGGCTCGTTAAATCCACAGGATTGTTTCGTTATGATGGTCTGAGGGTGAAGCAACCTCCTGGTTTGGAACCGTTTAATGCAGGTAATGTCACTGCGCTCTTAGAAGGGCGTGCAGGCAATGTTTGGATTGGCACGAAAAACCAGGGTTTAGTAAATTACAACCCAAGAACGATGGCCGTTTCCTATCACGATTTAAATGAGCAGTTTGGATTGGATTCCGGTCGAAATAAGGTAGATACGCTTTATTACCGCGCAGGAAGGCTCTTTCTAGCCAGCGGCCATCAAGTAATTGTTATTGACGAAGAAACGCTGTCAACCATTGAGCAGATCAATATTCCGTTACACAAGAATGATTATTTATTTAGATTAATGGTTGATTCTAAAGGCACAATTTGGGGGGCCAGCGTAAATGAGTCAGGCCTTATCAGGTATGCAGATGGCAATCTGAAAATATTTAAACACGATGTTAAAGATCCAAAAAGTTTGAGAAACCAATTCGTTGTTAACTTTTTAGAAGATAGTCAAGGACGATTGTGGCTCGGGACTTTGGCCGGATTAGAGCGCTTTGAACCAGAAACTGAAAGTTTTGTTCATTTCCAGTTGTTAGACAAATCCAGCAAGTTCTTTCAATCAAAAGGCGCAATTGCCAATTTGACCACTAGCCTAGTGGAAGATTCAGAAGGGAACTTATGGCTAGGAACTCAATTTAGCGGTCTGTTTAAATTTGACCCGAAAACTGAGACTTTCCAACATTTCCCCAAGGTGAAAGGGGCAGAGTCAACAATTTCGAGCAATATTATTTATGGTGGATTACTGCTTGATCGCGATCAAAGGCTTTGGATGATGACTCATTTGGGAATAGCGCAGTTAAGTCTTGAAGAACGTAATGCAAATCATTGGATAAATCTCGGTGAGCAAGACTGTTCTCCATTGAGAATGCTCGAAGTTGGAGACTCATTCATGTTTGCTTGCCAAAATAAGCTCATGCGCTTAGATGGTGAGCAAAAGGTCGCGGTTCTTAAGGAGTTTCAAGAAAATATTTTGACCATTGCTGCGGATCTGGAAAGTCGACTTTGGATCGGTACTGCCGGTGGTGGCATCTATAGGCTAAGCCAGACTAACGATAGTTCGACCGGGTATTCATTTAAGAGTGATAAAAAGTCACCGCTAGGTGTTAACGCCATAATGCAATTAAAAATAGGCGTTGATGGAGAGCTGTATGGATTGTCGCTTGAGCATACTGAAGCAGAAGGATCCGCATTACTCCGTTTCGATTCAAAAACCGATAAATTTAGCCAATTCAGGGTTGGAACCAGGATCTCGGATTTCGTTGATATTGATAATCGAAGCTTATTATTAGTTGCTGATCATACTTTAAACCCAGAAAAAACACTTTTTATATTTGATAAACAAACTGAATCTGTTACGCAACTACCCCATTTGGTTGGCCAAGTATTTGCTGCGATTTATTGGAAGGGCGGCCTATGGGTTAGTAGTGAAAAACTCGGACTCATTGTACTGGACCATGTCACAGGAAGCATTCGAAAGATTGAATCGAAGCAGCTTAAAGCTATCAGTGGCTTTTACATCAATGGCTCGGATGAATTGCTACTATCTAATACGCAAGAGCTGCATCTTTTTGAAGGCGTAGCGGATGATGTGATTAAGACTCATTGCCTGAGTTGTTCTCTCAGCTTCGACGAGTATGAGCTCAATCATGGCCAGAGTGCTCAATTGTTCAATCGCAACGCTTGGGTTTTTTCGCGTGATCAGTTTTTTATTGGATCACTAAATAAATTAGTAAGCTTCGACTTAACCAAGTTTAAACGGAGTCCTGAATCCATCTCTGAACCAACACCGAGAGTCGGCAAGTTATTGCTGACTGATTTTAAGGTGATGAATCGTTCAGTGATGCCTGCCAATCATTTTAAGGAAAGATTTCAAAAAGAAAAAACGCAGCCAGAAGAAACTGGCAGTTATCAAAATAACCAAGTCATACCTTTGACTGAAAGTATCGAAACGATATCTAAAATAACTCTAGCTCCGGAAACGCCGATGTTTTCATTATACTTTGGGCGGTTAGGATTTAAGAATAGAAGCAGGATTAAATATGTCTACCAAATGCAAGGACTGAGCGAAGAGTGGATAGAGGCGGAGTCCTCAGATCCAAAAGCTGTTTTCTCCGAACTTAATCCTGGAAACTATACTTTTAATGTCAAAGCAAGCGATTCGCTGGGAAACTGGAGTGGTCTTGAAGCACCATTATCGGTTGCGATCGAGGTATTACCGCCTTGGTGGCATACCTGGTGGGCTTATACCTTATACATCTTGTTTGGACTCGGAGTATCTGCGCTTTTTATTCGCTTGTATGTCCGACAGAAAATAGCGGAGAGTGCGCGTCAAAGTGCGCTTGAACTCACCGCAACTAAAGAACAGCTGTTCGCCAATTTATCACATGAGTTTCGAACGCCGCTCACATTGATTTTGGGCCCGGCTGGTTCGATTAAGCGAGCTACGCGGGATGAAAATTCTAGTCAGAATGAAAAGATTAGTCAGAATATTTCGTTGATTGAACGAAATGCCCGTCGACTATTATCCATGGTCGATCAGCTGTTGTCGCTTGCTAAGCTCAAAGAAGATCAAAGCAATCCCGTGGTTATTCAGCAAGTGCAACCTGTCTGTAGTTTTGCCCTTGAGTCATTTAGTTCAATTGCAGTTGAAAAAGACATTGAAATAACCCAACAAGGCGAGTTGGAAAGTAATATTTGGGTTAAAGCGACAGAGCAGGCTCTCGAAACGATTCTATTTAATTTGCTAGGTAATGCAATGAAGTACACGCCGCAGGGCGGACGGGTTTCACTTCAAATCGAATGTCAGCTTCAAATGGTCGAATTTCAAGTCTCCGATACTGGCTGTGGTATCGAGTTGGAGCAACAAGCTTTGGTATTCGAACGATTTACTCGACTCGATGCTCACTCTTCGCAAATACCCGGTGCAGGAATTGGACTCGCGCTAGTTAAAGAACTAGTTACTTCATTAGGTGGAAATATAAGCTTAAATAGCGGGCCGGGGCAGGGTAGTTGCTTTAAATTCACATTGCCTTCAGCTTCTGAATTTGAAATTGATGAATTCAAGAATCGAGCACGAACTAAACGGTTATCACCCAATGGCTCAGATGACCTGTCTATTCGAACTGCCGCAATCGATTTGATTGGCTCTTTTAACCTTGAAACCAAAGGCTCTAGTTCAATAGAGGTTTTTTCCGAACCAGTAGATAATTTTTCACAAGATAAAAGTGAAGGCCGCCCGAGCCTTTTGATTGTCGAAGATAATCCTGATTTACGAAACTTTTTACGGCGAAGTTTTGAAGACAAATATCAAGTTTTTGAGGCCAATGACGGTAAACAAGGATTTGATACCGCGCTTTCCCAATCCCCCGATATCATCGTTTCTGACGTAATGATGCCGGTATTGGATGGCTTCGAACTATTAGAGGCGGTGAGAAATGAAATGGCGATTTGCCATATTCCCGTTGTATTACTTACCGCAAAAGGTGACAAGGAGAGTAAGCTGAAAGGCATATCCGGGTT
Organism: Kangiellaceae bacterium; assembly: GCA_026196875.1. GTDB lineage: Bacteria > Pseudomonadota > Gammaproteobacteria > Enterobacterales > Kangiellaceae > Aliikangiella. Next base: position 20,248 of record JAPHTP010000149.1, read on the forward strand.
GGCTGATGACTATATTACAAAACCATTCGATATCGATGAGCTGAGTCAAAGACTTGAAAATCTGCTCGGAATTCGTTCCGTTCTTCAATCGCGGTTTACTAAAAACGGATTAAATGCTGGATTAAACACCGATGATTTTCGTATGGGATCTCAGCAAGAGTCTGCGAGTAGAAAACACACAGAATCAGTAAAATTAGAATTAGCTCCCATGTTAGGCAAAAAAACTCATAATGGTCTGATGTTAGATAAAGACGCTGCCTTTTTCGATCGGTTTACTCAAGTGGTCAGTAATGAGTACGCCGATCCCGAGCTCAGTGTGTCCAGAGTTTCTGTCCAGCTAGCAATGAGTGATCGCCAACTTCAAAGAAAACTCAAAGCCGTGATAGGCTCAAGTTTTAGTGATCTTCTAAGAGAGTATCGACTCGAACAAAGCTGTGTGTTACTCAAAGCAAGTTCAAACAGCGAAATGCAAATCGCAGTGATAGCCGACAAAGTTGGATTTCGCTCTAGTAACTATTTTACTCGTTGTTTCAAGGCCCGTTTTGAATTGACACCAAATGAGTTTCGCAAGGCTCATGGTGACACTTGCGAAGTGTAACGTTTCCGAAACAACACTCTTTTTGAACATTATCTAGTCAAAAATATAATTTAGGCGTCAGAGTACTATTATCTGTCGCCTAAGTGCTACCAGTAACTCTTTGTTTTTCATGATAATTATTGCCAGTGAACTAAGAACAGTTGAGCAACTCATATTTGCGCTGCTCTCAGTCTTGAATTGATTATTTGTATTAGACAAAGGATGAGTAAACAAATGAAGTCAAGTTTTAGTCAGATTTTTGTTGTATTAATTATTATGCAACTTATCGCGTGCGGTGGCGGAAGCGGAGCGGCTACTGAGCCGGATCCAATTCAAGATCCCCCAACAGCTATTGCCGGCGACGATCAACATGTGAAAGTTGGCGAGTTAGTTCAGTTAGATGCACGACTGAGTCAGTCTTCGCAGGGTGAGCTGGATTATTTTTGGGAACTAGAAAGTCAGCCTCCAGAGAGTAGTGTAGTTATTGATGATGCTCTGAAGTTACAAGCCTATTTCGTGGTCGATAAGCCGGGCGATTATCGGGTCAAACTGACGGTTACCGATCAAAATGACCAAACTTCGGGTGATAGCTTGATGATTATTGCGAGCAGTGAAAATGAGAATGCCGTCCCTATTGCGAGAATTTCCGCAGACGCTCAAACGGCTAATACCGATCAGAAGGTAAATCTAAGTGCGGCGGAAAGCAGTGACGCAGATGAGGAGCCGCTGAGATATGCGTGGTCAGTTTTATCGCAACCAGCTAACAGCAACGCGAATTTCTCCAGTGAGACTGCTATCGATACCGAATTTAGCGCTGACGTCGAAGGCCGTTACCTGATTGGACTCAAAGTTATGGATGAAGAAAGCAGTGGCGAAACCTCAATCGAGCTCAATTTAATTAATGGAAACCAACCTCCAACCGCAGTGGCTGGTGATGATCAGGATGTTGTCTTAGGTGAAACTGTGGTACTTGACGGGGGCGAGAGCTCAGATCATGAAAGTGAGCATTTAATATTTGAATGGTCAATTTCTAACCAACCATCAGGTAGTGCTACTCAACTGGATGATCCGTCAATTGAAAAACCAACTTTCTCTCCCGATTTAGTTGGAGAATACCTAATCCAGCTCCGTGTTTCAGATGGAGAGTTATACTCTGAATATGATCAAGTATTAATAAAAGTCGAAGAAAATCAGGCGCCGGCCGCGATGGCAGGTGAAGACTTGCAGGTGGAAACCGGAAAGACTGTCAAACTCGATGGTGGGGATAGTTTTGACCCGGAGCAAGACCAATTAACTTACGAGTGGGAATTTATCGAAAAGCCTGCCGGTCACGATACGACACTCCACTTTGCAGATACCCAGACGCCAGAGTTTGATACCTACCTTGAAGGCCGTTATATCGTGCAATTGATCGTGGACGACGGTTTCCAGAAATCAATTCCAGATACAGTTACTATTGAAGCTAAAAAGAATCATATTCCTGTGGCGGTGATAGATGGCGAAACTGATCAACATGGACAAGTTGATCAAAGAGTCACTTTTAACGGAGGCAATAGTTACGATCCGGAAGGGAAATCATTGACTTATCAATGGACGCTAACACTTGTTGAAAATAGTAATGCAGTTCTTGAAAGCCGCGATGGCGAAACGACTAGCTTCACACCCGATTTGCCAGGTGTTTACTTGCTTAAATTAGTTGTGATGGACGACATTCAAGAATCTCACTACGACCTGGTTCGATTAACAGTGTACCCGGCCGAAGAAATGATTGATGTGACTCTGACTGGAGCTTTGCTCGATAATGGCAATAACCCATTAGAAGAGATCTTGGTTTATCGAGAAGGGACTTTTGATGGCACCGCTACAGATCAAAGTGGTGAGTTTACTTTTGATTTCAAGGTACCGAAAAGTGAGCTGAACTCTGTTAATTTGCTCCTTGCAGATTCGAACCGAATTCCGCGCGTAAAGCTAAACGTAACCGATTTTACTGAAAATAATACTAGCGTAAGCATTGGTCAGCGCCACTTACCTAGGTTGCAGAGAAAGGATTTAGCTGTTTGGTCTTGTGATGAATATTCCGGTCCGGAAGATGTTGATATTAACTTTCAATTGTCCGTTTCTGATTACGACGATATGGAGTTTGATTACGATCATACCAAGACTTTTAAGCCTCGTTTGAACACTTACATTCAATACTTACCAGCAACTGCCACAATTAAGATGAGTTCTGAAGCGGCCAAGGTGACAGTGGGGATTAACGACACTGAGTGGATTCACCAATACCAGGAAAATGACGAATCTCCCGACGTGGTTATTATTGATGTTTGCAATAAGGACTAAGACCAAACTCAATACTTTTGAGGTGGCTTTCGAGCTGCCCTACTTGATTAAAGTGGCTCTGTCACTCTGCATCACAGTTTGTCATAGATAGTTGATAATCGAGCGCACCGTCAATTTTTCATACTATTCATCTAACACTTCTATTCCAACACTTCTAATTGTGCCTTGTTAATCCTCCTGTTAGTCTTTAGGTACATCTGCGTAAATTAATAAAATAAAGGCGAAAAGATGATGCGAATGCTGAAGTTTATAATCCTCATGTTTTTCTCACTTAATCTCATGGCCAACCAGCCGCTTCATGACGAAGTAAAAGAGCTACCTAAGTTAATCAAAGCAAAAGCCTATGTGGATGTGGCTGAAGGTAAGTTGATTTCACCGGCAAACATTCTAGTGAATAATGGCCTGATTATGTCAATAAATTCCAAGAATCTACCGAAAGAAGTTGAAGTCATCGACCTTCCAAATAAAGTGCTACTGCCTGGTCTGATGGATATGCATACTCATCTTGATCTGGATTTCGATGGAACCTGGGATCATATTTTAACCAAAGAAAATGCTAGCAAGGGGGCGATTAGAGCTGTTCGAAATGCAGAGCTTACTTTGATGGCGGGCTTTACTACGGTTCGAAATATTGGACAAGGACATATAACTCAGGAATTAGTTAACGTGGCCGTTGCTGAGGCTAACAATGAAGGATGGATTAAAGCCCCCAGTATTTTTCCAGCCGGACATATGATTAGTATTGAAGGCGGACACGCCGATTTATCCATGGGTTATAGCGAAGGGTTGATTGAAGTCGGGCCTAATCACGGAATTGTTAATGGCGTTGATGACGTTATTAAAGCCGTGAGGTATCAGATCAAACATGGCGCAAAAGTTATTAAAATTCATGCGACTGCCGGTGTCTTGTCTTTGGAAGAGTCAGTTGGTGCCCAGCAACTGAGTGATGCAGAAATGAAAGCTGCCGTTGAAGAAGCACATCGTCATCATGTGAAAGTTGCTGCACATGCTCACGGAACAAAAGGAATCATTGCGGCAGTCAAAGCAGGTGTGGATTCAATTGAGCATGGCTCATTGATTGACAAGAAGGCAATTCGATTAATGAAATCGAGCGGAACTTACTTAGTGCCAACCACGGGGTTAGTAGAATACATGCAACCCCTGTTGGAAAAAATGAACCCTAAGATGCGAGAAAAGTCAGAATATATTCTACCCATAGCTCAAAAGAGGTTAAGGCAGGCGATTGAGTCAGGAGTCAAAATCGCAATGGGAAGCGACTCGCCACTTATTCCTCATGGAAAAAATGCGGCTGAAATTGTCGCGCTTGTTAAGCGAGGTATGACAAACAAGCAGGCGTTGCAAGCTTCAACAATAAATTCTGCGGAGCTATTAGGGGTTGATGATCGCGGGCAGATTAAAATCGGTTTGCTAGCAGACATCATTGCAGTAAACGGAAACCCTTTGCAAACAATAGAAGTGGTACAAAATGTCGACTTTGTAATGAAGGCCGGCGCGGTTATAAAACATGAAGAGTAGAGTTTTTACACTAATAACTCCTGGTTAAATTATTTGCAACTTACTAATTCTGTGGTAGTATCCACTCAAAATTTCTGAGGAATCTTTTGACTACTAGTATGAGTAATTCTACAAACAACAAATTTACAGACAAGAACATCGTGTGCGACTGTGATCGTTCAGCGATTTTTACTCTATATATGTAGCCTCTAATTATTTAGGAGGCTGTAGGCCTCTTGCGTTTTTTTTAACCCCGTTGGCCGAAAGCTTCCGGGGTTTTTTATTTGTTTTTTTACAAACTAATTTTAAAGTATTTTGGATATTCACATGAGAACTTTCGATAAATTGCTATCAGCAATATTTCCCGGCCAGGGAAAGGAGTTCTCGTGCCTGCCCTCTGGTGCCGATTAAAGCAGCAAGCTTTATTTAAAGATCGAGTAACTCTATGCTCTTGCTATTCAAGGGCGAGTAAATTTTTAAAAAGGAAAAAGAAATGAAACTCGATAAATTAAGAAATATTGGTATTGTTGCTCACGTTGACGCTGGTAAAACGACTTTAACAGAACGTTTATTATTTGTAGCGGGCGCTACTCATTATATTGGTAATGTTGATAGTGGTAATACGACCACAGATTCGAGTGCGCAAGAAAAAGCGAAAGGGATCACCATCTCTAGTGCGGCAGTCTCTGTAGACTGGAATGATAGTCGAATTAATATCATCGACACTCCAGGGCACATTGACTTTCATGTGGAAGTACATCGTTCATTACGCGTGCTTGATGGTGCGGTCTTTGTTTTCGATAGTGTTGCTGGCGTTGAGCCTCAGTCAGAAGCCAATTGGAGGCTAGCAGAACAATATAAGGTCCCTAGAATTGCATTGGTCAATAAAATGGATCGCATTGGTGCTGACTTTGAAAAAGTTCTAGCAATGATCGATGAAAGATTAGGCACGAATCCGGTTGCAGTTCAATTACCGATTGGTAATGAACATAATTTCCAAGGCGTGATTGATCTCGTTTCAATGAAGGCTCTAGTTTGGAATGACGATTCAAGTACTGGTTTTGAAGAGCGAGAAATCCCTGATGCTTTAATTTCTAAAGTAAAGGAATATCGTGCTTATCTTGAAGAGCAAGTCGTTGAACTTGATGAAGAGGCATTACTCGATTGGTTGGCGCATGGGAATTTGGAGAATGAAGTTTTAGAGAAGCTTGTTCGACAAGCAACTTTGGCTAGACATTGTGTTCCAGTTCTGTGTGCATCGGCTTTTAAAAACAAAGCGATCCAGCCGGTATTGAATGCAGTAGAGAAGTTCTTGCCATCACCCTTGGAAGTTGAAGCAATATCAGCTACAAAAATTGACAGTAAAGAGACGATAACTCTAGGAGTTAGTTCCTCTGAAGAAGTATCTGCTTTGGCATTTAAAGTTGTGAATGACTCTCACGGAAGTTTAACTTACTTGCGAGTTTATAGTGGAACTTTGAAAACTGGTGATAAGTTGCTAAATACATCAAAAGGTAAGCTTGAACGGATCGGCCGAATCTACCAAATGCATGCTGACAAAAAAGTTGCCAGAGGCCAAGCTTCGGCAGGTGAAATTGTTGCCATAATGGGAGCAAAGGTTACAGGGACTGGTGATACATTATGTTCGCAAAGTCTTCCTATACTTTTGGAACGTATTGAGATCCCTCGTTCGGTGATAGACATTGTTATTGAAGCAAAGTCGAAAGAAGATGCAACTAAATTGTCTCACGCATTAGATAAAATGCTTGCTGAAGATCCTAGCTTGAAATTACAAGTTAATGATTTAGGGCAGTCGGTTTTGTCTGGTCTTGGAGAGCTTCATCTTGAAATCGTGGTTGATAAATTGAAGACAGACTTTAATGTCGAAGCTCTAACTGGACGACCACAAGTTGCTTATCAAGAAACTTTAACTAAATCGGTTGAAGTTACATATAGACATAAGAAACAAGATGGAGGCCCAGGGCAATTTGCAGTTGTTCGAATCTTATTTGAATCAATTGATTCTGATGAGATCAAATTTGAGAACAAGATTGTCGGTGGCACAATTCCTAGGGAGTTTATCCAAGGCGTCGAAAAAGGTATCCGTGAGGCAGCTCAATCTGGAGTTGTTGCTGGTTATCCATGTAAAGGATTCGAAGCGACATTGATTGATGGTGAAACTCATGAAAATGACTCTTCGTTGTTAGCTTTCCAAATCGCTGGAAAAGAAGCTTTCAAGAAGGCTGCCGTGCAAATGGAACCAGTTCTTATGGAGCCAGTAATGAAGGTCGATGTGGTCACACCGCTAGGCTATATTGGAGATTGTATTGGTGATTTGTCCTCCAAACGAGGAATGGTGACTGGACAAGAGGCCAATGGAGCTAATGTTGTAATCACTGCAAGTGTGCCTTTAGCCGAAATGTTTGGTTATATCGGGCACCTTAGGTCGTTAACTTCTGGTCGCGCAAGCTTTTCGATGGGTTTTGAAAAGTATGCTCGAGTACCTAAGGATTTGGTCAATAAGATCATTGGAGGTAAATAAAGTATTGGGGGAGGGCTTCTGCTCTTCCTCAGTTCTCGACAAAAGAAACCCAGTATCTATCATAATAGATATTTAATTATAAAAATCGATAGTTTGTTGAGGTGGGGTTTTGGTGACTGAAGTACGATAGAAAGGAATATATTTAAATAAATACTTTAAAAACAATAAGATAAGAGGGATTTGACGAGTGGGAAGCTAGAGTCTCGATTTCTGGCATATTGGTTGCTGTCCCTTTGTTTCAAAGAACATGTATTGATAGTGCTGAGAGGTTATAGGATACACCGTGAGGCTTAAGAGTAATTTCCGAATTTGTCTCCAAAACAGAAAAACGTCTTGCTCTTTACTTTCCCAAGTTTATTCGCTTCTTTTTCGACGCGCTAAATTGAGCGAGACAAGAATGTCGTAACTTCCAAAGCAAAGATTAATAAAACAAGAAGTAAACATCTCCCAGATAGAAGGCGAAGAAGAACTATACAAATGTGACTATATTCAGTAACCAATTATGAGGCCGATTATGCACAGCTTACCTTCGGTCAAAAGATCCAGACAAGTATGAGCGTGGAGTTAGGCTTGAGGAGCGTTTTAAGCCTGTTCTTATTTTTAATACTTGCTTACAACGCATGATCGTTTTTATCAAAAAATAAGGGAAATAAAAAGTAAGCTGAAGCGTTTTGTTGGAAGGGAAAGAACCATTGCAATTAAGTTAAAAGTTGCTTTAGGACGAGTGCAATGATTTGCTTTAGTAGAAGTATAAGGAAGTAAATATGGAAAAAAATAAAAATATTCTGATGGAAAAAAGCGAGAAGATTGAAAAGGCAGTCGACTCTATTATGCTGGAATTAAAAAAAGAGAATAAGGCCTTGAAAAGAGGCATTGGAATTAGAAAAAGCTCCTTTCATAATGAGCGGGGGATCGAGTTACGTGATTTTTTGAAAAATAGACTCGTGACTCTCTGTATGGAGTACGAAATTGGACAGGAAACTCTTTCAGAGGGAGAAAGTAAACCACGAATGAGAGGTGATTTTATCACCGCCTTAGATAAGATTTTAGAGAGCTACTATTCTAACAGTTCTACTAAAGTCAGAGATATCGCTTCGAGTCTTGCGATGAGTGAGCGTCAACTATACCGCAAAATAAAGAACTGTCTGAATTTGACTCCAAGTGAATATTTAAAGCTGTTTCGTTTAAAAAAAGCAAAATGTTTATTATCGCGAGGCGGAGTGGTCAACAGCGTGGCTTTTGAGGTAGGTTTTAATTCGCATGCATATTTCAGCCGTTGTTTTAAAACGCAATTTGGAAAACTACCTTCGGAATTTAAGAGGCGTGGTGAAACTGCGAAATAAAACCTATTTAGGCTAGCATTTGATTAACTCAAATTAAGTGAGAGGCGGCTCGAAACATAAGGAAACGAGTGGTTTACGCTCTATACGATAAGAAAGAAAAAAGTTGAAATAATCATGAATAAAATACAAGTTGATCTGGGGAGTTGTCCTGTTGATAGATGGAGATTGGAGGAAAAACTTGTTCGACAAACAAAGGAACTTATTAGTTTTTATCTAGATGACATAGGACTGAGTGGTGATGGACTAGCATTAATCGATGATGCTCTCCTCAGTATAATTCCAGGCGACTATTTAAATGAAATTGAAGGTTTGGCAAGACAATGTGAGCTATCTTCAAAGGAACTAGTTGCTGGAAATCTTTACTATGATTTTATGAAAATGGTTTTCGGGTGTACCGCTTTTAGTGCTCCAACACCTGATGGACCGTTTCACTGCCGAAATCTTGACTGGTTGGCTGAAGAAAGAGCCCTATCTCGCTTTACACTAGTGACCGAATTTATCAATGGCCCTTGTGGAAAATTTATAACCGTTGGTTGGCCGGGAGTTGTTGGTGCCTTGTCTGGAGTCGCCAACGGTAGATTCGCAATTACTTTGAATGCAGCAATGAGTAGTGACAAGGTCGATATGGGTTTTCCTATTGCATTTCTAATTCGAAGTGTTTTGGAAAGGGTAACAAGCTTTGATGAGGCAGTTGAGATACTTTCTCACACAGAAATTCCATGTGATTGCCTTTTGTTGATAACGGGAATAAATAATAAGCAAGCAGTTGTGATAGAAAGAACTCCCAAAAGGTTTGCACATCGTTGGGCAAAAGACGGGAAAGTAGGCGTTACGAACGATTTTCATATATTGGAGAATTATTCGGCGGTGGATATTTCTGATAATGAACTGGTTGCGACCTCTTGTGGGCGTTTCAATCGGACTAATGAGCTACTACAAACTCAGTTACCTAAGAGCTTTGCTGATTGTTATGATTTTTTAAGTGATGAAAAGGTGAAAATGCAGATCACCGAGCAGCAGATGGTGTTTCAAGCTTCAACCGGAAGAGTAGATGTTAGATGAGGAGAGAATATGACTCTTCCCTTCCAATTTAAAGTCTTGTGTGATTAAGGTCTTGCAGGACTATGGTTGGTTTAAAATAATTGGATCAGTAATCTTGTCGTTTTGAGCGATATAGAATATTGCCACTTCACTTCGATGCCAGGGTAAAAGTAGAACTAACTCTTAAAAAGCAGCTATGCTTATAACAATTGATTTGAGGCTTTCTACATGAGATTAATAAAGGCTAGTTTATTTTTCTTGGCATGTATGCTGTTAGCTGCTTGCTCAGAAGGAAAATACGGCAATCTGACAGACGCCGAATTGCGAGAAAAGAAACGTCACTGCGATAGTATCCCTAAGAAATCCCCTGTATTTGCGACGGGCTGTGAGAATATCAAAAAGGAACTTAAACGTCGCAAAGATGAGAGGAAGAAGCGCAGTAAGAGGTCTTAATTCATAGCTTTGTCGCCTTTATATTTTCACGCTGCGACGCTGGTTTAAATAACCCATGGTAGCGCTTTCTTTACACCATTGGTAATTCACTATCTCTTTAACTAATATTAACTACTGTAGCACTCGATAAATATGAGTCTATATTTGGAGTTAGTATGTTGAAGCACCTGGCAGTAAAGGTTTTATCTATCGTTTTGGTTAGTCTATTCATTCCTACGGATGGGCTGGCTCAAGCAAAGGTTAAAAATACTGCGGAAACTTGTCAATTAGTCATTGGATGGCATCATTGGCCACCTTTCCAACATCTAAACGAAAGTAACCAGCCTGTGGGATTTCAAATCGAGTTAGCCAAAAAGCTCGCTACTATGGCAAATTGCAAAGTCAGCTTTTTGCAGCAAACTTTCGAGAAAAATTTGGAAGGCATGAGGAAGGGAAGAATTGACGTCGTTTTTGATATTACTCCTACCGAGCAGCGCACAAAGTATGGCCATTTTTCGATCCCTTACCGAAGGGAAATGTATGTTCTATATGTATGGCCAGAATATTTTGAGAGATGTCGTTCTAGTGGACTTGATGAGTTAATTGAAGGTGGCTTCAGATTAATGCTTAACGGAGGAGTGATTTATGGTGATGATATCTCCGAGCTCCAAAAAAATGACTCGCTTCGCCGTTTGATTCAATATGAACCTAGCAATGCTCGACTGCTAAACCTTTTTATCACAAAAGAGATAGACGGAATTGTAGAAGACCCTATGGTTATGGCGTTTAATAAACGAACGGAAGAGAAGTTACGGAAAGCTAGAGCATGCCATATTTCGGTGAATACTGAGTTAGTATCTATTATGTTTAGTAAACAAACCGTTTCGCCGATTATCGTTGAAAAGTTTAATCAAGCAATTGAAAAGGCGAAAAAAGCACCTGGATATTTACAGATTTGGGGAATATAGAAGGTAAGTTTAACTTAAACTGCTCACCTAATTTAAAATTGCTGAATTTCGCCGGATTCAAAGTTTTCGGCATCTTTTTAGGTTGAATTGCCCTATAATTAGCGCGCTCGGCTCACTTCCCACCAATTTATAAGGCGATAATTCATGTCTAAGTTCTTCTATCACGGCACGGCAAGCAAAAATAACGAAAGAGGCAGTTCTTCCTATGGCGGCAACAAGGCTGTGAGATTAGGAACTAAAAAAGCTCCGGCTGTTATCATTGTTCAGACAGAAGAGCGAAAGCAAGAAGTGGAGTCCGTTTTATTGGAAAATAAATGGGTCGGCGAAATAACTGTCGACGCTGAGAAAGAAGAGAATACTCGAGATTTAGATATTTTACAGAGTAAGACGGCAACTGTTAAAAGTGAGAAAAAGGCTAGCCGAAATGACCCTTGCCCCTGTGGTAGCGGGAAGAAATATAAGAAATGCTGCGGTCAATAGTAATTTGAAAGCCTCTTAATTTTTTAATAATTTAAACTCTACTCAAGCTTCGGTTTGGTATCAGGAAATACATGAAAAAGACATTCAACCTTGTTCATCCCAAAATAAAGGTCGCTCGTATGGTCGACTCTGTTAAACACGAAATCAAAAAGTATTTGAAGAGAGAACGAAACAAACCATTGCCAGAAGACGCTGGTTACTGGGATTTTGATTGTCGTTTCGGCCCAACCGAGGAAAATACTTCACCGATTCATGTTACAGAGATTAATAAAAATATTGATAAAGCAGAGGCGGATGGTTTGACATCTTTTTACGTTGAGATCCTGGCTAAACCAGGCAAGAAGAAAAGCTAGCTATATCTACTATATGAACCATCAAAATTCAAATGACTTATTGCATGGTGTTAAATTAGAAGCCATCGTTTCAAAGTTGGTTGAATATTACGGTTGGTCACAGTTGGCCAGCCAGATCGACATAAAATGCTTCAAAGATAATCCTTCGGTTAAATCGAGTTTAAAGTTTTTGCGTAGAACTTCTTGGGCGAGACAAAAAATTGAGCTCCTATATCTTGAAACTTTTAGTTCAAATAACCCTTGGGGGTCAACCTGAACTTAACTACAAATTTTCCGGTGTGTTAGTAAGTTCAGTCTGCTTGTATCGCTCTATAATCAATACGAAAATCTTAGCAAACATCTTTGATGTTGGTCTCTTTGGGAGAGCTAAGTATTGGTTGGGTTACTCGCTTGACATTCCGTTGTAAAGATAATTAAAGTTGTGAAATCGAAAAGCGAGAATGTTCCTTAAAAGATATGAAACACTTTCTACTTTTATTCTTTGTGACGTTTATCACCAACCCCGCAGAAGCTGATGGGAATTTACCTGCAGTTTTTAATGCATTAAATTATCTAGATAGAGAGGAAATAGTAAGTCGAAAGATATCACAAGTCACATTAACCATTTCACTCTATGATCACGACAACCCAAATTTCGACGAATCGATGAGCGAAGAGGAAATTGAAGACGTAGTGACTTCCTGCTTTAAGCTACTCAACCGATTCGATATGAAGGGGAATTTAGTTGGCCACACTATTCAACGAGTCGGTTCATGGGTGGTATATCAGTATGATGATTATAACAATATCACTCGATTTGGTTGGTGGAACAAAAGTGATGGAACGCTTAAACTCGCAGCGAAAGATCCCAAAGATTTATTGGACACTCAGCGTCAGTATGAAAAGGACTTATCGCGTAAGTCGCAGTTATTGAGGCCACACGAAAGCACTATTGTCGATAATTGTTCAAGTGTTGATGGTATTTATTTGATTCACGATGGAATTTTTGAGTCTGGTTTGCCGAAACAAGCCAAAGCGAAGTTGCTTAGAAATGCCAAGGTGATGTTTAAAAGAGAAGAATTTAGATCACCGGAGATGTTGTATATTTATTTTGAGTATGAGGCTGATAATTATCTTGAGCTGAATTGGGGAGAATAAGTTATGATAATTTTCCTCAGACCAGCGGATTTGACTGCTATGAATAAGTGGGGGCAGAGCCAATAAGCTCGTTCCAGAGATAATTCAATTCTGCCCCTAGTTAAAGCCTCTCATTCAAGAGACAACCGATTAGTTTTTATCCTTAGTAATCATCCCCATCAACCCAACAAGTGCAGCAAATAAAACTGCTCCAACCGGCCAGATAATCCAAGTAACATCCCATCTCATTGTCCAGAAACTCCAACCCAGATAAATAGCAACTAATAGCGGCCAATAGAAAGCTGCAAGGGCTTCAATATTTTTCATTTTTTCCTTCTCGCGAGGATGATAGTCCCCCTCCTTGATAAGAAGGCTATAGGCGTTATATTGTGCTGACGCTGGGATAATAATATACAAGCCTGTCGCAATCATAAAAAACAGTACGCAAAGCATCTTCAAAATTAAACCAGTTTCCCCATTGGTAATTGCGACAAATAAAAATGGCACTACGCTTAAAATAAACAGGCCGACCCCGATAGATAATTTTTGATGATAGTTTGGCGTCATTAGCTCCAGCTTTTCTTTAAAGATACTCCTTACCCCATATTCCAGTTCAAACTCATCTTTTTCGATCATTGCAATTTCGTTCGAAAATTGATTGGTTCTTACGAAAAAGCTAACTGCTAAAGCCACCATAACTAGCATGGTGATAATACCTGAAACAGTAGCGTTGCTTGAAGTCAGGTTCATTTGCCCTGTTTGAGCCATAGAGAGTAGCAAGAATAAAGGCACCACAGAACACACGCATAAAAGAACACCTTTGACAGTGATGCGACTAATGATGTCCTTACATTCCACATATCTGTTGGCCTGATCTAAACTGACGCTATTGATCTCAGACTCAACCTCGCCATTAATTGATTCAATTGATTCTTTATCGTCTTTTAACAAATAATCGGTAGTAACCCCAAATATTTCCGCCAACTTAATGATTTTGTTTAAATCAGGAATGCTATTTGTGCTTTCCCACTTAGAGACTGACTGTCTAGAAACCCCCATTTTTTCCGCGAGCTCTTCTTGAGACCATCCAAATTGTTTTCTTAGTTTGATAATTTTATCGGCAAGTATCATTTAATCGATTCCTCTGTCTGTGTTTGTAGGCAGAATAGAAAAATGGATGGTTGCGCACTACCAATCAGGGGCGGAATTTTGTCAACCAGTGGTTGCAATTTAGATTATTTAAGCGAAATACACAATAAAAATGGCTTTATTTCAAAGTGTTAGATAGAAAAGACGAACAAAGCAAAATTTAGGAGCGAGTGTCTTTAAAGGAATTGCAATTTACCCAATGAGGTGACCGCTACATCATTCGCCAGTATTAATAATCGTCGCAAATATATCTACAAAATTCTGAAACCTTCAAGTGAAAGGTAGATTGCATCCAAAAATCCCTTAGGGGTTTTTAAAATCTGTCCAGCTTCAGCCAAAATGCTCGTAGTTAAATACTGCTGTATTTAGTGAACTGCGAGTTGCAGCTTAATCATAATGCACTTTCTACAGATATAAAAAAACCTGCCGAATAGGCAGGTTTTTATAAAATGGTAGCAAGGAGTGGAGTTGAACCACCGACCCCATCATTATGAGTGATGTGCTCTAACCAACTGAGCTAC
>JAPHTP010000183.1 GCA_026196875.1 Kangiellaceae bacterium
AATTTGGTGATGTTGCATTGATTGGACTAACCATTTTGATTCTTTCCTATCTTACAAGAGCTTAAACGCTCAAATTTATCAGATTTCCAACTGCAGACTGGCGTTGCAGTTGAAGTTTTTTGCGACTAATAACAACTTCTTCCTGTTCTAATTGCGCTATTGCTCGCTCTATTTGCGCCTGTTGCTCCGAAAGCACATCTTTCTCATTTTTTGCCGACTGCTGTTGTTGATTTAAGGCTCTAAGGTTGCTCCTACTTGTATCGAGCGTAGGAGGAGGAGCCAGGTTCACGTTCGTTTGAGTGGATTCTTGCTCAGCAATATCAATAAATGGGCTGGTAACTTGACCTTGCTCATTAACAGTAACGTTTTCTGTTGACGGTTGTTCAGACGAATTAGCATTGGATAAGTTCGAATTTGTATTCAAACTAACACTAGACTGAATTTGTCCGCCAATTGAAATAGGCAACGCAACTACCTCCGCGTACTAAGCGCAGAAAAAACCAACAACTTAACCTTCTAATTCTAACAACATTTAAGAGAGATCCCGTTAAATTAAGAATTGAAATACCAAACGATAATTAGTCTTAGATGTTTAAAAATATATAGGAATAAAAAAGGGCTCCATATGTGAGAGCCCTTGGATTATTTGTTGGATTAATTAGTTAACTTCTACCAGTCTGCCAGAGGGCTGATATCCTGTTCGTAGTCTACTTGCGCAAAACCAAAGCCGAATAACTTCAAGAAATCCTGGTTATACCCGGCATAATCACCGAGCTCAGGGAAGTTTTCGGTCGTCACTTTTGGCCAGATAGCCTTTATTTTGTTTTGAATATCATCGTTAGTCTCAACTGTGTCCATTCTTAAACGACTAGCCTCATCAACCGGCGGATTCTCGGTAAGTAGCAAGTTCCTAAATAAGCCGTTGATTTGCTCAATAACACCTTCATGGCAGCCTTCGTCTTTCATTACTTGATACATAAGTGAAATATACAGTGGCATGACCGGAATAGCCGAGCTGGCTTGGGTTACCACGGCTTTCAGCGAGCTTACATAAGCTTTAAGACCCAAGTCTGAATAATTATTGTTCAGAGATTCTGAAGCCCGGTCTAAATCTTCTTTGGCTTTACCTATTGTTGCGTGACCATAAATTGGCCAGGTAAGTTCTTTTCCAATATAGGTGTAAGCAGAGGTAATCACACCTTCGGCCAATACATCTGCTTCTTTGAGCGCTTTGATCCATAGCTCCCAGTCTTCGCCACCCATAACTTTTACTGTATTGTCGATTTCGTCCTGATTTGCTGGTTCAAGTGTTATTTCGTGGACGATGCCTTTACTAGTGTCAAAAGTCTTAGTGGTATATTGCTCTCCAACCGGCTTCAAAGTCGAAACGTAAGCTTCTCCTGAATCTGGGTCGGTTCTGCGGGGAGACGCAAGACTATAAATGACTAAATCGATTTTTCCTAAATCTTGCTTAATTATATCTATTACTTCGCTTTTATTTTGGTGAGAAAATGCATCGCCGTTAATAGTCTTGTAGTAAAGCCCTGCTTGTTTTGCTTCGTTATGAAATGCTGCGGTGTTGTACCAGCCTGCAGTACCAGTTTTTCTTTCGGTCGGCTCTTTTTCAAAACACACGCCAAGTGTTTTAGCTCCTGCGCCAAAAGCGGCGGTAATTCTTGAAGCTAAACCGTAGCCGGTAGAACAACCTAAAACTAGAACATTTTTAGGCCCGTTTTCTATGGAGCCTTGTGACTTAACATACTCGATTTGCTCTCTAACGCTTGCTGCACAACCCGCAGGATGGGCATTTGTACAGATAAATCCTCTAACTTTTGGTTTGATTACCATGTTTCGTGAATTCCTCGTTTTTATCCTGTAAAGAAAATTGTGAATTACTGGCTACTTTATAGATTTTAATTGGAGGTAACCTGAATATGGCGGCATGTTACCTTGCATTGCTTGAATTGAAAAGTAGATTTCAACAGGTCCGGTTTGTTGAAGCCTTTATCCTTAGCCTCTTGCGTGCCGTTTTAAGCCAAATATTGTGACGTTGGTAGATTTTGTATCAGAAAGCTAGAGTGTTTTAAGTTACTGACGATATCGCGTTTATTTCTCGGAAATATTTCTTATGTAAATGCAACAAGCTCTGATAAAGCAATGAACAAAGTAAAAATGATTGGTTTAAAAACCCAGATTAAAGAAATGTA
>JAPHTP010000166.1 GCA_026196875.1 Kangiellaceae bacterium
TAAACCCTTGGAGCCGCTTCCATTTATCATTCAACCTGGGCTACCCCAACAAGTTTGACCGCGCCCATGGCAGGACGGGGGATGCTCTCATGGTACACGGCGATTGTGTCTCGATAGGTTGCTACGCCATGACCGACCCCTATATTGAACAGATATACACACTGATGCACCAAGCATTTGAACAAGGCCAACCTTTTATCAGAGTACATATATTTCCCTTCAAGATGACAGAACAAAACTTGAATCGCTATAAAAATCATAAATGGCACAACTTTTGGCTCAACCTTAAACAGGGATACGACTGGTTTGAAGCCAAGTACACTCCTCCAAACGTTGAAGTGGCACAAAAACGTTACGTTTTTGGCGATTAAATTGCTCATCTGTACTATCTTTAACTAATAGCCAGTCAAAATCTCATATTGAGGTGCCTATTTCGAGAGCTGAACCTTCGGTTTTAGCTTCGTAACCGGTGGATCCTGTCAGGAAGAAAGATTTTGGGTATTGTCAGAGTTCTAATTTGTTTTGTTACTTGTTGGGTAATCCTAACCCCAAAGTCATGGGCGCTTGAAACCGTTACCCTCCAATTAAAATGGAAACATCAATTTCAGTTTGCCGGATACTATGCGGCTCGCGAAAAAGGCTATTATCGAGATGCTGGTTTAGATGTCATTATTCGAGAAGCCCAGCCAGGCCAAGATCCAATTCAGCAGGTTATCCAAGGAAATGCCAATTACGGTGTAGGCACTAGTGAATTGATGCTCGAGCACAGCCACGGGGCGCCGGTGGTTGTATTAGCGGTTATTTTTCAACACTCACCTCTTGGATTAGTAATTTCCAATTCAAAAAAATTGACTAACCTTCAAGATTTAGTTGGTCAATCAGTCATGATTGAGCCCAATTCCTCAGAATTATTTGCTTACCTTGAGAGAGAAGGACTTTACTCCGAGCAATTTAATTTAGTCGAACATAGTTTTGATATCAAAGACTTACTTGAAGGCAAAGTGGCAGCAATGTCGATATATGTTACCGACGAACCTTTCGCACTAAAACAGAGTAATCATGATTTCGTATTGTTTGAACCTCGTATGGGAGGGATCGACTTTTATGGGGATAATCTATTCACCACAACAGATGAGTTGGAACAAAACCCGGAGCGTGCAAGAGCCTTTATGCAGGCTAGCCTAAAGGGGTGGAAGTATGCAATGCAAAACCGAAGCGAAATAATTGATTTAATTTATTCTCGTTATAGCAAAAGACACTCAAAACCTCACTTGGAATTTGAAGCCAACAAAATGCAACAGTTGATGCAACCATCTTTAGTGGAGCCAGGCTATATGCATTCCGGAAGATGGGAGCACATTGCACTTACTTATAAAGAACAAGGTAAACTTCCTCCAACTTATACCCTGGAAGGATTCTTATACCAACCAACAGCTCACTTCGCTCTTCAACACCTAACCCCTTGGATAATCGGGATAGCTAGTTTTAGCTTGCTGATAATCTTTGCAAGCTTTCCATTTCTAAAACTCAACCGTAAATTAACCGCTAGCCAAAACTGGTTAACAACCATTGTTGATAATGCACCCAACGCACTTATTATTGTTAACGAGCAAGGCATTATTAAAAACTGGAATCAACATGCAGAGAAATTTTTTGGTTGGTCTGCAGAAGAAGTAATCGGAAAAAATGCTTATGAACTTCTGATCCCAACCAGTAACGTGGCGGTAGTGAAGCAGGCACTGGAAAAAGTTTTTTCGAGGGGAGAAAACCATACTGGTAAAGAGTGGAATATCACCAAAACTGGAAACCGGATACTTTGCCAGTGGAATAATGCGTTTATAGAAAATGATAGTGCTAAGGAACGCTACATGGTGTCTATGGCAATAGACATTACCAAGCAAAAGCACATGGAGGACAAACTAAAACTCCGCGCTTATACCGATCCGCTAACAGGCGTTAACAATCGAAATATTTTCTATATGAAATTTAACCACGCAATAAACCAAGCAAAACGACGCAATACTTTATTAGCTGTGTTGTTCATAGATTTAGATAACTTTAAAGGAATTAATGATTCCTATGGTCATGAAGCAGGCGATCTTGTTCTAAAAGCCACAGCAGAAAGAATAAAAGACCAATGTAGAGAAACCGATATTATTTCTCGAATTGGAGGCGATGAATTTGTAATACTTTTGGATGACTGTGAAAACCGAACAGTAGTTAGGCAGGTCGCAGAAAAACTACTGCGCTCAATTATAAAGCCAATTGAAATTACTGAAACAAAAATTATCGCAGTTAGTGCATCAATCGGCATTAGTCTTTATCCAGAGCATGGCATTCAACCGGAACCATTATTAAGAGTCGCTGACTTAGCAATGTACAAAGTCAAGCAGGGTTCAAAAAATAATATCTACATTGCAGAGGCGGAGTAGCTTTAAACTAAAAAAGCTGACATTTGTTACAACACCATAAACGCGGTAGCACCAGCCTCCCTGCTCCTGCTCCTCCAACTCCTACTTCCGACTTGCCCGCAACTTCTAGCTCGGCCTGAAGATAATCACCTTCTGTTGTTATAAATATCACTTTCATCATTAAGAACAATAGCACCTGAATCAGCGGCCGTATTACTGGTCCACTGCATTTATTTGTTGTGCATTTCTTTTGTCCACAAACTTCCGCATCAATAGCCCATCGTGATATGAATCGCCAATCTTGGTATCGCGACTTAAGACTGTCAGCAACTCGAACCCCACTTTCTCGTACAAACGAACCGCTGGCACGTTATCTGACCGGACCATCAGATAGACGATCTCGAGCTCTGCTGAGGCAAAAGCATGCTCTAATCCCTTCTGGAGAATTAGCAGTCCAAGTCCCTGCCCGATTGAGTCTTGCGCAACTCCCATATTTAGGTCGGAAGTGTGCCGAAGTCTTGACTGTCTCCGAGGTCTAATTGTTAAATAGGCTACTAGTTTCTTATCGATTTCCGCAGCCAGAGCAATCGCTCCGGGGATGCTCTGAAGATTGGATATATCCTCTTCAAAGCTTTCAAGGTCTGGGTATTTATCTTCCAGGGATTCACTCATTCCTTCTGATGAAAAGTAAACATCCTTATACAAAGCATAAAGGTCTGACGAAGAGTAACTGCTAAAGAATTTGATTATTGGTTTCATATTTCTGACTTGTACACAACGCTTGTCTGAGTTTCGTGAGGCACGAGAGTGAACTCTTGACTCCGGTTAAGTGAACTAGCAAGACGAACCTTCATTGATCGGGAACTTCTTGCCATTACTATCTAAATAGAAAAAACTAGTACCGTCATACAGTACTCTAAGTTGAGTTTCTCTATTTCCGATTCGAATAAATGTATCTTCAGGAAACTCCAATGTATGTAAAAATACCTTTTTGTTGTCTCCAAAAGCTACAATTTGACAATCTCTGCTCCAATCCACTTTTACCGACTCATTAGGCAGAATAACTTCACCACTGTCAGAGTACACAAACCTCAAGACTTCTATTTTGCTTTGTGATTCATTATTTACTATGGCTGTGAAAAATGAAGGACAACCGGTTAGCAATATTGAAGCAAGTAAAATAAAAACAATTCTCATTGTTCGTCCACTTAACGTTCGCATCATCAACCACCTGTTACATTTTTCCAAATTTTTCAGCATTTTCTTGAGCCAGCGAAACAGGCTGATCAGTTTCTTCTGATATATACTCAAAAAACTTAACTAGAGTTTCAGATTGTTCTTCTGTTACCCAAGTAAAACAATAAGCTGATCTTTTGTTGTCAAAGCTTGGATTCTCGAAATAGCCCACTAGAGCTTCGTATAAAAATTCTGCCGCATCCATATTCTTTAATATTTCGCGAAGCATTGACGGGATTATCCATTGGGCTGCTACACTAGACAGAGTTCCAAATTCATCGTACAGGTCATAGAGCTGATTTAAAGAAAGTTCATCCCTCATATATCCCGTCATTTTCTTTGATATGATTCGACGCATCAAATCAGAATCATCAAAACAATAGAGCTCATTATCATCCGGCTTCATAATCAGAGGGAAATCTCTTTCTACCAAGTTTAATATATCTTCCCTACTAAGGTATCCCTCGTACTCCATTGCTATCCTTTGTAATGTAACGGCTGATTGTATTCAACAAAACTCATTTTAATCCAGACATCTGCCTGGATTTTTTCAATTTCTTAAGAACATCAAATAGTTGCCCACCCTGTCGGTATTGTCAATGTCGGATTAAAATCGCTTTACTGTATCTAAATACTAACTCACTTTTAACATCCTTTTAAGTCAATAGCTTACAAGTTAAAAGCGTAGTAGACTCAAAAACAGTTGATAGCAATTACTTGTACAAATAGTTTTAAGTAAGTTAATCATCAGGGAGATGTACGATAACTCGCAAACCAAAATGCATACGATTGGTCAGAGAAAAAATACGAAGGATGCAGTATCCATATTTTACGGAAAAGAATTACGTATACTGGATTAAAAGTGTCTCCAGCAACTCAAAATCAAGCTCTGTGTGCTTTCGTATATTTCTATAAACAAGTTCTTGAGCGCCCTTTACTACTACCAGTAGTCATGTCGAGAGGATCTGTTAATGGCGGTCAAGGCAAGTTTAAGTTCTAAGTTCTAAGTTCTAAGTTCTAAGTTCTAAGTTCTAAGTTCTAAGTTCTAAGTTCTAATAAAAGACTATAGGAGCCTTTGCTAGGCTCCTATAAACTATACTGCAACTCAACAGCATTGAAATGAAAAACTAGTATTCAAATAACTAACAAATTAGACTTCCAAATACTCCAAAATATCTTTTGCCGCTTGCCTACCTTCCGCAATTGCCGTCACCACTAAATCAGCTCCACGCACCATATCTCCACCGGCGTATATACCTTCTTGACTGGTTTTTTGCAATTGAGAACTTTCACCTTGATTACCGAGCGTTTTAATTAGTCCGGCATCAGTTTTATCGAGTCCTAACTTTTCAAACCAATCGGCGGGGCTGGCTTTGAATCCAAAGGCCAAAATTACAACGTCTGCTTTCAAATTAGAAGTTTTACTTTCATTCACAACGAATGTTTTTCTCGTACTGTTCTGTTGAGAAAATTGATCTACATTTTCCAATTCAGTTTCTGCTAATTTAACTGCCCCTACCGTATCGCCATAAAACTCTAAACTTAATGGCTGTCGGTTGAACAAAAACTCGACTCCCTCTTCCATCGCATTTTTGACTTCCTGAGGCGAGCCAGGCATAGACTCTTTGTCTCTGCGATAGATACATTTTACGGAAGCTGCATTCTGTCTGACGGCAGAGCGAACACAATCCATTGCGGTATCGCCGCCACCAAGAACAACAACATTTTTCCCCGCCAAATTATGATAGGGAAAATTTGGCATATTAAATTGGTGCTGTTGATTAACGTTACCGATTAAAAAATCGAGAGCCTTAATCACTCCTTTACCAGGATCACATTCAAACCCACCGGTAACGCTAGTGTAGCACCCCATTCCCAAAAACAAGGCGTCACTATTATCCTTTAACTCGTCAATGGAAATATCCTTACCTATCTCAGTTTTTAATCTAAATTCAACCCCTAAATCCTCTAGAAATTCCTTCCTCCTTTGTAAAACATCCTTTTCCAATTTAAAGCCTGGGATGCCAAAAGTTAACAAGCCTCCTATTTGAGGGTATCGATCATATACAACAGGTTTTACACCATTTCTCGCGAGCAACTCTGCGCAACCTAATCCTGCGGGACCGGCTCCAACAATGGCGACAGATTTTCCTTTGGGCTTTATTTGGGAAATATCAGGGCGCCACTTTTTAGCAACTGCGCGATCACTAATATTTTTTTCGATTGCACCAATATTAACTGCTCCAAATCCGGTGTTAAGAGTACATGCTTGCTCACACAATCTATCTTGTGGGCATACTCTGCCACAAATCTCTGGTAGTGGATTGGTTTCATGCATTAGTTCTGCGGCTTTATCGAATTGTTCTTTTTGCACAAGATCCAACCAATTTGGAATATAGTTGTGCAAAGGACATTTCCATTCACAATATGGATTGCCACAATCTAAACAACGACTCGCCTGTCCTGCTAACTCATTCGATTCTTTAGCAATATAAATCTCATCAAAGTCTGCGCGTCGTTCCGCAATAGTGCGTTTTAAATTTTCACTACGAGGTTGTTTTAAAAATGCCAAAGGATCATCGCTTTTTGCTTTAACTTCTGCTTGGTTCATTTAACAATCCTCAACGGTGTAATTTCAGTTGCCACGTGACCGGTAGTTTTGGGGACCACCACCATAAAATAATCCAGGTAATGCGCTAAATTGTTTCTGATTTTCTTTGCCCACGGACTACTAGTCTGTTCAATATGTTTGTCGATTAACTCCACTAATTGTGACTTATAGGTTTCGCACTCAGGCTCCATTAAAGCCATCAATTCAACGTGTTCAAAATTGGTTCGTTTATTAAGAGTTTCGCGAAGGTCCAACACAATTGCCAAACCTCCGGTCATGCCGGCCGCAAAGTTTTCTCCGACCGGGCCAAGCACCACTACAGTTCCTCCAGTCATATATTCGCAGCCATGATCACCGACCCCTTCAACAACAGCATTAGCACCGGAATTTCTTACTGCGAATCTCTCGCCTGCTTGCCCTGCAGCATATAAATCTCCACCACTAGCACCGTACAGACAAGTATTGCCGATTATTGCACCACGACTGGCAACGTATTGAATGTTCTCTTGAGGGTAAACACTGATAGAACCGCCTGACATACCTTTACCCACATAATCATTTGCATCACCTTGTAATGCCAGATGCATACCCGGTGAATTCCAAACCCCAAAACTCTGACCAGCAATCCCCTTAAAGCTAACATTTAGAGGTTGGTAATTTTCCTTTAGTCCGGCCAAGTAGCCTGAAAGTTTAGCGCCAACCGATCGATCATGGTTTTTAACCTGATAAACCTGTTGTGCAGGATGCGAGTCACTAAACTGTTCAGAATTGGTTTGGTAGTCATCTAATAACTTCTGGTTGAGCTCACCGCTATCAAATGGTTTGTTTCGAATATCTAAATAATGCGCAGCTCCTTGTAGAGGCCTTTTTGCGGAATCTAAAATTACCTGCAAATTAAGTTTACTTTGCTTCTGCGTTGCACCTTCAATTATTTCGAGCAAATCGGTTCGTCCAATCAACTCATCAATTGTCGCAACACCTAACTTTGCCATCCATTCCTGTGTCTCACGAGTGACAAATTCAAAGTAATTGATAACCTTATCAGGCAAGCCGGTAAAGTGTTGACTACGCAAAGTTTTGTTTTGGGTAGCCACACCAGTCGCACAATTATTCAGATGACAAATTCTCAAAAACTTACAACCAAGCGCTACCATAGGCCCAGTTCCAAATCCAAAACTATCAGCACCTAGGATTGCCCCTTTTACAACGTCAAGACCGGTTTTTAATCCACCGTCTACCTGCAAGCAAACTCTGTCTCGTAGCCCATTTTCAATTAATGCTTGATGCGCTTCACTCAAGCCCAATTCCCAAGGAGTCCCGGCATACTTAACAGAAGTAAGTGGACTTGCACCTGTACCTCCATCATGCCCGGCAATGGTAATCATATCGGCGTAAGCTTTCGCGACTCCCGCAGCAATAGTCCCAACACCTGGACCGGACACCAACTTAACCGAAATAAGCGCTTTAGGATTCACTTGTTTAAGATCGAAAATTAACTGCGCAATGTCTTCAATCGAATAAATATCATGATGTGGAGGTGGAGAAATCAACGTCACGCCCGGAGTCGAGTTTCGCAACTTTGCAATTTCAACAGTGACTTTGTTTCCGGGGAGTTGCCCACCTTCACCAGGCTTTGCTCCCTGCGCAATTTTAATTTGCAATACTTCTGCACTCGTCAAATATTTAGCAGTTACACCAAAACGACCAGATGCTATTTGTTTAATTTTTGAGTTTTTTTCTGTATTAAAGCGCGCCGCATCTTCTCCTCCTTCACCACTATTGGAACGACCTCCAATTCGATTCATCGCAGTCGCTAGTGCTTCATGTGCTTCAGGGCTCAACGCACCAATTGACATTCCAGCAGAATCAAAACGTTTCATGATCTTTCGCTTATCTTCAACCTGCTCTAATGTCAATGGACTGTCAGATAACTTAGGTTTTAGTAAGTCACGTAAAGTTGCAACCGGTCGCTTGTTTACCGCGTTCGCATATTGCAGGTATTCAGCATAGCTTCCGCTGTTCACCGCTTGTTGTAAGTACTGTACAACATCGGGGTTATAACAGTGATATTCCCCACCATGTACATATTTAAATTGCCCACTACGTTCTGTTTTTTGCGAGTCCCGCCAGGCCCTTCTAGCGCTAATTAGACTGTCTGCCTGAATATCACTGAACTCCGCACCACCAATACGAGATGCCATTCCTGGAAAACACAGGTCGATAATTGACTCGTCTAGTCCGACGGCTTCAAACAGTTGTGCTCCGCGATAACTGGCTACGGTCGAAATTCCCATCTTCGACATTATTTTGAGTAGGCCTTTATTAATACCTTTAAAATAATTTCTTCGCGCGTCAATCAAATCAAAGTTAAGCCGTGATTCAATATGCAAATTATTAATTATTTGAATTGCCAAATACGGATATATCGCTGTAGCCCCTACCCCAATTAACACCGCAAAATGATGCGGGTCCCGTGCTGTTCCAGTTTCAACAATTATGTTGGTATCGCAACGGAGTCCTTCCTCTATTAAACGACTATGTACCGCACCAGTCGCGAGAGCAGCATGGATAGATAAATGCCCGGGCTTAATATTTCGGTCAGAGAGTCTTAAAATAACGCATCCTTGTCTCACGAGATTGACTGCATCATCACACAACTTTTTAATTACCCATTGCAAGTTGTCAGACTCCGGGTAATTAAGCGTTAACTGTTCTTGTTTGTAATCAACTTGATCGAGCTCTTCAAGTTGTTTCAACTTGGCATAGTTTAAAATCGGCTTACCGATTATTGCGCGAGAAGCTAGTCCGTTGGTCTCCTGAAATACATTGTGCTCTCGACCAAAACAAGTCTCTAATGACATCACCGACTTTTCTCTTAATGGATCAATCGGCGGGTTAGTTATTTGCGCAAATTGCTGCCTAAAATAGTCAAACAGATTTCTTTGTTGTTTTGATAAAACAGCTACAGGCGTATCGTCTCCCATGGAGCCTGTCGCTTCGTTACTTTGATTGGCCATCACTTGAATTATCTGTTCTTTCTCTTCAACTGAAACACCAAAGTACTTTTCAAAACGGGGTAGGTTTTTTAAGTTCTCATCTATATATTTTTGCGCACCCTGCCTTTCCAGCCAAGGGTTGCTGCGTAAACGAATAGTGTTTTCACGCAGCCATTCCAAATATGGATGGCGGCTTTTTAGCATGTCGTCAATTTTGTTGGTTCGCCAAATTTGACCAGTAGAAATATCCGCAGCCAACATTTCCCCCGGACCAACTCGATCTTTTTCAATTACATCTGCTTCATCATAATCCCAAACGCCAACTTCTGAAGCTACCGTCAGAATACGATCTTTGGTAATCACATATCTTGCCGGCCTTAGTCCATTCCTATCCAAAGTACAGGCAATCTGTTCGCCGTTGGACATGACTATTCCTGCAGGTCCGTCCCAAGGTTCAGTGTGCATCGAGTTAAACTCGTAAAACGCTTTCAATTCCGGATCCATGTTGCTTCGATTTGCCCATGCAGGAGGAACAAGCAAACGTAACGCCCTGAAAATATCCATTCCACCGGCGAGTAAAACCTCAAGCATATTATCTAACGATGACGAATCGGAACCAGACTGGTTGACTAAGTGCTCCAGATTTCCTAAATCAGGTAACAGCGGTGTATATAGTTTTTTCTGGCGCGCTCTGGCCCAACGCCGATTGGCTGAGATAGTATTTATTTCACCATTATGCGCTAAAAACCTGAATGGTTGCGCGTATTTCCATAAAGGTGCTGTGTTAGTTGAGAAACGCTGATGAAAAAGGCAGATCGCGCTTTGCATATTCTCATCTGCTAAGTCAGGGTAAAACTTGCTTAAGTATTTTGGAATTACTAAGCCTTTATAAACAACCATCAGGTTTGATAATGAAACAACGTAATACTCAGGATCGTTTATTTTATCTGCCGCCCGCCGACGTGCCATAAAAAGACGCCTTTCTAAGTCATGTTTGCTCCATCCCGGAGGCGCAGATATAAATACTTGTTCGATAGACGGAAGTGATTTTAAAGCGTTTTCACCGCAAACGCTGGTATCTATAGGTACCCGACGCCATCCACATACAGTTAACGTTTCTTTGGCTAATTCCTCTTCGAGTATTTTTTTGCACTGATTGGCTTTTAGAGTATCAGGATTTAGAAATACCTGCCCCACGGCAAATCTCTCACCCAAAGTAAAGCCTAAAGATTCACCCAATTGGCGGAAAAAGCTCTCATTTAATTGAATGGAAATTCCGCACCCATCACCGGTCTTTCCGTCGGCGTGAACTGCCCCACGATGAGTCATGCGGGTGAGCGCTGTTATTGCAGTTTCGATAAGTTGGTGACTTTGGCGACCGTCGAGTTGGGATATCAATCCAAACCCACAATTATCTTTGGCCTGGCTCGCCTGGTATAAAGTCATAGTTCCCCCTTGGTTTACGATCACACCTCTAACATTGGCCTCTCTATACCGGATCAATGATTAGAAGTTCTATTAGCTGTACTGAAAAAACGCTTTATCATTTTTGTGTTATTTTATTATCAATAAAAATGACAGCGCTGTCTTATATTTTATTCCTCTAAACTTTAAGGGTATATGCTGAGATTTTATTATGAGTCTTATTTAGGGTTTTGCACCTGCGCTATACTCAACAGGACCTTAGCTTAGCTCGAAATTCAAACGAGCGTTTAGATTTTGTCGTTATAAGTCTTTGATGGGGTCTAAAATGGATTTATATTGCGCTTATAAATCAAGCTGTTACACTCTATAGATAGATTCTATCTTAATAACTAAATAATCAAAGGCAGGCTGATGTTGAAGGAAATGTACCAACAACTAAAACAAAAGTTCTCCTCAGAATCAGGCGGCAATGAAGAACCTCAGCAGCCAGATAAGTCCCCTGCTTCTTTAAGCACAGAGCGGATAAAAGCCGTAGTAGCAGAATTGAATAGCGCCTCGACAACTTTCTCCGAAGCCGGTTTTATTATGGACCAACTAGACATCAATATTGGGCTTTCATCCCATATAATTCCTCATTTTCGTCAGTTAAAAGAAATCTCGCCGGAAGAACAAGAGCAACTGCTAGGGCAACTGGAAGCCAATTCTATTATTAAGTTTGTTCTTATTTCCTTGTTTAAATCCAGTAATATGAAAAGCTTGTTAGACAACACCGATATGTTTTTTCACCATGTGGCGATTGATATATCGACTGCACCTAGCGTGTGTACGGTATTTAAAAGAGAATATTCTGTTGCCGATCAGTTTGAGAACACCAGACATTAAGTTTTCCAACATCACTTTATCATTGAACAAACATCATTAAGCAAACGGTTAAAACAAGTTTGGTAACATCTTTGATTATCAATTACTTTGTCGATTTGTGATAATGCGATTTGCTTATAAAAATAATTGAAATCTCGAGAAAACAATGAAATTAAAACTCCCATTAACTCTGCTATCAGCTGGCTTTATGTTGCTTGGCTGTCAGACTACAACTCAAGTTTCCAAGCCTTCACCAACGGCTTCCTCAAATAAATCCAGTCAAGTAACTCACTTGGTTAATGACTACACTCAGGAAGGGTTTAAATTCAATCCCATTTACGCAACTTTCATTGGCGTTCCCGGATACGACGATAAATTTGGCCCTGTAATCAGCGAAGAAAACCGAGCGATCAGTCGTGCGTATGAAACAAAATATCTTGAACGCGCCAAACAAATTGACCCAACTCAGTTAACCGGCCAGGACAAACTGACTTACCAAATATTTATACGTGACCGCGAAATGTCGCTCGAAGGTGATAGATTTCCCAGCTACATGGCACCGATTAATCAAATGTACGGCGTACATAATTTCTTTGCGCAACTAGGTTCGGGGCAAAGCGCGCAACCGTTCAAGACAGAGCAAAACTATCGCGACTTTATCAAACGCTCCAAAGGATTTTCGGATTGGATGGATAGCGCAATTGTGGCAATGAGACAAGGTATCTCATCTGGTGTTGTTCAGCCAAAACCGATAGTTGCTAAAGTCATTCCACAACTCCAGGCGCATATAGTAGACGACATTTCTCAAAGTGTATTCTACGGCCCCTTGAAAAAATTGCCGGAGTCTTTGTCGGTCGAAACAAAACAACAGTTAACAGCAGACTTCGAACAGAACATTCGCGACGTCATCATTCCAGCGTATCAACGCATGCATGACTTTATAGTGAACGAATACCAAAGTGCAGCAAGAGACTCGGTTGGCCTGTCTGAATTACCGGACGGCCAAGCTTGGTATCAGTATATGATCAAAACCCATACTACATTAGATCTGACTGCAGAAGAAATTCACCAATATGGTCGCCAAGAAGTTGCCAGAATATTGAGCGAAATGAAAAAAGTTAAACAACGAGTGGAGTTTAATGGCAACTTAGCCGAATTTTTTGAGTTTTTAAGAACTGATGACCAGTTTTACTTTGACGAAGAGCAAGATCTTATCGATGCATATACCAATGTTAAAAAGAAAATAGATGCTACTCTACCCAAGTTATTCGAAGTTTTCCCAAAAGCAGATTATGAGGTTCGCGCTGTCCCTAAATACAGAGCAGCTTCAGCTGCCGGAGCTTCCTACGAAGGACCTGCTCCTGATGGATCTCGCCCCGGAATCTTCTATATCAATACTCACAATTTAAAATCACAACCTAAGTTCTTAATGGAAACCCTTTCCATTCATGAGGCAGCTCCGGGCCACCATTTTCAAATCGCAATTCAACAAGAAGTCGAAGGCCTACCCAATTATCGAAAATTTGGTGGTTATACCGTGTTCTCCGAAGGCTGGGCACTTTACGCTGAGAGTTTGGGCAAAGAGCTAGGGTTATTTACAGATCCTTATATGTGGTATGGACGTTTGGTAGATGAACAGCTTAGAGCGATGCGTTTAGTGATTGATACCGGACTTCATTCGAAGGGTTGGACAAGAGAACAAGCGATTAAATTTATGTTAGATAACTCTTCGATGGCGCGAAGTGATGTAGAGGCTGAAGTGGAAAGATACATCGTAATTCCAGGCCAGGCATTAGCTTACAAAATTGGTCAAAGAAAAATCCGTCAACTAAGAGAATATGGCGAGAATTTGCTCGGTGAAAAATTTGATATTAAAAAATTTCATACTCAGGTTCTGATAGATGGTAGTTTGCCAATGCCTGTATTAGAGGAGAAATTAAAGATCTGGTTTGAATCTCAAATTTAATTAGAAGATTTCAAATCTCACATTCAAAACCGGGTTCTTCCCGGTTTTTTTATGCCCCTACTCCATATAAGTAAATCTTGCCCTCGGCACACCTATATTCCCCTCCCCCTCACATTTATTGCCCTCAATATAATTTTTATTGAATCCAATATATTTTTATTGAACACAATATTCATTTAATATATGCTTTCTCTTGTTGAGATGTAGATATGTCTTGGTTTTCAATATGTTTTGCTATGTGAATTGCAAAGTTTGACCTTTTAATGCCTTGAGGAACAATCAACCGAAAATTTAAGCACATGTTTTAAAAGGAAAATTCTCTCAACTTACAAAAATAGTCTCACCTGTTTTTCAATTGTTTCTACACAAACGTTGAAAATTTCAAAGGTGATTCAACCAGTAAGCCTAATCACAGCAACTTAAGAGGAATTTTCAATGGAACCAAAATCGCTGACAAAAGCAATAGGTCTCATTTTAGGATCGTCACTGTTACTAACATCCTCGCCTTTATATGCGGCGGAAGAAGATAATCAAGATGAAGCTCAAAACGCTGAAGAAGACAACCGGGTCATCATAACTGGCTCCAGGATTAAAAGATCCGAAATGGAGGGAGTCACGCCTGTTACGGTTATCAGTGCAGAAGACATCCAGCGTGAGGGACACGCTAATGTATTCGAAGCAATTCGCAGCCTTACCGCAAATACCGGCGGCGTACTAGACGAACAAGAAACCAATAGTTTTACAGCCTCAGCTCAAGCTGTTAATTTCAGAGGCTTCGGACCAGGTAGGACTTTGATACTATTAAATGGAAACCGACTACCTACCAATCCGAAACCCTATGGCGGTGAGGATAATTTTGTCAATCTAGCGCTTATCCCAACTTCCGCAGTCGAACGGGTGGAATACCTTTCTAGTGGTGGTTCTGCCATTTATGGCTCCGACGCTATTGCGGGCGTAATCAATGTAGTACTCAAAGATGACTATGAGGGAAGTGAACTGTCTCTCAGAGTGACCGGCACCAAAGATGGTGGTGGTGAAACTCAGCGGTTAAGTTTTGTGAGCGGAACTTCTGACGCGAATTCTAATTTTTTCTACAGTATTGAATTGGATAAAAGAGAAGGTCTTTACGGTAAAGACAGAGACTGGCTGGATGAAGCAACTGATAGTCCAGCTGAAGACCCTTGGTTAGTTAATGACAGGGATATCTTGGTTGCCTACCCTTGGGGCAGGGACGATGGCAATGGCGGCTGGCTACCTAACTGGAGCTATCAAGACCCAGGAGCTGCAGCTTGTGATGCCAATCCAAATTTTGAATATTCTAATAGGCCTGGTCGCGGAGACTTCTGTGGACATGACTCAACCGGCGATCGTGCACTGAGGGCACCTCGGGACCGTATTACAGCTTTCGCCCACTACCGACAAGAAATCAACAGTAGCACTAGCTTTTTCGCTGATGCTTTAATCTGGCGTAGTGAAGCAGATGCAGAAATGTTCTACGCAGGCTGGTGGCAGCAAGTTTCAGTGGTGGATGATGTGACGTCGGCCAATCCGAACTGGCTTTATGACCTTTACTACCAGCGCACTTTCTCGCCTGAAGAAGTCCCGAACGAACAATCCTTTGAAGAAGGCGTAACCTCATTCACTTTCGGACTTGAGGGCGAGCTCACTGATGACATCGATTACAAATTGGTGATTGCCTCATCCGATTATGACTATGATGAGCAAATTGCCCGATTCAGCGAGTTAGGTGGCTTACAAGCATTCTTCGGTGTTGATGGGACCGACCCAAATAGAAATCGTTTTCTCGATTCATGGGGTACTTATTTAGTCGACCCCAGTGATTTTGCTGCAGATGGATATACATCCGTCAATGGCTTGAATATGTACAACTATTTTAACAACGGCGAACTCGACGGACTGTATGGATTATCAACAGCAGACGGCGGCAGTTTTGCGCGAAGTGTTTCTTTTGAAGTGACCGGAGACATCGCTGACACCGAATCCGGCCCAGTAGGCTTTGCAGCGGTAGTTGAATACAACCAACAAGGCTACCATCTGAATATCGATCCGACTACCGACTCAGGCCAGTACGTGGGCTGGTCTGGGGTCAGTGGACGTGGAGAACGCGATCATTACGCTGTAGGCGCAGAGGTCCTTGTTCCACTAACTGAAGAATTAGAAGCGACTATTGCCGCCAGATATGATGATTACCAAGATGATTCAAATGTGGGTGGCGCTGGCACATATCAGTTAGGCCTTGCCTGGCGACCAGTGGACGATTTTCTACTACGCGTTTCCCACGGTACAACCTTCCGAGCTCCTGATTTACACCGATTATTCGCAGACAATAACCAATACTTTGGTGGAGTTTTGGATTATTACTCCTGCATGGACGCGCTCGGTGCAACCGCGGCGACTGCAACAGAGAATTTTCAACAATGTGCTGAAGAAGGTGACACATTTACTACCAGACAAAACACACAAGGCGATCTGGACTTGCAAGAAGAAACTGGGTTTAGTTCCAATATTGGTATTGTGTGGACGCCTGTCGAAGACTTTGACGTGACGCTTGATATCTATCGCATTCATATTGAAGATATGGTAACGACTTTAAGTGCCAATACTTACTCGCAACTTGAAGCTGAGTGTCGACTAGGATTCGATTTCAACGGTAACCCTGTTGATGGCAGCTCCGCCTATTGTCAAGAGTTGTATTCCAGAATTCAACGCCAAGCCGGCCCTATTCCTTCTGATATAGATCCGGTGAATGAAGTCTTCTTAAGTTCAATTAATATGGGCCTTCAAGAACAGACCGGCGCAGATGCTAGCTTCCGTTATAAATTTGAGACTGCTGAAGCGGGGCAATTTATTTTTGACCTTGAGTACAGCATGGTAGATGAAATTAAAACTCAGGTTTTGAAGTCAGACGAGGTTGATGATAGTCAACGCTCAACCAGCTATTACAGTTATCCTTATCGTCATCGGGCTACTTTATCTACCTCGTGGAGAATGGATAATTGGACTTCTACTTTATTTTTTAACCGAGTAGGAAGTACCAGAAACTGGTCGGGAGATTCGCGCACGTCGGCTTACACGACAGCAAATCTATACGTTGCTTACGAGTATGATAACCACCTCAGTGGTTCATTTACGATAGTAAATTTGGCAGATAGTCGACCACCTGAAGAAGCCAATTGGGAATCTTGGCCTTTCTTTAATAGTTATGCTTATGCCAACGGCGGTGTTGGAACTGAGTTTTATTTGAACTTGAACTACAGATTCTAGCTGTTTTGCCAAATAATAAGCTCCTCTTAGAGGGGCTTATTATTAGAAACTTTCCACAATTAGTCACTTGGCCCCTAATCCAGACGCTGCCACTCATCCACATCCGGCATCCAATCTTTGTACTTCTCTTCACCACCACGACTTTTCCAGTCCGAATCAATCGTTAATCTGGAGCTAATACCCCCTCGCGGATTGCAGTTCATTACCACTCTCAACCGCTCAGGCTCATAAACTTCCATTAAATGGTCGTAAAATATATTAATTAATCGCTCGTAAGACACGACTATATCGCGTAGCTGATAAACATAGTGTTTTAACGCCTTTAACTCTATGATTTTTCCTTTGGGGTAAAATGTGAGGTATAGGGTAGCGAAGTCTGGCTGCTCTTGAACGCCTAAAAAAGTAAATTCCGGGATCTTTATGTTTATTTCGTAGGCTTGTTTCGATGGGTTTGGCAACGCCACTAGCAAATCACTAGTAATAGATTCGAATGTTTTGGTAGGCATTTTTATTCCTTTAATTCGCTTAATTATCAATTAGTTAATCATGGACTTAAAACTCTTTCTTCGCAAATAGCCGTTGACTATTTTCGACTAAAATCGTGTTTTTGCCGGACCACACCTATTGAGTTAAATATAAAGTTACGATTTTCAAGCCTACAAAACCTTGTCAGCAGCCTCGTTTTTATGTTTTTATTGGACGCTCATCCCGCAATGGGTATTGCAACATGGCCAGTCAAACCAGCTTAGATTGCGAAGTAAATGACTACTATAAAAAAGAAATATTCGATTTTAATTAGATCAAATGTCTCAATTACAAAAACCAAAAGGTAACAACCATGAAGAAAACCATTCTTGCTAGCGCAGTTTGCCTAGCCTTGATCTCTGCTTGCTCGCAACAGGATTCAAAAGACGCAGCTCAAGTAGAACAAACAAAAGCGGAGCAAACTCAAACTGAGCAGAAAGTCGCTGTAGAAAAGAAGCTTAA
>JAPHTP010000064.1 GCA_026196875.1 Kangiellaceae bacterium
AATCAATTGGGGCTACCCATTTGGGATATTTCGTGATTTACAGTGGTTATGCGATTATTCGGTTGTCTTTGTGGTGCTATAAGAATGCTGTGGTTGCTGCTCTCTATGAGGCTTCGTCCGAACAGGATAAAAAAAATGCAAGTTTTATGTTTGAAGTTGCAAGCAAAATCAATCGTGGTAGTGTTTGCATTACATCCAATCATACCGCGCCAAATGACAGCAGGCCACCAAATCATATATTGCACTATAACGAATCGAGCAAAGTTCTGGATTTCATTAAAGAAGTTAAATCGAAAGTGCCAGCTGAAAATAAACTTCTCAAAATTTCGGATCCCAAGGCATTCTTTATTGAGTGTTATGAAGATTCGACAGAGTGGAGCTGGCGAGAAGAACAACTTAGAAGCTCCAAGACTCAACAAGTTCTTTCTTCTGTCGGAGTTAAGGTTACTGAAGAATTAATGGTTGAACTGATTGACATGGGGAAAGCTTACTCAGTTGAAGTTCACGTGAATAAGGTTAGAAAGAAACTGGCTAAGAATTCTAAGATGAGCGCCGAGCAATGGGAGAAAATGAGAGACAGATTGGTTATTGTCAATGAACTTATGGGGTTAGAAGATTTGCTTGACGCGGTTTATCAAAGTGCTGGTGAGTTAACTGAAAATCAAGACTTAGTGCTAGATGGATTTGAACAAAACTCTGAGAACCTGGTTGATCCAATTGCCGCTTTTCAGATGCTGGTCCAAACTCTCAATTTGCAGATCAAAAGGATTGCCGAAATTGATGAACCAGTAAAATCCGAAGTTTATGTTCCAATAAATATTTAAATATTAGATGTCAATAAATGATATTTGGGTGGTGATTTTGAAGTTAAATTATCTCGTTAATGTAGAGTGTGAATTGTGAAGCGCAAATTATTAATTATTCTAGTTACGATTATAAGCTTACAACTAAATGCAAACGAGGGAGAAAGTGAATCATCAACCTATGAAGTCGAGAACGAAATTCAAAAAATCCTAGACGCTTCGGATGAGTCTATTCGAATTTTAAACCAAATGCTCCGGAGTGCAGAGAAGGAAAAGAAAATCAGTTCTCAGCTGATTATTCTCGATAAACTGGCAAAAGTTCTTAACTCGGCAGGTCAATTAGACAAAGCCAAGTCTTCAGCAGAGAAACTACTGAGTATCGCAGATGACAACAAGATTATCGAATATCAGATAAAAGCACTTGTCACACTTTCGCAAATAGCCAAAACCAGAGGAGATTATAAAACTGCGGCTGAAATCCTTGAGCAAAAAGTCATTCCTCTTGCACAAAATAATGCTTTAGATTCGTTACCGGAGCATTTTCGGTTGTTGGGTGTTTATAAACGAAATTTAGGACTGTATAGCGAAGCAGAATCCAATTACTCAAAAGCCCTGGCAGAATTCCTTGAAAGAGATGATGAATTAGGCGCCGGGAAAACTTATTCGGCATTAGGTGTTTTATTTGAGTCACGGGGAGAATTAAAAGATGCCTTTGAAAACCACCTAAAGGCTAGAGTGATTTTCGAAAAATATAACGATATTGACCAACTGGCCACCAATTACTTTAATTTAGGTGAAATGTATCGCAGAACCAGTGAACCTAACAAAGCACTCGAATTATTTAAGCGTGCGTTAGATATGGATATCAAACGCAATAACAAATCGGACATGGCGTATAGTTACACTAAAGTAGCGTCCATGTTGGAATACCAAGGGAAAATAGAAGAAGCACTAAATCATAGTGAAAAATCAATTAGCTTGTTTCAAGAGCTTGGGGATAATCGAATGCTTTCCTGGTCGCTTCCGCTGTACGCCAGATTAAATAAAAAGCTAGGAAATATGCAAGGCTACTACCAGGCGCTAAAACTTACCGAAAATACGGTCTTACAATCAGGCTCAAAAGTTCAGCTTCGAAATGTTTACCAAATGCTAGCGTTACATCATTATAATACGGGAGATATCGAGTTAGCTAGAAAGCAAATAGAACTTGCGATGCAAGCGATGCAGGGACTGGATCAAGACGTTATTACTCATGATGTACACTCTGTTTTTGCTAAAATTCTTGCTGCGCAAGGTGAATATGAAAAAGCGTTTGATCAGCTAAAAATGACGCACAAGCTCTATATGGAACTTAACGAAAATGAACACGCTGATGCACAAGAAAAATATAAGAAGGACATTAATTTGCTTGAGGAAAAATTTCGTGTTAGCGAGCTCGAACAGAAAAACCTCTTGCAGCAAAAAGAGCTAGAGCAAGAAAAATTTGAGCGAAATATGATATTTACAACGTCTGCAGCCATCTTGATCATCATTTTAATGTTTGCATATGTTCAGTTTAACCGGCGCAAACTTGCAGTGTATAAATCAGACTTAATAGTCGAGAGTTTGGATAAGAAAAATGCTTACCTTGCGGAGGTAGCCCATGACCTAAGGCATCCGCTGAGTGTGCTTAGTAATCATTTGGAAGCACTCGAAGACGGAATTGTTGAACCCTCTGAAAAATCATTTAAGACTTTGCACGGCAGGATCCAGCAGTTAAATCGATTGGTGGGGGATTTGCGTAGTGCATCCTTGGCAGAAATCGGAGCATTGTCCTTGCATACTCGTTCAACGCCGATTAAAGAATTCATTGAAGAGCAAGTTGATTTATATCGACCATTGATTTCTAAAGCCTCGCTACAAGTAGAGAACGAACTAGATATTCAAAGTCATTTGAAGCTTGATATTGATAAAGATCGAATTGCCCAAGTGTTAGGGAATTTGCTAAAAAATTGCGTAAGATATACAAATAACGGTGGAACAATAAGGGTTTTAGCTAAAGTTGATGACAAACACTTAAATCTGATAGTCGAAGATAGCGCGCCCTCCGTTAACGATGAGGAGTTAGATAAACTATTTGATGCTTTGTATCGAAGTGAGTCTACAAAGTCCATGTCAAACAAAGGCTCAGGATTAGGATTGTCAATCAGCAAATCGATTGTTGAAGCTCATGGTGGAACTATCATCGCAGCGCAAAGTGAGCTAGGCGGATTGGCGATAGAAATAGCCCTGCCTTTATCTTGCTAGATTATTATCGATGTTTCATCTATTGATTTTTAGCTGTGATTTACGCTTATAATAAATACTAAGAATACAAATCTAAGGGCGATATTAAGTGTCTCAAATGATTCTAGTTGTCGAAGACGACGATGAAATTGCCGAAATACTAATCATGTATCTGCATGCTGCGAATCTTGAAACCAAACACTTTGACGATGGTGCTGGTGTGGTTGAATGGGTTCAGAATAATGAGCCTGCAGTTATTCTGCTAGATCTTGATCTTCCCACAAAGCAAGGTCAAGATGTGTGCAAAGAAGTTAGAGCATTTTCCGATGTTCCCATTATTATGACCACTGCAAAAGTGGAGGAAGTAGATCGTTTGATTGGTCTAGAAATTGGTGCTGATGACTACGTTTGCAAACCTTACAGTGTTAAAGAACTAGTAGCCAGAGTCAAGGTTCAGCTGCGTAAGCTTAATCTTGGTGACTCGAAATCTCCCTCAATAAAGGTTGACTCTGATAGTTTTAAAATCTTCTTTCAAACCGAACAAGTAGAGCTAACGGCAATAGAATTTAAATTATTCTACTTACTTTTCTCTAATCCAAATCGCATTTATTCTCGAGCGCAAATAATGGATTTGGTCTATCAGGATTATCGCGACGTTTCTGATAGGACCGTTGATAGTCACATTCGAAACCTACGTAAGAAACTGGCTAAACTACCGTTGGAAGAAGATTTGATCCGCTCAGTTTATGGAGCTGGATATAAATTTGAGTCTCCTTGATACTATCTTCCAAATTAAGACTGCCCCGAAAGAGTGCAAAGGGCTTCGGGGGATTTTCCGATAATTCTAAGTTTTTGTCCTTCTGCACATTCTCTGCATATTTAAATGCTTCAATAGCATCGAGTACTTCTATCAAGTAAAACAAGTTCGACCTAAATGAAACAACCGAAAAACAAACCGCTAAAATTAACTGAGACTTTTCAATTGCGCCAACGAGAATCGGGTAAGGCATTGGATAAGAAGGATTTAGAAGCAATCCAGTCTCGATTTTTGTCGCATGTTTCTCACGAACTCCGCACACCTTTATCTGTTATAAAAATGTACGTAGAAGCTATTCGAGACGGCATGTACGACAATGAGGATGAGGCGTTTGCCAAATTACAAGCTAAGTTTCAGGAGTTTGAGGCTTTGATGGATGACCTAATAGAACAGGAAAAATAGCTGCTAACTCTCTTTTTATCCCTCTGCATATTCTCTGCATATTTGTTAAATATCATTTCCCACAACTGTAAATATAACTGATTTAACCGGTCTAAATGGGTCGGACTTTGACCAAAGTGGGTGTTGTAATGAATTCAGCGTTTTCTAAAAAAATATCAGCGGTTTTGATTGGCTTGGCTCTTTCATCGAGTACGACTGTTTTTGCTTTTGAAAATACCAACGTGGGTACCGGTGCAGGTGCTAATCAAGGTGGAAGTGCCGAGGACAATGTTAACGTTGGGGAAAATGCAGGTAATGCTAATGCCAGCGGTGATTACAATACGATGGTTGGTAAAAATGCCGGTCTTATAAATACCACTTCGGACAATACATTTATCGGTGCTAATTCTGGAGAAAATAATGCGACAGGCACGGATAACGTATTTATTGGTGCAAGAGCCGGCCAGGCGAACACTACTGCGGATAACGTGTTTATAGGAACTGAGGCGGGGAAAAGTAACACCACAGGACAAGATAATACTTTTGTGGGTGAAGAAGCGGGTGAATATAACACTGAAGCAGATAACAACACTTTCATAGGTGAAGACGCGGGACACCTCAATACAACTGGAGAAAACAATACCTTTGTCGGAAGTAATGCCGGTGCCGGTGGAGATAATTACTATGATACTTACGCTTTAACCGGTCACAACAATACGACCGTTGGAGAGGAGTCAGGTTATGATCTTAAGCTGATGGCATCGCGAAATTCTCTATTTGGTTCTGCGGCAGGTACTGATATTGGTGAAGGATTAGCTAATACCATGATTGGTTCCGAGGCAGGAAATAATACAGAGTTCGCTGACTTTAACACCTTCATTGGAGCTTTGGCTGGCTGGGACAATAATCGAAGCAACGAAACGAATCTTGCAAATAGAAATACAGCGCTCGGCGCCCTTGCTGGTTTTGCCAATAGAAAAGGTGAAGACAATGTCTGGATTGGCGCTTTCGCTCACTCACAATCATCTTCCTATAGCTACGACTCTACGCTCGAGACCGATATGCAATATCGAAGTAATGGTACGGGTCATGCAATTTACGGCAATACTCCAGCTGGAAATGACAGCATCTATCGCACCACTGTATTAGGTGCATTTGCGGGCTCGAATGATAATGATTCAGTATCGATCGGTTATGGTGCAATTACCGATCAAACCAACAGTGTTGCTTTAGGAGCTGCTTCGAGTGCAAAAGGCAATTCTGATATTGCTATTGGAACCGGAGCAGCCAGTTCTCATACTGAAGCTATAGCAATCGGATATCAGGCCGTTAGCCACCGAAATTATGCAGTAACAATTGGAAATGTAAATACCATCGCTTGGGATTCCGGTGCTGATGGTACAACATCTTTGGGAACCGCTGCTGATTGTGTATACGATGATGACTACGATATATGGTCTTGCAACGATCAATATCGTTTTTCCGATGTTAACACCGAAGAGGTTTCGTTAATCGGAGATACTGGCG
Organism: Kangiellaceae bacterium; assembly: GCA_026196875.1. GTDB lineage: Bacteria > Pseudomonadota > Gammaproteobacteria > Enterobacterales > Kangiellaceae > Aliikangiella. The sequence continues at coordinate 5,794 of JAPHTP010000064.1, forward strand.
TTTCTACCTCTATTCATTTCTGGGCGGACAACGGCGAAGATTATGATGACCGTTGGGATATTTTAGTCGCCGACAGCGGTACTTTTTCAATTGGATCTTATGCAACTTCGGAATTTCGACAATATCGAGGCGAAACAATTCGCCGCGTTGAGCTTTTTTCTTTGGATAATACTGGTAATGCGACTCTCTCGGGCGGTTTAACTCTCAATTCCGATGAACGTTTAAAAGAAAATATCAACACAATTGCGAATGCACTGCAGTTAGTTCAGAAAATTACCGGTGTTACTTATGACTGGAAAAAAAATCTAGGCCGTTCAAAAGAAAAGCAATATGGCTTAATCGCGCAAAACGTTGAAGCAGTGATTCCTGAATTAGTTGCCGAAGATGATGAAGGAATCAAGTCCGTTAACTATCAAGCTCTAATTCCCGTATTAATCAATGCAACTCAAGAACAACAGAAGCAAATCGATGAACAAAAAACGCTAATTGATAAACAGCAAAAGCAGATTGAACAGTTGATTCAACTTCTTTCGTCCAAGTAAGTGAATTTTTCTTGGAGCAAAGGACAATGATAAAGTTAAATCGCGTCATAAAATATGGTGCAAGAATAAAATCAAGCTTTCTACTCGCGGGTTATTGTACGTTTTCGGTATTAACAGTTTCCGCTGATACATTGACGATTAATGGTGGCGGATTTCTGAAAATAAATGGACAGGCAACTTTGGGGGGCAAAGTTCAAGCTAATTCAAGTGCCGATCTTTTTCCCGATCAGAATTTAGGGTGCATTACGGTCAATGAAGTTGATTTGGCGAACGGCGCTATTTTCAATTTTTCTATTAATGAACGTTATCGCGATCAAGTGCAGTGTCAGCACTACAATCAACTCGTTTCTAACGGTGATGTTGTTATTGAAAATGCTACACTTAACGTAAATCTCTTACCTGACGTGTATCTTTATCCCTACGGTAGCGCAACCAATCAGTATACTCGCGCATTAATTGTCAACAACAGCGCAAATCCTGTTAGCGGTTACTTCGATGGTATTCGTGAAGGTGAAGGAGTACTTGTTAATAATGATTTTTATATGCACGTCTCATATACAGGTGGGGATGGTAACGATGTGGTTATCTGGCGTGGTGATGATGACAATGATGGTGTGGCTAATCGTACCGATAGGTTCGACGATGATCCAAATGAATGGGCTGACTCTGATGGTGACGGTACTGGAGACAACGCCGATCAGATGCCAGATGATCCAACCGAGACATTAGACTCTGATGGCGACGGCATAGGGGATAATGCAGATGCATTTGACGATAACCCGTTAGAAAGTGTAGACAGTGATGGTGATGGTATTGGAGATAATCGTGATGCATTTCCAAATGATCCCAATGAACACACAGACAGCGACAACGATGGTATTGGCGATAATGCTGAAACTGATAAAGATAATGATGGTTTGGAAGATGGAGTTGATAATTGCCCCTTAATTTCGAACTTTAATCAAAATGACATGGATGGTGACACAGTAGGAGACGCATGTGATATCGACAATGATGCGGACGGACTTATCGATATTTCAACTCTATCGCAGCTTTATAACATTCGATTTAATTTAACTGGTACTGCTTACAATGACGGTTATTTTGAAACTGCCGCTAGTTGCGGTGATGGAGTAACAGTTACAGCTTGTAGAGGTTACGAATTATTGAATGATCTCGATTTCGATGAAAATAGAGACGGACTACTTAATGATACATTCAACCAAGGACAGGGTTGGTTGCCAATTGGAAATAGTAGCAATCGATTTGATTCTATATTCGAAGGAAATAATTTTCATATAAAAAACCTCACAATTGATAATACGAATCGATCTAGTCACATCGGTTTTTTTGGATATATAACTAGTTCCAATATCCAAAACATTCATTTCAGTGGCGACTTGACTCAAATAAATTCTACTGCATCTTTTGTAGGAGGGATAGCAGGACAAGCTGGTACTGTAGTTAACATTTCAAATGTTTCTTTTAAAGGAAGACTGTCGACAGATGATAGTCACAAATACATTGGCGGTTTATTTGGAAACGCGGGCCAAGCAAAAATATATGATAGTTTTGCTGATGTTACTATTTCCGGCGGCGCTGAATTTGTCGGAGGTTTGGCCGGTGCCTCAAGTGTTGCGTTTGTCGAAAGAAATTATGCCATTGTTGATATTATGACTACTGCAAATAAAGTCGGTGGTCTTTTCGGTATTCGAAAAAGTAATTGGATTCAACAAAATTACACTAAAGGAATCATTGTAAGCACCGGAAATGATATTGGCGGTTTAGTCGGATATTCTACGTCAGGAATTTACGATAGCTACTCTTTTACTAGTGTAAGCGGAGACCATGCTGTGGGAGGACTTGCCGGATATACAACCAGTTCAATTCGAAGAAGTTATTCCACTGGAACGATTAGCGGAAATTACGACTCTGGTGGACTGGCTGGAGAATTTGAAGGGTCGACAGACAGCGATAACTATTGGGACACAGATTCCTCTTCACTTGCCGCAAGCGCGGCAGGAATTGGCTATCCAACCAGTGAGCTTCAAACGCCAACAGATAGCTCAGGAATCTACGTAAACTGGAGTGCAACGCAATGGGACTTTGGCGTTAGCACCCATTATCCGGCACTTATTCTTAATGGGGTAGTGCATCGAGATACGGATAATGACGGGATCTTTGATCAAGATGATTTTGATGATGATAACGATGGTGATCCAGACGCAACGGATGCATTTCCATTTGATGAAAACGAGTGGGATGACACTGATGCCGATGGTACAGGAAACAATGCCGACACCGATGATGACAACGATGGCGTGTTAGATATCTATGATGATTTTCCGCTCGATGATACTGAACAGTATGATACAGACAATGACGGTATCGGAAATAACAGTGACGATAATGATGACAATGACTCGCTACTAGACGGTGCAGACAATTGTCCTATTCATGCCAATGATGATCAACTTGATAATGATGGTGATACTTATGGTGACGCCTGTGATATTGATAATGATGCTGATGGCCTAATTGATATTTCAACATTGGAACAGCTTAACAACGTTCGAAATAATCTTGCTGGTACCGGCTATCACAACGGCGATTTTGAAGTTAACCAAAGCTGTGGGGATGGTGTCACAATTACTAATTGTTCTGGTTACGAATTACTGAATGATCTTAACTTTGATGAGAATGCTGACGGTATAGAAAACGATAACTACAATCAAGGAGAGGGATGGCTTCCAATCGGTGCTAACCAAGGCAACTTCAAAGTGGTATTCGAAGGCAATAATTTCCGAATTCTGAATTTGGTCATTAATAATACATCACTTGAATATGATGTGGGACTTTTTGGTCGTTTAAGAGAATCATCGATACGTAATCTACATGTAAGTGGAAAAATAACTGCTCAAGCGCAAAGAGTTGGTGGGATTGCAGGTTCCAAAATTCTATCTAAACAGTTCCACAACTTGTCGTTTATTGGAAACGTTACTACAACAACTTATAACTACATAGGTGGATTAGTTGGTCATGCTTCGCAAGGTGATATTACATCTTCTCGATTTATCGGCAATGTGAATGGTGGCGCGAGTTATGTCGGTGGAATTGTGGGTTACAAAGCGTGGGGTAAAGTACGTGGAAACTATTCTGAAGGAAGTGTTGTGGGTAGCGGTGACCGAGTTGGAGGAATAGTCGGTTCTTCGCATAACAATAACAATGACTATAATTATTCAACGGCTAATATCACTGGCATAAATTATGTCGGAGGATTAGTTGGATATTTCAGTGGCCCGAGTGTGAACTATAACTATGCGCTTGGCGAAGTCAGTGGAACGAATAATACTGGAAATGTTGTCGGCTTCGATAGTATTGATACAACTACAGATAGTTATTGGAATAGTGATTTGGCTACTCAAATAGATAACGGTGTAGGCGCAAGTTATACAACAGTTGAACTTCAGGGACCAACTGATGCGACAGGAATATATGCCGATTGGGGAACAACCTATTGGGATTTTGGCTCTGACAGTCAGTATCCGAAACTGATTATTGACGGGGTAGTGCACAGAGATTCTGATGGCGACGGTGTATTCGATCAACTTGATGCATTTCCTGATGATAACTCCGAAACCGTCGATACTGACGGTGATGGTATCGGTAATAACATCGATACTGACGATGATGATGATGGGATAACTGATGCGGAGGATTTATATCCGTTAATCGAATGTTTATCGAGTCTTACAGTAACAAATAATTTAGCCTCGGGAGCAAACTCACTGCAACGTCGTTTATTAGAAGTTTGTGAAAATGGAATCGTCACTTTCGATAATGATTACACCATCGATTTAACCAATCTATTAGTGATTCCAAGAAATGTCACTATTGATGGTAGTGGGTTTAAAATCAGAATTAACGCCAACGGTATGTTGGGTGATAGTAATGCTGATCTTATTTTAAGAAATGCAGTATTAAATCTGAATGATAGTAATTAAATCTTCCCTAAACCTTTCTTCTTAAAAAGAGAGGACCATACTTTCCTTATTCGTAAAGGTGGATCCTGTGGGTTGGTATACCGGGACATTTTACCCTTCTGCATATTCTCTGCATATTTTGCATTTAAGCTTCTCAACGTTGGGAAACCTCTGACGTTCGAGACTTGGAAAGTTTGCAATGATAGTTACCAAGCAAGCCATCCTCTAAATAGAGGCAAGTGACGGCTAGAGGAAAGTAATGATGAAGTTAAACTATATGAGTATTTTCTCGAAAAAAAATAAAAAACAGAGTCGAAATTCGGTTGCGTATGCAGCGCTTTTGGTTTCGTTTTTCACCTTTATTTCAGGTGCCGCTAGTGCGGGTACAATTACTGTTGAGAATGGTGGCGTGGTTCGAGGAAACGGAACAATCGTCAGTGATCTCATGATTAATAGCGGCGGCGCTTTAAATCCCGGTCAAAGTCCAGGGTGTTTAGCATTCAACAATTTGGACTATTCCGGTGGCGGCACTTTAATTGCTGAAATCGGTGGCGACACAGCTTGTACTGATTATGATCATTTACAAGTAAACGGAACCGTGACACTAGGTGCAGTTCTTAATTTATCAGCTTATAACTCTTATGTACCGGTAGCCGGAAATACCTATCAAATTATCGATAATGATGGCATTGATCAGGTATCAGGAATTTTTACCAGTTTAGAAGAAGGCGACATTGTAACCTTATCGGGACAAAACCTAAGTATTAGTTATGCCGGTGGTGATGGCAATGATGTCGTTTTAAAAGCTCTGTCTGATCAAACTATCACTTTCCCTGAGCCTGTGGATCAAACTTACGGTGTTGGCAGTATTAATATTGCGGCGACGGCAACTTCGGGATTATCAGTTTCTTTCATTTCTAATTCGACTTCGGTCTGTACAGTGAGTGGCAGCTCGGTGTCTATTCTTAGTGTCGGCATATGTTCAATTACCGCATCGCAGTCTGGTGATGCTAGTTACAACGCTGCATCAAATGTGACTCAAAGTTTTATCGTCAGTCAAGCTTCTCAAGCTATTGCTTTTAATGCATTGGCCGACAAGAATTTAGGCGACGCTGGTTTTAATCTGAGTGCGACTAGTAGCTCCGGTTTAACGGTGAGTTTTGCATCTAACACAAGCTCAATCTGTAGTGTGTCAGGCACCAGCGTTAGCCTGTTAGATGTTGGGACTTGCAGTATCACGGCATCACAAAGTGGTGATGCTAATTATCTGGCTGCAAGTGACGTGACAAGAAGCTTTAGCGTTCAAGATGTCACCGCGCCGGTGATAGTACTAAGCGGCGATGCTTCAACCACGATAGCTCAAGACAGTAATTACAATGATGCCGGTGCAACGGCTTCTGATAATGTGGACGGTGATATTAGCGCGAATATTGTCACCAGTGGTAGTGTCGATACAGCAACCGTTGGCGTGTATACACTGCGTTATAATGTATCAGATGCGGCCGGAAATGCTGCCACGGAAGTGACTCGAACTGTGACCGTTACCGATCAAACCCTGCCGGTAATTTCACGGATTGGTGATAGTAGTGTCACCATTGCACAAGACACGACTTACACCGACGCCGGAGCCACGGCCAACGACAATAATGATGGCGATATCACCAGTTCAATCGTGACCGTTAATTCGGTGGATACCAGCACGGTCGGCAGTTATACGGTGACTTACAATGTTG
>JAPHTP010000048.1 GCA_026196875.1 Kangiellaceae bacterium
ATCACTTTTATTAAACTACGGATCGGTTTAACGATGATGCTCACTGCGGTATAAATGACAAAAAGAATAACCACCAGCATGGCGATCACACTCAATGCTGTGGCTTGTACTGCGTTACTCACCGGTTGATCAATGATTTCCGCGGGTAACATTAAGCCCACATTCCATTTTACCAACGGTTTTTCTAATTCGATACGATTGAATACAACATAGAAATCTTCGCCTTTAAATGTGACTTTGCTAAACCCCTGTTCCTGACTCAACATTAATTGATTTAGCGCATTGAATCCTTCTGTATCCGCAAAGTCACGCTCGAGCCCTTCGAGTCCATCTTTTTGTTTTCCGCCATCATCTGTAATCGATAGGTTGTGTCCGGATTGCTCGGCAAGATGTACCACTTTTAGATCGGAATCTAAGAGAAATCCAAACCCTTGTTGCCGAAAACTAATTCCTTCAATCATTTGTTGGATTTGGTCGAGTTGCAGATCAACGCCGCCAACACCAATTAACGTGCCTTGCTCGTTTTTAATCGGTGTTTGCAACACCGCTGAAATTGCCCCCGTATTGATATCAGTAGACAAAGCTCCTAAATAAAGCTTGCCAACAGCGTTAGCCTCTTGCCACCAAGGGCGTTTATTGGCGTAATAAGGTCTACCGTCCGCATAAGCCGCGGTTCGTTCATTTTCTTTGAAATATTCACCGGTAAAAGCAGATGCGATAAAGGCGGAAAGCACACTAGGATCGTTGGCAACACGGACAAAATCCTTATTGACCTCAGCATATCCAGGCGATGCACTGTAATCCTTGGTCCGGTCATTCCAGTTAGAAAACCATTTTTTGATATGGGCAGAATTGACAAAGGTATCCACCACCCTGCCATATTGTGCAAAGAATGACTCGATATTACTGCTTTCTACGGCGATATAATTTTTTGCCTGTAACTCAATAGATTCCCTCGATTGACGAGCAATTTGATCTACTAAGAAATATGCCGCGATCAGCATCAAAACAGCAACGGTAGCGCCGATTAGAATTAAAGACTTTTTACGCAAAGATAAATCTTGGAACATAGTCCCTCGCTATAAATGTTTCTCGCTAAATTATTATTTGTTTTTGCAAAGTGCGGCGAGCAGCCATCAGATATTGTTAACGGCAGGAAAAAGCTAAACCTTAATTATTTTAGCTATATTTTTGATTTTATTGGCGATTGATAAGCTTTACTTTAATTTATACTGGTATGCTGAAGGACCCAGGTCTAGAATTATCCTTCTTCATGGCGAAGAGTTAATACCTCGTAACCTTGCTCAGTTACCAGTATTGTATGCTCCCACTGTGCAGACAATTTTTTGTCACGCGTGATAACAGTCCAATTGTCTTTCTTTGTTTTAGTCTTGTAGGTTCCCTGGTTTATCATCGGCTCTATCGTAAAAGTCATTCCCTCTTTCAAAATTACTCCTGTTCCCGGCTTCCCAAAATGCAACACATTAGGTTCTTCGTGCATGTTTCTTCCAATACCATGACCGCAATAATCACGCACTATACTGAATCCTTGTTTTTCTGCCGTTTGTTGGATCGCGTGCCCAACATCCCCAAGTGTTGCGCCAGGCTTTACTACCTTTATGCCTTGCCACATTGCTTTATGAGTCGTTTCGACAAGCTTTTTGGCGATTGGAGATGCGTCGGGCATCATATACATTTTGCTTGAATCACTAATAAACCCGTCCTTTTCTAAAGTAATATCGATGTTAACGATGTCGCGAGTTTTTAGTTCTCGATTGTTGGGCATGCCGTGACACACTACTTCGTTTAAGGAAGCGTTTAAGGCAAAGGGATAGTTATACTGGCCTTTACTCGCTGGACGAGCATTAAGTTCATTTACGATATATGCTTCCACCCGATCATTGATTTGCATGGTGGTAATACCCGGTCGAATAAACGCATCCAGCATATTGAAAACTTGAGCGAGCAAACCACCAGATTGACGCATCAATTCAATTTCGGCCTTCGACTTAATATTGATTTCAGCCACAGGCACTCGCTCGTAGTTTATTCTTTTCTGATTTATTGGGCTCGATTTTCTCTCTGAAGGCGGAAGCAGCGATAACTTCTTCTTGTTGTAGTAAGAGTGTAATTAACTCGTTGAAAGATCTGTCGGGATTGCTCTCAGCGTACATTCCCATCTTAATCCAGAACTCCGCTTGAGCATTAATAGAGCGTGACATGACATTGCTGGCTTTACGAATTTCTTCGTGTAGTTCTTCTGAGATTTTTAAAATACCCATAAAAAGTTCAATAGCTCAAAATATATGATTCATATATAAATCATATATTCCTTATCTCAGTATTTCAAGGGGTAAAACTAGTATGCAGGCTCTTTAGTATGGAGGTAAGCTTTACACTTTTTCGAAGCCCAATAAATGATGACCTTGTAAGTATGCCATTTACCCTGGGATAGCTGGTGAGTAATCACCTATGTTCCAACCTCGCTCGCCGATCTGTCTTATCATGAGCTAACATTCCATTATTTTTCGTCGTCTTAACTCGTCAAGCTGCTTCTCTTTGCGGGCATAAGTGCGCGCGCGCATCCTTTCTTTTAGTTCTTTTTGTAGTTTATTTATTTGTTGAGTTAGCTGATCACACACAGTGTTAGCAGCTGAAGTTTGGCTTTTCTGTCGAGATTGATAAGTTGGTACGACTCGATTTGTTTTTTTAAATTTAGTGGTGGAAACCGCTTCAACTGTAATCTTTTCGTTATTCGCTTGCGAACCTTCCGGTGGCTTATCGGAAAAATGAATTTTTCCGTTTTCATCAGTCCATTTATACATCTGAACTTTTTGGGGTTCCTGGTTATCTAGGGGGTCCTGGTTAGCTTTTTTAACCGGTTGATGAGGCGGATTAATTGGGGCAGGCGGATCGGCTTGCTCGCTTTGCACAATTTGTTGGTTTAACTGCAGTTGACTATTCTTAGCAATGTAGACCGCAGCAAAGGCAAGGCCGATAAATATAAGGGGAATTAAAATCTTAGACATTCATAATCCTTAGGCTCTATTAATCTATTCTAACTTAAATCCTCAAGTATGCACGCTAATTAGGACAAAAGAGATGTCTTCTGTTTGACTATTTATCCACTACGCATGGCTTACTATACACCAACCCAATAACTACTTATATAAGTAGCATTTATAATTAATTGCGAGTAAAATAAGCACAATGAATCCTCGCAAATTCAAAACTCGTGCAACCCCATCCAACATCTCTCATCGGTTTGATAAGTGTGAATCAATATCAATTAGCCAATTAGACATAGAAGGTGACTGGTGGTACCAAGACGAATTGGAGGAGCCACAAGATTCAACTGAATTAATAAAGGAAAAATGTAAAAGCATTATTTCGAGCAATCAATCACCAGACGTCCCCTTCAATAAAAGTATCAACCCATATCGGGGGTGTGAGCATGGCTGTATCTATTGTTACGCACGGCCTTCACATGCTTACTGGGACTTATCACCCGGCTATGACTTTGAATCGAAGATAATTTATAAAGTCAATGCAGCTGAGCTGCTTGAAGAAAAATTTAATTCCCGTAACTATCAATGTGAGCCTGTTTGCATTGGTGCAAACACCGATGGTTATCAACCCGTCGAAAAGCAACTCAAAATTACCCGTCAGATTTTGGAATTATGTTTGGATTATCAACATCCTGTGTCAATAATCACTAAGAGCCAACTAATTAACCGCGATCTCGACTTGCTGTCAGCTTTGGCGGAAAAGAACCTCACCTCAGTTGCAATTAGTGTAACTACCTTAGATAACGCCTTAAAAAGAAGGTTGGAGCCTAGAACCTCTTCACCCAGAGCTCGATTAATGACTATTAGAAATCTGTCGCTTGCTAGTGTTCCGGTTACAGCACTAGTTGCACCGATAATTCCGGGGTTAAATGATGATGAACTCGAGATTATTTTAAGGCGAGTATCAGAAAATGGCGCATCCACTGCAGCTTATATCATGCTGCGCTTACCATTCGAAGTAAGAACGCTATTTGTGGAATGGTTGGAACGCAACTATCCCATGAGAAAACAAAAAGTCCTTAACTATCTTGCATCGCTAAGAAATGACAAGCTCAACGATCCAGAGTTCGGTAGCCGCATGTCCGGCCAAGGTGTATTTGCGGAGTTAATCCGACAAAGGTTTGAATTGGCTTGCAAGAAATACGGTCTTTTAAAAAGAACAGAGGTAAAACTGGAGACACAATTATTTCGGCCAAAGCGCAACGTGCAAAAGCATAAAAAGCTAAACGAGCAGCAACTGACGCTTTTTTAGTTACATCAAACTTATCTTCGCCCCCATTGAATACAAAGTCGAATAAATGGAAAAGTAACGCTCTGTACAAAAAATAGCGGCTAGCTTCTACTTGCCCGAGCCATCATTTAAAAAGGCGCTCGAGGAACAATATTCGCTGCACTTAAACTCGGTTTCGATTTTGGGTTGGGATCTTTATTCAAATACTGAAGCGTTGCCAAATACCCCGCAATTGAAAAAGTGCTGGTATGCGGTAATGGAGCAGGTCCATATTCTTTTCGCCAATTTAAACAGACATCCTGTGAGTTATGATTACCGATACAGAGACCACCGCCGATCGATATTACGTAGTGAAGCCCGGCCTTTCCTCTTAAAAAGCGAACGAAATAACCAGGGGGAATTTCTTTTGCCTGTTTCAAAGAGGTAATAGGTAGATTCCAGTTCCAAGGCTTAGGTAAAGCATAATTAAAACGGGTAATAATTTAATATTCATCAATACTGCTCCTAGAGATTGAAATTGGGCTCGAAATCACTTGGGAATTACATATGCTCTTACAGGGAGAGAATTCGTAAGGTTAGTGATATTGATATCACGACACCTCAGGTTAAAGAGATAGCTGTACAGATGGTGAATAACAGCGTGTCAATGGTGCACTTTGCGGTATCAAAGGAGATCTCGACAGGTAGATACGGGCGCAGAATGCCTATATTATTGATGGCTAGGTAGAAACAGATAGAAAAGGCTTTGGCGGCAAATAGATTGAATAAGAATATGATTGGAATTCAGCGTAAAGCAAAATTGAACGATTTGATTTTTTTGGTACTTTGGCCATGGTTTTTTATTTTCCTTGTATCCACTATTTTGTATTTGCTCGACGTCCTTACATTTTCAATTTTTCTGCAAGCGGCGTTGAAGATCTGGGGGATTTTTGTTGTTAGTTTCATTTTATTTAATCTTATTGAACGATTGCTGCATAAGCCGCTTAAAGGAGCAATTGGTTTGCACGGCTGGCTTTTAAAACCACTGATAACCGTTATTCTATTTATCTGTGTTGCGCCAATAGTGGACGTTGAGTTTGAGCCTAACTTACCGAATGTTAAAATAGTACCACTCGTAATTATTTTTCTAGTGTCCCTTATATTCGTTGCATCGATGTACATTCTAAAACAAAGAGAAAATTTTTATCATTCCCAACTACATGCACAACAAGTAGAGTTGCAAGTACTCAAAATGCAGTCTAACCCTCATTTTTTATTCAATACACTGAACTTAATTGCCAACGAAGTCACTCAACATCCTGTAAAGGCCAAAGAACTCATTTACAACCTTTCTGATTTACTACGAGACACGGTCAAACTTTCAAAAGAACAGTGGGTCACCCTGGAAGATGAATTGCGATTGGCAGAACTATATTTACTCCTACAACAAAAGCGATTTGAAGATCGTCTCACATTCGATATCGACTGCCCCTCAGATTTAAATGATACGTTAGTTCCATCTCTAATTTTACTTCCTAGTGTAGAAAATGCGATCAAGCACGGTGTTGAGCCCTACGCTAAACAGGCACACGTAAGCATTAACGTAGAACAAATGAATAGCAATCTAGAAATAGAAATTCTGGATACCGGAAAACCATTTGATGAAAAACAAGTAAAAAATGGCGACGGACTGCGCATATTAGCCGACACTCTTCAGTTGTGTTTTAATGGCAATTATTCCATGCAATTGACCTCTTGCAATGAGGGGGCCAGTATGAAAATTTCTTTTCCAGTAACTAACTCTCAACTAAAAACAAAGCAAAAATAATGGTGATACCGACGAACATGAAAACCGTTATTATCGTAGATGATGAACCAGCATCAAGGCAAAGCTTAAAAGAGGTAATTGATACGTTTGATGAATTACGAATTATCGCTCAGATAGCCGATGGCAAATCGGCAATCGAACAAATTAAGACGAAATGCCCGGATATCGTTTTCCTAGATATTGAGATGCCGGAAGTGTCGGGGTTTGAAATTGCAAAAGCAACGCGGGAAGTTAATTACCAATTGGTCTTTTTAACCGCTTACGAGCAATACGCATTACAAGCATTTGAAACTAACGCAATTGATTATTTGGTAAAGCCTGCTCGTCCCGAATTAATTTCACGAAGCATTCACAAAATGTTACGGCAAGAAATTTATGCACTTGGCCAAAAAGAACAGACAACAGCAACTAATCGACTAGTACTGAGTGATTACAGCCAACAAAAATTAATTGATTACGACCATATTAATTATATTGAGAGTATCGGGCGTTATCGTCGCATTCATCTTACTGAAGACGGCATCAAAATTCATAATTTAGAAACGCTGATCTCAGATACAACACTGGATGAGTTTTGCGGAAAATTACCGGAAGATATATTTTATCGATTACATCGAAGCTACATTATTAACAGCAACAGAATGATCGAATTAAAACCACAATCACGGCGCCACTTTGTCAGGTTGATTGGCACAAACACGTTAATCCCTGTCTCTCGCAGCTTCCTCCCTGTCCTAAGGAAGCGGTTGAAAAACACGGAGTAATGCAACGAGTTAACTTTAACCCTTCATTAGGCCGTCTAAAAAAATCTGCCAAGTTTTTTGCTATTATCCCCTCACTCCCAGGCAAAAAAATTAATTATAAATGATTTTCTATTGTTCATCTGTTTCACTATAAAGCCTCGAATTATTGAATAAAGCTAAGAAAAACATAATTCACACGTACTTATGCACCATTGACACTCTCGACACTATTGATGAAATCTCTTCATTGCTAGATTGAATGCTATAGAGCGCTATAAATGTGCCCAGTCGATCTAAAATACAGAGAGATATAATTCATGAGTAACATTAAGCTTACGATATCTTTAACATTCTGTGTGCTTCTTGCAACATATAGTAGTAATAGCATCAGCAGTAATGATAACAATTGTTATTCTGAGCCCAAGATAATGACAACAGCAGACGGAATAGAATTTGTCCGCACGCCTGATATCTGCTTTCAGTCATTACCAGATTGGCCATACCAAGCCAAATATGTGGAAATTGATGGGTTACGGCAGGCTTATATTGATGAAGGAGATCCTGACGGTCCATTAGTTTTATTGTTACATGGACAACCTTCTTGGTCATACCTTTATCACAAAATGATTCCTATACTTAGCGCCGGGGGATTCCGAGTGATAGCCATGGATCATTTGGGTATGGGGCGCTCAGATAAACCTATCAATATCGGTGATTATAGCTACCTCGGCCATCACGTCCGTTTGGAGCGATTTATTAAGGCGCTTGAGCTTCGCGACATTAATTTATTTGCACAAGATTGGGGAAGTCTCATAGGTCTACGAGTTGCTGGAATGAATCCCGACTGGTTTGCTCGTATCGTCGTAGCCAACGGAACCCTCCCCTTGATTGCGGCGGATAAACAACCTTTTCCAGCTGTCCAAAATCCTGATGAAATGGTAGAACTTCAAGACTTCTTTGGCGGCATTCCTGCACAACAGAAGCCCTACTATGCCGATTGTAATTTGATATCTGATCCTGCCAGCGGTAACTTTGCTGATTGGATAAATTACGCTATGAAGGGCAGTTCTTTTAAACCCTCTTCAGTCGTCGAAGCCTTAACCTGGCTCGATCTGCCCAACAATGTAGCCGCCGCATATGATGCGCCTTTTCCGACTAGAAAATACATGGCCGGTCCACGTTCATTTCCGTCATTGATCAATGAACTATCTGGAATAAACGATGAAGCCTGGGTCGGTCTCAGTAAATTCGAAAAACCATTTTTAACCCTTTGGGCAGCGAATGATCCGGGTTCGCTAGGTACCTGTGAAACCCAACAGTCGTTAGTAAATAGAGTTCCAGGGGCTCGCGGTCTACCGCATAAGAGACTAGAAGCAGCAAGCCATTTCTTACAGGAAGATCAAGGTGAAATGATAGCCAAGTCTTTAATAAAATTTTTCTCCAATGTGCCGCTACGTAAAGGTGATCGCTATTGTGAAATTCTGTTGGCCAAGTTGAAATTTTTCGCTATTGAAGCGGAAGTTTGGGGTACACCCGGACTCAACTACTGCCCCGCAGACAGTTGGGATGCATTGGATGCAAAAGCTATAAAAAAAGAGACTGGCTCGCAAGCAGTGATAATGAACGGTCCTCGTTACTGGTTGGTCAACACCACAAGTGGCAGCAAAATTTCTGATGAATATAAGATGTTTGGAGATTTAAAAACTCGATTATTAGCAAAAGTTAAAATTGATCCATCGAATGCAGGCAAAGCACCTTACACAGAAAGAAAAGTATCACGTTCTACCATTTATACTTTCAATGGCGGTGAAGAAATCTATGAACTTACGTCACCCAATGGAGATGTTTATGTTATGCAAGCGATGTCTCAAACTGTCAATGCCAACTTAACTATGTCAGACCTGACGACATTAAATTCGTTACTCAATTTGCCCGACGGATGGACTTATACCGCGCGAAGGCTAAAAGAAAACCTTGTGTTAACCGCCGATGGAGAAGCCACTGTGATTCAAGATGAACTGGCTAACACCTATCAGCGACGCTAATTCATGCGAGTGCATCAGGAGGCATATCGTATACGGCATGTCATGGTTGTTACTCCCTAAATATTGCTTTTAGGGTACTCGACAAAAACAGAACAAGCGATCAATAAATTCAATCCGGGCCAAATCAACAAAAGATTGATGGCCTGAACTTTCTCAGTCTGTATATTGCCAGATACTCTGTTGCCACATTTTCCTCTGATTGTTCAATAAACCGATAAGCGATTTCGTTACGTAGTTTTATTATTGACCTTGAAGATATAGAGCATAGTCAGTGGAGACACAATTCACGCACAGTTAGACACCATTGGCACTCTCTACGCTGTCGACGATCTCCCTCCGTTGCTAAATTGAACGCAGCAAAGCGTTATAACAACGCCCAACGAATTAAATAAACTGGGAGATCAGAATGATGAGAAGTAACAAATTTTCGATATCATTAGCATTATGCATATTTCTCGCATCATGCAGTAGTGATAATAACAATAGTAATGACGATAACCTTGGCAACAGTGTTGACAACTGTCAGGCTGAACCACAGGTGATGACTACAGATGACGGGATTGAATTCGTCCGTACGCCTGATGCCTGTTTCCAGTCATTACCTGATTGGCCGTACGAACCGAAGTATGTGGAGATTGACGGGCTGCGTCAAGCTTATGTTGATGAAGGGGATGTGACCGGTCCAGTGGTTCTGTTGCTACATGGGCAACCTTCCTGGTCATATCTCTATCGCAAAATGATTCCCGTGCTCAGTGCCGGAGGATTCCGAGTGATAGCCATGGATCACCTGGGTATGGGGCGCTCGGATAAACCCCTAGATATTGGTGATTTCAGCTATCTCGGCCATCACAATCGTTTGGAACGTTTTATTGAAGCGCTTGAGCTTCGTGACATAAATTTGTTTGTACAAGACTGGGGAAGTCTTATTGGTCTGCGAGTCGCCGGTTTAAATCCCGACTGGTTTGCCCGTATCGTTGTAGGTAACGGGACCTTGCCCGTTATTCCGGCAGGTGTACAACCCTATCCAGCGGTGGAAAATCCAGATGAAGTGGTCGACCTTCCGAATGTCTACGAGAACTTTCCTCCGCAACAGGAATCCTTTTATGACGGTTGTAACTTAATGTATGACCCTACTACAGGTTTCTTTAGTGATTGGATGAATTACTCAATGAAAGGCAGCTCATTTCAACCTTCTTCCGTGCTTGAGGCCTTAACCTGGTTCGATTTGCCTGATGATGAGGCTGCTGCCTATGATGCTCCTTATCCAACTCGAATCTATTTGGCAGGCCCTCGCGTTTTTCCATCCTTAATCAATGAACTTCCCGGAGTGAATTATGATGCATGGGCCGGTCTCAGCAACTTCGAAAAACCATTTTTAACCCTTTGGGCGGCTAACGACCCTGGCTCGCTAGGTTCCTGTGAAACCCAACAGTTATTGATTGATTCAATACCGGGAGCACGCGGATTACCGCATAAAAGACTAGCAGAGGCGAGTCATTTTTTACAAGATGACCAAGGCGAAGCGATAGCCCAAGCATTAGTTGGATTTTACTCCACGGTGCCGCTGCGTCGAGGTGATCGCTATTGTGAAGTATTACTGGTTAAACAGAATAATAATGCAGTTGAAGCTGAAGTTTGGGGCACTCATAACCTCAACTACTGCCCGGCTGAAAGTTGGGATGCGCTGGATGCCGAAGTCATAAAAACAGAAACTGGAGCACAAGCCGTGATAATGAACGGCCCGCGTTTTTGGCTGGTCAATACCACAAGTGGCAATGGGAGTTACAACGAGTTTAAGACGTTTGGAGACTTGGAAACCCGACTATTAGCTAAGCTCGAAATTGACCCATCAGATGCCGATAGAGAACCTTACACTGAAGGAACAGTATTACGGTCAACCATCTATACTTTCAATAGTGGCGAAGAAATCTATGAACTCACCTCTTCAGATGGAGAGGTTTACGTCATGCAAGCAATGTCTCAAACCGTCAATACCAACTTAACTCTATCAGATCTACCAACCTTAGGCTCGTCGCTTAGCTTACCTGATGGATGGGCTTACACAGCACGAACGCTTGAAGAAGATCTTGTGCTAACAGCTGATGGCGAAGCCATTGTGATTCAAGACGAACTTGCTAACACTTATCAACGACGTTAGCTCACGCGAGTTTATCAAACGCGGTGCATGTACGACATGTCTTTATTGTTACGCCCTAAATATCGTGTTTAGGGCGCTCAGCAATTTGTTCCAAAGTCCGGTAAATAACTGACAATCACTTCTAAAAATATTCGCATATCAACTAGCTGGGAGTTAATTAAACCGATACCGGCATAAGAAAAGTGAGACTGCAAATTGACGGCGCTCTAAATCCAATGCCTAATGAACTTAGCCAAATTGTGGTGTCGTTTGGATGATACGACAATACAACCTAGCCGTTGGTTGTCGAACCAAAATCACCATATGCGGCTAGGCTATACCGAGGTGCATCGACTTAATTTTCCGGCCGATATCCAGGCCCCCCTGCGCTCCAGCCTGCGTCGCTTATCCTTGGTTTGGTCTATCTCTCCGGCTCTAATTTTATATTTTTCCCCGCGGTATTCTGCGCCAGTACATATATGCCAATCACCAATCGATTTATACCAGTCAAAATTTACGATCTGGTGGCCTGCTCGCAACTCACCGCTAGCGAAATGAGTCGGACTTTCAACCTAATTAGTGATGAATATCGTTTAGATTGCTGCACCAAGACTTTAAGGCCACAAATATTTAGGTTCACAGGACCTTAAGACAATCCCATTATACTAACCACGACCTTTGCCAAATAAACAATACCTCTAAATACTTCAAATTCTTTAAAATAATTAAACCCCATAATTCTTAGTCCTTTATTTAGACTTTATAACTATCTGTTTGACAATGAGATAACACATTCCTATGTTTTACTAATAGTAAAGGTTAACTATTGGGCCATTATAATGCTCAAGAAGTTGACTATTGTTGTACTCATCGACTTAATTCAGAGCTTCACTATGCCAAAGTCAGCGACAGATTTTAAGATCGCTAAAAAACTTTCGCTTATCTACATTATTAGCCTTACGGGCATCATAATTACGTTATTGCTATTCTATAATGTTTTTAAAAACACTATTTTTCAAGAGAAACACTCGCAAACTAAATCGCTCTCCGATGCAGCACTTGCGGTCGTTAAACATTTTCATTCGCTCGCGCAACAAGGAGCAATATCGACAACGCAAGCTAAAACATCCGCTTTGCAAACAATTGAAGCGATGAGATTTAACCAACTCGGTTACTACTGGATAAACGATAGCCAGGGCATATTGCTGATGCATCCCTTCATGACAAAACTGGTTGGAGTTGATGTAAGACCTGTACAAGATAAAAGCGGTATATTTATGTTTCAGGAATTTATTGATATGGCAAAAAGTAACAGGGGAGGTTTTGTGGAGTATTACTGGCCTAAACCTAATTCTAGTTTTGATTCTGAAAATACGAGCGAAAGCTATCCCAAAATATCTTACGTCGCATATTTTAGTGAGTGGGATTGGATAGTCGGCACAGGGATCTACACCGATGATGCAAAAAATGAAATTCTCAACTATGCGCTTCGCGCGATTGGAGTCGTCATAGCTTTCACGATTATTTACACTCTCATTTCTCTATACTTTGTCAAACGACTTGTCGAACATCTGAATAATTTAGCGATTAAGGATTCGTTAACCAACCTATTTACCAGACGCTTTTTAAACGAAAACTTGACTAATTTAGAGGCCAAAATAAAAAGAGATGCCGATTCAGTGCTATCGGTAATTTTTATGGACATTGATCACTTTAAAAGTGTCAATGATACTTATGGACACGCGATGGGAGATCAAGTTATCGCTAAGACAGCAGAGATGATACAAAACTCTTGCAGGCCTGATGACTTGTGTATCCGTTATGGCGGAGAAGAGTTTGCCATCATTACTTTTTCGGAAAATAGAGAGGCGGCTAGAATACTAGCAGAGAGAATTAGAAGAAAAGTAAGCTCCCAGATTTTTAGAAATGATAATGGAGGTTTTAAAGTAACCCTGAGTGCCGGAATAGCAAATAATCTGCTAAATGAAAATATCTCGACGACCATAGATAGAGCCGACCAATATTTATACCTTGCAAAAGAAAGAGGAAGGGATCAGGTGGTCATGAATGAGGAAATCCCCAGGCTTTCGATAGTTCGTTAAATCCTCTCATAAATATTTTCGAATTTGTTTTGTCAACCGTTCATTCTTTGCTTCGTTCTAGTAAACGAGAAACCAAAAGGATCGGAGAGACATATGAAAAACATATTAAAAAAAACGGCAATTATTACATTAATGAGCCTGTTTTCGGGTCAGCTTTTAGCCGGAACCCCAGTTCTTAATGAACGTCAAGATAACCAAGAAACCCGGATAAAACAAGGTGTTAAAAGCGGAGAGCTAACCAAGAAAGAAACTAGGAAGTTAGTCAAAGGTCAAGCAAAACTTCAAAAAATGGAAAACCGTGCTAAGGCCGACGGCATAGTTACAAAAAAAGAGAGAGCGAAACTACAGCATAAAGCCAATAAGGAATCGGCAAAAATCTACAAAAATAAACACGATAGGCAAAACCGCCAATAAGTGACAATTCGAGGTGCTCTTTGAGGATCAAAAGAGCGCCTTAACAACTTCAGAATAAATCTATAGCACCATGAGAATTTTGCTTGGTTCCTATAATGGCCTTTAAATATATAACTGTATAACTGTATAACTGTATAACTGTATAACTACAATTTATCCTCTTACTAAGAGATTGATGCGGTTCTCAATCTAAGTTTTCTTGAAGCAATGTGTCGAATTAAAGCCGCAGCGGGCCTTTCAAAATATCGATATGAAACATACGCCGCCAGCAAACTTGATATCATAAATAAAACGAGCTTTAACTCAACTGACAATGCTACTTTATTCAACTGGACTAAAATTGGGATGTGCAGCAAATACAAACTGTAGGAAATTTTTCCTAAAAAATCTCCTACCTTGTTAGACAAAAGAATATTTTTATCCGGGACTAAATAAACAATACAAAAGAAAACCACTGACATAACTAATAATACTTCATAGTTTAGCCACATCTTTCTTTTCGCGTCTGATTTTACCGGGGAAAAATCGGGATATAATATAAAAATGAGTATAAGTGCCAGAACAAACCAGTTGCTTTTCAAATATGCGGGTACTTTAAAAGACTTGTAATTCATGCCTAAAATTACACCGATAAAGAAATAGGGAAGACTTCTGAATAAATGAAAGTCATATGGAATGCCTTGAATGTCTCCTGTGGGCCTCGGAAAGTTTGTCAGGAATAGTAAAATCAAGATCGCAAAAATCAGCACGTAAATATAGCCAGGTCGCCACGCAGCAAGAAACCAGAACCCGATAAATAGAAGATAAAACTGGATTTCTGGGGCGATAGTCCAGAGGACACTCTCTCCTTTTATAAAAACTAAATGAGAAATTAAATAACTAGTCTCCGATATGCTATATAGGCTTTCAAAACCGGAGAGAATTGAAAAGTAAGAAATTAACACAACGACTAAATATAGCGGAATCACTCTTCCTATTCGTGCTAGCGCATATCGACCTATGTTTTGTTTATTGAAATCCCTATCTAAATAAAGATAAGCCATCAAAAAGCCACTAAGCATGAAAAACAACATAACACCATACTGCCCTGCACGCCCACCTAGTCTAGTATCCAACCACCCTGTCGCATCACTAAAATGAGTGATTAATACGATAAGCGCTGCTAATCCACGCAGCATATTTAGCTTTCTTATTTCCAATATTAGTTCCGTCTTTTAGTTTAGGTTTACTTTAACGTAAAAGATATTTAGTAAGTTATTTTAAGAGCACTTGATAAGGTAACCGGTCCCTATTTAGTGCACTTGATTATGCCTTGTTTTTTAGTAGTCGACTTATTTTAATCGTTAAATTTGCGAAAACCGATAGATAATTCGATGATGATACTCTTCATCCGGCATTAATAAACTCGATGGAAATTCTACTTGATTTGGCGAATCAGGAAAATACTGTGGCTCTAGACATAATCCTTGATAACGTTTAAAAGGGCCGGACAAATGATTGCCTGTATACACTTGAAGCCCAGGCATATTGGTAGAAACTTCTAATTGGATTTTACTTTCAGGACAATAAACTGAGGCCGCGTGCGATACTTCACCGGCGCTTTGACTTAATACGTAATTGTGATCAATACCTTGTTGGGAGCTAATGCGAAAATCATTGGATCCAATTACCGAGCCCAGCTCTCGAAACCCGATTAAGTCAAAGGGTGTATTTACTACTTCCTTGAGTTCTCCAGTTGGAATACATGAACCATCTATCGGTAAAAATTTCTCTGCATTAACTTTCAGCAGATTTTTTTCTATGGTTGAGCTGTTGTTACTAAGATTAAAATAGGTATGTCCAGTTAAATTAACAGGGCAAGGCTTATCGACCTTCGCGGTGATATCGATAGCAAGTGAGTTTTTGTCATCCAATCGATAACTTACTTTAACATCCAGATTTCCTGGATATCCTTCTTCGCCATCACTAGATAAGTAGGATAGAGAAATAGAGTTTGTTGTTGTACTTTCAATGTTCCATACTTGCTTACTAAAACCTTTGACACCACCATGTAAGTGATTCTGCTCATTATTGCTAGCCAACTGGTAACTTGACTCGCCAATTCGAAATTTTCCATTTGCTATTCTGTTGCAATAACGGCCCACAATAGCTCCCAAGTAAAAATTATCGCTCAGATAATCTTCTAAATCAGCATAGTTAAGCACAGTCTCCACAAGCTCCCCTTCGACGGGAAACCTAATAGACTGAATGATTCCACCATAAGGAAGAATCGTACAACTCATTCCATTTTTGTTTGTTATGGTCAATAACTCCATACCATAGGCTCATCTAATAGTTGTTGGAATATTTATGAAGCAATTTACCATATAGTTAAATAATAAGAAGTACCTTTCGGTGATGGATGCTCTGGGGGCGACTAGAAGTATTCGAGCTAAACACCTCGATTCTCAAACTCCGGCTATGACGGCTAATGCATTCTTGACCGACAAAGAAAAGTGCTTGGCCGCAGAGATTTTATCACTAAACCAATATCAAGACAGAAGCTAGAAGATGTAATGAATAGGTGGATTGAAAAAGCCACTCTATAAATTCTCAATTATCTTAAATTCACTGATCTTACGTTCTGATTAATATTAAAAAATCTGCTAATATCGGACTCACCGCAACAAGCTAACCTATCTATCAATAGGATATAGTTTCAGTCGCACACAATAGAATAAAAACATGTGATGTTTTTTACTTTGCTAAATGTTATTTTGTTCGCTGTCTTTGGAGATGGAGATATTTATTAGAAGCAATACGGTTTGCCAATAGTTTTCCTCCTCTCCTCGCCTGTCCCTGATGGTTCAGAGAACATAAAGTTTAACTACTTATAGGTTGATTAAGTAGAAGTCAGTCCTAAGCCTTTGAAGAGGATATAATGGCTTATTTGTTAAGCGCAGAAGAAGATAATTTAATTTATTTGAATACTTACCATATCTTCGGCCGATTGAAGCAGTCGGTAAATACCTGTATTTCTAAGCCGGAAGTATCAAAAATTCATGCCATTTTTGAATGGCGTGAAGATGGTTGGTATTTGAGTGATTTTAGTAGCAACGGGACCTGGTTAAATAACCGTAGATTACCCAAAAACGAAGCGACTAAATTGCAAATTGGCGACGCCATTTTTCTGGCTAGCAAATCCGCTAATAAATTAGTTGTTGAAGACTTATCCCCTCCAAGCGATATTTTACTGCCCTACCCGGATAAAAGCCGTGAAAGTTTAATTGCCTTGGAATGGTATAACTTGCTCCCTAATTCTCAGGATCCAGAAATTTCGCTATTCTTCGACGACGATTCAGCGAGCTGGAGAGTCGAACACCTCAACGATGATGACCAAACTCAAAGTGTGTTACGCCACAATGATATTGTTTCTTTCAGGGGGGCACGCTGGCAACTATTGGTAAACACTAAAATTGAAGAAACAGTGCAACTTACACCCAATGTAGCCTCATTAGATGAGCTTTCATTTATCTTTAATGTAAGTGGTGATGAAGAAAGCACCCAGCTTATTCTTAAAACGTCTGATCAATCCATAGACCTCAAGGTGAGAAGCCACCACTACTTAACTTTAAACCTGGCCCGCAAAAGAGTTGAAGATATTAAGAATGGGTTAAATAAGGAGCAGCAAGGCTGGGTGTTCTGTGACCAGCTTAGCCAGGACTTAGGTATTGAACTAAGCCACTTTAACATTCAGATTCACCGAGCCAGAAAGCAATTTTCCGATAGTTTAAATAATTTACATTTGGACCAGCTGTTTGAAAGACAAAGTGGGAAGATCAGATTGGGCAGCCAGAACATCTTTATAGAGAAGGCTGGAATAGTTGAGTATTCGTTTGATGGTTGAATGAGTTTATTTAGTCTTAACTGTGCTCCGTTTATAGTCTATTGTGTCATCTGCCTCTCGACTTTCGTCGAATTAATACTAGATATTGGCATCAACGACTTTATTCTTATATTGCACTGCAAAATAGAGTGAAGTAATTGCGGTGTAATACTATGTAATACTTTTGGGAGTGCGATTGCTATATGCTAACGCGAATTAGAGGAAGCTATATGATTTTTATAGTTTATAGCAAATAACCGATAGACAATGAATGATAATACATTAAGGTGTATTAACGAATTAACCATCGAATATACAATAACAATTTAATCACACATGTCCCTTAGTAACTCAAAAGATTCGGGAGAAGAAATAATGACAGATCGGTATTTAGTAGTTACAGGTTTTTCTAAACTTGATAACTCTCTTAACGTTAATCCATTGACGTTAAGAGCTAACAGAGGAGATAATATTTATTTACTAACTCCAGAGTGGCCTTCGAGTTCAAGCTTGGAAGGTAGCTGGAGTTTAGAATTTGCCGATAATCCTTTGATTCCTCCTCCTGACGAGGATATGTTAAAACCAGGAGTCCTATTGCTGATAGGCAGCATTGGAGCTAAAACTCCTAACGGCTCTTATTCTTATACTCTTAAAATAACCATTAATAAAACAACTTATCAAGAAGATCCAACTATTCTTGTAGATGATAATTGATACTTATTTATGATACTCACAACATAAATGTATGCATGCTCAGAACGATTAATACAAATTGATGATAGTTAGTATTCACTTTAATGTTCAATACTAATTAATCTTTACTTACCAAATTTGGTGATGATTTTGATATGACAAATCACAGCCACTTTGATAAAAATGGAACAATGAAAACTTGGTAAAAATGTATTATTCAGAATATGAATTCTACTGCTCAACCTTAAATAATTAGACACAAAATTTAGTATTGAAACACAGTGATAATGAGGAAAATAAGATGACAAACCACACCTTGAACGTTTCTCTCAGCTCTTTAGAGGAAGGAACAATACCATCAGTATCACCTGATACTCTAGACGTGAGTGACAGTGATACTGTAACAGTTAGTGTTACTTGGCCAGATAGCCCGACTAATGATGTCTCTGGCGTATTTACTTTTACCAACAACTCACAAGATCCATTCAATGATGTAACAAATGGTACTACAAGTTTTACGGGAACCCGGCCCAACGCTCAAAGCGCGGCAACTTCAACGCTAAATGTTATGAACGATGCAACTGCAGCAAGTGATACCTACGATATCACAATAACTATTAATGGTATCTCATATACCAAGGATCCAACAATTTTGGTCGACGATAATTAGAATAATCGTCATGAGATCTGATACAGGAACAATTAGAAATGTATTAGATCTCAAAAAGTTCACTTAGTAAATTAGACGAATTTGTTTAGGCCTAAACGCCCACATTAGATATATGATCGCTTACGTCATTATTTGTGAACTTCTACCAATGCATTGTAGCGCTGACTTTTTCTACTTTTATAAAGCAAAGGAGTGCTTTTAATTTCGTCCAGAGGATAGCTTTTATCTAGTGCTGCTTCCAAATAATCTATAGCCTTTTCAATTTGTCCTAGCTCATCATAAGCAATAGCTAGAATATAATTTTCTAGCCCATCAAGTGAATGTTTATTAATATGTCTTGAGAGTTCTAAGGCTTTATCCTTTTTATTGAGGTTTACCAAGTAGTATATAAGATGCGTTTTTGCCAAGTTATCTTTCGGGTTAAGTTCAATTGCCTGCTGAGCTAGTTCCATGGCTTTTTCGTACATATCAATATTTTTTTCATTGCCCGAAAGTTTGTATGCATCAGCGAGATTACCCCACGTTATGTAGTTGGTTTCCTTTATTTCTAAAGACCTTTCGAAGGCGGCAACAGCATCGGAGTAATCTTTTAGATAAAAGTGCATTGTCCCTAGATTTGCATAAGCTTGATAAGACGGTCTCAAATTTATCGCTCTTAGTGTATATTCAATGGCTTCGTCTATGTTTCCCAAAGAGTAATATGCCGCAGCCACGTTACGATACCCATAATCATTATTGGGGCTTATTGATATAAGCCGCTCAAAAGACTCAACTGCTTTTAAATAATCGCCATTTCTAAAATGAAAGATACCTGTTGAGGAGATTACCCTCCAATTATTGGGAGACTTGTGGTTAACTTCTCTATATATCGATTCTGCTTTCTTCTTATCTCCTAATTTGGCATAAGCCTTGGCCATACCTACATAAGAGTTAATTTGCATAGGCACTTTCTGAATACTATCTCGATACATTTTGGCTGCTCGCTCATACTCTCCTTTCTGCATCAATAATTCAGCTGACAGAAACCCAAAATTTGAGCTCTTTGGATTCAGTCGTTTTAAAAGAGAAATAGTCAAATCCATTTTATCCAACCAGGGTCTTTCAAATGTCCTCAAGTAGTTTCTAAGTTGCGCTTCGGCTAATCCGACATACGCATTTTCAAACTTATCGTCTAGCTCCACTGCTTTCTCAAATGCTTGAATAGCCCTATCGATATTTCCATCCAAGTCATATCGATAAAGATGACCTTTGCCTTCAATATAGAACTTATATGCTCCATCCATATGAGGTCTTCTTTTACTGAATTTTTCGGATAAACGCTTTGAAATATTCCAATTGAGTAATTTCGAAACTTCATACCTTATGGAAGCATGTCCCAAAAAAAGCTTATCAGCATTGATGGTAAGCTCAGATGTCTTTAACTGCCGTCCATCACTAGCATTAATCAAATTTAACACCACACTTCGCGTTGACCCCATGTGCTGAATACTGCCACTAACAACAAGATCCACGCCAAACTTATCACTAACAGCCCTAACACTTACTTCCTTCATGCGACGAATTTCGCTAGAAGGAATCACCCAAGTTGTACCATCTCCCTGCTCTAATCCAGCCGCAGCTAAATCGCTGCTTAACGTAGTTATCAAACCATCGCTAAATAGCTGAAGGACCGGATCACCACTAATATTGTCTAAAGGCAAAACCGCAATCTTTTTTGCTTCTGCAACTTGCCTTTCCACCAGTTCTTGAGTTGTTGGCGGAAATACAATCTCCTTAACGCTCCAACCTACCGCCACCATAAACGGCAACACAATCGCCGCTTTACTCAACCAATGCCTCTGTTGCCACCAGTTCTTCGGTTGAGTTAACTCGCCATAAATTGTTTTTAGGGTTTCACTAAGCTCTTCTGAGGTCTGCCAGCGTTCCTCTTTCATCGGTGCCAACATTTTATCTACTAACTCGACCATCTCGTTTGATAACTGAGGACAAAGTTCTTTTAAAGGACGGTAAGTTCGATTCTCAAGCTGCTCTTTTAAGTTATTTAAATTGTCAGCTTCAAAAGGCCGCGAACCAGTCAACATTTCGTACAACAAAATGCCAAATGAAAAAATATCCGCTCTTTGATCTAAAGCTTCACCTCGCGCTTGTTCTGGTGCCATATATTTTGGCGTGCCACTCAATCCAGTAACACGAGTAACATCTCCGACTGAAGGCTCGCCAGACTCCTCGGAAGTCTTTGATGCCTTGTTGCTTTGTCTTAATAATTCAGCGATACCGAAGTCGAGTATTTTTATTCGCCCCTCTTTATTCAGCATTATATTCTGCGGCTTAATATCGCGGTGAATAATGCCATTTTGATGTGCACAAGCGAGCCCTTCAACTATTTGACAGGCATAATCTAACGCCTGATAAACCGGCAACCCTTCTTTAGGGATCACTTGGTTTAGGGTTTGCCCATCCACCCACTCCATTACAATAAAGTTACTATTTTGACCACGAGCAATATCATAAATAGTCACAATGTTTGGATGATTTAGTTTGCAAGCAAAGCGCGCTTCATCAAGTAAGGTCTGGCTGTTAGCAGCCGCTTGAGAGTAGAACAATTTTAATGCGACAAAGCGTTCAAGCTTCAGGTCCTGCGCCTTATAAATTGCTCCCATCCCTCCTTTACCTAGTACATCAAAAATCTTGAAATGTGCCATCGGATCCGTGGCTGATTGGCTAGGAGCTTGCGCGGTATCTCCTTCAGGCATAATAGTCGCGTCATCATCGCTGATAGCAAAACTCGCCGGGGCAATTGTCTCATTCTCATTACCAACTTGATTGCTCTGTTGGGAATCCGCTGAACTATTCGTGCTATTAGGAGCCCTGGGGCAGTACGTGATAGTCATGCCTTCTTTGGCATATATAAATCCACATAACTCACAAATGGCTGTATTGGCCGGATTCATATGCCGGCAATTGGGGCATGCTTGCTGGTTATTGTTGTTCATCTGTCAGCCTGAAGTAGCAAATTTAGGTCGAGTTATGCCGCAGAAGAGTCCATTCCTTGAAGGGCTACTTTAAAAAACACCAAATTTTTAACACAGTAGCTCTTAGAATGGCAAGTTGTAGGTGGAATTCATTCGCATGCAATATATTGAATTTCTAAAATAACTGTTCGAATTAACTCAAACCTACGGGAATGATTGATTCAGTAAATAGAGTGCAGCGGCCTAAGATCTCCATTAATAACTCCCAGCTACCACTACCCGATTACGCCCAGTAGTTTTTGCATGGTACAAGGCTTTGTCCGCATCTTCGATAATAGCCAACGGCTGACTGAGATACTTTTCGTTAAAACAGGCCACACCAATACTTGCAGTAACAGGTATGACTTGACCTCCCTTTTCAATTTTTTCTTTCTCTATTTCATCACGGATACGTTCAGCGAAAAGCTTGGCCCCCTCAATTTCAGTTTCACCCAAAATTACAATAAATTCTTCGCCACCAATTCTGCCAGCAATATCAGTATCCCTTAGACGTTGCCTCAACAAATAAGAAAGCGTTTGTAAAACTAAATCACCGGCACTGTGCCCATAAGTATCATTAACCTGCTTAAACCGGTCCAAGTCGATCATTAAAATGCTAAATGGTCTATGATAGCGTTTAGCACGATCCAACTCTTGCTCTAACCTTTCATCGATATATTTGCGGGTGTATAGATGGGTCAAATCATCGGTAATCGCTCGCTTATACAATTGAGCATTCACCAAAGCAATCGCAGTATGCGCCGCAAATGTTTCCATGAAAGGAATTTGACGCTCCTCAAAACAGTAAGATTCACTCGTACTATCAAGATATATAACCCCTAAAACCTCATCAAATTGAATAAGCGGTATAACAACAATGCTTCTTGTGCCGGAAGCAGCTACACTCTGTACTTGTGACAGTAAAAAATCGCTTTGCACATCATTAAAAATAAGAATTTTTGTTTCTTCATAGCACTGTTCGATTAAGGTATTACTATATGCGTTATTTGATCTAGGTTCTGGTTGCTTAAAGTCCAAAACCGGATCCGTGTCTTTGAAGTTTCTTTTCGCTACTAAGCCCCAAATATGCTTATTGTTATCGTGCAAAACGATAAAGCCTCGATCAGCAGACAGTACTTTGCTGATCAAATTCAGTGCATTTTTTGCCAGTTCAGCGATAGTATTACTGCGATTTAAAATGTGGCTGATTGAATTTAAGATCCGTTGCTCTTTCAGCTGCTCCTGCTGTTTAGCACTGAAACTATAGAGTTCTTTGGTTAGCGAATCATCTAGATCTGTTAGTGAGCTTTCCGCACCAATATGTGACTTTAAACGCTGAATAATTTTCGCTTTAAATGCGATTAGATCTGGTGCCAGCTCTTCCGAGATCTGCTGAGAATTGGAGAAAAAACAAGTCTGCAACATCTCCTGCTTTTCTTCTTCACTACGAACTTCGTACCAAAGACTCATATTACCGAGGCGGATCTCTCCACTTTCAAACAGAGGTTTACCATGCTCTGCACTTAGTGACTCATCATTAACCAAAGTTCCAAATGTAGAATTTAGATCTTTAATGTAGAGCACATTATCTTGCCATTTGAGTTCCGCATGAATTCGAGAAACGCTAGGGTGAGTAATTATAATATCTGCCGTTGGAGAACGGCCAATGAGTAATTTGTTATCACTTGGAGGCAAACTTTGAGAACGAGCTAGATTGTTTTCATCAACCCACGTTAGATAGAAAAACTGTAACATGCTTTTGTCAGGATTCTCTTTGATAAATTATTTCGCTACTAATTGGTTTTTTATAATAGGTATAACCGTCCAACCTTGTAATCTTCTATTTATCAAACCTTCAATTTCGTTAAAGATTCGTTAAGATTATACATATCCTGTTTATCTCAACCAACAAATATCCATTATTCGTCCTGAAATGGTTATATATGCATAATTATTACTTTGTTGAGATTTTTTAATTCTAGCTCAATTATGCGACTTCGTAGTTTTCTAATCACCAAGGTGAAACCAGAGGTGTACAGTTCGAATCGATTAACAAGATCTTTGAAACTGTTGACTGCACTGTCTCTTTTCTGAAGAAGTACTTTTTCAAAACCATTAAAGAGCTTAAATCAGATGCTCCAACTTTGTACTGAATGCGACTATAACCGAAAAACGCAAACAATTTGGCTATTTTTTTCTGTTCATTATCGAGCAGAAATGCTGATGCTTTATGCAACTCCACTTTATATTGACCTCTGTAAAAGAGATAGTCAGGCGGTTTTGATCAAAGATGGGTTTAGAATCGGCCTTCAAAAGCAGAGAATTTGTAGCGGAAAAGGTCAGCAATATAAAAAAGAGAGGCGATCAATCCGTTATAGAGACGTTCGAGGTTGGCAATAAAAAACCGGTTGCTTTCACAACCGGCTTTTAGCTTCAAAGAAAATGTAGATTACATTGCTACTTTTTCGATTGACGTCTACGTGAAGCAGCTAGTATTGGTAACAATAACAATCCCGTTAAGCCTGCACTGCCACCACCACTATCAGGTTTTTGCTCAACAGTAATAGTAACGCTACCTTGCGCGGTTCCGTCACGAGAATCTTTTACCGTATAGGTAAATGATTCTGTGCCGTGAAACCCAGCTGCTGGAGTGTAAGAGACTTTGCCATCAGAAATTGACGCTTGCCCGCTACCACCGTAGTTAATTGCACCTAATGTTAATGTATCACCATCATCTGCATCAGTATCATTTGCAATAACATCAAATATATTGGCGCTGCTATCTTGTTGTACGGTGAAGCTATCACTGTTAGCGACAGGAGCGGTATTAGGAATAACATACTCAGCAATTAGCTCTGCACCACTAAATGCCGCGTATGCTCCAGTCGTAATAAAATAAGCACCTTCCTGCACATCAGTGATTTCACAAGTTTCGTCGTTACCTTCTTCTTCTGACCGACAGATCAGGTCGTCCGCAGTCGTTGGGATTTTGTTAAAACCTACATAAAGATCTACGTCCCCATCACCGCCAGAAGTTTTAATAGTTACTTTGTCGACTCCACCAGGAACTTCAACATAATAGTCACCGTAATCGCCTTCCGCTCCTTCAATAGCCTTGGCAACATTTGGCGTCAGCTGTTCAGCTTTGTCTTTATCTGAAGAGGTTGTGAAGCTAAATACTTCTGACATAGTCTCGCCGCAAATATTTGCCGCTTTAACTCTCCAGTAAAGCTTAGTCGATTGAGGAAGTGCCTGTGATGGGCGATAACTTGTACCTGTAGCAACACTGCCGGTAGCGATAATATTCGAAAAGCTTTCATCAGTTGCAATTTCAATTGTATGCGCAGAAACATAACCCGAATCAGTCCAAGAAAGTGTTGTTGTGTAATCAACTTTTTCTGCACCATTCTCTGGAGTTGTTAACGTTGAAGTATGTTCTTTATCAACAACTTTAACACTAGCGCTAACTTCACGAGACTCTACACCGTCACTTGCACCTTGAATTTTGAAAGTGTAATCGCCCGCGGTAATTCCCTCGGCAATAGTCACAGTTGCGTTGGAAGAAGCACCTGCAGCGACAGGGTTCGCAGAGAATTCTCCGCTGATTTCATTGACTAGTTCTGCGTAAGTTAAGTTAACCTCACCCTTGAACTCGTTAAAACCTGTCACTGTAACAGCCATAGGTTGTAATTGACCTGCACGGCACACTGCTTGAGAGCGATTGTCTGCACTCATGCTGAAGCCTGGATCGGTTGAACCGGTACCGGTACACCCCGGGAATTTAAAGCTAGAAACTTTAGTTTTCCATTGTGCCCCTTGACCACCATGCTCTGCCGTAAACCAGAAGGTACAGTTATCAATAGGATCAACTGACATATGGCTGTAATCACCATCACGCTCAGTTGCAATTGCGCCATCTGCTTCGTGTAAGGTGATTTCATCAGCAGACACTGTTCCAGCTGCATCTCCCATGCGGCGGCCGGTCAATTTTATGCTCGGGAACTGGTCAGGACCTGTAATCATATAAGCCAAAGCCATATTACCGTCACCATCCATCGCGGCGCCTGACATATAACGACTATTATTATCAGTTGAAGGCATAATTCCTTCCTGGTGCAACGCCCAACTACCGTTTGCTTTACGTAGTTCAAACCAACGTAATCCAGCGTTGTTGTCAGCTAGCTTGGTTACAAAACTTCCTGTGATCGACTCATGACTATTAAAGTTCCGGTATTGAGGCTTAAAATTAACAACTTCCTTTAACGGGTCCAATGTTGACAAGGTTTGCCCGTCTTCAGGCTTTTGAGTTAAACAACCGAAGCCATCCGGGCAAGTGAAATTGGAATCGAATTCATTGATTTCAATATTGATAGGGCCTTCTAACTTGCTGTTATCTGCATTCGCAAAATCTGGAGTAAACGTCCAGAGTTCAAGGAAATCTTTTTCGCCATTATTTGAACCAGAATTATGTAACTCATCGTCGCGGTGACGAATAAATAAACCTGGTGTTCCATCTCCGGGCGGATTCAATCCATCGGCATCGATCGGTGTAATTGACTGAAACTGAAATCCAGCTAATGCGGGAACCGGTTTGCGTACCATAGCCGCGGCTTCACCTGCTAACATTTTAGCGCGGTCTAGTGCATAAACAGCACCGCTACCTTCATTGGCGCTAACGAAGTAATTTCCACCCCAAACGCTGAATTTAGGGTAGTCAGGGAAAGATGGTGCTGCGAACTCATAGGCATGCCAACCTCCAGTTACTGGATCAGACGTTTTTGAAATATAGATACATAGCTTATTTGGCCCTTCTGAAGTAAATTCACTTAGTAGCCAGCGCTTTGCATACTCATCATAAATGATAATCGGATCGCCGGCGCCTTGTTGACAGTCGCCAGCTGAAGTGAGGCTGTCCATGTCAAAAGCGTTACCAACTTTTTCGCCAGTTGTCTTGTTAAATACCTGGACAGAAGAACCGCCGCCAGCATTGATAGAATGAATGTAATAAGTCTCGCCAACTTCTCCAGTTGGATCTGGAGGATTAACACCATTAAAGTCAAATCCGGTTACGTTCACACCTACTTGTAAATCAGCTTTGGTTTTATGGCTTGCACGCTTCTGCCGTTCAATGAGTTTTGCTTCAGATTTCGTCACCTTGTTTACAGCCGGCAGGCGATTAATGTCATCACCAATGCGTCTGGGGTTTGCGACTTTAACCGCATCTCCTGGTCGCCACTCAATTACCGCGGGCAGTTTTCTAAGATCTCCATCAAAGCTACTCGGTGAAACATAGTCGACAAGTTGTGCGCCCTTATAAACTTTGGTTTCTACTTTATCGTTGATTACCTGGCCTTTGTTAATACTTTGTATGATTGGTTTGGCAAAGCCTTTTTCTGCAGTGGCGGTTTGGATTCCGACAGTACATGTTGTGCCTAAACCTAATCCTAAAAGCGCTACTTTAACTTGCTTGCGCACTTGGTTATAGTTAAGTTTTCGACCGGAAAAATCGCCTACCGATCCTATTTTTCTATCGTACATTAGTGTACCTCCTCCTAGCGATTGAAATATTGAGACCGAGCAAAATCCTGCCACTGCCTGGCCATCGTTGGGTTAAATAGTGAATTTGAAAACTAGATAAGTATGTTAGCTACCATCGTCTTTTTTACGCTGGCTTTTACTGCGGTTAAATTCTTTTTCTTTGTCTTTATTAGACTCAGTATTTTTCTCAGAACGGCCATCCTGAATTTCGATGATTGGATCGCCAGGTTTCCATTCTTTAGACTTCGGCAAGTCCCTAATATCTCCGTTAAATGACTGGGCCTGACTTAATCCCGATTGAAGTTTTCCTTTAGGGTCTAATTGGACCGAACCGTAGACTGAAATGGCTTTTAAGATCCTTTGACCGTTACCTAAAGTGGTTTCAAATTGAGGAACAGATGAAGCGTTAATAATATTCTGGAACTCAGCATTACTCGAAGAAACGTTTTTTCCTGAACTCGCTGTTATTGCCAGGTTAGCATTGGCCTCAAAATAAGCTTTGATTTCTCCATTTCTAGTATGAAGCTCATAAACTTTCTGTTTATTAGCAGGCTCGAATAAACGCGCCTCCCATGGTAGTAGGTTCACATTTATTGAGCCAGACTCAGAGCTGGCAATAATAGTGCCTTTAGTCGCTAACTTAATTTTTCCTGAAGTCGAAGTAGCGGTGAGGTTGGAGGCATGTTTTTTCGCTTTGATGTCTCCAAAAGTTGTTTTCATATCGACAGAGACACCTTTTGGCACATAAATGCCTATATCCATTCTGCCAATCCGATTGGCGTATTTGTCAGTTGTCGGCTGGTCGTAAACAACTTCGATCAGGGTAACACCGTCATTATCAGAAATATTGACGTCGGGAGCAGGTGCTTCGGGACCGACTCTCTGAATAATGCCGGATATTTCGATATTACCCTGCTTGGTATTTCGAGTAGTGATGTTTCCGTATGAGTTGATTACAACTACTTTATTATTTCGGGGCACTTCGCCTTGCCAGCTATACTTACGTAATTTGACATCATCCTTAGTAAATTCAGTGCGCACCGATTCCTGCGAACAACTGGTTAAAAATCCGGCTAAAATAAAGTTAATTAAAATAAACTGTTGCAAAAGAATTTTCATAGTCGATACGGCTCTTATGAAGTTAATTCGTGTTTTCTAATATAAGAATTAGCCGCGCAAGATTCTTTTTAAGTTTTGTATCGTCGCTGTAACTTTATGTAACAGGTGGGTGTTTTTGCCAAAAATTACTGCTTTTGAGAGTGAGAATTACGACTTTTTTCGTAGAAATGTGCAACAGGTAGAAAATTAAGCGTTAATATTCACATAAATATTTTTTAAATAAACTCAACTTGACGGGTGAAATGATTATCAAAATAAATTTTTTTAGATCGGCTTACGCATCTCAACTAAGTTTTTAATGAATCCCGCTTTCTCATAGGCTCGCACGGCAGTACTATTTTCAGCATAAACATCCAATCGTACTTCGTTAATTCCTCTCAACTTTGCCCACTCTTCTAACTTAGCAATTATTTTTTTATTAACCCCTTTGCCACGGGCTTCTTCAGATACAAACATAAATCCTAAATAAGCGTGCTTCGAGTGGGTGAGGTAGGGTTTAGATTGGATGACTTTAGCATAACCCGAGCCAATAAGTTGGTTACCCTCTTCGGCTACCACCACTTCAATATCCGGAGCCTGAATCATGGCTTTAATATCATAGTAGCTGATTGGTGTTTTTTTAAGTGTTTCGTCAAAAGGCCTTTCGTACTCAATTATGCCTTGTTCAAATTCGAGGAGCTGAGGAAGATCATCTTTTACGGCAGGCCTGATTATCATTTTTTCTCTCATATAGAATTAATGTGGTTGCTCACTATTAACTGAGTCGCTTTTTAGGAATAGCATTTCTTATCTATTCACATAAACAAATTAATAATTGTTTCGATAATACAAAAAATCTAACCTTAATTGAAGTAAAGAGCCAACCCCAATCTGTCCAATGCATACTCAACAGTGTTTCTCTGTTAACCACAAATATAACTAAACAGTCATTGATTGTTGCTTACGGTCTGCTAAGCTGAAACCATTGTCGTTCAATCAGTGTAACTCAATGAAGATCGTAGAAATATTATTAGTCGAAGCCCCCCACCAACCGGGAAAGATGGCTAAAGTGTTAACCATTATCGGTGACATGGGCATAACTGTCGAAGGGTTAAACGCAGTGAGACGTTTATACCGCGATACGATTTGGGAAATCACTATCGAATACGATGATAGTCTAGACATGCAAGTGCTGGTAGACCATATTAATGAGCTACCCGAAACAAAAATCGTTGGTAAGTCTGATCGCGTATTTAATCGTCATAAGGGCGGCAAAATCAAAACTCAATCGAGCATTGAAATAAACTCACTGGAAGTTTTACGCGACGTTTATACCCCTGGGGTCGCCAGAGTCTGCCAAGCGATCAAGGCTTCCCCAGAAAAAATCACCGAGTACACCAACATCCAAAATACTGTAGCTATTGTCACCGACGGTACAGCAATTTTAGGATTAGGCGATATTGGTGCGGAGGCAGGCTTGCCGGTGATGGAAGGTAAAGCCGCGATATTTTCTGAACTAGTTGGGATTTCCGGCATACCAATTCTATTGAAAGAAAAAGATCCCTTAAGAATTATTGAAACTGTCGAAGCAATTTCACCTTCTTTTGGCGCTATTTTATTAGAAGATATTAAAGCCCCTGAATGTTTTAAAATTGAAGAAGAGTTAGTTGCTCGGCTTAATAAACCCGTTTTCCACGACGATCAGCACGGCACCGCCATAGTCGTTCTGGCGGCGCTATTAACCGCTACCAAACGGGTTGATGTTTGTATAAAGGAAAAAGTTGTCGGCCAAATAGGGTTAGGTGCTGCAGGCATGGGAATTTGCAATTTATTACTTGATTATGGCGTAAAAGAGGTACTTGGTGCTGATATCAATGAAGAAGCAAAAAAGAAATTACGTGGACTTGGCGGAACCCCTTTATCACTTGAAGAGTTAATGCAGCAAGCCGACATTGTTGTCGCCACCACCGGCGTAAAAGGTCTTATCAAACCTGAGATGATTAGAGAAGGTCAAATCATTATGGCGCTAACTAACCCCGACCCTGAAATAGAGCCTGAAGTTGCACTAGAGCAAGGCGCCGCATTTGCTACAGATGGCAAAACAGTTAACAATATGCTGGCATTTCCAGGGTTGTTTAAAGGTGCTTTGGAGGCTGGAGCAAAAGAGATCACTCATAAGATGAAGATCGCAGTTGCCGAGACCCTTTCGAGCCTAGCTAAAGAAGATGCTTTAGTACCTTCAGCACTAAATAAAGAAGCCCATCAAGCTGTTACCGAGGCGGTAAGAAATAGTGCAAAAAGTTAGTCCCTTTGACTACTTTTAGGATTAAGTAACAGCTTTTCCGTTATCGGGTAGAAGCGAGTTGCAGCATTCATTAATGAGCGCGCAGTTAGAGCTTCTACTCCAAACACATCGACTGGGATTTGGTATTTCGAGATGACTTTGGCAACTAACAAATCAAAGTCACCATCCCCAGAAACCAAAACAATACGCTCAACCTTTTCGGCCCAATCCATTACATCTATCGCGATCCCAACATCCCAATCCCCTTTAGCTGAACCGTCTTGACGTTGAATAAAGGGTTTCAACTTAACGTTAAAGCCTATCGCTCTTAAGATATTTTGAAACTGCTTTTGCTTTTCATCACCTCGATCAATAGCATAGGCAAAAGCCCCAGCAACATTTCTCCCATCACTTATTTTCGCCCAAAACTTGTTGTAATCGAAATTTCGGTTAAACGTCTGGCTTGTCGTATAAAAAATATTTTGAACATCTACGAAAATAGCTACGCTTGGAAGATTTTGCCCCATCAATTATCTCTTTGCTTTTTGTTAGTTCTTTCAAGAAAACGTCTAAGAAAATCTGTTGTCATCTCTCCGCTCAATATCGTTAGAATGACTCCATCTTAGAATGATATTTCTTAAACTATTTCATCGGTCCGCTCTATCTTATCCGTTATGAGTGCTGTTATCGAACTTATTTTTTCTATTGAGTAGGGCTTTATACCCAAATCAATATTTGACTTCCTATTATTTAGGTGTAACCTATCGCCATCTATCCAATTTACGAGAACAGGCCAATGAACAATTTAATCCTATTGAAAATTGCCAATAAAGATCCGGTGTTCACCCCCACCGATTCGTTCTCGTGTCTTAGAAAGCGTTCCTAATACTAGATTATTAAGACTCCGCGTTCAGAACACGACCGACTCGGTCGGTTTTCAATAGACTCGATCTACAAATAGAAAATTAGCTCTCCAAGTATTTGGTGGCTAGACTATTTTAGATCCCGGCACTTGGCTATTAAGCAGCCAATTTTGCCTTAATCAATTATTTTTACAGGAAAAGATTCCTGAGCAAGGATAGTTAACAGTGAAAAAACTAATTAACAACTTAAAACTATTTTTTCGATTATTTAAACAAGCATTAGCAGGCAATACACAACAAGATTTCACCCAAGGTTCAATTGGTAAAGCCGCATTTTTACTTGCGGTTCCCATGGTCCTTGAAATGGTGATGGAATCAATATTTGCAGTTACCGATATCTTCTTTGTTTCTGGTTTAGGTGCAAATGCCGTAGCTGTTGTAGGCCTAACTGAAGCGGTAGTTACTTTACTTTATGCGGTAGCGATCGGATTAAGTATGGCCGTAACAGCAACTATTGCCCGGCGAATTGGTGAGAAAGACTACGAAGGCGCCAACATTGTTACCGGCCAGACCATTTGGATTGGCATTATGGTGGCCGTCTTTGTTGGTTCCATCGGAATTTTTTATGCTGAGGAAATTCTTCGTTTAATGGGAGCATCTGATTCAGTTATAAAACTGGGCGGTGGCTACACCAGCATCATGCTCGGCGGTTCAATCACAATTTTATATTTGTTTTTGTTTAATGCAATTTTCCGTGGCGCCGGAGATGCGAGTGTTGCCATGAAGTCGCTTTGGTTAGCCAACGGGCTAAACATCATTTTAGATCCATTGTTCATTTATGGTATTGGCCCGTTTCCCGAAATGGGCGTAACAGGCGCGGCGGTAGCAACGAATATCGGCCGAGGCGTGGGCGTAATTTATCAGCTTTATCACTTAACCAATGCTAATAATCGAATCAAAATAGATTTTACTCACTTAAAATTAGTTTGGCCGGTATGTTTAAAACTAATGCGCACTTCTTTTGGAGGGATCGCTCAATTTTTAATTGCGACAGCAAGCTGGGTCGCATTGGTTCGAATTGTTTCAACTTACGGCAGCGCAGCTGTCGCAGGATACACTATTGCTATTCGAGTAGTGATTTTCGCAATCCTGCCGGCGTGGGGTTTAAGCAATGCTGTTGCCACTTTAGTAGGTCAAAATTTGGGGGCAGGAGCCCCGGAACGAGCGGAAAAATCGGTTTGGAAGGTAGCGAAATATAATGTGTATTTTATGGTATCCGTTGCCATTATCTTTATCATATTTGCACGCCAAACAATCGAGATATTTAGTAACGACCCTGAGGTCGTTCAATACGGGATCGATTGCTTAAGGTACGTTTGCTATGGCTACGGGTTTTATGCGGTCGGTATGATTGTGGTGCAAGCGTTTAATGGTGCCGGTGATACTATGACACCAACTAAGATCAATTTATTTTGCTATTGGTTATTCCAAATTCCTTTAGCTTTTATTTTGGCTAAATATATCGAGATGGGACCAACTGGTGTTTTTCTCGCCATAACTATCGCAGAAAGTTTAATTGCGATTGTTGGTGTACTTTACTTTAGGCAGGGTAAATGGAAAACAGTACAAATCTGATCAGATTTCAGTATTAAACTTAGGAGCTTCGGATATAGTTTGACGTTAAATAGAGGAGGTCTCTGCGTGTATCTCCTCTATTTATTAGCGATGTTAGAAGTTATCTCCAGCCTTAGTTAATTTAAAAGTCTCTGTAAAAATCGGATTGCCTTTTAGATCAAATATTTCTAATGTTACCGACTCAGCGTCTTCGAACTCTTCGAACTTTCTGAGCAATAGCCACTCGTCGTTTGGAGAGCCATATAATACTATTGCTCTCGGGTACTTTTTAGTTCCGTCGCTCATATTTCTAATCCAACGAGCGGCTACACCTACTTTATCGATTCTTCGGTCGAATCCAGGGACATCGACTTCAAAAATCAAACCAAAACGGTGATTTTGCTCATCGCTGAATTCAAGAATATTACCCACAGATAAATCGTCATATCGATCAAATTTACCGTAGCCGATACCTTCGACATATTCAAAGGATCCAACTCTTTTTGACTCAAGCTTCACTTCAGTTTGGTTGAGTTCAAATGTCGACTTTAATATCTTTTGAAATTCCTTTTTCTCAGAATCACTAAATCTCGCCTCAGAGATAATCCAGGGTGCGGCAAGTCTCAACTCATTAATTGCTCTTTTATGTGTCGCTTTGGAAATTCTCTTATAACGTTTCATTTGCATAATATTCAAACAGCGTCTTATATCTCGATATTCTTTAGGAGCTGTACAATCAAATCTTGCGAGTCTGAAATAGTTCTTTGGTGTATCATCTAAATTGACAGCCTTTTCAAGATGATGTTTAGCCTTTTTCCAATCTACATCAAAGTAGTCACCTTCCATATACATACGCCCAAGCCTTCCATGTGCATAAGCATATTCAAGCTCTGCTGCTTTTCGATAGTACTCAACTGCAACTTCTAGATTTTTCTCAACTATTTCACCTCGATGATAGTAAGCCCCAACATTAAAGTTAGAACGAGGGTGTTCAAATTCTGCAGCCTTTTTATAATACTCAAATGCTTTATCTTCATCGTGTTCTATCGATTTATCTTGAGAAAACCTATCTGCAATAATTACAAAGTCCTCAGCAATTGCTTGTTTAGCACTCGCTGAAGAATTCTTCAGATCCGTAAGCTTCAAGCCTAATTTTCGAATTAGAAAATCAAACTTAAGGGCAGACTCGTGTTGGTCGCCTCGATAGAATTGATGGCTATGTCCAGTATTTTCATAGTAGAACGTCTCTACCGGATGATTGTGTTTGTTAAGGACATATTCAAATCGATGCGTGTGTTCAAAAACAGCAGTTTCATCTTCAATACCTGCAGTTAATAGAATTGGAGCTTTTAACTTTTCTGCAAAGTACACTGGAGATATTTCATAGAGCTCAGGTCGGTATTTTCCTACAATCTTCTCCCAAGGTTCTCTATACTTTTCCTGTGTAACTATATTGTCGTGATTGAAAATGAGAGGCAAATCATAAACCCCAAAACCAGCAATTACGCAATCATATTTTTCGGGGTACCGAATAGCTAACATTACAGCCGAATATCCACCATAGCTAGCCCCAATAGTGCACATCTTATTAAATTTATAGCTAGTTGTAATTTCATCCACAACAAGCGAGATATCATCTTCTATTAGCTGCCCAAATTGACCTACTCCTTGTTCCTGAAAGCTTTTACCAAACCCTTCAGACCCCCTAAAGTTTACTCTCAATACAGAAAATCCCCTGCTGACTAAGTATTGAACTTCAGAATTAAACCTATCATCATCTTTCACACCAATTGGCCCACCGTGAGGCATTACCAGTAAAGTTGATAAGTCATTCTGTTTAGAAGGCTTTGTTAGAAATGACTCTATATCAACGCCCTCTTTTGTTTTTGTTATGTAGACTTTAGACTTATAAAGCGGTTCATCTTCTAGCTCCGGGTATGAAACGAATAATTTTCTAAGGACATCTTGGGCATAGTCAAATACTAAATATTCTCCAGGCTCATTTGCTCCTTGAACTTTTATAATTGCTTTATCTTTATTAAAGTTCATATCAACAAGCGAATACTCCAACCCTTCAAACGTTTTCGCTAGTCGCTTTCCAAGGGCTTTGGAAACAGGATTAAAGTACTCAAATCTCGTTAAGCCTTGATGTTCGTAACTAACATGGTGCAACATGCCATTTTGGTCATATACCGCGCTTTTAAGATCGTATTTAGGGTGCTGATAGATAATATCTTCGAATTCATTAGTTTTAGTATTAAATACTTGAAGTGCAACTTTATCAGTTCCCTGATTAGTTAGAACCGCCAGCTTGTTATCACCAAGAATTGTCGGGCTAAAAAACTTGTAATCTTCCGTCTTCTTTTCGAGAACAACTTCCCAATCCCCACCATTTATTGGGACGGATTTAATGGTCCATGTTTTTGACTCTGAGTCATACTTACTACTAATAATATTTTTTGATACTGCGTCATAAGTGTAGAATAATGCTTCGTCATCATCATGTTCAATTTCGACTGCATTATCGAGATCGGCATTTGCAAAATCATCTATTTTTACTTTATACAAATCAAAATTTTCTTTTCTATTTCGCTTGGCAAACAAAAGTTCACCTTCCATCTCAGGGAGCCTATCGACTAAATAGCCTTTTAGTTTTACCAGTTTTACGTCAACTTTATCCCCGAGCAAAGTACAGATAAAAATTGCTGACTGACTTCCATTTTTAGCGGAAAGATAGAGTTGCTTATCGCTCAACCAATGATAGCTCAAGATTTTGCTATCAATGCCTAACGCGATTTCCATGTCGATACTCTCGTTATCAACATTGACAATTGAAATATTTTGAATTTTTTCACCCAAATATGCGGTTGAGGCATATTTTCCACTAGGCGACATTTTTACATCAAAGTACTGCGGATTAGAAAATAGCTTTGAACTGTTAATTGGCTTGGCGATAAGAGAACAACTTACGCTCAATGCAAGCAACGTCAAAAATATTACTAGACTTCTCATTATTTTACTCCTTGAATCTTTTGAGCAAATTCAAGGAAACGGTCTTCTCCCGGACCGCCGTAAACCATCTGCCTGCTTTTCAAGATGTTAGGAAATTTTTCTTCCATAAAAGAAAACGACTGCGAACTTCTGTTGTCGAGTTGCATATAAGTTAGTGGAAACCAGAAGCCTCTCGATATCATCTCGATGTGACCAACATAACTGATCTTTCCAGGCTCAACTCTAAATTTAAAGTTCGCGTCGTCGGTGAATCGATAATTGATATATTCGCTTGTATACAAACGTTTAATGGTATACTCGCCGGCTTCTAATGGAGACAATATATAATTACTACCCTCTGCAAGATCTTCCGACGATAAACGAACTTTAGTTGGTCCATGAAGTGTCATTCTATATAGGTCTCGATTCGAATCGATGCCTATCAGTACATATCCACTTTCAGCAGAAAGTTCTACTTCCTTATCGACAGTTAATTTATTCAGATTTGTTGCGCAAGATGAAATAAAGAATATCGCCATTACGGCAATACATCTGATAGATAACCTCATGACATTCCCCGGTAATATTTATAAAACAAATGTTATTAGTATTATAATGACACTTAAAGTGAATCTTGAAATGATCCGTTAATAAGCACTCTGTCTAAATTTTTAATGTTCACAATTGAATCGTGTTTTAGTCAACTTTCTTGTATATCTAAAGGATTGAAATTGCTAATTGGTGTCTAGCATCCATACTTTGCGGCAAGTTATCGACTTCCGGATAATTGCATACTCGGGCAAATTAGATCAAGTCTAAAATATGGCCATCCAGGTTCAGAGCCTTTTATTGTAACTTAGTCGCAATGCTAAACACTATGATCTTAATTTCATCTATAGGGTAAAAGCTCTCTATCGTTTGCTGTACTGGAATTTGATTTCAACGATTGCTTTGTTCTTCTTGGAGAAAAACTTTCGATATTCAAGTTTATTCACTCCACAAGCGGTTTTACTTCTGCCAAAGTAAACATAAATAATCATAAACTGGTGACGTGGAATTGGCAGAAAGCTATGGGCTCAGCAACCCCATGAATATCAGAATTCCTATAATCTCTTCTTTATAATTTGCCTCCACCATAGTCAAAAGTTTGAGACAAATCAGGTTACAAATATAAAGATTGGCAGTTTTTACAGATATTGAGTTTAATAAGTTGTTTTTAAAATTAAATTTGCAAATGGTCGAATAGCTCTATCTCAGCTAAAATGGCTGTATTGACT
Source organism: Kangiellaceae bacterium (assembly GCA_026196875.1). Classification (GTDB taxonomy): domain Bacteria; phylum Pseudomonadota; class Gammaproteobacteria; order Enterobacterales; family Kangiellaceae; genus Aliikangiella. The sequence continues at coordinate 37,452 of JAPHTP010000048.1, forward strand.
ATCAATTTGAAACTAGGCCTTATGCCAAGACTTTTTCACGATACGCTCTACAATTCGGCTCAATCAAATAAAGACGTTCCTGCTCTTTTGCACAAAGATAAGAGTTTAAGCTATGCGGAACTAGTCCGTAAGTCTGAGGCTATGGCAACTCAACTTGTCGAGCATGGATTATCGAGAAGTGGCCGAGTCGCTATCTATCTACCAAAGCAGTTTGAAGCTGTTATTAGTTTTTACGCAACTTCAATTAGTGGTGGCGCTTTTGTTCCGGTCAATCCGTTGCTTAAGGGACCTCAAGTTGCCTTTATCTTGCAAAATTGCGATGTGGAAATATTGGTAATTTCACTCAGCCGGTACAAACAGATCCAACCTGAGCTTGATCAAATCAGTTCTATTAAAGCGATCATTTTAACCGACTGTAATTTAGAGCAGATACCTGCAAATTGCCTGTGCTGGAATGAACTAGTGAAGAAACCGTATAAAACTTCTCATTACTCGGTAATTGGCAACGACATTGCGGCAATCCTCTATACATCCGGCAGCACCGGAAACCCTAAAGGAGTCGTATTATCACACGCCAATTTGGTCGCAGGAGCCAAGAGCGTTAGCGAATATTTAGAAAACCATACCGACGATCGATTGTTGGCGGTATTACCCTTTAGTTTTGATTACGGTTTATCCCAATTGACCACGGCTTTCCTGTCAGGAGGCAGTGTTGTGCTGATGGAATATTTGTTTCCTAGAGATGTCATCAAAGCGGTCGCTAAATATCAGATCACCGGTCTGGCAGCCGTCCCCCCATTATGGGTTCAGTTGGCAGAGTTAGAATGGCCACTGGAAGCTAAACAGAACCTGCGTTACTTCACTAATAGTGGTGGCGCGATGCCTCAAGCAACCTTAGCAAAGCTGATGGAGCAGCTTCCTTCATCCTCTCCTTACCTCATGTACGGATTAACCGAAGCTTTTAGAAGTACCTATCTCGATCCCCGACAAATTAAAAATCGCCCGACTTCCATGGGCAAAGCCATTCCGGATGCCGAAATATTGGTCATTAATGGGCATGGCGAAGAGTGTCAACCAGGAGAAGAAGGAGAATTAGTACACAGAGGTCCACATGTAGCACTCGGCTACTGGAATTCACCAGAAAAAACCGCCGAGCGATTTAAGCCATTGCCAACTCAGTTAAGTGACGGGCTCACCCCAGAACTAGCTGTTTGGTCAGGTGACACGGTAAAAAAGGACGAAGAAGGTTACTTATATTTTGTCGGACGCAAAGACGATATGATCAAATCCAGCGGCTATCGAATTAGCCCATCGGAAATAGAGGATATCGTTTACAAATATGAAAGTGTGAGTGAAATTTCAGCTATCGGTATCCCCCACCCTACTTTGGGGCAAGCGGTCGTACTTGTAATTAAGCCGGACGCAGATGAATTTGACGAAAAAGCATTGCTCAATTACTGCCAAAAACAATTACCTAACTTTATGCAGCCTAAGGCGATAAGGCTTAAGGCAGCCCTGCCAAGAAACCCAAACGGTAAAATTAATCGTAAGGCGCTTGTTGAAGAATATGGCAATCTTTTCAACCAACAATGATAATCTGACTTATAGCCAAGTTTGCATTAAAATACTAACAAGCAACGTATTTTCGTAGGTTTCACCCTTGAATCAAAAAGCCAAACCAGTACACGCTCCAATGAGTCAATTTCAAACCAATGGTGAGCAGCTTTTGGTTAATGGCCATCCATTAAACTTGCTGCAATACCAGGCTGGTCAGACGCCATTTTATGCCTACGATCGAAGTGTAATTCACCAAAAGGTTGAAGCGCTGAAACACTATATGCCTGACGAGCTAAAGCTTCATTATGCAATCAAGGCCAACCCAATGGCTGCAGTTGTCAATTATATGGCGTCATTGGTCGATGGTTTAGATGTAGCCAGTGGCAATGAACTCAGAGTTGCACTTAACACAGGGATGGATGGCCATTTAATTAGTTTTGCAGGTCCAGGCAAGCAGCGTAGAGAACTCGAGATGGCGGTAGCCTCTCAAACTACGGTGAATGTTGAGTCATTGAATGAGCTAAAACTTCTGCGCGATATCAGCGATCAAATTGGTATACGTGCTCGTGTTGCCATAAGGGTCAATCCAGATTTTGAATTAAGGGGCTCCGGTATGAAAATGGGCGGAGGTTCGCAGCAGTTCGGGATTGACGCTGAACTCGTCCCACAAGCACTCACGCTCATTTCGGATTATGGGTTGCACTACCGTGGACTACACATTTTTACCGGTTCGCAAAATTTAAATCCAGATGCCGTAATTTCCACCCATAAAGGAATTTTTGAACTGGCGGATAGATTACAGGAATCAGCAAAAAGTGAATTGGAGTCACTCAACATTGGTGGCGGCCTGGGAATACCTTATTTTCCTGGCGAAAAAACTATCGAGCTGGCACCTATTGGTGAACATCTAAGCGATGTAATGACTCATTTTTCGAAGACTCATACCAAAACAGAGATCGCTATGGAGTTAGGTCGTTTTTTGGTCGGCGATTCGGGCATTTACGTTTCAAAAGTAATTGATATTAAAGAAAGTAGAGGGTCTAAATTCGCAATAATTGATGGAGGACTGCACCATCACCTCGCGGCTTCTGGAAATTTCGGCCAAGTAATTCGTAAGAATTACCCCGTAGCAGTAGGCAACAAAATGCATCAAGAAGCAACTGAGTCTGTACAGGTCGTAGGCCCGCTATGTACTCCTCTTGATCTATTGGCCAACAAATATGAATTACCTGCATTGGAAATTGGCGATCTAATTGTTATCTATCAATCCGGAGCCTATGGCTTCAGTGCTAGCCCTAGAGATTTTTTAAGTCATCCACACCCGGTTGAAATTTTAGTTTAAAACTAAAACCCCGCTGATCTTCGATAAAGCCCCACCACCACTGCACATTTCTTGCCCAGCAAGACAAGCGAAGCGCAGTTTATTTGGAATGATCAAACCAGACTGGTCACGTCTAGTGTGGCAAGATTTTGGACTAAACAGTGACTCGTGAGGAAAGATTAACGAGCCCTAATCAAACTGACATATTCTTTTGTCCAGATTGCGCTACCCTTAAATAGAACCTTTTTTGATACAAGGCATCTAATATCTCAGGTAAAACAGTGAGTTAAGCGCAACCCCTTATAATTCAAGGGCTCTAGTCACACCTTAAAACATCGGCATTAAGAAACTAGCTAGTTGCCTTCAGATTGCTTAAAATATGCGCCATTTTGTACGGTAGGGTGTCTATAGTAAGAAAACAACTGCCGATTAATTGAAGAGTTTATTTTGCTAAACCAATTATATCAAAAAATCGTCTCTGTTCCGTTGAAGTTGCTAGTCAGTAGTCGCTTGCTACCGGAAGACCCTATCAAAGATCTCGAAATAGATACTGGACAACCTATCTATTACGTATTGCAGCGCCGGTCAACCAGCAGTTTTTTGATGCTCAAAGAAAAAGCCAGGAAACTTAAGCTACCGGAGCCCAAAATAATTAAAGGTACTCCGCCCCAAATTGCGAACGGCTCAGTATTATTTCTGCAAAATAAAAATCTATTTGGTATGGGTGGCAAGCCAGTAGAAAAGTATCAACGCTTACTAAACCAGCTCTTTCAAGAGCAAAAGAACAACCCTGAGAAAGACTTTCAGTTAATTCCTGTCTCAATTTATTGGGGCCGAAATCCCGGTAAAGAGAATTCTTTACTTAGATTACTTTTTACTGACACCGAAAGTGCGACCCCTTTTAGAAAGTTCTTTTTGTTTTTGCTTCAGGGTCGAAACTCTTTCGTTCGTATCGCTAAACCGGTTGATGTTCGGCAGGCGATTGATTCCGATCTTACTGACCCAGCTTTGGTAACTAAGATTACTCGAACATTACGTGTTCATTTTCATCGCCACCGTCGCGCAGCAATGGGCCCCTTAATTTCTAGTAGACGTAATTTGATCGCCAACTTGACCGTTAGCGATAATGTAAAAAAAGCGATCGAACGAGAAGCAAAAACCAAAAATATATCCAATGCCAAAGCAAAAAAATTAGCAGAAAAGTACGCTTACGAAATAGCGTCTGCTTACTCCTATAAGACTGTGCGTGTTCTAGAATCCGCGTTAACCCATTTATGGAATAAAATTTACGACGGTGTTGAAGTCCAAAATGTGGAAATGGTCCGCGAATTGGCCACTACTCATGAGATAGTCTATTTACCCTGCCACAGAAGCCATATCGACTACTTACTATTATCTTATACCCTTTACCACGAAGGATTGGTACCTCCGCACATCGCAGCAGGGATCAATCTGAACTTCTGGCCAGCCGGACCAATTTTGAGACGTGGTGGCGCGTTCTTTTTACGCCGAAGCTTTGGCGGTAATAAACTTTATACGGCTGTATTTAATGAATATATTTTTCAATTGATGGACCGTGGTATTCCTTTGGAATTCTTCCCGGAAGGCGGACGCAGTCGAACAGGAAGATTGCTTCCACCTAAGACAGGTCTGCTGGCAATGACATTACAAAGCTGTTTGCGTGGTACACGGAAACCTGTCGCTATTGTACCGGTGTACATAGGTTATGAAAGAATGTTCGAAGGAAAAAGCTACCTCAATGAGCTACGAGGCGCGGAAAAGAAAAAGGAGTCATTTGGTCAGTTACTCGGCATTCGCAAAACGTTAAAGCAAGCCTTCGGTAAGGTCTACTTGAATTTTGCTGAACCACTCTTCCTCAATGATTATCTAGATCAACACCAACCCGACTGGCATGATTACAAAGGTCAGGCGATTGCCAAACCCAATTGGTTGACTTCACAGGTAAGTGAACTAGCCAATGAATTAATGGAGAGAATAAACTCTTCTGTCACCCTAAACTCAGTCAGTCTGGTCGCGTTAATTTTGCTATCTACCGAAAGAGTTGCGATTGGAAGAAGAGAGCTCGAAGCACAACTCGACCTGCTGCTAACCTTAGAGGGTCACTCTCCATATAGTGCACAGACATACGCACCGAATGAATCACCATCACAATTAATAAAACAAGCTGAAAAATTGCGTACCATATTTAGCGTCGACAACCCAATGGGAGAAATAATTACTACCAATGAAAAAACGGCGGTTTTATTAACTTATTATCGTAATAATATTCTGCATATTTATATTACTTCTGCACTGATTGCTAGCTGTTTCTTAAATCACAAATCTATGGAAAAGAAGCGCCTGTCTAGTGAGTTACTTGAGTTGTTTCCAATCCTTAAAAGAGAGCTTTTTTTGCATTGGACAGAAGACGAATTTAAGCAGCACATAGAAAACAACATTAAAGTGATGGTTGACCTTGAAATGCTATCAATCAATGATGATCTACTAACACGCGCAAGTGAGTCCCAGCCTGCTTTTGACCGACTGTTTACCCACGCGCAGATTGCTCGACCTACATTGCTACGTTACGGCATTATTTTAACAATCCTTTCAACCCAGGCGGGACGTGAAAACCTATCACGGCAAATGCTAGAGAAACGCAGTCAACAGTTAGCGCAAAGGATCGCAGCGCTATATAGCTTAAATGCTCCCGAAGCATTTGATAAGAACCTGTTCAAAAATACAGTCAGTGTATTAAGAGAAAAAGAGCTGATTAAAGTATCAGAGGATAATACCTTTGAAATTAACCCGGAACTTTCAGGTTTACATGAATCGATTCTAGAAAAAGTTAACAATAATTCTAAGCATATTATGCAGAAGACTGCGGCCTGGGCGAATCAGTATTGGGATGAAAAGAGTTCCTCTTAGTAGCTAAGCTTCTTGCAATATACCGGCGTTGGGTTGTATTTAGACTTCGGGTCTATTTAGTTGGTAGTCCTGTTTATTTTTTCCTACCGCTATCGCTTGCGTGCAACTTAGTTTCTGACTATCTACATCATCCTAAAAACAAATAAAGGAAAAGGAGATCTAAAAAACGTGCGCCCAGCGGCTATAACGAACTTGTGGAATGCATGACACATCAGATAAATCAGAGCAACTGTTTGAACTGAGTGAGTTTTGTTCTGCCCTAGGTGTCGCTCTCTAGTTGAGGCAGGCAGTAAAGGTTTGTTTAAACTTCCAAGCAGATATAAATCCATTATCTTCATCGATAGGCTTTTTTGCCTACATTTGCAACTCTTGGCAAAAGTAGGTCACATGCTGGCGATAGCGATGCGAAACAATTTAAAAGTACTAGCAAATCAATATTCCAACGGAATAGTAAATGTCGCCTCTAACCCTCCCTCTGGATGATTCTCCAAATTAATCTCGCCGCCATGCATTTCAACAATTCTGGCAACAATCGCTAGCCCCAAACCGGAACCTTTTCCGCCACGCGCTTTGTCACCTCGGGCAAATGGTTGGAACAACCGATCTTTATCTAGATCAGCGATGCCTTTACCATGATCTCTGATACTTACGATTATTTGCTCATCGGTGCGCATTGTTTTAATGATTACGGGTGCTCTTCCATAACGGAAAGCATTTTCAATCAGATTACTAACTAACCGCTTCATGGCCATCGGTTTAAAGTCAACTTCAGGCAGATCGGTTAACTCGGCAGCCAAACCTTCATGTTGTTTTGAAGCGGCTTCTACCACTTGCTTGATCAATTCGGCTAAATCACCTTTTTCCATCCGTTCTTCGCTTCCATAACGGACATAACCAATAAACTGATCGATAATATCGTCCATATCCTGGGTATCAGCGATAATACCATCTTTGATCTCTTCATCTTGTTCTGACAAAAATTCAGACGCTAGCCTGACTCTGGTTATCGGAGTACGCAAGTCATGTGAAATACCGGCAAGTAGCAGGGTTCTATCTTCCTCTAACTGATACACATTCTTGGCCATTTGGTTAAATGCGGATGTTACGGCTACCAGCTCTTGAGGTCCTGATTCTTTTAGTTTTCCAGGATAATCTCCTCGCCCAATCTCACGTGCAGCAAACGCGAGTCTCTTAAGTGGACGGTGCAGTTGAATCACGAGAATCCAAGCACCAGTTAAACTCAAAAACAACAGCATGCCACTGAAGATAAACAACTCCATCGGGTTATTCCCTTCATAGTCACCAATCGGCATTCGGATCCAGAAATCAGGGTGCATCGGTTCACTGATCCATAAATAAATCCCGTCAGAAGTTTCGACCTTAACTTCGGTATTTTCGCCAAGATAACGCACTGCTTGCTCACTGAAGCCGCGGTGATACTCTGCATTTTGCAGCCCAGCGGGTGGTTTATCTCCGGTTCGAGGGTAAAGCTCTAATTGAGTAGTCTGTGAAAAGCCTACTGCCAAGCTTTTTGGCATATAGGTTTCTTCGCCAATTTGTAACAGCTTAATTTGGTTTGAGGCTAGATACATCACGATTCGATTGTGACGATCTACAATAAAATGTTGAATAGTGAAATAGGAAATCACATGACTGATCACCAACAGAGTTGCGATCATCAAGGCATTCCGCCCAAAAAAGCTTTGTGGAAGTAGCTTCACTAATTAAACCAGTAATTACTTATTCTCAAGAGGCTAATCATATACTGAATTGCCCATTAGATCAGCTACCAACTAGTTAGTAAATATAAATGGATTTTACTGACTATTTTCCTAGTGTCGGTAACAACGAAAGCTCTTTAGCGATTGAAGATTTGTCTTTTGCGTGCATTGCTTCGCTGCTAATTATGCCGAATCGCTCACCTTTTGGGTTAACAATAAATATTCGACCACTGTGGTCTACGGAGTAGTAATTCTCATCTTCATTGTTGATAGAATAAATACCGCCAAGCGAATATACAAGCTTATCAATTTCTTCTTTTTCTCCGGTTACCGCAACGAAATCGCTATGAAAATGTTCGATATAACCTGCTAAATGCTCAAGCGTGTCGCGCTTTGGGTCAACCGATAAAAAGATGATTTGAAACTCTTTTTGGATCTCTTGAGGAATTTGTTGATAAAACTTGGTTATTTCTGTCAGGGTAAGTGGGCACACATCGGGACAATGAGTGTAACCTATAAATATCAAATTCCACTTTCCCTCAAAACTCTGCCGGTTAAATGAATTATCATCATGGCTCTTAATTTCAAATGAACCCAGTAGATTTTTCTTCGGATAAACGAGCAGTTGCTTAAACTCAACTGGCTTCTGGTTTTCACTACAGCCTACCATCATCGCAATCAAGATGAATATTGATAAGAATTTGAGTCTTGAGTTCATTCATTCGATCCTGTTAAGCCAATACAATTGGAAAGTTTCTGTCTACTAGCAAAGCTATAAACAGCAACATTAAGTAATAAATAGAGTATTTAAACGTGTCCATCGCAACGCGACGTTCTTCTGTACGCAATAGTTTTAGTGCATAGTATAAAAATATTAAGCCGAGAATTGTCGAAACGAACAAATAAATCAGATAAGACATACCGGTAAAAAAAGGTAGCGCTCCAGCGAAAAGAAGTAACACCGTATAAAGCACAATATTCATTTTGGTGAATTCTATTCCATGAGTTACCGGCAGCATTGGAATGTCCGCTTTAGCATACTCGTCACGTCTGAAGATGGCGAGTGCCCAAAAGTGCGGAGGAGTCCAAACAAAAATTATCAACACCAACAGCAATGCATGAGGATGAATACTCCAATCAGCCCCGTCAACTGCAGTCCATCCAAGCAAGGGAGGAATAGCGCCGCTCAACCCACCGATAACTATATTTTGAGGTGTGGCTCGCTTTAAATACATAGTGTAAACAAACGCATACCCCACTAATCCAAGAAACGTTAATATCGCCGTCAGTAGATTTACGAACGCGATGAGTAAAATCATTGAAACTACGGAAAGAAATACGGCAAATATTATCGCGTTGCGGTCACTGATTTTCCCGGTAGCTACCGGCCTTTTAAAGGTCCGAGCCATGATGGAGTCTATACGCTGGTCTACTACATGATTGACTACCGCAGCTCCACCAGATGCGAAACCAATTCCAATTGTTGCAATAACTAAAATATCAATTGGCACACTTTCACCTGGAGCCATATACATGCCAACGATAGCGGTCAAAAGAATTAACAGGACGACTTTGGGTTTAGTTAATTCAAGATAATCTTTCCAGGTGGTTTCGCCATTAGCCATTGCCGTTCACCTCTGATGAAACTTTACGAGGCATTAGCGTCAAAGTTAATAAACAAACCATAGCGACAACAAGTAACGCTCCGACGCCATTGTGTGCAACCGCATTAGCAAGCGGCAAGTGAGAGACAATGTTGTTAACGCCAAGTAATACCTGGACAGTGAGTAAAATTGCTAATAACCATCCAAACTGATTAAGCAGCCTACTTTCTTTAACTCGTACAAGTGTGAATATCAAATAAGCCATTACTATCGTCGCAACAATTGCTCCAATTCTGTGGGTTACGTGAATAGCGACACGCGCGTTTTGATCATGAATACCAAATTCATAATCTTCGGCACCAAACCCCCACATTTGGAATCCTTTAATAAATTCCCCTTCGCTCAGCCAATTCCCCTGGCATATCGGTAGCTCAATGCATGCCATCGCGGCATAATTGGCAGAAGTCCATCCGCCCAAAGCGACTTGCAAAACGATAACCGCAAGGGCGAACCAAGCTAGTTTTTTTATTTTGAATATAGTTGCCGCAGCAACCGGGTTTGAAAACTGAAAGTGATAACGTATTGCCAAGGAAGCTAATAACGAAAATGTGGTAATGCCCCCCATTAAATGCAACATAACTATGGAAGGATGTAGTTTCATGGTGACAGTCCACATACCTAAAGCCGCTTGAAAAATAATAAGAATCAACAAAAAGGTCGAATGTTTAATCGCTAATTTTTCCTTATTACGCCAAGCAATAATTGCTAGTCCAAGCACTAACAACCCCAAAACACCGGCAAAATAGCGGTGTACCATTTCTGGCCAGGCTTTTTCAAATTCATAAGGTCTTTCTGGAAACGCTTGGTTAGCAATAGCAATATGTTCTTCAGTTTTTGGAATGTGCATAAAGCCATAACAACCGGGCCAATCCGGGCAACCAAGTCCAGCATCCGAGAGACGGGTAAATGCACCAAGTACCACTACAACCATGGCGAAAGCTGTGGCAAAAATTGCGATATTTCTTACTACTTTATTATTCATCACTTACTCTTAAATTCTTTTTCTAATTCTGTTGCTATTTGTTTGTTAATTTCTGCTAGCCTAGTCTGGAAAACTTAAATAACCGTCTAACATCGGTGCGCATATCTTTACTAATTTCCGGTGCCTGCCCCTTATCTCTAGCAAGTTCATACCGCATAAAAATATTGCCTAAAGGATCAACCAAGTAAATATAATTCGAAGGTAAATCCTTGTTGAAACCACTCCTCGTATTCTCAAGAGCCTTGACGCCAACACTTGAGAACTCACTATGGGCAGTAGGAAATTTATCGTCGATAGGGCTTTCGCCATTTGCTAAAATAACCAAAGGATTGATACGGTTAGCTTCCTTACCTAAACCCTGATAAGTTTGATTTAACATATAAACATTAAGCTCTAAACAGTCTCGATTGCAGCCATTGTTATCAATCGGCATAATCCACCAGTAGAGCGTTTCGAATTCCTCACCACTAATTGGCTTTCCATTTTTAACGAGTTTAAAATCTTCAATATCAAGAATATCGCCATCGACAAGAAGCTCGCCTTTGTTTTGAGTCCCCTTGTTAAACCACCCAGTGAAATACGCTGAATAGGCGATTAGTACTGGCGTAAAAAAAATAACGAATAGGGCAACCAATGTCGCTCTATTTTTCTTTACGTTTTTATTATGTGATTCGTTTTCTAATTCTTTAAAATCCACGATTTTACCTTTGTTACTTCTCTGTTTTCTTTTTTACAGCGACAATAATACAAATAATTAGAAGCGCTAGAGCTAAACCAAACCACTGAACTGCGTAGGCTAAATGCTTTTCCACCGGCATATTAGTCCACATCCAGTTAACTTCCAATGCATGTTGCTCGTTTTTATCAATCCTTACAATGAAATCCTCTAGGGGGAGTCGAAAGTTATCTTTAAGTTGGCCTAACACTCGCTTATCAAGTACTGGCAATCGAATTCCATCTGATAGGTATTCAATTTCTCCTTGAGCTGTTGCCGCTACCCCCTCTCCGATGGAATAGAGCCTTCCTTTAATGTCCCAAGTAGAAAGAGGTTTTTCGACTTCTGGCAGATAATTTCGATCTTTGCCAGCAAAGATCCAACCCCGATTAATCAGTAAGAATTTACCCGTTTTGACATCTTTAACCAGATTCAATACATGGTAACCCGGCGCCTTGTTATTGGTTTGATTGTCTAAGTAGATAGTTTTTTCATGCTCTACTTCTAACTCAAGCTCAACATGCTGAAATTGTGCTAAATGCTGCTGCGTAAGAAGTGTAAGATCGTCTATCGAGCTGATACTCCCTTGCTCCAGCTGATATAGCGTAACTTGCTTTTCCTTGGCTCTATTTAATTGCCAAAAACCTAATTCATTTAATAAGGTTTGCATGATCAAAAATAAAATTAGCAGCCAAATATTTAAACGGATCTGATATTTACCGATTGAATATTCGATTGTATGTTTCAATTCAGCTCCGCTCCACTGTAAAATAGGCGATTTACCGTTCTACGCGTTTAAGCCGCGTATTCTATCATTAATTGACAATAATCCAGAGTAATTCTGGATAGGAATGAATAAAAAATGTTCATAAAAATATTAATCGTTATCGCAATGTTGGCAATCCTTTTCAGTTTATTTAGAGCTTTGTTTTTTTTGACAACTGAAAAGCAGTCGAGTAAGACGGTAAAGAATCTAACCTGGCGTATCGGCATGTCGATTGTGCTGTTCGTTTTACTAATTACCGGCGCTTATTTTGGCGTTATTGAGCCCCATGGGCTGCCGGCTGTTGATGAAGAAGCGATGCAAAACCAGTCCAAGCCGAAGCCAATGTAGCTCCCAATCTATTGAACTCTGCTGATGAACTCTGCTGAACAAGCTGAATCAGAGTAATTTTCCTGGTCAATTAAACAGAACTTAATTTCTGCCTCTTTTTTTGCGAATAAATTCGTACCTAAAGACTTCTCTAATTCTAAGCTCTAAACCGACTTTCATATCATAAGCAACGAAAAAAGAGCATAAAAAAAGCCGAAGTAAAAACTTCGGCTTTTTTGGATTTCTATTTTGCTTATAAAATATAAACGAAAATAAATAAGAACAACCAAACCACATCAACAAAGTGCCAATACCAAGCACCAGCTTCATAAGCAAAGTGATTTTCCGGTTTGAAATGACCTTTAGCAACACGAATTGACATCACTATCAAGAAAATCGTGCCGACTGTCACGTGGAGGCCATGGAATCCAGTCAACATAAAGAAAGTTGATCCATAAATACCACTGCCAAGGGTCAATCCCATATGCTCATAAGCTTCGTAATATTCGTAGACCTGCAAGCAAAGGAAAATAACACCTAATAACGCCGTAATAACCGTGTAATTAAGAAGTGTATTTCGATTACCTTGAATTAATGCATGGTGAGCAATTGTTAAAGTCCAAGAGCTCGTGAGGAGGATTGCCGTATTAATCGCAGGTAATCCAAATGCTCCCATTGCGGTCGTTGTTGTACCGCCCGGCGTTTCGGTCATCGGCCAAGCAGGAATAAACTCAGGCCATAATAATGCATGAGTCATTGCATTATTCCCTTCGCCGCCTAACCAAGGCATGACTAAAACTCGAGCGTAAAATAATCCACCAAAGAATGCTGCAAAAAACATCACTTCTGAACTGATAAACCACATCATACCTTGACGGAATGAACGATCCATTTGTGAGCTGTATAATCCGCTCATTGATTCTCGAACAGTGTCTTTCCACCACCCGAACATCATATAAACCATAATGGCAAAACCAATAGCAAAAATAATCCAGCCCATGCTACCTTCATTACCGTATTTCCCAGTCGTTTGCTGGATGAAGTTGCCGCCACCAAACGCGAGCAAGAAAAGTCCAATTGCACCAACAATTGGCCAATGACTTTGCTCCGGTACATAATACCTTTCGTACTTTTCTTCTGTTTCAGTACTCATTCTATTTTCTCCATTTAAAAGTGACTAAATCACTTTACTTGGCCGCGCCCGTCGCAGATTGTACTGCTTCGGTCACGTTAAATAACTGATAGGATAATGTTAAATGACTAATGTCTTCAGGTAGATCTGCATCGATATAAAACTTCATTGGCATTTCGACTTCTTCTCCGGCCAGCAGAGTTTGTTGATCAAAACAAAAACATTCAGTTTTGTTTAAATATAATGCACCTTCTCCTGGAGACACACTCGGCACAGACTGCCCGATAATGTTTTGGCTAGATCGGTTTTTAGCGTAGAACCTAATTTCACTTAATTCACCTGGATGCACCTTCATAGAGGTTTTCATGGGTTTAAACTCCCATGGCATTCCGCGGTTAACATTAGTAATAAATGAAATAGTCACTAACCTATCTTTATTCACTGTTTCTTTCTGGTAAATCGCCTGGCCGCGAGTCTTACCATTGATTCCAGTAATTTCACAAAACACATCGTATAAAGGAACAAGCGCAAATCCGAAAATAAACATACCACCGACTATTCCTAGCAGGCGTAGTACCAGTTGCTTATTTTTGTCTTGTGGCGCTCGTTCAGTCATTTAACAAATGCTCCTATAACTTAATCTTAGCCGACCTTACTTAACCTTTGGTGGCGTATCAAATGTGTGATACGGCGCAGGGCATGGAAGTTGTTCCCACTCAAGTCCTGTCGCACCATCCCAAGGCTTGTCTTCTGACTTCTTACCACTTCGAATTGTTTGGATAACAATGTACAAGAAGAACAATTGACTTAAGCCTAGTGCAAATGCACCAATCGACGCAAGCTGGTTAAACTCAGCAAACATCATGTTGTAATCAGGAATACGACGCGGCATACCTGCAAGACCACTAAAGTGCATTGGGAAGAAAGTTAAGTTAACTGCGATCATCGACCACCAGAAATGGATCTTACCCATTTTCTCGTTGTACATTTTTCCAGTCCACTTAGGCAGCCAGTAATAAACCGCCGCTGTAGTTCCAAAAATAGCGCCAGGGAAAAGTACATAGTGGAAGTGAGCCACAACAAAATAGGTATCATGGTATTGAAAGTCTACCGGAGCCATCGCCAACATAACGCCTGAGAAACCGCCGATAGTGAACAGAATTACGAAAGCAATCGCGAACAACATTGGTGTTTCGAAAGTCATTGAGCCTTTCCACATGGTGGCAACCCAGTTGAAGACTTTAACGCCTGTTGGAACTGCAATCAGCATAGTTGCGATCATAAAGAACAGCTCTCCCGCTACCGGCATACCTACGGTAAACATATGGTGAGCCCAAACGATGAATGACAACAAGGCGATAGACGCAGTCGCGTAAACCATCGACGCATAACCAAATAGCTTCTTACGTGCAAATGCTGGAATGATTTCAGACGCTACACCGAATGCTGGCAGGATCATGATGTAAACCTCTGGATGACCAAAGAACCAGAAAATATGTTGGAACAGGACAGGGTCCCCTCCTCCCGCAGCATCAAAGAATGACGTACCGAAGTGGCGGTCTGTTAACATCATAGTTACCACACCTGCAAGAACCGGCATTACCATAATCAATAAAAATGCGGTAATTACCCAAGTCCAAACAAATAGCGGCATTTTCATTAATGTCATGCCAGGAGCGCGCATGTTGAAAACTGTAACGATTACATTAATTGCACCCATGATAGAAGAAATCCCCATCATATGAACGCCAAGAATAAAAAAGTCAGTGCTTGGAGGTCCGTATGTAGTCGAAAGAGGTGCGTAGAAAGTCCAACCGAAGTTTGGCGCTCCACCTTCCATAAAGAGTGACAATAATAACAATGTGAATGCAAACGGTAGGATCCAGAAGCTCCAGTTGTTCATACGTGGGAGCGCCATATCTGGCGCACCAATTTGCATTGGAATTAACCAGTTAGCCAATCCAACCATACTCGGCATAACTGCGCCAAATACCATGATCAAACCGTGCATGGTTGTCATTTGGTTGAAGAAGTTTGGATCAACAAATTGTAGTCCTGGCTGGTAAAGCTCGGCACGGATAACCATTGCCATTGCGCCACCAATCAAGAACATGATGAATGAGAACCAAAGATACATCGAGCCGATGTCCTTATGGTTTGTCGTAAATAACCAGCGTTTAATGCCGGTTGGATGATGATCTGCCATTGTGATCGTCTCCTATTAGTTACCGGCTTTAAAAGCCTGAATTTCAGCGGGTTGAACTATTTCGCCAGTATTATTACCCCAAGCATTTCGCTCATAAGTAATTACTGCAGCAAGTTCAGCGTCAGTAAGCTGACCACTAAATGCTTGCATCGCAGTTCCAGCTTTACCATGGACAACAATTTCAATGTGATCTTTCATTCGATCAGCCTTAATCGCCATTTCGCTACCTTTAAGCGCAGGGAATGTACCAGCACCTTCACCATTAACCTGGTGACATAATGCACATTTGGCATCATAAACTTCTTTACCTAGTGCCATTAATTTGTCCATATCCCAAGATCGTGCGGCGGCTTCTGCAGCAGCTTTCTCTGCAGCAACTTTTTCTTCTTGTTTCTTGACAACCCATTGATCAAATTCAGCTTGAGGTAGTACTCGAACAACCACAGGCATAAATCCGTGCCACTCACCACAAAGTTCAGTACATTGGCCACGATAAATACCCGGTGTAGGCACACTAGTCCAAGTTTCATTGATAAATCCTGGAATGGCGTCTTTTTTAACTGCTAACTCTGGAACCCACCAAGAGTGAATAACGTCGTCTGCAGTTAAAAGGAAGCGAACTTTAGTATTGGCGGGAAGGACAAGCTCATTATCAACTTCCAATAAATAGTTCTCGTTGTTTTGAGCATCTTCCAGCTTAAAGTTTTCTCTAACTTGAGGAGTTTTTAAGTTACTGAAGAACTCAATATCTTGTTCCATATATTTGTAGTGCCATTTCCACTGAGAACCGGTTACTACAACCGACATATCAGGATTTGAAGCATCTTCCATTTTAATTAATAACTTTACTGCAGGAACAGTTAGTGCAATTAATATTAATACTGGAATCGCCGTCCAGATAACTTCAACGGTGGTACTGTGAGAAAAGGTCGCAGGAGTAGGGTTTTTCGATTTTCTATGAGCAAAAATCGAGTAGAACATTACGCCGAACACAACAGCAGCAATACCAGTCATAACCCAAACTACAATCATATGTAGTTCAAAAGCTTCTACACTGGTCTCTGTTACACCCGGACGCATATTCAAATCAGCGGCAGCATAGACAGCAGAACTAAGTAGGCCACTTAGAAACACTGCCAATCCCGCAAACAACTTGCGTCGAATGGCCATTTAGAATCTCCATTTTATTATAAAACGTATCTACGTTTATTCTTGGATTTAAGGTTAATAGAATAAGGAAATGACGTTAATCTTATTGATAATTATTACGATTAATAAACCCCTAAACAAAAGGCGCTCCCCTCCTTACTGGGGCAAATTATAAGGGGTCCAGCGTGAGAAGCAAGCAAAAATCTGATCCGCTGTAAAGCGGCAAATCGCCGCACATTTGATCTCACTCAAGTTTTCGTAATTTTGAGATATTTAAAACTGGTTAATTGACTAATAAACAACCAGAAGAGACAAGAGCAATCTCCCTATTTTTAATAGGGAAATTGCCTAGCTAACTTAGTGTCTTAACGCTTCGACCTGTTCGTCAATGGGGTAATTGGGGTAGACTTGCTTGAATTTCACCATCTCTTCTCTCGCAGCTTCTGCTTGTCCTTCCCTTAACAAATTGACTATTTTTTTAGCCCAAATATTGGCAGCGGGAAAATGCAATTTACCGTCTCTCTGCTCGGCAGCTTGCTCTTTTTGAGTAAATTCATTTGGATTATCTGAACTACTAGTCCCGCCACTTCCAGTTGAATCTACCTCTTTATAAGCCTGGTTACTTTTAACGATGGGAGTACCGTCAGCTTTTTGAGTTTCAACAACTGGCTCTAATTCTGGAGGTCGGTATTTGGGTAGTTCCCGAGGTTCTCTTGATTCTCGCTGCTGAATTTGTGGTTCAGAAGGCAACAGGTCTATTTTAACGGGTCCGGGGGTTGTACCAGGAGGAACTCGAGCAGGCTCTTCCGGCCATAGCCAATGGGTAGCTACTGCAGTAAATGCAAAGGTAGCAGCGGCATATATCGGTAGTGATACACGGCGCCACCAGCTATCTTTTGGCAATTTTCTCGGTGTCGGATTTGCTAACTCTCGATGAGCAGCTGCAATAATTTGCCTATCAATATCCGACGAAGGTAATTCAGTGGAAACACTGGCATAAGATCGCGCAATTTTATTGAGAGTCTCTTCATCGAGCTCTTCTGGCTTGTTTGAACCAATACTCATTTTTCTTCTCCAAGCAGACTTTTTAGTTTTGCAGTTGCATATCTAAGCCTGCTCTTTACGGTCTCCCGACCGCAATTTAAAACGTTGGCTATCTCTTCTAGAGAAAGCCCAGCATCCATTTTTAGTAGCAATGCTGTTTTTTGGTCAATTGGTAAACTTTCGATCTTGTTACGTAGTTTAACCAACTTATCTTCTTCAACCAAAGCTGCTCCAATATCTTGGTGCGTGCGATTAACTTCGGCAGAGTGAAACTCCTCTTCTAGCTCAGTTTCATTGGTTAGCTTTTTATCTTTTCTGATAATGTCAATGACATGGTTTTGTGCAATGCGATACAAAAAAGTAGTGAATAACGCTTTGGGTTGATAATTGACCCGACTATTAATCAATTTCATCCACACTTCTTGAAAGCACTCCTCTGCTCTGGCGTGATTTTTGAGCTGACGTAAACAAAAACGAAAAAGACCACCTTTGTGACGGGAATAGAGTTGCTCAAACGCCCAGGCCTCGCCTTTCGCATATTTGAGCATTAATTGTTCATCTGATAATTTTTCTTGCATTGCGCTAGTGAACTTCAATTCGTTCTCATTTGCAACACAGGAATTCATTTCTATTGCATTAACTGCTAATGACAAACTCATTCATCCATTACCTAACTGCTTGCTCTGAATAACACTAACTTAAAAAAGAAGCCAAATTCGGAGATATCGATATACTTTATTATAAGTGTCGAACATCTGGCGCTGGACATATTTCATACAAATAAGCCGATAAAGCCAGTACAACTTAACTCTATTAACTCATTTAAGGGTCTAAAAGGGTTAAATCACCACAAAAATAAGCTTAAAAAATTTGGGCGTAAGAATAGAATTAAAAGGTTGCAAGTAATTGTAGAAACTTGTCTGTTGACAACAATTCTGTTTGCCCTAGGTTTTGCCCCAAGCCCAAGTCTGAAATTTATTACAATGGCATAAATTTCTCTTTTTCTACGCATAAATATCTGTAAAAAGATAAGCTAAGAAATATGACGGAGCTTCTCTAGCTCATAAGTTTGCCCGGAAAGCCATATTCAAATAATAATTCTCCCAATTCTGATATGATAGCAGTAGTTAGTTTTCCATAAGTTGTGACATTTACCTTCGTTTTTACTCCAAAGTTATAGCAGGTAACATTCAGTGATTAATCAGTATCAATCTTTAGTTCACCAAAACATTCCTTTAACTGAATATATGGAATGGTCAATTCAAAAACTCGCTCCCTCAGATATTTCTACCCTCACTCAGTTAACCCCAAATATTAACGTTCATGGAACAGCGTTTGCGGGGAGCATTTATGCCGCAGCGATGGCAACCGGGTGGACTTTATTAAAATGTTGGAATGATCATGCTAACTATGAAACTGAACTGGTCGCAGCAGAAGCAGATATTAAGTACTTTCGTCCAGTTATTTCCGACTTTGAATGCTCAGCTCAATTAAACAAGACTCATGAAAGTTATTCTAAGCTGATAAATCGTCTAAACGAGAATAGGTCATGTGCAATAAAGCTTCCGGTGGAAGTTACATGCAATTCTGAACTCTGTGCCATACTAAAGATTACCTTTGTCTTTAAATGTTAGCCAGATGACCAATCAATTGACCTTCAATCTGCAAAATCGAATGAACACTTTTTTGCAAAAAATGGATAGTCTGATCATCTTAACCTTGTTAGCCGGAATATTGTTAGTCAGCAACAGTAGTTATGCCTTTTATCAGCAGTCAGAGCAAGAAACACTTTCCGACACACAAAACAATCCGAGTAATGCCAATAAAAAAATAGAATGGCCGATTAATTTGCAATTATTGGAACAACAAAGCAAAGCGGATGATAACTTTTGGCTACAGTTAGATGAGGAGAAAACCCTAGTTTTAAAGTATTTTGCGCAGGGTAAGAAATTAAGAGGCAATATACTTTTATTACATACTGAAGGTGAAAACCCGCAACATGTTCGGATTATTGATCCTCTTGCTCGGCAATTAAGTCGATTAGGTTGGCAAGTTTGGAGCCCAACTCTTCCCTTAGCAGACTATCCAATTAAAAAACCACCTTTACAAAATTTGGATAGTAATAGCCAAAATGCGAATAGTAACACTCAGACTTCGGGTGAGGAATCAGAGAACTTACCAAATGGCGCATCCTCGCAAAATGAAAATTCACCACAAACGAACACAAGTCAAAATTCAGAGCAGAACGCTTCAAACAACCAAGCATTTGTTGGCGAAAGTCAGGATATTTACTTTAAGACAATCGAAAGCTATCAAACCTTCTTCACCCAACTAATTTCACAAATAATTGGTGATGCCGCTGGCAGTCCAGGGCAATTTGCGATTGTGGCCAACCAAACGAGCGCATTCTGGATTTTACCTACTGTTGCTTCCGATGAAAGAATCGATCAGCTGATAATGATCGCTCCACAACTGCCAAAAGGAGTTAATGCAGAACTAGAAGCATTATTTCAGTCCCAAAACGGACCTGTTTATACCTTTATCGATGACGAATCTAATTCTCAAGAATTTATAAAAGCGTTCCAAAAACAACTTTGGAAGAGTTCTTATCAAAGACTAAATCGAGGAATGATCGATAATTTAAAATATAACAGTGAAGATGTAACTGTGGCCAAAAGTATTACTGGATGGATCGAATCGCAATTAAAGACAAAAAACTAGGAACAATATTACAAACTTTTTTGCTACTTTGAATTGTTTTTTGACTATTTTCATTTCATAAAAACTAACCTTAATATTTGATCGATTTTTCGAAAAAAATAGTGATTTAATCTTTTTCGATCCAATATTCATAAAAAAAACCAAAAAAATGCAAAGTTTTTGCTTATTTTGGGTTTTTTTTCGCTTTTTTTTTTGAATTTATTGAAACTTAAATATACACTTCGGAGTGGAGATTCTTACATTCAAAAACAAGTGGAGATCAACAATGGCCAAAGGTGCTATAAAAAAGAAAACTGTTGCTAAAAAAGCGGCAGCTAAAAAACCAGCAGCGAAGAAAAAAGTTGCTAAGAAAAAGGTAGCTAAGAAAGTTGCTAAAAAAGTAGCTGCTCCTAAGTCAGGTGCAGTTTTAGCTAAAGTGATAGCTACTACAGCAAAAGCTTCTGACAAAGCTGCTGCTAAAGCTAAAAAAGCTGACGCTACTTTAAAAACTCTTTCAGCTAAAGTAGCTGCTGCTACTAAAGCTTTAGCTACTAAGAAAGCGACTGCTGCTAAGAAGAAAACTGCTGCTGCTAAAAACGCAGTAAAAAAAGCTTCTGCTGCTAAAGCTGCTGCTGCTGCAAAAGTGAAAGCTCACAAGGCTGTTATCAAAACTGCTAAAGCTGACGCGAAAGCTGCTTCTAACCTAGCAAAAGCAGTTTCAGCTGTTGAAGCTAAATTGGCTGCTCAAGCTAAGAAAGATGCTGCTACTATCGAGCGTCTTCAAGCTAAGCAAGCAAAATCAATGGCTAAGCTAGAAGCAAAATTAGTTGCTGCTGCTCAAAAGCCTAAGAAAGCTGCTAAGCGCAAAAAGAAGCCTGCGGCTAAGAAAGCGGAAAAATAATTGACGCTTTACTGAAAAAGGAGCCTTTAGGCTCCTTTTTTTTGTGCTTATATATTGTTAATACCAAGTCTATTATCTCAATTCATCTAAATCACTTCACTTGCTTATCAATTACCCTTTCCAATAATCGCTTTAATTCATTTTGCGCGTCTCTCGCTCCATAAACACTCTGTTGAAATACAGTCTCTCCAAGAGCAAGGCTTCTGACATAAATTGATCGATCTTTTACAAGGTGTGCTCCTTCGGAGTACAACTTCATAGCCATTACTCTTTCATCATGACGTCTAGTATCAACTGCGTTAATACACTTTATTACTCGTTTATCGCGAATCAGTCTAAAAGCACGGTTAACCGCTTTTAAATCTAGAATACTCGCTCTCATTGGAAGCACTATAGTGTCAACAGACGGGATGGATTCAATACTGGGGGCATGGTCATAAACAATAAAATCAACATTAGGTTCTACTTGCGGCATATCCGGAACAACAGAAAAAGGTAGGCGTTTTTCATTAAATACATCAATTGCGGAAAGCTGAGGATCCAAATCACAAACTAACACTTTATGTCCTGAGTAATATGCTGCTGCGGCAAAGTTTAATGCTAGTGTTGTTTTACCCACCCCTCCTTTTGGTGACCAAAAGGCAATTCTTCTCATAAAAGATCCTTATTCTTTAGAGTTAATTTATCCATAAACCTTAATCTCATCATCATGCGCCTTAGATTTAGGCAATCCGAGAGTAATCGAAATTGGTTCTATTAAGGGGTATTCTTCCCTTCTAATATAAATGCTTTGCTTATCATTAGGCGACAAATAACAGCCATTCGTCGAGTGATCAACTAATACAAATTTTCCACGGCTATAGGTAATCTGACAATGTTCTCTAGACACCTGACCTCCTTGCACGGATAAATCACAGACTGCTTCATCTCTGCCAATAAGAAACGGCGTACTATTAATATCGATGACAAAGTGCTCTTCTCTGTATTCAATAGTCAAATGAGTAGAATCATGAAAGCTCTTTTTTTCTACATCTACTAATTTAGTTTCTTCACCATAGTTTGTTTCGTCTTGCCAGAATACTCTATAAATTAAAGCACTTTCTTGCGAACCTTTGTAAGTAATTCTGTCAAATTCCTTACTAAATGCCGATAACTCTTGATTTAGCAGTTGATTACTTGCATGACTTAATAAAATCTGCCCCCCTGAGGCTAAATTTGTCAGGTGAGCAGCTTGATTAACCGAATCGCCGAAGAGATCTGATTTTTCGACTATAGTTTCCCCAAAACTGATCCCAATATTGATGCAAAGGTTTAACTCTTGTAATTGTTGAGACAATCTTTTTTGTGCAGTTATGGCAGCCGCTAGACAATCATTTGTATTCGCAAAAGAGCACATCAATTCGTCGCCGATGGTTTTTACTACCACACCTTTATAATAGGATATTATTTTTCTAACGATGTTAAGAATGGTGTCAATTGAAGATTTAGCAACAAGATTTCCAGCAGACTTATATAATGCAGAACTCCCACCTAGGTCGGCAAACATTATAGCCATGTTTTTGGCGTTCGTTCTCACATTAAAATCCCTAAAATTAATTCCAAAAGAAGATAACTTCGTTCAGCTCGACGTTTACTATCTTATCTGTTTCTTATTAAAAATTTTAACAATAACCAATTACATTCTATTATTGAATAAGATTAATAAGCAATAGGCTGGATCTTGTCAAATATTTGGCTTTTTAACTTATTTGCGCTTTTGGGCAATAAAAATATTAGTTGGTCTACCGTCTTGCAACAATTCAACCTCATCCATCAATACGTTAAATCCGCTAAACTCCTGCGATAATTCCCCTTTCTTAAGGATAAAACGAGGATTTCTAGGTTTGCCAAATGCCTCGCACCCTTCCATAAAAGTCTGATAAACGATATATCCACCAGGCTTTAT
The DNA here is from genome assembly GCA_026196875.1 of Kangiellaceae bacterium. Lineage (GTDB taxonomy): Bacteria > Pseudomonadota > Gammaproteobacteria > Enterobacterales > Kangiellaceae > Aliikangiella. The sequence continues at coordinate 60,510 of JAPHTP010000048.1, forward strand.
TAGCGTACCGATCGAAGGTAATAGAGGGCGATGCAAGTACCGAATAACCTGAACCATATCAAAGGTGCGATTAAGAGTCGTTAAGTCTAAGGGATCTAGTTCGAGATCAAGCTGCATTGTTTCAATCGCAACTTCATTTCGGCGCGCTAAATTGTGCGTTTTTGCTAGCGCGCCGGCTAAATAATCAATCGCAGTAACTTTCCATCCATTTTGGGCGAGATAAACTGCATCGCGCCCAGAACCACACGCTAAATCCAAAGCAGTGGGGTTTACTGGTAAATTTTGGCATTTATCTTCAATAGCAAAATGCTGTCGACGGAAATTCGATTTTTTCCAAATCTCTTCATTAAAATATTGAACAATTGGCGCAGGAGACCATAATTGAACTGAGCGACTTCCTGATTCGAAAAAACCAGAGCCTAGCTGTGATTGGGGTAAATTATCCCAATCCAATGTCGCCACAATTTGGTATCCCTTTTCGTTAAGGATCTGTGTAGCGCAGTCAACGAGTTCGAACGAACCACATAACCTTAACGGCTTGTCCCGTTTTGGTAGTTCATACATTCGCTCAATAATGTCGTTTAACGGAATATTGGCGCTATTAACCAAATGGCATTTTGAAAAATCGGCATCAGATCTGAGATCTATAACCGGCGCTTCTGAAAAATCCAGGAATCTTGATAGAGATAATTGCCCGCACATTGAAAGTTAAGCTTTTATCGAAAGGCGTAGTTGATGCCATTCCGGATCTTCGATATCACCTTCTTCATTAATAAATGGATATCGAATTTGGTGCTTGATACAAAACTTTTGGACTTCAGGGTGCAGCCATTCAAATCGTAGCCGCTCAAAAGTATCTCTGTCAATTTGACAATTTGCATACATTCCAGCCGCTTCTCGTTGTCGTTGTGCTTCATATAAGATAATTGCTGTAGCGACCGAAACATTTAACGATTGCACCATACCAAGCATTGGCACCAAAATATGCTCATCGGCCAATTCCGCTGCTTGTTCGCTTACACCATACTTTTCAGAACCAACCAAAAGCGCAGTCGGCTGAGCATAATCGATGCTTCTAAAATCGACAGCTCTTTCCGAGAAATGAGCAGCCAAAACTTTTTTGCCTTGCGACTTTAAAAGTTTCACTCCATCTTTTAGGTTATCGTGAGTGTGTGTTTCGACCCACCGATTACTTCCCATAGCGGTTCCATGACAACTCGCCAGCATTCCTTCTGGATAAACGGCATGAACTTCACCAATACCGACTGCATCACATGTTCTTACGATGGCTGCTAAATTATGGGGCTTGTGTACTTCATCCATAAATACCGTAAGATCTTTTTGCCTGCGATTAAGCAGCTCAATGATTTTCTGATTACGAGTTGTCATAGTTTAATTTATCAAGCTAGATAGTTAACCGAGCTCCATTACTCCATCCATTTCTACCTGAGCGCCTTTCGGTAATTCTTTAACGCCAATCGCAGCTCGTGCTGGATAAGGCGCTTCAAAATATTGCGCCATAACTTCATTAACAATTGGAAAACAGCTTAAATCTGTCAAAAAGATATTGAGCTTGGCTATATCATTCAGACTCCCGCCTGCAGCTTCAGCTACCGCGGTTAAATTTTTAAAAACCTGATGAATTTGTTGTTCAACTTCCTCGCTAACAAATTCCATTGTTTCAGGTACTAAAGGGATTTGACCGGACAAATAGACGGTCTTTCCAGTTTTTACTGCTTGAGAATAAGTTCCGATTGCTGCAGGGGCTTTGTCGGTAGAAATAATTTCACGTGGCATAGTGACTCCTTGATTGAGGATCTTTAATTGAAATAAGTCAGCAGAATAATAAAGAACTATCTATGACGCGAGACCTTAATGACAAAATCGTATAAGCGTATCTTACGGATAATGTTTGCTAAATGAAGCCGGTTTTTAACGTCAATTAAGAAACTTAATAGATTAGTTGTTCCATCTTTAGGGTCAATTTCAATATTAGCGATGTTCACACCTTCATCGGCGATCAGGTTAGTCACCTTTGCAAGCACTCCATGTTGATTTACAACATCGACTCGCAATTCAACTCGGAACTCGCCAACGATATCTTTTTCCCATTGTACCGGTACGTACTTGTCGAGATGTTCTTGATGATTGGCTACGTTGTTACAATCTTGACGATGCAAAATAAACCCGCCGCTATTACTAATAGTGCCGACAATAGGATCGCCTGGAATTGGATGACAGCACTTAGCATACTCAATCATCATCCCTTCGGTACCTTTAATCGCCAATGGTCGATTATGGTTTTCGTGTTTTTTAACCGCGGTCTCTACTTTCGGATCGAGTCGATGGGCGATGATTACGCTTGCTGTCTGGCCAAGACCAATTTCGGCGAGAATGTCATCAAAACTCGAATGGCGAGTTTCTTTTTCAACTCGCTTAATAACTTTCTTATCAATAGTATCAAGACTAACGTCACCTAACGCTTTCTCAAGCAATCGTTGGCCTAGATTAATTGCATCATCCCGGCGCAAATTCTTGATAAAGTGACGTATATTAGTACGGGCTTTACTTGTAACCACGTAACTTAACCAACCTGGATTAGGTTTCGCTCCAGGTGCCGTAATAATCTCAACGGTATGACCATTGCTCAATTCGCTAGAGAGCGCTGAAATTTTTCCGTCTACTTTACAAGCGATACAACTATTCCCCACATCGGTGTGGATTGCATAAGCAAAATCTACCGGTGTTGCCCCCTTCGGTAACTCGATGATATTGCCATTTGGGGTAAAGACATAAACTTCGCCGGGAAATAGATCGACTTTTACACTTTCGATAAATTCTAGAGAATCGCCCGTATTTTTTTGTAGCTCCATCAAATTGCGCATCCACTCGCGCGCTCGCACTTCCGCGCGATTGATATTGCTACCACTTTTATAAAGCCAATGAGCTGCGACCCCGTTTTCCGCCATCTGGTCCATAACTGTAGTACGAATTTGAACCTCAATATGCAATCCGTGGGGTCCCTTTAAGGTAGTATGCAATGATTGATAGCCATTGGTTTTAGGGATCGCAATATAATCTTTAAACCGTCCTGGTACGGGACGATATAAGTTATGCAATTGACCGAGAATCCGATAACAATTGTCTTCCGAATCAGTAATGACACGGAATCCATAAACGTCCATCACTTCGTTAAATACGCGAACTTTCTCACCGACCTTTTCTAACATTTTTAGGTAGATACTAAATGGTGACTTTTCGCGTCCGCTGGCATCTGCATCAATATCTTCAGCATCCAATCGACTTTGAATGTTATTGCGGATACTACTGATTATCTCTTTGCGATTACCACGCGCCTTTTTAACTGATTCGCGAATTACCCGCCAACGCATAGGATATTTGGCAGCAAACCCAAGTTCTTCGAGCTCCATGCGAACAGCGTACATGCCAAGTCGATTAGCAATAGGGGCGTATATCTCAATAGTTTCTTTGGCGATACGTCTTTGCTTATCCGGACGTAATGACCCCAGAGTTCGCATATTGTGCAATCGGTCGGCGAGTTTAATAAGAACCACCCGCAAATCTTCCACCATTGCCATCATCATTTTGCGGAAATTTTCTGCCTGAGCTTCTTCTCTTGAACCAAACTTAATTTGGGTCAATTTGCTGACACCTTCAACCAGATCAGCTACCCGCTCACCAAACTTTTCAGCCAATTCTTCGCGGGTAACTTCACAGTCTTCAATCACATCATGTAGTAAAGCAGCCATTAAGGTCTGTTTATCAAGGTGTAAAGTGGCTAGGATTTTTGTAACCGCAACAGGGTGGGTAATATAGGGGTCGCCGCTCGAGCGCAGCTGCCCATGATGGGAATCACGGGCGAAGATATATGCATCTTGGATTTCCTGGACTTGGGAAGGGTCTAAGTAAGTGAGCAATTGCTCTTTTAGTCCACTAAACAAATACACCCAAGCCTCCGGACATCACTACACAGGTTATTCTTCGATGAGTTCGCCTGTTTCTTCAACAGCAGAAGAACCTAGACGATCTACATTTTCTGTGTTAACTAAGTTTTCTTCTATTTCACGTAAAGCCACCACTGTCGGCTTATCATTATCCCAGTCGACCATAGGATCTTTGCCACCGGTAGCCAGCTGACGAGCCCTTTTTGATGCAACCATGATTAGGTCAAAACGATTCCCAACTTTATCGACAGCGTCTTCGACTGTAACTCGTGCCATTAGCTACTCCAATTAGTTAATTCCAAAAATCTGAACGTAGTTTAATACCTATTCTTGGTTAATTATGGCCTGTTTTGGCGTCTGCTCCAAGAAAAGGGCCGCATAGTTTACCCTATATTCAGAATTAGTCCAAAAGATTGCCCAACAATTGAGCATGTTTTTGCTGTTGGCGGGCCAATTTCTGCCTTTCCGCCAGTAAAATCGCCTTTAATTCGCTTACCGCAAGGTCAAAATCATCATTTATAACTAGATAATCATATTCAGCGAAGTGAGACATTTCACTTTGCGCGGCTTTCATTCGCTTATCTATTACGGTTTGCTCGTCTTGTCCGCGACCATCCAATCTTTGACGCAACGCTTCTTTGGAAGGAGGAAGAATGAAAATTGAACGGCTTTCAGGCAATTGCTCTCTAATCTGGCGTGCACCTTGCCAGTCAATTTCCAAAATTACGTCTGTACCATTTGCCAGTTGCTGCTCAATGGACGCTTTACTAGTACCATAAAAATTACCGAACACTTCGGCATACTCAAAAAACGCCCGTTGTTCAATTAAGGTTTCGAATTCAGATTTAGCGACAAAGTGATAATCTACACCGTTCTTTTCGCCCGGCCGTTCATCTCGTGTCGTATGCGAAATTGATGTCTCAACTCCACCAACTTCGGTCATTAATTGTTTTAACAAACTCGTTTTACCAGCGCCAGAAGGTGCGGAAACGACATATAATGTTCCTAATTGTAAATGATGGTTTGACTGGGTCGAATGATTCATGATTTCGATACACTTCTTTATTTAGCTTTTACCAGACAGAAAATCAGTAAACGAATTATTCAATATTCTGAATCTGTTCACGCATTTGTTCAATCAATACTTTTAGTTCAACGGAAGCAGCTGTTGTTTTTGCATTGATCGACTTTGAACCAAGGGTGTTTGCCTCTCGATTAAGCTCTTGCATCAGAAAGTCTAAGCGACGGCCAATAGAACCGCCTTTTTTAACCAGGCGGGTTACTTCATTGATGTGGGTATCCAATCTATCCAACTCTTCGTCAACATCAACTTTCTGTGCCAGTAAAACCATTTCTTGCTCGACACGCTGTTCTTCAAATTCCAGTTTTACTTCTTCAAATCGATTAAGTAACTTTTCTCTTTGCCACTGGATAATGGCCGGCATTTCCTCTCTAACTAAGCCTACTTGCTCAGTCATACCTTGCAAACGTTGGTTGATGATCTCTGCCAAGCTTTGTCCTTCTCGCTCACGCATACTAATCAATTGTGACAACGCCTGTTCGAATCCCGAAACAAGGTCTTTTTCCATTTGTTCAGCGTCAACTTCAGAAGTTTGAGTAACACCTGGCCAAGATAATACTCTAGTCAACTCTATATCCTGTTTTATTCCAGCCATTTCCTGGAGAGCTTGGTGCGATTCAAGTAATGTCCTTGCCATATCTTGGTTGAGCGAAAGGCCACCTTCCGCGGCACTTGATGTATCTAAACGCAAGCTACAATCAAGTTTGCCACGATTGAGTTTTTTACGGGCAACTTCTCGAAACTTAAATTCTAGATAACGAAAAGCCTCAGGCAATCTAAAATTAGTCTCCAGAAATCGGCTATTTACCGAACGGATTTCCCACGTTGCATTTCCCCAGTCTTTTTCCACCGCAAAGCGAGAGAAGGCAGTCATACTTCGAATCATATCTATAACCTGAATATTTTTGAGCTGTTGTCATTCATTCGAAATTGTAACCTCTGTAGCGATTAATTTCGATAAATCATACAAAATCTTAGCTTATTTAGTTAAAATCGTCGCTCCAATAAGCTTAACGTGAGACGACCAATGCGCCCTAGTGGTAGAACCAGCAACCAACTTAGACCAATCCAAATTACGCGCCAATTTACCAATCATGCAGAAGGCTCTGTGCTGATCGAAGTCGGTGAAACTCGGGTTCTGTGCAATGCCTCTGTTGAAGCCAGCGTGCCACGGTTTTTGAAGGGAAAAAACCAAGGCTGGCTTACTGCAGAGTACGGCATGCTACCACGAGCAACTCACACAAGAAATATACGTGAAGCAGCTAAAGGAAAACAGACTGGGCGCACCCAAGAAATTCAGCGTTTAATTGGTCGTTCACTACGAGCGGCGGTTGATCTCGAAATGCTAGGAGAACATACAATCACTATAGACTGTGATGTATTGCAGGCTGATGGAGGTACTCGTACTGCTTCAATTACGGGGGCATGTGTTGCATTGGTCGATTGTTTGAATCACATGTTGAGGACCAATATGCTAAAAACCAATCCACTTAAGCACATGGTGGCAGCAATTTCAGTAGGCGTATATCAGGGCACTCCCGTTCTCGACCTTGATTACGCTGAAGATTCTAAAGCAGAAACCGACATGAATGTCATTATGGATGAAAGCAAAGGTATTATCGAACTGCAAGGAACTGCGGAAGGCGCCACATTTAGCCAGCAAGAATTGCAAGAAATGATGTCATTAGCGCAACAAGGCATTGCAGAGCTTGTTGAAGCACAAAAATCAGCACTAGGTTAAGCGTATTCTAAAGAGACAGAGGTAGTTAAATCACTTTTGTCTCTTCACGATTAACTCAAATAAAAGCTCAAACCTAACCGGTTTAGTCAAATATTCATCAAAACCAGATTCCAACCCACGTCGAATATCTTCAGCAAGCGCATTGGCGCTAACTGCAAATACATGATTGAAGACGAATTTTGAATTGGATTTAATCGTCTCCAATATTTCGAAACCGGACATATCCGGCAACGTAATATCAAGCAGAACAAAGTCAAATTGAGCCGCCCTCATTCTTGCCAAGCCCGCTTCACCGGTAGCCTCTCTTTGATACTCGATCTGCGGAAAACGTTTCATTGCTTTTTCCATAACCAAGGCGTTTACATCATTATCTTCAACATACAACACCCGACACGGCTCAATATCAAATAGCGGCTTTACCGTTTGACGAGCAGCTTCCCGTTGTTGTTTTGAGGCCAGCGGAATAATAACGTTGAAGCAAGAACCTCGACCTACCTCGCTAGATACATCAATTTCACCTTGCATAGCTTCAATGAGTTTTTTCGTAACCATCAAACCTATGCCATATCCATCAATGCCCGCACCTTCTTGCCCCAATCGCTCAAACGGTTTGAACATTTGCGCCAATTTCTTACTTTCGATACCAACCCCATTATCTTGTACTTTAATTTCGCAACTTGTTTGATCGGTATTAATCGATATTGAAACTTCACCATTTTCGCGATTGTATTTAATCGCATTGCTGAGCAAATTAATCAAAACCTGTTTCAACCTAAGTCTATCTGCTTTTACATAGGTTTCTTGCTCACGCTTTTGCCAATTAATTGCAACGTGTTTTGATTGTGCCTGATTTGAAACAAGCTTTAAACTATTATCGATTAGTTTAACCAGCCCAACATCTTCAACATTTAAATGCAGCTGCCCCGCTTCAATTTTCGATAAATCAAGTATGTCATTAATCAATAGCATTAAATGCTGAGAGGCGATAAATATTTCATTGCTTAGTTCCTTTGCATCAGAAGTCAAAGAATCCTCTTCTTTTAGCAACTGACAAAAGCCGGATATCGCATTTAGAGGAGTTCTTAACTCATGACTCATCGACGAAAGGAACACCGACTTTGCCTCGTTGGCCTTTTCGGCATGATCTCTTTTTTGCTGGTGTAAGCGCTCAGCTTCAAAGGCAATCTTTAATCTTCTTTCGGCTGACTCATAGGCCCTGACTAACGTTACCATTTCCGATGGAACATAAGGAGAAATCTGCATTGGCTTAGCATTCTTCTTATTAGAGACATTGAATGCGAGGGTCCTTCTCAAGAGCCAACTAATTGGACCATTTATCTGATTGGATACAAATGCCGCTAAAGCGCCAATTGTCAGCATTACAGCGAGTAAGGCTAAACTCAGTTTATGGTATCGTTTACGCGCAATTTGATTAAATTTTTTCGCGCTAAACATGGTTCTTATTTGCCAGCCATTACTTAACGTATAAGAACGTGAGATGATATCTTGCTCACTTACCGATACTTTATAGAAGCCAGGATTATGGTTAGACTCTACCGCTTTCCAGTCAACTTTTTGCAAGTGTTTGACGTTCAAAGGCCTTGAAGCATAAATTACTTTTTCATTTTTGTCGGTAATCAAGACTTGCTGTTCTAATCTTTGAAATGATGGAGAGCTTGCACTAGCGTCAGCAACAAGTTCTTTAAGTGAATACAAATTTAGCGATCCGGCAAAAACACCAACGACTTGTTCAGAATCAGGCATTTTAATTGGAGCACTTACCGTTACTATAGGGTCGAATCCAAATCCTCTCCCGCGAAACGCCTGAGAAATATATACATTGCCCAGCACTGCTTGCTGGAAATATTCTCTGTCGATAATAACCGGTTTACCTTCAGGTACTTTTTCGATCGGGTTAAAGGTCTCTATTTGCCCATTGGGATTGGCTACGAATACCGATAAAAATCGAGGGTTCTGTTGGTGAAATTGACGCAACGCAATTAATGAATAGCGATCGTTTTCTGCTTTCAATCCAAGCAACTCAGCTTGCTTACTAATCGCAAACTCACTGGCATGCAAATAATTATCCAGTTCTCTGGCAATTAATTTTGCGTTGTTTTCCAGCTGATAACTTGCCCGAAACTTTATGTTTTGCAGCATGTTTTTAGCAAAGTAAATCATGAAGAAAACAAGTGGCAAAGTCATACTCACCATCAAAATGGTAAAGACCTGAGTGCGTAAAGTATATGATTTAGCGGGGGCGAGTTTAAGTTGCTTAGGAATAGAGAAAAACCACATTAACGCCGAAGCAATTAACGTATAAAAAAAACTATTGAGTAAATACTTTCCAACTAAATCAACAGCTAAAGAGGGGACGCTATAAAAGAAAAGTAATATGGCTACAAAAGGTATGGCGATAGTCAGCCAATAACAAGCTACGGCTAAAAGCTCATTCCAACCTTTTCGATAAAGCCAACCGACGATAAATGCTTCAGGAACAAAAACTAAATAACCAAATGAATGTTCCCAACTCGCCATCAAAGCGATAGAAACGACAAACGCTACTAATGCACCGGCTATAGGTCCTACGCAAAGTGCCACTAATATGCTCATTGCCGGGCCAAAAATTAAGGTCAATTCACCAAACAAAAAAACCGGGAACAGGTTGGCGGTAAATCCAATCACGCCACACAGAATACAGAACAAAAGAACTCTTCGATGCCCAACATCTTTTAGGTCTAAACTTGTTGCTGAGCTAACCATTTCTGCCTATTTGCTTATTGTTAATGGCGCAAAAGCCTGACATGTAGGCATAACTTCAATGCGATTGATGTTGACATGAGGAGGCAAATTGGCGCTCCAGAAAATACTTTCGGCTATATCATCTGCTGTTAATGGCTGAACCCCCTGATAAACAGAATCTGCTTTTGCTTGGTCACCGTGAAACCTGACAACCGAAAACTCAGTTTCTGCTAATCCAGGCTCAATATTGGTTACCCTTATTGCCGTTCCAGCAAGGTCAGCGCGAAGATTTAGGCTAAATTGAGCTACGAATGCCTTGCTCGCACCATAAGTGTTGCCGCCGGGATACGCATAACTTCCAGCAATAGAACCGATGTTAATAATGTGTCCGGTATTGGCTTCAACCATGCGCGGCAACAAAGCCCGAGTCATCGCGATTAAGCCTTTTATGTTGGTATCTATCATCGTATACCAATCTTCTTGTTCAGCTTTATGCGCCGGCTCAAGTCCTAAGGCCAACCCCGCGTTATTGACTAACAGATCAACTTGAATGGCCTCATCAGCTAACCATCGACGGAAATTATCTATGTCATTTTGTTTTGTAACATCGAACTCTCTAATTTGACAAACTTCTTGTCCGAGCTGCTGTTTTAATGATTCGAGTTTCTCTAAACGCCTTGCTAATGCGATAACTTTCCAACCGGCGGCGGCAAATTTTTTCGCTGTAGCATATCCGAAACCGGAACTAGCGCCGGTTATTACCGCTGTTTTGGGAGTAGACTTAGAATCAAGATCTGACATGAATGGACTATCCTTGACTTCCCCGCTAATGATAAGTTGTATACACCTACAATCTTTTGTTATTAGTAACTGTTCGTTTTAAACGCTCGCTGAACCGTTACAATTATTGTAAAGTAACTAACATCAATCACTTGTTATAAATAAAGTATCTAGTATATGGCGACATATGCCATTGGTGATATCCAAGGATGTTACCAGACTTTCATTCTGCTTCTCAATAAAATTCAGTTTAATCCCAATCAGGACAAGCTATGGCTGGCAGGCGATCTCATCAATCGTGGCAAAGCTTCTCTCGAAGTTCTGGAGTTCGCTCTAAAATATAAGAAAAATATGCGCTGTGTGCTGGGTAATCATGACCTTCACTTTCTGGCAGTCGAGTCTGGAGAGCACTTCGCACGGCCCAAAGATACATTGGATGAAATCTTAAAATCACCTAACCGCGACAAGATTGTTAAATGGTTAAAAAAACAGCCATTAATGATTACTGACAAAGAGCAGGGATTCGTCATGTCTCATGCAGGGATCCCTCCTGTATGGCGCTTTAAACAGGCACAAAACTATGCTGACGAAGTAACCCAATGTATCCAATCTAATAAAGCTAATAATTTTTTTGCCGCCATGTACGGAGATATTCCTGCATATTGGAGTGAAGACCACAAAGATTTAGCAAGGCTTCGCTACATTACCAACGGATTGACTCGAATGAGGTTTTGCTATGCCAACGGTGAACTTGAGCTAAAAACCAAGGGCGCGCCGGGATCTCAGCCGCCATTCTTATACCCCTGGTATCAACTACGCAAGAAGAAACCCAAATACAAAGTATTATTCGGGCATTGGGCATCTCTAGTCGGAGAATGTGACAAACCCAACTATTTTGCATTGGATACCGGCTGCGTATGGGGTCGACAATTAAGTGCTTTACGACTTGAAGATCTGCAATGGTTTAGAGTAGATTCTGTTGAATAGTTTTTTCAACACGCTAAAACAAACTGATTCAAAGTAGCTTCCCTATGTCATCGATAGAAATTTATGCTGGCCAAACCGCGTTAAACAAAATAAGACAAAATGGTTTTAAAGCGGAACAATTTGAAGTAATGGCAGGCGCGTCCGGCGGCCCTAAGTGGTTTACTTTGTTTGGTCTTGACTGTTATTTATTTGGCGAATTTTTTAATAACAGAACTCAACCAATTAGAACCATCGGTTCATCCGCCGGTTCATGGCGTATGGCATGCCTTGCACAAGAAGATCCGGTTGGTGCGATAAAGCGCTTGGCACATTACTACTCTCGAGAAACCTATTCCGCAAAACCTGATGTGCATGAAATCAGCGATAAGGCGATCCAAATGCTAGATAAAGTACTCGGTACCACAGGTGAAGCAGAAATTGCGAATAGCCAACTGGTGCAAAGCCACTTCATCGTTGCCCGAGCAAAGGGTCTCAATCGTTCCGAAAATAAGGCCGTGCAACTAGCCGGACTAATTACTGCAGCGGCGACAAACGCCTGGTCAAGACAAAAAATTCGGAATCATTTCGAGCGCTTTATTTTTTATACCAATAACCCCAACTTTAGCCACAGTTACTTCCAATTTGATGATCTCCCCACTCAATACATCCCACTAACCTCGCAGAATATTCACCAAGTTCTAATGGCCTCAGGGTCGATTCCTCTGGTTTTACGAGGGATTCGGGATATTCCAGGCGCTCCTCACGGAATTTATCGCGATGGCGGTATTATCGATTATCACCTGGATCTTAATTTCCAAACCGATAAGCTAGTCCTGTACCCCCATTTTTTCCCTATTTTAAAACCCGGTTGGTTTGATAAAAAAATAAAATCTCGAAAGGCTGCAATTGCCAACTACCATAATGTTGTACTGATTACACCATCACAAAGGCATGTCGCTTCGTTACCTTATGGAAAAATTTCTGACCGTACCGATTTTGAAAAGATGGATGAAAAAACTCGACTTAAATATTGGCAAACGGTATTGGACAAAAGCCACCAAATGGCAAAAGACTTTCATCAAATAATAAATAGCGAAGAAAGCTTAGCAAATATCCACCCTATAGAGAAAATTTTGTAATTTTCAGTAATTTTTCTGGTTAAAAAACGAAATAGAGACCATTCAATAAAAAAACATCGAACTCTTACTTTTCCAATTTGTAGACACCGAGTATTCAGCTAAAACACGGATTAATTCGAATTTTTTAATCTGACCTAATATCATCGACTAAACTGTAATAAGTTAGCTTCGAGATTGGTAAGCTTTTTATCATTTATACTATTTCACCATTTTAATCGAAACGATTTCTATACCGCAGAGAAATTTATTTGTATAACAAGCGCTATTTATATTATTTTCTGTTCTTACTGTTTTCTGTTGTTTCCAGCTCAGGCATAGCTTCAGAAATCAAGGGCTTGGCTACCCTAGAAAAACTCAATATACCAATTTATATGGCGGCCACGTCAGGTTCTCCACCAGAGTCTACACAAGCTTTTCTTGATCGGCCTGCGCCATTCAAAATGCATGCTAGATATATTATTAACAAATACTCTGCTAGACGGAATAGTCAACTCTGGTTAAACGCTTTGTTAGTTGGCACTTCTCGTAGCAAGATTCGTAGCATGGAACCCGCAATACTGGCATTTAAGCGTGTAGTCAATCACAATATGTATCGCGGCGACCGACTCACTTTTGATATCCGCCCTTCAGTCGGCACAGGGATCTTATTAAATGGTGAAGAACTCGCTTTTATCGAAGATCAGAATTTTCAAAATGCGCTCGTTAATTACTGGTATAGCGATAGGTCGACTTCGAAAAAATTTGCCGATCAAATACGCGAAAAGCCGAACACTACTCGATTGAAGTCTTACGAAAAATTAGTTCTTGATGATAGATATAGAGACAGAAATAAGCAGATTAAGTCGGCGCTGCAAAAAAAGTCACTAGTACAAACGGAGCATGCCCAAGCAAAACCACTCCCAGTTAAAAAGAACCAGCCAAACCGCCCTATAGTTGCTCAAGGCTCACAGGACAAAAAGCCGGTACACCAGAAGCAAGCGAAAACCGAAAGCACTACCAATGTATCAAGCAAACCTCAACTGAAACCGAAAAATCAGGTCTCAAAAACAAAAGTTGTGCCAACCAACACACCACAAAAACCGTCAACTAAAAAAACCGTGGCTCAGCTAAAAGAAAAGCCTCCAATAAAGACCGACGAATCGCTTTTTGTAAGCCAGCTTTATGATACCTTGAGAGAAGACTATATACTCAATGTTGAAAACTATATTGAAAACAAAGCTCGCCCGGTTCCTTCTATGACAGTACGCAGAAAGCCCAAGGGGGAAGCACGTTTAAAAGTTCACCTGCGCCCGGATACAAACCAAATGGTCGTGCTAGAAATAGAGGTAGTTGAGGGCCAATTTGAGGACTCGCTACGAGAGTCATTAAAAGCCTCAATCAAAAAGCTAAAGAGAATACCGCTGGCCCCTGATGCACTTGCGTCAGAAACGTTCACTGTCTATGTCAGTTTAGACTTTGCTAAGTGTAAGCGATCGACCTCCGCTTGGATTTGCTTCTGAGCTTACCTATTACTCTTGATTCGATTTTCGCCAATGAATGCTGGACCTTTATCTTAACCGCCGACAAACAAACAAGGTTCGTCGGCTCAATAAACAACCTGGCCAGCAATACTTATCAATTATGAATCTAAATACTGGCTTCGATACTGTAAGTGATTTGGCATCTGGGCTACGGTCGAATTTATCGCACTTTTCATCTCATCAAATCTGGTGTTCATCTGCGACATATCGAATCTATCCATTCGAGGATCATAAGCAGATGGCCAAAATTGAAGATTCAAATACAGGCTTGATCGGAAAGGTTCAGAAAATGCTTCTTCTTCATAATAGGCTAACTGTCCACTATCAATAAAAGTCTTGAATTTATGTTGGAAAGACTGTGGATACTTCTCCAAGTTTATTGCGGACAGATTATTACTTGAGTTACCCGCTTTTTGTTCTAAGGAAAGATGATAAAGTAAATTGATATCTCGCATATTCTCGTACCACAAGTTCAACTTGCGGTTTAACTCGAATGATTCCAGCTCACAATCATCGGTTCTTGGAAATAGGGCAATGAACTTTTGTAATCCCACAATGAAACCGTGAAAGTTTGATGCGTTAAGCGGTTCGTATTGTCCAAAAGCTCTGCCTAACGCAAGGTAATTTCCTTTCCATGCAACCTCTCTGGTACCTATGATAAATTGTTCATCAACCACATCTTTCGCGAGTGAATCACTTTTTAGCTCTCTAGCAACTTCTTCAGCAGAAGTAACCCTGCTTGAGTAATAAACATCTTGAGCGCTACCATCTGCCAGACCAATTTGACGAACTATTTTATTGCTATCCGCTTTTACACGAGTAAACAACTCTTCGCCCTCATTGGAACTAAAAACCCTAGCAACGCGATCATTTTCAAACCACTCAGACCAGGACTTAATCTTAATTTCCATGGCCTCAGCAAACGGATTGGCAATCTGATTAGTACAGTCTATAAAAAAGTCCCCGTTAACTTGTGTCAGATCATCCAATACCACATTAGTAATTCTGTCGTTCGAAGTATTTACCTCTTTTACCGCACCTTGGATAACGTTCACCCCCAGTGCTCGACAGCGATGTGCAAACAGAGCCTCAAGATCTTCGGCACTTAAATGCAAGGAATAGGACAATGTTGACAATAATGAACCAGGGTTTTGTGGATGGACAAACTTATTGGCTAACGCGGCCTTGGCGGCAAGCGAATAATCGTTATAGTCAAAGGAACCTTGCTCGATTCTCTTCTTAATCGCAAAGTGTTGAAAGGAAACCAAATCCATTGGCCCACCATGAGTACCAAAAGGCTGAAAACACGATTTACCCTTACCATCCAAGTTTTCAAAAAGTGTTCCAAATTTGAAATTACTTTTTACATTACGCATGAGTGTTTTTTCGTCTAAGCCAATTAGATTGAATATTGAAATCGACTCCGGCTGCAAAGAAAGTGCATAAGAAGAATTTTGGGAACCACCACTGACAATAGAAACTGCAAAGCTTTCTTCATCAAACTGAGATTTTATGACTAACGCAGCTAGTTGAGCTTCAACACCATCGCCGAATATAACAATTTGTCTAATTTTTTTATTGTCCATTTTTACTTCTCTCAATTTAGCGCTTGGCTTGCTCAAAATTAGAAATCAAGTCACCCGCACAATAATTTTTTAGCGTTTCATTGTGGATAGGCATTGCAGTAACAGCATCTCTGGTTTCCTGTTTCATAACTTGCAATAGCTCTTTGATTTCTTGACTAGCAAATCTTTCTATTCGAGGGTCATAATTCTCAGGAATTATTCGCTGCCCGAACAACACTGCAAGCCAGTTGTGCTCAATAAACAGATCAGATTGATTGTGGGAAACAAAGCCTGTCTTTTTGAACAATTCTATCCTGAACTTCACTTCATCTGGAACACTCATAGTTCTGCAATAATTCCAGAATTCGGTATCGTCTCTTTCTGTTGCGTGATAATGAAGAATAAGAAAATCCCTCGATTCCTCATATTTCTGGGTCATCCTACGGTTAAACTCTTGCTCCCGAATCGGGTCAAAATTGTTGTCCGGAAAATGTTTGAGGAGCAACATTATCGCCCCCTGAATTAACGCTATACTCGTCGACTCTAATGGTTCTAAAAAGCCTCCAGATAACCCAATCGCGACACAGTTCTTATGCCAGAGCTTGTCACGCTTTCCGGTAGTAAACTTTAATAGCCGGGGTTCATTGATTGCATCACCTTCAATATTCTCTAGTAGCTGACTGAGTCCTTCATCTTCGCTGATAAAGTTGTTACTAAAAACATTACCATCACCGGTTCTATTTTGCAGAGGAATCCGCCATTGCCACCCGGCTGTAAGTGCTTTAGCTCTGGTATAAGGAGGTATTTCTGCATCTCTAGAAGGGTAAGCGGAAGAAACGGCCCAAGCGCGATTGCAGGGGAGCCAATGACTCCAGTCTAGAAAATCAATGCCTAGTGTTTGGTTAATCAATAATCCTCTAAACCCCGAGCAGTCAATAAATAGATCACCGGAAATGACTTCTCCATTATCTAAAGTCAACCCTGTAATGAATCCATTTTCAGGATTGGTCGAAACCTCATTAACAATACCTTCTTTTCTAGTAACTCCTTTTTGCTGTGCCCACTCACTTAAATAATCTGCATACAAATGTGCGTCAAACTGGAAAGCGTAAAAATATCTTGAGCCCATTTGTTCATCGTTATATTGGCGATGAGCATATCGATTTAGATCGGAAGCTACTGACGGTACATTAAAGTCATGTATCCAGGCATCTTTTTCTGACTGGTTGATACTTAGCCAAAAGTGATGGAACGAAATATCATTGATAGGCCTTCCAAAAAATCCAAACGCATGATTATATGCGTCGCCCTTTCTCGCCCAGTTTTCGAATCGAATCCCCAACTTAAAAGTGGCATTGGTGCGACTCATAAATTCTTTTTCATCAATTCCCAATGCAGCATTAAACTGGCGTATAACCGGTATTGTCGCTTCCCCAACCCCAACTTTAGCGATTTGCTCTGACTCAACGAGCGTAATATCGCATGCTTCAGGTAAGTGACGAGCTAACGCAGAAGCCGTCATCCAGCCAGCCGTTCCGCCGCCGACGATAACAATATTTTTTATCATGATTTAGACTTATTCATTTAAAGTATGGACCAGAGAATAACGAGTATAAGTTAATAAGTCCAGACAGCGCTCAGGCCCGATGTACTATAGTGTGGTGGAACACCTAGTGTAAGAGGGTTAATCATATAATGAATTTCAAATCAGGTACTTTTAAAAAACTGCGTTTTAAAAACAAGCTAAATGATCTAGGTCAAAAAACAGTCCAAAATCATCGCTATTTTAGGGAGGATTTTCAATGTAGTAATTGAAGGCCTCTTGCGAAAGAGGCCTAATTCAAAGGCCTTTATTTATCCTATAAAAAATGGCCGTTTTATTCCATTTCAAATCGTTGTTTCATTTTCTCGTGACGAGTTTTCATTTTCGCAATTCGCTTTTCTTTGATTGCCTCTAGCTTTGATTTTTGCTCGTCAGTAAGCAGTTTCATCACTTCTTGCTTCAGTTGGGCTCTCTGGATTAATTGATCGGCTTTAAGCTCCGCAATTTGTAGACTCAACGCCTTGATTGCTCCCTCGTCAATTTGTTCAGCATTCATCAATTGCCGCATTTGCTTTTTCAAACCGTGTATCTCTTGACGTTTTACTTTGAAGGTTCCTTTCTTGGCATTCTTAACAGCTTTCAACTGTTCTTTTTGCTCATCTGTCAGATCTAGATGACGCAACGCGGCACGAAAAAGGTCTTTGCCATCTTCCATTCGATGATGCTTACCATGCCTCATTTTTTCCTTAAATTCAGCTTTTTCAGCCGCCGATTCAAATTTGGGATGAGCCATAACTGCTCCGCTCAATAATCCCACTAATAACACACCTGAAATTAATGTTTTTTTGTTCATCGCTTGTTCCTCTTCAACTGGAATTTGTTTTCGCTTGCCAGGGATAAATTGCTCTAATAATCTCTAACGATTGCCATTTTATCGCTATAATTGCAAAGTGCTGTCAGGCAATGTAAAGGTTGTGTAAAGAGGCTTATGCATTTATTAATGCGGTCCGATGACTATGTTAAACTTGAACCGAAAATGGCCATAAAGGTCCAAGCTAAAAGCACTTTGGAGAGTAATAACCAAAATATGAACAATATTCTGATTGCAGATGATGATGTAGAGTTATGCCAATTATTAAAGGACTATTTATCGCAAGAAGGATTTAATGTTTACTTGGTGCATACCGGCCAAGCGGCCATCGAAAGGGCCCGCTCGGGACAACACGACTTGCTGATTCTTGATGTTATGATGCCAGAGAAAAATGGGTTTGAAGCACTCGCAGAGATCCGCCAAAAAACGCAGTTGCCTGTCATCATGCTTACCGCTCGGGGCGACAAAGTCGATCGCATCGTTGGGTTAGAGATGGGCGCGGATGATTACGTAGCCAAACCCTGCGATCCCCGCGAGTTAGTAGCAAGAATTCGGGCCGTCACCAGACGCTTAACCCAGGTTCAGTCGAACCATACTGCGAGCGATTTTATTCAAGTGGATGACGTTTCTCTTGATTTAGGTAATCGTCAAGTCAAAGTTGGCGAAATAGAAATTGAGCTGACTTCAACCGAGTTCGACCTGCTGAAGCTACTACTGGAAAATGCAGGGAGCTTAGTTTCTAGAGAAAAAATAAGCGAGGTGTGCCTGGGCAAAAAATTACAGCCCTTTGATAGAAGCATTGATATGCACCTGAGTAATGTGAGAAAAAAATTGGGGGTATTTGAGTTAGATAAGGAAAGGATTAAAACCATTCGAGGCAACGGCTATCAATATTTAGTTTGGAGTCACTAGTGGCTCACGCAGAAATAGTTCAAACTAAACACAAACAACCAAAATTTAAATTCAAACTATTTTGGAAGATCTTACTTTGGTTTTGGATTAGTTTGGTGCTAATCGTCACCACTCACTTATTTATTGCTTACGTCAGTAGCGACAAACCACATTATCGCCCCTTACCGCCACCGGTAGAAAAAGAATTATATTTTCTTACGACTAAAGTAAAAAAAATTGTCAAACGTACGCGCCGAGATAACCTTGCTAAAAAAATGTTGTGGAATGCTTTCCTCCTCGATCAAAGCTCGACTGAGATTTTTAACCGCGACGTGCCCGAAGTATTGCTTGATTTACATTCCAGGGTATTGCGCCAAGGCAGATTACTATCAGTAAGACAAAATCGAGAGGGATACTTTGGCGGGACAAAAATTGAAGTAAAAGGCCAAACCTACTATGTGTACTCACGCCATACCGCACCTCGATTCACTCGACATATCCTGGGTAATTTTTTTCGCGACTTTGCGCGCAGTTTATTAGTTGTCACTTTTCTAATTAGTTTTCCACTAAGTTTTGTTTTATCTTGGCTAATAACAAGGCCAATAAGGCGCCTTCAAGACGCGACTAATCAATTATCGCGCAATCTTAAGCAAAGTGAAGAAATTCAAAAATTAAGCCAGCGCAGTGATGAGTTTGGCGAGCTTGCGAGAGATTTTGACCAAATGGGTCAGCATCTTTCTACTACCTTACGTTCTCAGAAACAACTTTTGAGCGACGTTTCTCACGAGCTACGTTCGCCACTTACTCGGTTACAAATTGCTTTGGGACTGGCAGAAAGAAATGCCTCGATTGAAGCCAAAGAACAACTGGCACGAATTAAGAAAGAATCAATTCGAATGAACGAGATGCTTGAGAATCTGCTCGCTTTATCCAAGTTAGATTCCGATGAGATAAGTGCCCAAAAGGAGCTTATCGATTTTTGCCCGTTGGTCAGAATGGTCATAGAAGACGCCCGCTTTGAAGCAGAACAGGCCGATATTTGTATTGACCTAGCTCTACCTGAAAAATGCCGATTTAGTGGTGTTAAATCCGCATTAATTAGCGGGATCGAAAATATTGTTCGAAACGCCATTCGTTATGCTGGACAAGGCGGCAAAATCACGTGCGGCCTATACTGCGATAACGACTCAATTCTGCTTACAATAGAAGATACCGGCCCAGGACTTCCGGAAGAGCAACTGGATAAGATCTTTGATGCATTCTACCGACCTGACTTCGACAGAAACCGTGCTTCGGGCGGTGCGGGACTAGGGCTTTCTATAGCCAAACGAGCTTTTGCCATCAACAATGGCGCGATTAGCGCTAGCAATATTCAACCGCACGGTTTAAAAGTCGAAGTGCGGTTTATGGTTTGACTAAAAGTCCAATAAACCCTAATGCTATTTAAGCTTAGCTTTTACAGCTGATAAATATTTTCAAGCTGATTAACAGAGTTGGTAGTAACTTCAAGATCTTTTAATAATCCATCAGCCAATCCGTAGATTAATCCATGAACCGAAAGCTGCTGGCCCCTTTTCCACGCCCTTTGAACAATCGTGGTATAACAAATGTTACTCACTTGCTGCTTAACATTGAGTTCACAAAGCAAATTAAACTTATCGTCTTCTGATGAGCACTGGTTAATTTCATCAAGATTACCTTGATAGACGTCCTTTATCGAACGTAGCCAGTGATCAACGATACCGTGCTCAGTGTTTTCCATGGCAGCTTTCACTCCGCCACAGTTATAATGTCCGCACAAGATGATATCGTTTACTTGCAACACATTAACCGCGTATTCCAACACTGATAAAACATTGAGGTCTGAGTGGTTTACCTGGTTGGCAATATTTCGATGAACAAAAACCTCCCCTGGTTGTAAGCCCACAATCGTATTAGCAGGTACTCGGCTATCAGAACAACCGATCCATAAATAGTTTGGATTTTGTAGCTTAGCCAATTTGTCGAAGATCCCAGGGTTTTTCTCGGCAAACTGTTTTGACCATTCTTTATTGTTTTCGATTAATTGTTTAATTCTATCGCTCATTTATTGACCAGTTAGTTATTTGGAACTAGGGTATTTTATCGAAATTTTAACAAAAGTGCCTGATCCAGATTAGGATAAAAATAAGAGGTAAGAGTAGATAGAATTAAATACTTGGCGTTTGACGCTTATTTAAGGCAAAAAGGGCGACCTAAGTCGCCCTCGTATGCTCGTCTTTCATCCTATGAAAGTTGTGCTCCTTGCTACTTCCTTGCGTATCAATTCCTTGATTTGAAAGTCCGTTTTCTGTTTGTCCTTTAAGTCCAGCGTCATCCGTGTCGCTTGGTATATAGAATAGTTCAGCACGCTAAATAAACAAGTAGGCGAATTTTGACTGGATTAAGAAAATTCGAACAACAATTTTAATCCATTGTTAAAATCATATAATAATCAATGAGTTAGATTAGTTTTAGGAACTTGATCAGAAAAGACCCAGGGTTACAAAACGGCAATTACGCCTGCTATTCACAGATTTATCTCACAACTTATGTAGGAGATATCTCACATTGCGCAATAGGCAGCTTAGGCACAGTTACCTGTTTAATTGGTCTTTCCGATATTTGAGTAAACTGATCCCTATAAAAATTAAACCAAATGCTAACAAACCAGAGTAAAACCCAAAAAACTGGTAAAACACGGGGAAAATATATAAGACCAGTCCGACGAAAAGTAACGCCCAACCTAAAATTGCAACTAATTTGCCGCTTTGCATATGTAGTATTTACTCGGAAGACTTATTTTGATTAACAAGACTCAATAATAATATAACTAGTCAGAGTCTTAATTGTTTGTATTGTACTTGAAATAAGACTTATCTTAAAAAACCAAGTGTTGAGCAAGTAGACGCAGTCCTAGTTCACTTCCCTTTTGCTATCGACGCTGTTGAGTCAATAGTGCTAATAGCTCATCTGCCGGCATAGGCTTGTAAAAATAATACCCTTGAATGTAATCGCACTGGCGAAAACACAGAAATTCGACAATTGCTTTGTCTTCAACACCTTCCGCCACTACATCCAACTTTAAATTATGTCCGAGAGAAATGATCGCATTGACTATGGATTGGTTTCCAGGGTTTTGGGATAGCTCTTGAATAAAGGAGCGATCAATCTTGATACTATCGATGGGCAACTTTTGTAGATATTTAAGGGAGGAGTAACCTGTGCCGAAATCATCTATAGCAATTGAGATATTTAGCTTTCTTAGTTGCGTTAACTGTGCACTGACCTTTTCTAAATCTTCCAACAGCATGGATTCTGTAATTTCAAGCTCTAAATCTTGCCCCTCCACCTTATATTTTTGCATCAGTTTCATGATTTGATCGACTAGTGTTTCATCAGCGAACTGCTGAGCTGACAGGTTAATTGCCATCCGAACGTCATCTACGCCATTCGTTTTTAACTTGCTAATCTGCTGACAAACTTGCTCTAAAACCCAATATCCAATCTCTTTGATAAACCCGGCTCTTTCCGCTACGGGAATAAAATCTGCAGGCGAAATGGGCGGGCCATCTTTGGGAAACCACCGAATAAGGGCTTCGCTACGCCTCACTTTAAACTCTTTGGTATCAACTTGAGGTTGGTAGAAAACGGTGAGTTGCTGCTGAAGGAAAGCATCTCTCAATCGGTTTTCCAATTCTAGTTGAAACTGTGCAATACGCTCTAGCGGGCTATCAAAAAACTCGAAGGTTCCACGCCCCTTCTCTTTGGCATGATACATAGCCATATCGGCTTTTCGAATTAACTCTTCAGGCTGGTGGTCATCTCGTGGATAAATACTCACCCCAATACTGGATGAAATGTGAAATAGATTTCCATCCAGTTCAAAGGGTTCTGTAAGCTTAAGATTAATCCGCTGACAGGTGTGGGCTGCAACGCGATGACTTTTTATATTTTCTAGCAAAACGACAAACTCGTCTCCGCCGAAACGAGCTAACGTATCGTGCTCTCTTAAACACCCTTTTATGCGTTTGGCGACTTCAATCAGAAGCTCGTCTCCCAGTTGGTGGCCTGCGGTATCATTTACTTTTTTAAAATGATCTAAATCGATAAATAAGATTGCCAGTAAGTCTTTTTGCCGGTTACTCAGTTTTATCGCGTGGTTTAACCTGTCGATCAACAATACTCTGTTAGGAAGCTCGGTGAGAGAGTCATGGAACGCTTGATACTTCACAAGCGCTTCATTTTCCTTGATTTTGGTGACATTGCGAAAACACCACACTCTGCCGACCAATTGACCTGCATTCAGTTGAGGGGTTGAATGATATTCAAATAGTCGGCGATCTTTAAGCGCGATAACCCCAAATAGTAAGCATCCTGGATCGGCATTTAGCTTTCGGAGCTCGTGAGAAAACTCCTCTTCCGGGCTCAATATTTTAAAAAAGGTACGCATTACTCGGTTACTTCCATAGACTTTTTTAACTTGTTCAATACCAAGTATTTCTTGCGCCATTTGGTTGAAACGGATCAATCGACTTTTGCTATCAAATGCCAGAATCGCTTCACCGGTCGCATCGAATATACTATCGAGGACCGCTAGCGACTCACCCAGCTGGTTATATGTATCTTCAAGTTGAAGAAGTTTCCTTCTAAGTTCCTGGTTTCGTTGGTTGAGTTCTTCGCTAACTAGTTCTAAAGAGCGTTCGAGTAATGCTCTCTCATTTTCAAAGTCATCATAAGCCTGGCCGATCGCTTGAATTAAAGGGGTCAAATCCTGCGGCATCCTGTCGCATAAATAGTGTCGTTTGATTTGCCTTGAGAGCAACTTATGCATCGAGCACTTCGCTAAAGGTTGTTATTGTCATTGTCTGGTTGTGCAGCCTGCACTGAACTGAATTGATAAGTGGAGAAATTTCACCGTAGGAATAAAAGCCGCACAAAGGAGTGTTCTCTCCAACCACTTCGACTACCGCTTCGAGCTCTTCAAAAACCCTTTGACTGAGAACCAAACGTCGACCAACGCAAGAGACTAACAAAGCCAGCTTCACTTGCTCGTGCGACACGGCTTTCATAGCGCCTTGGGCCGCGCCATTGGCGCCATCAATTAAAGTCTCAAAATTGGCCTTCATCAATTTGGCGGATGCCCCCTCGGGCATATCACCCGCAAACACCATGGTATTGTCATCTTCATTGATGTTTAAGATTGTCCTGACAACACTATCTTCTTCTCCGGCCAGCTTAAGACTTAGTGGAAATCTCAAAGCTGAGGATGGTAATTGCTCCGAAAACTCACCAAGGTATTCTTTATACAAAGAGAGGGCCGGCTGATTATCTAACTCCGCTAGTACATTCCCTTGAGAACGAGTAATAATGCGCTCCGGACCAAAAGTATCCCATCCACCTAATGTGCCGTGACCGACTCTTATGGCATCACCATACAAACCGCAGAGCACTATCTCGCCAGGTGTAATTGCATCGTTATGCCACACCAGGGTTTCTTCAAACCGCTCAGCGTCCCCCGCCATGCCACCGGTAATTAACACACCATCGGGCAACGATTGGGAGATACCATCAACCAGCTCAGTACCGTTTACCAGCTGACCATCACTGATAGCCAATACGTACTTTAAATTTTGCTTGGTTAACGTGTCGGCAAGTGCTAATCCTGCATCGAAACTACGCTGATATTCAGCAACATTACCACTTAGAACTTCCAAGGTAGTTTGCTCAAATTCAATTGCGGTAACCACCAAAGTATTGTCGTATACCTCTGTGGCAAGTATCTCGCCGCTGGTCGTGCAACCGATTATTTCGGCCAGCGGAAACGCACGACTTAGTGCACCGAAGAAATTCACATCCCGCACTACTTCCCTATCGCCGAAAGCCAGTACTAATTGGCTAGAATTCCCGGAAGGAAGCTCTGGAAACCATTGATTATCATTGAAATGGAATTGAGAAACTTTCATTGAAATACTATTCCTAGTTACTAGGCTCTTTCGTCACACAACTCTAACTTAGTGATTTATTAAGAATAGTACATTTTCAGGTTAAGTCTTACGCCTCAGACTTAATAATTGCAAATAGAAAGAAGGTCCATCCGATAACAAAACAGATGCCGCCAATTGGAGTGATCATCCCCAGCCATTTGATTTGGGTAAGTGCCAACAAATATAAAGAACCACTAAAAAGCGTGCTCCCTAGTACAAAAGCTAAGGCTGCTCTAGATAGATAAACCCGTTTAAACTTTTCAAGGTAGCCGGCCAGACCAACAATAATTAGCGCTATAGCATGATACATTTGGTACCTAACACCAATCTCAAATGTATTGAGGTATTTGGCCGTTAAGATCTGCTTTAAACCATGCGCAGCAAATGCACCTAGTACGATTGATAATCCAGCAAGGCAAATTCCAACTATAAGAATGTGTCGATATGACATTGGCTAAACTAAGATTCCTCAGCGACGCCATTATTTTGATGAATGGAATCAATAATATTTGTAGTAGAAACGCCATCTATGAAATTAAGCACTTTCACTTCACCACCAGCCGAAGCAACTTCTTTTCCGCCCGCTATTTCTTCCACCCGGTAATCGCCTCCTTTTACCAAAACATCAGGCAAAATGCCGGCGATCAATTCTCGCGGTGTATCTTCAGAAAATGGAACCACCCAATCAACTGAGCCTAAAGCAGCAAGTACCGACATACGTCGATCTAGAGGATTTATTGGACGCCCCTCGCCTTTTAAACGGCGCACAGACTGATCATCATTCACCGCAACTATTAGCCTATTACCTAGGGCTTTAGCCTTTTGTAAATAACTCACATGACCAGCGTGCAATATATCGAAACAACCATTTGTCATGACTACTTTTTCGCCATGAGCTTTAGCTTCGTCTACCACAATCTTAAGTTGCTGCTCACTCATCACGCCAGTGCCCGAATCTCCAGAAACTCTGAGACGGCGACGTATTTCGTGGGACGTGACTGCTGCAGTCCCTAGTTTTAGTACTACAATTCCAGCAGCAATATTTGAAATTGCAACTGCGTCTTCTAGTTTACTACCCGCAGCAATAGCCCCCGCCAGAGTAGCAATGACCGTATCTCCAGCCCCGGTTACGTCAAAAACTTCTCGTGCAACAGCCGGCAAATGTAACTCCGGCACCCCTTCTCGTATCAAGGTCATGCCATTTTCACCGCGTGTTATCAATAATGCTTGCCAACCATATCTCTTAAGCATCTCAGTACCTTTTGCCACTAGCTCCTCTTCATCTGAACAGCTACCGACTACAGCTTCAAATTCATGTAAGTTAGGAGTAACTATGGTTGCACCGCGATAGCGGTCAAAGGCATTACCTTTGGGGTCGACCAAAACAGGAATATTATTTTCGTTGGCAACATCAATGAGCTCTGAAATATGTTCTAGTGTTCCTTTAGCGTAGTCAGACAAAACAATCGCATCACAATCTGCAAGATGGCTTTGCATCCGCCGCTTAATATTTTCTCCACCGTGTTGATCCATTTTTTCTTCAAAATCAAGACGGATTAGTTGTTGTTGACGGCTAATCACTCGTAACTTTGTGATCGTTGGTATGCATTCACACCTTTCAAAGTCGCAATGCACACCTGCAGCAGTTAATCGCGTTTGTAAGGTCTCTGCGGCTTCATCCTGACCGGTTAAACCAACTAAGGTTACTTGACTTCACAAGGTTGACAAATTTAATGCGACATTTCCCGCGCCGCCGGGTCTCTCTTCAATTTGGCCGACATTGACGACTTGGACAGGCGCTTCTGGGGAAATTCTTGAACTTCCACCGTGCCAATATCGATCGAGCATGAGATCGCCGACAACTAATATCTTGGCGTCTTCGAAATTGGGCAGTGAGATCTTCATTAAAATAGAGCTTTCTGATTACATAGATTAATTGACGCGAATGATATCACATATTCAAATAACTCTTCAGCATTGAGGCTGTTCTGTTTAATGGGAAATATTCGCAAGCAAGTGGTTGGTATGAATGGTAAATTATTTAGGATTAACTGAATCTGAACAACAAATCAGCGTACTTTGCTCGCCAGCAACGAGTTCAAATGCAGCTCTATTTCTTCGAACTGATGTTGTAACTTATCACTTTCTCGAAAAGTTTCATCGGTTTTCTCTTCCGCCCGCTCGATTAAACTGAGTAGTTGCGTTTCTTGAGATTCGTCAAGTCCTAGCCTTAAAAAGAGCTCTTCCATGTCCTCGGCAGTATCAGACAAAATCCTTGCTGTTTCTACACGTTGCTGATGATGCCCATGTTTGAGCTCCTCTAAGCAACCGTGAGTGAGTTCAATAGATTGTTCTAAAAGCTGTTTTTCTATTTTACGGCGATGCTCATTCTCAAGCCCTTTCAATCGCGCTTCGACGCCTTCAACAAGAATAGCTAAATGTTCCTTCAATCTTCCTGCCCTTTCTTCATCTTCAGGCATGCGACGAATAAGGAGTGAAACAATCGGAGTACTAAATATCGCAATTCCAGCATATTCAAAGACTCGCCCTGAGAGGTGCGCTTTTTGTAACGCTTGCTTTTCTTTTTGCTTTAGATTTGACTCGCTTTCCGCCGGATAAAAATGATTTTTACCATCAAATCTCAGCAACAAACTTCCATCTAAGTCATAACAAGTGAGCGTGTTAAAAACTTTATCTCCCAAATCGTCTACCGTGTTACAAGCAAAGCTCTCACGCAGTAGCGTGATGATAAACCCGAGTTCCGCAGCGCCATTTATAGCGGCAAGCGCGGCTTTAGTCGCATCGCTGGATGCCTTTTCCAGGGAGTTGGTTTTGTACTTTGAAGCTAACTTGATCTTTAGCTTATTGACTACTTCGATCTCATCCAGTGGCCTGAATAAAAAGTCATCCCCGCCAGCCTGGTATCCAGCCACTCGCTCTTCCGGAGAGCTCTTAGTCGAAACAAACAGTATGGGTAAATTATCTCCAAAGGGCTGTTGACGAATTTGTTTGCATACTTCTAATCCATTCATTTGAGGCATATCGACGTCTAACAACACAATATCGGGAGAAAAAACTTCAACGAGCTTGATTCCTCGTTGTCCATCTTGAGCAAAGGCCAGCTCATATTCTCCCCCAAGTAAATTCTGAATAACTTCATGGTTAGAGGGCTCATCGTCAATGCTCAATATTTTGGCTCTTTCGGTCACTTTCAATTCCTTTTCAAAATAATAATAGGAGATATTTCTTTGTATTCACTTAAGGAAAAATTAAGATTCAAAACAAAAGTTCACCTTGAATTAGTATAGCCAAGAAAAGCCAATTCGCGGTTGATTGAGCCTTAATTTATGTAGCATAAACCGTTTAATATTCCCGAATATCTTCTTTTTGGCTGAATATTTAAAACTTCTAGGATCTCCCGGTTAGCCTTGATGATTTCTTAGGATTTTAAACTCCAAGTCCAAAACAATTCTGAGACTTAATAACCTTTGGGTATTAGATCTTTAGTTAAGTGTTTTTCATAATGACTGTATGAAAACTTTAATGGCACTCACAGCTTTGCATCATCACCATCATCATACCGATGACGGTGGTTTTTGGCGTGTCCATTAAATAACGAAACAACACAAAAGCCCCGTTTACCAGCAAGTAACCGGGGCTTTTTTTATGCCTCGGTGAAAGAGACGAAACCGAATCAACTTTTAACTGAGGCAAAAAAATGACACTTAAACTTGTTTTACCTAAAGGCAGAATTAATACCAAAGTTCTTAAGCTTTTATCTGACTGTGGTATTGAACTCATTGGCGATGAACGGAATTATCGACCAAAGGCCTACGGATTTGATTTAGAAGTAAAATTATTAAAAAGCCAAAATATTCCTTCGCTGGTCGAAATCGGACAACACGACATCGGTTTTGCCGGGCTTGATTGGATTAAAGAGCGCCGCTCTGAAGTGGTGGTATTAAAAGATCTTGGTTTTGACCCAGTAAAAATTGTTACTTGCATCCCTGAAGACTGGGATTGGCAGGAAATGCAACAACGCCCTTTGATTGTCGCCTCTGAGTACAAAAATGTCGCGACAGACTATCTAAATAAATTAGGCGTTAACTACCAATTACTTCGCTCTTACGGCGCCACCGAAGTATTTCCACCTGAAGATGCCGATATGATTATCGATAACACTTCTACCGGAACCACTATCCGAGCCAACCGTCTGAAAATTGTCGATACCGTAATGGAAAGCTCCACTCAATTTGTTGCTAATGAAAAAGCACTCGACGACCCACAAAAACGCAATCAGATAGAAGATCTGCTCACCTTGATGCAAGCAGTTATTAATGGTCGCGACCGAGTACTCTTGGAAATGAACTGTGCCAATGAGCAAATCGAATCTATCGTCGATCTCTTGCCTGCTATGCGTTATCCAACAGTTTCTCCTCTTTATCAAGATAAAGGGTTCGCAGTTAAAGCCGCGATTCAAAAAAATCAGATAAAGGATCTTATCCCCAAACTTATCTCCGCCGGAGCGACCGACATTTTAGAAACTCCGATTCGAAAGGCGCTTTAAGGGAGTTATTAAAATGAATGATTTTTTAAAGCTGGATTTTAACGAACGTAGCGACCAACTCAGCGAGATAGCCCGAGCCTCAGAATTCTCAGACTTATGGCGCTATCCTGAAAGACTATCGTTAGAGCAAAAAATCGCAACAATGAATAGCCTTACGCCCTCACAAGTTTTATGCACCAACGGTGGCGATGAGGCGATTATGATTTTAATGCGTATCATCAAAGAAACATCGAGTTTAATTTTACCATTGCCAGCTTTCTCCCAATATACTTGGGGCAATGAAAGTTGGCAGCTAAATTCTCAACTAATTTCCGCCCGTTCTAATCTTACTATTGATTTAGATGCAACCTTAGCTGCAGTTAAACGGACTCCTGGCGCAATAACGGTGATCACACGCCCCAATAACCCAACTGGTGAATCAATCGAGTGGAATAAATTAGTAAAACTCATTGAGACCTCTAAAGAAGTGGGGGGATGGATATTTTTAGACGAAGCTTATATTGAATTTAGCGAGCAGACTCTCTCGTCGCAAGCCTCAAATAAATCCAATCAACTAGTTTCACAATTTGAAAACTTGGTCATTCTAAGGACTTTGTCCAAAGCGTACGGCTTGGCAGGAATCAGACTAGGATATTTAATTGGAAACGAGAAGTTGATTGAAGAGTTTGGTCAACGTTGCATGCCATTTAACGTACCTCAACCGAGTCTGCAAATTGCCGATAGCGCGCTATCTTCAAGAAACGTTTCGGAAATGTATGAGTACTGCAAGCAAATCAAAGAAAACCGAACCATTTTGCAGAACTGGCTGATAAAAAACGGCATTGAGTCGATAAAAAGCGATGCTAACTTCATTTTGTTTAGAGTCCCCCCATCACAAGCTCAAGCAATTCAATCCTTCCTAGGTAAAAATGGTATCGCAGTAAGAACCTTTAACCGAGGCGAGCTAAGCGGCTGTGTAAGAGTTACGATTCCCTACGAATTAGGTCGGTTAATGCCTTTGTTGGAACAAGTACTAACGCCTAAGCTAATCTGCCTGGATATGGATGGTGTACTCATCGATACTAGTAGTAGCTATGACGAAACCATAAAAGCAACGGTTAAATATTTCAGCGATGTTGAGGTTCAACAACAACAAATTTTCGAGTTAAAAGACAATGGAGGATTTAATAATGACTGGGTTCTGACTCAGCAGCTATTAAAGCAGGATGGATTTGATATTTCCCTGAAAGCAGTTACCGACAAATTTCAAGAGCTGTACTTAGGCGAAAATAATGACGGTTTTGTTGCCAACGAAGAATTGCTAATTAACAAAGAGCTGATTGCGGATATTAATTCTACTCGTTCACAAGTTGCTATAGTCACCGGCCGGCCGAGAAATGAAGCTAACGCAGGAATCGCACTAGTTGGTTTTTCAAACGTCGATCTCATTAGCCTTGACGACGTAGACCAACCGAAACCATCGCCTGAAGGAGTCCAAAAATTACAAAGCAAATACTCAAATTTCAGTTGGATGTGCGGCGACAACCCAGACGATATGAAAGCCGCCAACGGCTCGAATTCACTCGCCATTGGTATTGGAAAAAGAAACGCCAAAACACTCTATCAGTCGGGAGCGGACATAGTCCTGGAGAATATCAATCAATTGGAGAACTGGTTAAAACCAGTGAAGAATAATGACTGAGCAAAATTTAATAATTGAAGTTCAACGCAAGACAAAAGAAACCGATATCCAGCTCCGCTTGAACGTACGTGGCAATCAACAAATCGAAATTGATACCGGAGTAGGTTTTTTTGACCACATGTTGACCGCACTAGCGTCTCACGCGCGCTGGGATCTTTCGCTAGAAGTAAAGGGTGATCTAGAAGTGGACGATCATCATTCGGTAGAAGATATTGCAATTTGCTTAGGTAACGCACTCCAGCAAAGCTGGCGCAAGTTGCCGAATATGCAACGCTATGGGCAAAGACTTTTACCGATGGATGAAGCTTTAATTCTTTGTGCGGTCGATCTATCCGGAAGAGCTTACTACGTGGGCCAATTGAATTTCACTCGAGAATATTTAGGCGGCGTGAGTACAGAAATGTTCGAGCACTTTTTTAATACCTTAGCATCAGCGGCCGGTATGACATTACACATCAAACCTGAGTATTTTCGCAACAACCATCACTTGGCAGAGGGTTGCTTTAAAGCTCTAGCATATGCATTAAAAGAAGCGTTATCAGACAGTCAAGGCGAAGTATCAACTAAAGGTGTTTTATGACCAAAATACTCATTGTAGATACTAAGGCAGGCAACTTATTTAGCCTGCGGGCAGCAATTGAACGTCTTGACCTAGCGGTCGAGATTAAGGATAAACCTCCTGCTGATAAATATGGCGCAATTGTTATTCCGGGGCAAGGCCGCTTTGGTACGGTGCTCTCAAATCTGCGAAAAAACAATTGGGTTCCTTTTCTGGAGGAAGCTAGGCAGAAGCGTATCCCAATGCTGGGCATTTGCGTCGGCATGCAAATATTTTTTGAAGCAAGTGACGAGGACCCCGATGCAGCAGGCTTTGGTTGGTTCAAAGGCAAAGCAGAAAGACTCGATTTTCCAAAAAAACCAATGGTAGGTTGGGCTGATTTAGAGACTATAAACTCAGCCCGCAATTGGCCAAAGGAGCCAGTCTACTTTGTGAATAGTTTTGCCGTTAAAAACTCAGATAAATCGATCGCAACCACCATCTACGGAGAGCGTTTTTGTGCTGCAATTCAGCAAGGCAGCTTTACCGGTGTTCAATTTCATCCTGAGAAATCGGCCCAGTGCGGTAGTGAAATTATTAGGCAATCCCTGACTATTACTGGAGAGTTAGCATGAATCAGCAAATCAGTTCAGAGTTAAAACCGCGGATTATTGTGTGTCTGGACGTTGATAAAGGACGAGTGGTCAAGGGGACCAACTTTAAGCAATTAAGAGACATGGGCGATCCTATCGAACTCGCCTTGCAATATGAACAACAAGGCGCTGACGAATTGGTATTTCTTGATATTTCTGCAAGTAATGAAAATCGCCCTACTGCGCTTAAGTTAGTTACCGATATTGCGTGTAACTTATCTATTCCTTTTACGGTAGGCGGAGGCTTAAAAAAACTGGACGACGTGCGCGCTTTTCTCGATGCAGGAGCAGATAAAGTTGCGCTAAATACCACCGCTATTTTACAGCCGGAGATCATCGATCAAACAGCCTTGGCTTATGGTAGCCAATGTGTGGTAGTAGCAATCGATGTTGACAAAGACGAACAACAAAACTTAGGCGTTTACATCAATGGCGGAAGAAAACTAACTGATAAGGTTTTCTTTGATTGGACCAAAGAGGTAGCCGATAGAGGTGCGGGGGAGATATTACTAACGGCGATGCATAAAGATGGCACAGGGTCAGGATTCGATACCAAGCTTACTTCAAAAGTGAGCAACCAAGTTACGGTACAAGTAATTGCTTCGGGCGGAGCTAAAAATGAAAAGCACTATTTGGACGCTTTCCAAAACGGCGCTGACGCATGTCTTGCTGCGGGGATGTTTCACTCTGGCGAATACACCGTAGGACAAGTTAAAGGCTATCTCGAAGCCAATGGTTTAAATATTAGAAAAGTTTAGGTAGGAAATAAAAATGTTGATTCCATCAATTGATCTAATGGACGGAAAAGCAGTCCAGTTGAAGCAAGGTAAGGAAAAAGTCTTAGAGCGCGAAGATGTATTTGAGTTACTCGAAGAATTTTCTGTTTATGGTGAAGTTGCAATCATCGATCTAGATGCGGCACTTGGCAAGGGAAGTAATAAAAATCTCATTAAAAAACTATTGCAACGCAGGCCATGCCGCGTTGGCGGAGGAATTCGTGATCTCGAAACTGCCCAAGAATATATAAAGGCCGGTGCCTCTAAGATTATTATTGGTACCAATTGCCGCCAAGAATGGGTAAAAAAAATCTCACCCGAATGGCTCATTTTTGCGATCGACGCAAAGGGGGACTATTGGTCAACTCAAGGCTGGCAAAATACTGAAGGCGAAAAAGTAATCGACCTAATTCCTGAGCTGGCAAAAAACTGCAGTGAATTCTTATATACGCAGGTTGAGAAAGAAGGCTTACTACAAGGCTTAGATCGTACTCGCATTAAACAAGTCATAGATTCGTCAAATGTTCCCGTTACAATCGCAGGCGGGATAACCGATCTCGACGATATCAACTGGTACACCAGACTGGGCGCCAATGGACAAATAGGCATGTCAATCTATACCGGTCGGCTAAACTTAATCGATTGTTTTTTAACTCAACTAGATTGGGAAAAGCAATCTTTAATTCCAACGATTGTTCAAGATGTAGACACTAATAAAATCGTTATGCTAGCTTATTCAAATAAAGACTCATTAACCCAGGCGCTAGAAAAAAGGAAAGGGATCTATTGGAGCCGCAGTCGCAATCAACTGTGGCAGAAAGGATTGACCAGTGGAAATCAACAGAAACTCGTCCAAGCCGACTTTGATTGTGATGGCGATACATTGCTGTTTAGAGTTCAGCAGAAAAACAACGCCTGTCATTTAGATAGATATAGCTGTTTTGCATCTCAAGTAAAAGGATTTGACTTATCAAGACTTAACCGTTTGCTTGACAAGAGAAAACAGGAATTACCCGAAAAATCCTTCACCAGTAAATTATTTCAATCAGCCGACTTTCGAGCTGAAAAAATTCGTGAAGAATCAGAAGAATTAATCGAAGCGGTTAGCCGAGACGATGTACGCTGGGAAGCGGCTGACTTAATTTTCTTTGCTCTAACAGATGCGGTAGCAAAAGGCGTTAACATTAACGACATCACCAACGAGCTGAGGAGTCGATTCAATGATCAATAAAGCTAGCATTATTCGCGCGGTTGACTGGCAACGTACAGCTCTTGCGGATGATTCACGAATATCCGAGTCAGTAACAGAGATACTTAGGCGAATTGAAATTGAAGGAGATGCGGCCGTAGATGGATATGCATTGGAGTTTGATCAATGCAAACCGGAAAAAATTCCACTTAAGCCGTTTGATGAATATCAATTAGATTCTGAACTGGCTAAATCCATTAAGTTAGCGGCCAAACGCATCGAGAAGTTTGCAGAATTTCAAAAACAGAGTTTAACCTCAAATTACTTCGAGGATGAATATGGTCGCTTCGGACAGCAAGTTGTTCCAGTTGAACGCGTTGGCGCATATATTCCTGGCGGAAGATTTCCCCTAATTTCTAGCGCATTGATGACTTTGATTCCCGCCAAGGTAGCGGGTTGCCAACAGCGCATCGCATGCTCTCCTTCAGATAATCCAGCCATTTTAGCAGCGGCTTCCTTAGCTGGTGCGACTCAATTTATTAAGCTCGGTGGCGTGCAAGCAATTGGCGCGTTAACTTTGGGGTATTCAGACATTGAAAATGTTGAATTAATTGTCGGCCCCGGAAATGCCTGGGTCAATGAAGCCAAAAAACAGGTCCAAGCGAAAGTTAAGATTGATGGATTAGCGGGGCCAAGTGAACTTCTAGCCCTTTGCGATCGAAATCAGCCAATCGAGTGGCTGGCTTTTGACGCTCTTGCTCAAGCAGAACACGATCCAATGGCTTGCTCAATCATTGTAAGTGATGATTCAGACTGGTTGGTTGATATGCTCAGTTATTTAGAAAACTCGGATGACACCAGAGCTCTGTTGCAAAGTAAACAAATCGAATTAATTTATGCTGAGTCACCACAATCAATGCTCGAATTCAGTGAAAACTTTGCGCCAGAGCATTTAATGCTCTGCCACCAAGAAGTTGAGATTTCAGATCTAAAAAATTATGGTTCGCTCTTTGTTGGCGCTAATAGCGCTGTTGCACTTGGGGATTACATCAGTGGCCCCAATCACACGCTACCAACTCTAGGCTACGCAAAACAGACAGGGGGGCTGAGCGTGGCCAATTATTTAAAAGTCTTGACTGTTCAGGAAGTTAACAATTTCGGCCGAAAAGTACTGTCTCGCTCCGCCTTGCAAATAGCCGAAGCAGAAGGATTGATCTACCATGCCAAGAGTTTACAAGTACGTAAATGAGTAGAATCTAATTTAGAAAATTAAAAGATGCACCGCAACAAAACTAGTTTTGCGGTGCTTTTTTCGTCATAGATTAAAAAATATTCAATTTTGTTTTTAGTACAAATACGACGTAAAAATCTCAATTGTCCTTAAAATATTTTTTATCACGCCAAAACAAAATATCAATTATTACTCCCAAGAGATATATTTTTATTTCTAGCGAATAATTCACACTAATAGTGTGAATTTTCACCTTCCCAACCATCAATTATTTCGAATAAAAACGTCTTCGAATTTGATATTTGTAAATACAAAAAGTCTTATTCAGATTCAACAATTAAAACAACTCTTTTTTAAAACAAATACACCAAATATAAAAATTACACTTAAAGAAAGTGGAGGCAATCAAATGAATCCTAAACTCAAAGGCATTTCTGCAATGCTCTTGCTAATGGGAAGCAGCCTGTCCGCGTCCGCGGCAGAACCATTATTTAAAGCAGTAAAGCAATCCCAATCCTCAGCATCAGTGCAACTTTCCATACCAGGTGAAGTTGGCGTTACTCAGATGCAATTAAATACCGGTGTGCTAACTCAAAACACACAACAAATCGAACTTAATTTGGGGAAAGATATTTCCTTAATTGTTGACAGACAAAGTGCCAATATTAATCCGCAAGGCAGTTTGGTTTGGAAAGGAAATAATAATTCACAAAGCTCATTAAATGACACAACGCATTCTATGAAAAATGATGCCGTGTTAGTTAAAACTGCACTAGGTATCACTGGTTCAGTTCGTGTAAATGGAAAGCTTTTTAGAATTCGTCCAGCATCAAATGGCATTCACCAAATTATTCAAGTTGACGAATCCAAAATGCCGCAGGATCACCCGCCAGGTGAAATGCAAATTTTGGAACAAACTGCAGACTTAAATGCCGCAATTAACAACTTGAATTTTGACAACATTGCGCCACAAGCTTCTGCTAACGCGCCAGACATAAAAATTCTGGTTGCCTACACGGCGGCTGCGAAGGCACAAGTTTCTGACATTCAGGGTTTAATCGAACTAGCCGTTGCCGAGACTAACACCGGTTATTCAAACTCAGGCGTCGATGCGACTATGACTTTGGTTCATACCTATCAGGTTAGTTATAATGAAAGTAATTTTTCCACTGACTTATCTTACTTCCGTAATAACAATGATGGCGTAATGGATGAGGTCCATGGCAAACGTGATCAATATGGCGCTGACGTTGCAATGATAATGACCAATGTTACAGATTATTGCGGCTTAGCATCTGACATTGGCTCAACCTCTGCGACGGCTTTTGCCGCGGTCTATCACGGTTGTGCAACCGGATATTATTCTTTCGGCCATGAAGTCGGTCACTTGCAATCAGCTCGTCATAATCCAGAAGCCGATCCGACTAACTCTCCTTACGCATTTGGTCACGGTTACCAATATGGCGCAGGTGGTTGGAGAACTGTTATGGCATACAACTGTTCTCCAAGTTGTACCCGTATTAACTGGTGGTCTAATCCAAATAAAACTCGCAATGGTGCGGCAATGGGAACGAGTTCTCGTCATGACAATGCTCGAGTTCTAAACCTAACTGCGGCAACTATCGCGGGCTTTAAAGGAGGTGGCACAACTCCTCCACCAACTAACGAATTAACTAATGGCGAAGCGGTCACTGGTCTTTCAGGTGCGCAAGGTGCTGAACTGAAATACACGTTAGATGTTCCATCATCTGCCTCTAGCCTATCCTTTGTGATCAGCGGTGGAAGTGGTGACGCTGACATGTATGTGAAGTTCGGATCTGAACCGACCACATCCAGCTACGATTGTCGCCCATATAAGAACGGCAACGATGAAACCTGCACCATCAGTAATATACAAGCAGGAACTTATCACGTGATGATAAGAGGATACTCTTCATTTTCAGGTGTTAGTTTAACAGGTACATATTCCGAAGATACAGGTGGTGGCCCAGGAAGCATTAACGAGTCCAACTTATCAGCATCACAAGGTAACTGGAACTACTTCACGATTGACGTAGCAGCAGGTACTGCTAATCTTTCACTTAATATTTCAGGTGGAAGTGGGGATGCAGATCTTTACGTAAGACGAGGCTCACAGCCAACAACTTCAAGTTACGACTGTCGCCCTTATAGAAATGGTAATAGCGAAACTTGCAGTTTCACAAACCCAGCCTCTGGAACATGGCATATCGGTGTACGAGCCTACCGTACTTATTCCGGTGTGACATTATCAGGTAATTGGCAATAGTTTTTCGAAATATAAACTATATTAATCAATAAAAAAGCCCGATTAATTTTTTAATCGGGCTTTTTTATCTTGATAATCAACCAAGTAAAGTGACAAATTCACTTTTCTCTATTAATTTTTCTATTACTGTAAACCAATCTACAAATTCAAAACTCTCGTTTTGGCTGTATCTAATTGTTCTACTATACTCATAAATCTCATTTCTATAATGCTGGCTATTTATTATGCCTTATGCAGTATTTAGACCTACTTTAAATTTCCCGAGAATTCTGCAAAGTCTTCCTCTTATATTATTTGTCTTTTTTTCCTCAATTTTAGCTACAGGCTGTAGTTCAGACACACCTGATTATTTCCTCGACAACTTTTTAAAATCCGGTAAAGAAACTTTGATCCTTGATGTAAACCAAAACTTGGTTATCAATCAAGAAAATCGAACGATGACGTTAAAAGCGTCTTTGGGAAGAAAAGACAAACAGCTTGTGCAAATTGAAGAGCAAAACGGAATACAAAAGCGGATTAAGTTTATTCAAGCCGGTAAGTATCAAATTACCATTTCATCGGATGAAAAAAATACTGCACCAAATCAATTTCAACAAACTATTAATATTCAAGTAAGGTGAATTGCCTATGTTTAAGTCCAACATATCGAGACTAGCATCCGCTTTGTTAATTGTGCCGCTTGTCTATATTGGCAGTAGCCAATATTACTCGCAGCATTGTGGATTTATTTTCGATTCTAATAAGCATCAATTGATTAATTCTCTAGACGAAGATCTGATCCACAAACTTCGCACTAACCGAAGCGTATCCTTAAGTGATGCCTGTCAAATGACATCGAGTAAATTACAGCGAGCGATCGATAAAGCGATTGGTCCCAAACCCGATCACCCCGGAGAAGCAGCCAAGTTTAGATACGAGCAACAACTGAGTGAGAACAATAAATTCAATGTTGAGAATTGGCATAAGGCGAGAAATCAGGTAAAAAACCAATTAAAGTTTGAGCGCAAAGATGCCGGAATTAACTCAACCGTATGGGAAGAGCTGGGGCCCGGCAATATCGGTGGCCGAGTGAGAAGTTTAGCCTTCGATCCTAACGATGCAACGAGAATATATGCCGGTTCAGTTTCTGGCGGAATTTGGTTAACAGAAAATGCTGGAACGAGCTGGGCGCCAATCGATGACTTTATGGCTAACCTTTCAATTAGCTCGATTATCTTTGATCCAACCAATAGCAATATAATGTATGCGGGGACCGGCGAAGGGACTTTCAATGCCGATAATGTTCGTGGCTTAGGAATTTTTAAATCGACAGATAAAGGGGCCACGTGGAATATTTTAACGGCCACTAAAGATTCGTTCGATTTTTATTGGGTAAACCGGCTTACCATTCTCAATGACGCGAGTCGCTTAATCGCCGCAACTCATACCGGGATCTGGCATTCTGAAGACGGTGGAACAAGTTGGAACTCAACGCTATCTGCGAGAGTCTTTGACGTTAATGTCGATCCAACCGATAACGCTAAACTTGTGGCGGGAGGACAAGGCGATGCGTATTACTCTACCGACGGTGGATTAAATTGGACCGCCGCCTCTGGATTGGGTTCTATTTCCGGAAGAATCGAAATTGCTTATGCGCCGAGTGACCCAACAATCGTTTATGTTTCCGCCAACGTCAATTCCGGAGAAATCTGGAAGAGCACTGATAGTGGGCAATCCTATTCTTTAGTCAACACAGGCAACTCGTATCTTGGCTCCCAAGGCTGGTATGACAACGTAATTTGGGTCGATCCTGTCGATCCCGACCATGTGATCGTTGGGGGAATTGACTTATGGAGAACTACAGACGGAGGAACTTCGTTAAATAAGATCAGCACCTGGTGGAAAGCGCCAACCTCAGCACATGCGGATCATCATTTTATCCAGGAACATCCAGATTATGACGGCGTCAACAATAAGCAAGTTTACTTCGGCAACGATGGTGGAGTTTATACCGCTCCCGATATAACAGTTGCCAATGACGATGTCGGCTGGACCGAGCTAAACAATAATTTAAGTATCACTCAATTTTATGGAATGGGTGTTGGCCCAAATGGAAGAATTGTCGCTGGAACTCAAGATAACGGAACTTTAGTTTACAATGGCGACAGTGAAAACTGGACCACAACCTTTGGTGGTGATGGTGGTTTCTCCGCAGCGGATCCCAACGATGAAAACTATCTGTATGGCGAATACGTTTACTTAAACATTCACCGCAGTACCAATGGAGGAATTTCTTCGAGTTACATCTACGATAGTGCGATGGAAGTAGGTGCTAACTTTATTGCGCCGTTTATTCTCGATCCGAACAACGAAAATCGCTTACTCGGCGGCGCTGCAGAATTATGGGTAACTGAAAATGCGAAAGCGTCAAACCCTACTTGGACTAGTAAAAAGCCCGCCATCAGTGGAAATGAGTCGATTAGCGCCATCGCTGTTGAACCAGGCAACAGCGATGTTATTTATATTGGACACGACGATGGATCAGTATACAAAACTTCTGACGGAACAGCGGCAACTCCGAACTGGACCGATATAAGTGGAACCCTACCTTCAAGAAGAGTTTTACGCCTGACTGTTGCACCACTTAATAACCAAGTTATCTACGCAACTTTTAGTGGATATAACTCTGATAATTTATGGAAGTCGACTGATGGTGGCGCAACTTGGAATGTATCTGTTGGTACCTCTCCGACCAATATTCCACCAGCACCGATCCGCTCAGTAATTGTCCACCCAACGGAAAATAACTTGCTCTATGTTGGCACCGAGGTTGGTATTTTCACTAGTGAAGATGCCGGTGCAACCTGGAGTCTAGAAAATGATGGTCCTGCAAATGTTTCCGTAGACGAACTCGTTTGGCATGGTGCAAGTACCTTATATGCCGCGACTCACGGTAGGGGAATTTTTAAAGCAACCGTCAACGACGTTACTCCAGATGGCTTAGTTTTCAATGATATTCTGGATGCTCCTTTATCAACAGAACAAACATCGCCGCAGCAAACCATAACGGGGGTTGGTACACCCGTTCAATTTAGCATTAGTGATGGCGAGTATTCGATTGGTTGCAATGGCACCTTTATTGACACAACTAGTACCGTAGATAATGGCGACACTTTCTGCGTACGCCATACATCGTCTGCAAATTATTACACTGTCACCACGACAAGCTTTTCCATTGGTGCAGGAAATTACACTTTCGTATCGAGAACGGTCGCAGATACATTACCTGATAACTTTTCGTTTGATGCGCTAACAGACGTTAATTTATCGGAGTCTCAAACTTCCAATGAAATCACAGTGAGCGGTATAACAAACCAGGTTGATGTAAGCGTTACTAATGGAGAATATTCTATTGGCTGCACAAGCACTTTTACTGACCAAGCAGGGACAATCGCTTTAGGTGAAACGGTCTGTGTAAGACATACTTCCTCAGATCAACATTTGGGTGTCGTTACTACAACCCTAAATATCGG
Organism: Kangiellaceae bacterium; assembly: GCA_026196875.1. Classification (GTDB taxonomy): domain Bacteria; phylum Pseudomonadota; class Gammaproteobacteria; order Enterobacterales; family Kangiellaceae; genus Aliikangiella. Next base: position 101,753 of record JAPHTP010000048.1, read on the forward strand.
AGATGGAAATGCTGATTTCACTTCCACAACTCTTCCAGATACCACGCCAGATAATTTCAGTTTTACAGATGTTACTGATGTTGCTATAAGCACAGCGCAAACTTCAAACACCATTACCGTAGCCGGGATCCAGGTTGATGTACCGATTAGCGTAACGGGCGGAGAATACTCAGTCGGATGCATGAGCAATAGTTTCACTTCAACTGCAGGAATGGTTTCTTCTGGAGATACCGTGTGCGTGAGACATACTTCTTCAAGTAACTATGTAACTCAAACAACTACAACTCTAGATATTGGAAGCGTCACAGCAGATTTTAGTTCAACGACCTCTCCCGACAGAACGCCGGATAGTTTCAGTTTCTCAAGCGTTTCTTCCGCAACTCGTTCGACTCAGGTTACCTCTGACACTGTCACCATTTCTGGAATTGCAGTAGATGTTAATATTAGTGTTTCAAACGGTGAATATTCGATCGGTTGTAACGGCACTTTTACTAGTTCTGCGGCAACTATTGGCGATGGTGAATCGGTTTGTGTAAGGCATACTACCTCATCGAGCTACAGCTCTACTATTCAGACAACATTAACAGTAGGAACCGAAAGCGCCATGTTTAATAGCACTACGGAGTCGGATCCAAATCCGACTTCCAGTTCGTCAGGCAGTGGCAGTTTCGGCTACTTGTTCTTAGTCTTAGTCGGACTGGTTGGATCCAGAATACGCAACAGATAATTTGTCTAATTTATGAAGCAGCCTCCGGGCTGCTTTTTAGTAGGTTACTCTTAAAATCCATTGACGGGATTTTAAATTTAAGTATGCTAGCCCGGTTCAAGGACTAATGGGGAATAGTATGCAAAGATCATTGAGTCACCTTAAAGAGAAATTTAATTTTCCAGATATTATTCAATTTGAACGGCAAGGAGAACTGATAAAGTGTTTGGTTAATTTTAAATATGCCAAAGCAGAATTTTTTCTCCAAGGTGCTCACATTACTTCTTTTATTCCAAAACACCTGAACACGGATATGCTTTGGCTCAGCCCGCAATCAAACTATTCAATGGGTAAGGCTATTCGTGGAGGGATCCCAATTTGCTGGCCGTGGTTCGGCAAATCAAAAACTGACGCGTCATTGCCCCAACATGGCTTTGCCAGAAATAGTGAGTTTAGTTTGGATTCTATTGAAATTAGTGATGAAACGGTAACAATTAAATTGCTTCTTATTTCCAATCGTGAATCGCTAAAACTTTGGCCTCATAACTTTAAGTTAGAAGTTGAATTTAAATTTGGTAAACGGCTTGAAGTCAGTTTAACAACGGTTAATGACGATGCGCTCCCCTTTTCTATTACTGAAGCGATCCACAGTTATTTTTTGATATCCGATATAAATAAGACGGCTATAAGAGGTCTTGCCAATATAGACTATTTTGATCAACTCACTTCACATTCTAAAGCTCAACAAGACGACCTGGAGTTTAACCAGGAAGTAGATAGAATTTACTCTGCTTCGAAAGAACCACTGGAAATTTCTCAGCAAAACAAAGTTAAGGTTGAAATAACACAAGTTGGCGCTAACTCGACAGTTATCTGGAATCCGTGGCAAAACAAAGCGCAAGCTATGAGCGACTTCCCAGACTCTGGTTATCTAACAATGGTTTGTATTGAGGCAGCAAATACAAGTACAGGAGTCTGCTTAAAGCCAGGCGAAAAACACACGATAAAGCAAATAATAAAGGGATAATGATAGCCCTTAATGTCAGGCGGCCCGGTGTTAATAAAGATTAGGGCGATGCAGCTCCATAAAAATTTCTGGCTTCGCCAATTGTTTGAACCCAAACTGTTTATATAAACCATGTGCATCAGAGGTCGCTAAAGTTATTCTCCTTAATTCTGTTAGCTGGGGATGAGCGACCACTGCTTCCACCAACTTTTTGGAGATACCTTGTTGTCGATATCCAGGCAATACAAATACGTCTGCTAAATAGCCATAAGTCGCAAAGTCAGTAATTACTCTCGCAAAAGCTACCTGCAGTTGACCTAGGTATGCCCCAAAGCATAGAGAATGCTCAATCGAACGGCTGAACACATCATAGGGAATTCCTTTAGCCCAGTAACTTTCTTGACTTAAAAACTCATAGGTAGACTTTAAATCGAGCTTGCTTTTATCGGTGGAGATCACAACTTCTGCTAGTGGTCTTTGCATTGATATTAAACCTATTTGGTCTATAAATACGTTATATTACCCCTTAAACCGCTCTTAAAACTCGACAATTTATTATTTTACAACACCGAATCTGTATTAGTGGTTTCTTATCTAAATATAAGCGTAATTATCAAGACTATACTCTATGACAAACTCAAAAGCTCAAGTCTCAAAACAAAAGAATGATTTCAACACACGGAAAGCACTGCCACTCAAGAATCTAATAATTTTGGGCCTGGTTGCAGCCACGGTTTTTAGTATCATTGGTTCCTTTCCAATTAATAACTATTACTTAGATTTAAGCCGCCACTTCCGTTTTCAGTACTTGATATATGCAATAATATTGATACCGCTACTTTATTGGTACAAATACTATCGACTGGTGGCGGTCGCCTTCCTGTGCATTAGCATAAATGCCGTATATATTTATCCTTGGTACTTGTCGCCAAACAATGTTGGCTCCCCTTCAGAGGAAGAGTTAGTTTTATTACTTGCAAATGTACATACGCAAAACCGTGAGTATCAACTTTTAACGTCACTAGTTGCTTCTAGAAATCCGGATATCGTTGTTTTGCAAGAAGTTGATTATCAATGGCAAGATGCTCTGAGCGAACTCACTGAGACTTATCCGTATAATTATATCGTTCCGCGCCCTGATAATTTTGGTATCGCGTTGCTTAGCAAAATTCCGTTACAAGATATTAAAGAAATTGACTGGGGGAATGTTAGCTTACCCAGTTTACTAGCGACTTTTCGATTTCAGCAAAAAACCGTTACCCTTTTTGCCACTCACCCATTACCTCCGATTAATAAACAGTATTCGCAACTCAGAGACGCTCAGCTTTTAAGTATGATGCAGCAAGTTGCAGATACGAAAGGCCCTAAGATCATCATGGGTGATCTGAACTTAACTATGTGGTCTAAGAGCTATCAAATTGTTGACTCTCCATTTTTAATTAATGCGCGTAAGGGCTACGGCATCATGGCTAGCTGGCCTTCCAGTTTTATTCCTTTCGGTATTCCGATTGACCATATACTGGTAAGTAAAGATTGGTACATTGATGATTTTCAAGTTGGAAGTTCAATTAACTCAGATCACCGCCCCCTAGTCGCCAGATTAAAATTAAGCGATTAATAAGCTAACCAAGCGCGGAGGAAATAAATTACTGTTTAAAAATTTCCAGATCGTGGATAATTAATCTGATTTCATTCAGTATGGTCAAGGTGAACTTGTGATCCGTAACACATTAATAATAATCGCGCTGTCTCTTTCCCTAAATGCCAAAGGGAGTGAGCCTAAACTAGGTTTGTATGATAGTTTGAAACAACTTTGTGGTAAGTCTTATACGGGTAAGACCGTTTTTCCTGAAGATCCAAATCACTCATTTGCAGGCAAACTATTAACCATGACTATTTCTTCATGTACAGACTCAGAGATCAGAATTCCATTTCAAGTAGGGGAAGATAAGTCGAGAACTTGGATTATCAGTAAAACTCCGAAGGGACTCCTGTTTAAGCACGATCACCGCCACAAAGACGGTACACCGGATGAAATCACTATGTACGGCGGTTATGCAAGTTCCAATGGTAATAGAGCTCAAATCAGCTTTCCCGCAGATGAATATACAGCACATTTAATACCCGCGGCTAAGACTAATGTCTGGACGCTTTCACTTGATAAAGATAACAAGACATTTACTTACTATTTAGAAAGGAATGAGAAACCTCGCTACAAAGCTATCTTCAATTTGAACTAGAACCATTTATAGAATATCAAGCACCAATTCAGTCGTGCTTGATATCTAATTCAAAATATCTATTGAAAATTTCTTAGCCAAAACTCTTGTAGCCGCGGCCTCTAAAAAGAATAGATCCCTTTTGATAACAAGCCGAAGCTAGTTCAGCTTAACTTTTTGCATCCTAAAACTCAAAATCTACACCAAACTCTAATCTTTGACGCTCGTAAGTATAAATGGCTTGAGCTGCTTCAAAATCATTGTGGGTTAATCGAATATAGCCATCAATTTTATAGTCTTCGTTTTCCCAAATATCATATAAGTAGCTAACAATTAAGCTAGTCCCCGAATAATCATAACTACTATAATCTTCCTCAAACTCATCTTCACTAATCTCATTGGTACTTTTTTGATCTCTCACGTTAATATCGTGAACTAAGGTACCATAGTCTTCAATTTTCCAGCGCCAGCGTACACCACTTCGCGTATAGTCAGTATTGTAATAGCCTTCGAAGTTATCATCTCTGGTTTCGCTACGAGCGTAGATTTCAGCCTGGTGATTTTCGGTAATACGATAAGAGACAAACCCGTTGACTCTCGAATTAGAATAATTCAGCAGATTATCAGCGACTTCCGTTCCTTGCGCATCGACATCCGGCTTACCTAAATACTCACGTTCTTTGGCTTGATATTCTAACCGAACCAACCAATCTTTATTTGGCCGAAATCGCCAGCGAAGCTTAAAAGCAGTTTCCTCATAATCGAGGTCTGAAAGGCCGAATGACGTATAGTCATCATAATCCCTCTCTACATAGTCAAGTTCAGCATACAGGCGGTGCTGTTTGTTTATTATGAAGCGATAATCCAAACTGAGTCCACTCCAGTCATAGTCATAACGGTTACCGATTTCCTGTCCTTGAGAAGTGCCAACTTGTCCGGTACTTCGGCTTACATAGGTTTTATCATAATCACCCGTGTTAAGTATGCCTTTAAGTCGATGGCTCTTATTAAAGTCATACTTATACCCCAAACTTAAACGATTAGACTTACGACTCGCATCGTCAAACACCTTTTCAAAACTAACCGTTCTAAAATCTGCTTGAAAAAACATTCCAAATTCAAATTCTTTTTTGTAGCGCAACCTATTGTCAAAATATAGTGCAATATCATCTTGAAATTGCTTAGAAAATCGATAGGGATTGTTATCCGTTCCTGTTGATAAATGAAGTCTTGTTTCAGCCTTTAAGTGACTCGCGGCAAAACAGCCTGCACTTATCAAAATAATGGGTAAAAGTTTTTGTTTCATACTTCCTCAAATTTTATTCCGTTTTTCACAACTCTTACTAAGCTCTTATAACTTCACTAGCTCTTGGGCAACCTGGTGAGAGCTGTCAAACTTTAAAATCTTGCGCGCTTCAAACTGACACTTCTGCTTTTCGCCTTGTAAACAATAAACCTGGGCTAACAAACTTCGTCCCGGCAAATGATTGACTTTGCGGTCCAATAGTTCAATCAGACTAGATTTGGCACTATTTAACTCGCCCTTCTGATAGGCGGTAAATGCATGACGATAATAGTAATTCGTATTTTCACCATCTGCCGCCAATAGATCTTTATATAATTTGGCTGCAATTTTCCAATCTTTGTTACGCCATGCTAATTCAGCAGTTAGATCTTTGACTTCAAAACTATCAGGGTAACGCTGCATCAGCGAATTCAATTGTTCGACAGCTTCATTTATTTGTTGTCTATCTATGGTGTTTTGCACCATCAGTAAGTTAAGCTCAACATTTTCAGGTTCTAACTTTAGTGCATTGCTCAAATAAGACCGCGCGCTTTGATGCAGACCTTGCAGGCCAAGCGTTTTTGCCATCGTCAATTGGACTTCTGCATTATTAGACAATGTCTTGAGCAAAATCTCCAGTTTACTTTGGGCTAATTTGTAATTTTCGTGAAACAGTGCGCTTCTTACCCTTTGTAACAAAGATCGATTCGATCTTTCATTAAACTCTAATATAAGAGTTCCATCCCAATTCGGTTGCTTTTCGGCGCTCGAATAAAGAGTATCTATTAACATCAAATATTCATAGTCACTTTGCAACGACTTCGGCAAGGGTTGATTGGTGATAATTTTCGCCAGAGTTTGTTGCTGTAATTTATTGGCTACAACAAATTGACTGAAGATATTTGCATATTCACGACGCGAGCGAGATTTCTCGTGTTTACTTAACCACTTCCACTTTCTGCTGGCTTGCTCATTTTGCCCCGATTCAAACAAAGCCCATGCCATTCCACGATGAGACTTTATCTCAAATGGAGCCAACTCTATTGCCGCCTTATAGTTACTCAAAGCCTTATCAAAAAATAGAGAATTCAACTGGTATTCAGCTAACTTTTGATGATACTTATATTCGCTGGGGGCCAATTTGGTCGCCCGAATAAAAGCAGTTTCCACCTGCAGATAGGGATATTTGGCTAGCGCCATTGACTCGGCTAGCATTAGCCAACTCCGTGCATGATCTGGTCGATATTGAATTGAAAGTTGCAAGTTATCGATAGCTTCTTTAAAGCGCTCTTGCTTGAAATAAATTGCGCCGACCGACGCCAGTGCTTTCGCTTTTTTTGAACCACTGCTAATGTCTGCCGCAGATTTAAGCTGCTCAATCGCAAGCTCCAGCTGACCGGCCTTCTTATACAATAAGCCCAAATTCACGGCGCTGGATTGGTGCCCCGGATTGAGTAGTAGGACCCTGCGATAAAGCTCAATTGCCTTTTCTCTCTCGCCATGCCGACTCTCCGCGAGAGCAGAGTAAAAAACCAATCCTAAATCCGAAGGTGACAGGGCACTCAGTTGCTTGGCTACAAGCAGAGATTTTTCATCATCATTCACAATTAATTTTTTAAGAAAACTGCGCTCAATCAAGTGTTTTTGCTCAACGCGTTTACTCTTGTAAACCTTACTCTTTTGAATATCTATCAAGGACTCACTTTTATCAACAAGTAATGTTTCAAGTTTGCTTAGCTCTCCTAACTGCTTCGGAAAACTCGTTTTTTCGGGCTCAGAAGCAGCAAAGCTATCTACCGCATCAGTGCTAATATTGATATTTTTAACGCTTGAACTTGTCGCAAATATATTAAGCTCAAGCCATGTGAGTGAAATTCCAAATAGGGAAAAGAAGAAAACTGGTACTAGTGCATTTTTCATAATACAACTCTTTTAATAGTCTCTAATTGTTCATCAGGCATCGCGATACTTAAACATTAAGCAAAGCGGGGCTTAAACCATGATAAATTCCGTATGACCTACAAAGCAGTCTCAGCAGTCTGATAAATCAAACTGCGTTCGATTGACTTTCCTTGAATGTTTTGGATTTCGAGTCCGGGCCTACCATTTACTTCGAGCACCAACGGACCTTGTGTGCGATCAATGCAAATGTCCACACCTAAATAACCGAGAGGGATCGCCTGTGCGCAGGCAAGCGATATTTTTCGCACTTTATTCCAGTCAGGTATGACCAACCCGGCAAATGCAACTTGGCTATCGGGGTGCCAGTCGAGCGTTTTACCTTTTTGGGTTGCTTTGTTTAGTCGACCGGTTTCAATATCAACGGACACGCCAATTGCTCCCTGGTGCAAATTAGCTTTTCCGTTTGACTTCTCCGTCGGTAAACGCAACATCGCTGCCGCAATTTGATTGTTAATGACGATAACCCTAATATCTGCTAGTCCACTCGGCGCGAGCAGCTGAAGCACATCATGCTGACGAATCATTGGTTCGATATAAACTTGATCGATATCTCCGTTTTGAGAAAAGGTGCCACACAATATATCTTGAGAGTGTGCCAAAAGTTCATCGCAAGAAAAACCATTGCCACCGGGAGTATAGAAGCGTCCGTCTTCAACTTTACTAATAACGATAATCCCGTTTCCTTGACTCCCCATATTAGGTTTAATCACAAACTGGCTTTGAGTTTCAAAAATCTCGACCAACGTCTTGACTTGACTCACTTGACTACAGCTTGCAAGAGTTTCTGGCGCCGGAATTTTATGTTTGGAAAGTACAGCTTTTGTTTTCAGCTTATCTGACGCCAGTAGCAAAAGTTCAGGCTTATTTAACCGATACACCGCCTCTCGGTTACGTTCATTTATACCAATAACCTGCTCTCCTTTTGCTAGCAGAGATTTAAACCTAAATTGCTCGCTTAGCCGAATACCGTTCCATCTTCCGATAAGAATTTGAAAGAATAGAACGATTAAAAACATCTCCGGAAAAACGGCAAACAACCCTTGCAGATAAATCGACTGAATAGAGGCGTAGCAGAGCACGACGACGACTAGTGTACCAAATGTTTTGGTAACAACACCCAGCCAGTCTCCTTCACTTGAAAGCTGCAATAGTTTTTCGGCTAAGAAACTAATAATGACCACAGGAAGTAACGCAACAACGGCTAAATTCACCTCACGATGAATATCGCTAACAAAAATCCATGCCAGCATGGCGATGGTAATAACAGAAATCGTTGCGGATAAGCGTGGAACTTTAAGTACCCGGGCCTTTTCCATTAGCTTTAACGAAACAAAAGCCAATACGACGATTAAGCTGATGCCCGTCAACCCAATATAGACTCCGGTATAAGTACACGCGACGGCCAAGAGTAGTGGGACAAACACGCCAAAAGTCTGCAGTCCTACCACATTACGCATAAAGGTAATGACCGAAGCACAAAAAGGAAACAAAAGGAATGAAGTGATCACATTATCAGGCAACTTAAAACTTTTAAGTTCGATTGCAAGGTTAAAATTCTGTCCGCTGTTGTCAATTAGCTCAGGATGATAGGTAGGAGAAACATATTTATCTTTCGTAATGAACTGGTAGTCGAATTGAATGTTGGGAGAGTGCCGAAACAATGCTAAGTCACCACGGTATAACTCCAAGTAATGCGCAGGGATCTCCGCAAAATATCCATTGGTTGGATCAAATGGAACCCAGCGCCCCAAAACATAAGCTTCCACCCATTGATGAGAAGTTTTCTTCTTTCCCGCGTTCATTATTACACCGCCAACCAAACGCGTAGGAATTCCGTTAAGACGAGCCAAAGAAGCAAACAAGCGGCTTTTACCGTTGCAACTAGCAGCGCCTAATCTAAGTGCAGTTAACGAGCTGGTAAACCCTTTGAAGGGTAATGTTTCTAATTCCTGGGTGTAATCAAAAATTGCTTGTAGTACTGGTAACATATATTTATCAGAGGCAGGTTTTATTGATTGCCAGGCCTCGCGAATTTCTGGATGGTTAACTGCAATTGCATCGGTTTCGGAAAGCGTCGACTGAAAAAGTTCACGGTCGATCGACTCGATTGATATTTGATTATCGATTTGATATTTCACTGCCTTATTCTGCAATAGCGCCTGATAATGGATTCTCTTTGCAAACTTGTCACCATCCCAACGTACCGCATCCCCCTGCTCCGACAATTCTCTTTGCAAAGCCATATTGTCTGCAGCCACAGTCTCTTCAATCACTTTTTGCCGAGGGTTATCGATAGGTAAAAATGTCGCAACAAACACATCCTTATCATTTGGTTTAAACTCCATAGACAATTGATAAGAGAACGTAGGCGTAGGATTAATCTGGAGGAATCGCTCTAAAGCCGAATTGTGCCAAGAAAGTACACAGAGCAACAGAAAGGCTAAAAAAAGCAACAGTTTCTGTTTAAAGGTTAGCCTGGCCTGCATATGTATTTTCCCGTTGGTCTAGAATTAGGATTAATTATGCAACGACATACCGCAAAACTCAGTTCTGAAAGCGTCTTAGCTTTGTTATGAGAATGTATGATTATGTATGAATGTGAAGGGCACCCACGCTTTTAATTGCACGGCTGCTTTGCACAGAAATCGAGTTTGATTTAAATTAGTGGTGAAACTTGTATACAGTCCCTTACCCAAACTGAAATTGCTCAGCTTAATTGAAAATATGTTTTTAAGAATTTATGGTACTATTTTTCTCGCGATGCTCTTAGCCGCTTCCATGTCGGTAGCGTTATATCAATACAGCTACCAAGAGCGACTGAGCAACTATAGCGACTCCATACTAAAAGGCACGCTCGCACTCATTGCTAAAGGCCACGATAGGCAATCCAGCAGCAAAAAAGACCGCTGGTTAAGACTTATCTCCCAACTTACCGGGCTTAATATCATAGTAAACAAAAATGAAGCTATTCATGAGAAGTGGCAGTTATCGGCTGCAGAAAATCAAATAGAAGCCAATCTATCTCTAAAAAACTATGTCTATTCAGTACGCCTAGATAAGTTAAGCGAGCAGCAATTAAGAGCAATTGCTTTGCTTGTTATCAACGAGTTATCGATAACCAAAGGTCAATCACAAGACGCTAAAATAAGCCAAATTGATCAGCTATTCCCATTTGATATCAAATTAACGGCAGACTCTAACTATAGCGGCTTGATGGACAATCAACAGCGCCAGATATTTGAATCTGGCAATGTCGTTGTTGTCGAATCCACTGACTTTCACCAAAAAATTGTTTTAACTCAATTAGCAAATGGCAAACTTTTACAAATCGGACCGATTGACAATTTCAGAACGATCACCACTGAACTACTGATCACCTTGGTGCTAATTAACCTACTGTTAACTTCTCTTGTCACTTACTGGTTAGTGCGCCGCCTGGAAAAGAGGATAGTTCTTGTTAATCAAGCAGTTAGCGAGTTCGGCCCGAGCAATACGCAAATACAGCTACCAGTAGACGGCAGCGATATTATTGCTAATTTGAGTACGAAAGTGAACGATATGGCGGCCCGAATTCAAGAGCTGTTAGCCCATCAAAAAGAAATCACTCAAGCAGTCTCCCACGAACTACGCACTCCGATTGCGCGGATTCGATTTCGATTGGAACTTTTGGCCGACGATGCAAAATCATTTTCAAAAGACCAGTTTGAAATAGTTAATGAAAAGGTCTTGGGGGTTGAACGAGATTTAAATCAGCTCGAGAGCTTAGTTGATGAAATCCTCACCCTACATAAACTCGACCAAGACCGCAGCCAATACCCTATTAGTGACTTTGATGTCGATCCAGTTTTACACTCTAAGGTCGAATCCTACTCACTCAGCTATCCAAATCTGGATATTAAATTGACAAGTAGCGGAGACCGATTGGTTAGCGCCAATCCCCGCGATCTATCGCGCTTAATTGATAATATTCTAGGAAATGCATGCAAACACGCGAAATCAAGAATTCAGGTTAACCTCGCCGATGACCTTTTATATACTCGCCTAACCATAGAAGATGATGGCGCTGGTATACCTTACGAAGATAGGCAGCGTATTTTTAAGCCCTTCGTGCAAGTTAAAAATGAAAGAAATGAACAAATTAATGGCTATGGCCTCGGACTCGCAATCGTAAGTAGAATTGCTAATTTGAATGATATCGACATATCAATTGATGATAGCCACCTAGGCGGCGCGGCTTTTCATATTGATTGTGTCAAACCCTCTCACCCCTTATGGGAGGGAATTGTATGATGGCTACAAAACTCATACAAATGTATAACAACTGTCGTAAACACAACATCCCATGGGTGTGTGCTCTTTCTATTCTACTGATCTCCTTCTCCCCCAAAGCAAAAGAATTTGCAGAAGAAAGCAAAACAGAGTTGGAACTCCTAAGAGAATTAATCCAATTAGAACAAGAGGAGCAGCCAACTCTAGAGCAAGAGCCTCAAGCACTTTTAGTATCAGAAACTGAACCAGAATTGGCTATTAACGAGGACAAACGACTGGTCGAGCAACTGCATAACTTTGAAGAGTCTAATGATAGTTTTCAAGAAAATAGCGAACACCAAGAATTAGAAACTCAAGAGCTGAATGATGTTCAAGAACCTTCTTCCAGCCTTCGCCAAGACGAGCCTTATCGAACAGAAGAAGAGGAAGACGTCGAAAACGAAGTGGAAATCGAACCGTCGGAGGAAGAAGAAGACATCGAAAACGAAGTGGAACCCGAGCCCTCGGAGGAAGAAGAGTACATCGAAGACGAAGAAGAAATCGACCCGCTGGAGGAAGAGGAGTACATCGAAGACGAAGAAGAAATCGACCCATCTGAGGAAGAGGAATACTTCGATGACGAAGAAGAATACTTTGATGATGAAGAGGAGTACTTCGATGATGAAGATCCGATAGATGAAGAAGAGGAAGAGGATCCGCCCGAGGAAGAGGAAGAAGACGAGGAGGAGGAAGACGATCCACCTCTGCTATGATAAATACTCTCAGGGCATCTGGCCTACACTATTAATGAAAAGCAAAGAACTCAATTTTAAAACTAACCAATTAACAATTTGTGAGCACACCAAATGATAAAGATTCTGCTAGTGGAGGATGATATTGAGTTAGCTTCTTTAGTCAGTGAATATTTAACTAAAAGAAATTTTGAAGTTATCCATGTTGACCATGGCAACAAAGCGACCTCAAAAGCATTAGAACTCGAACCTGACTTGGTAATTCTTGATCTAATGTTGCCAGGTAAAGATGGCATTTCGATTTGTAAAGAAATTCGTGCCCAATTGCAAATGCCGATCTTGATGCTGACGGCCTCAGATGAACCGATAGACCACGTACTAGGTTTAGAAGTAGGGGCTGACGACTTTGTAAACAAACCTATTCAACCCCGTATATTGGTCGCAAGAATTGAGGCTTTATTACGCCGAGTAGGCAGTCCGTCACAACCATCACCCACCCAATCAGACAGCGACTTAATATCCGCAGGAAAATTGAATATCAATACTGCCAATCGTGACGTATCACTTGACAGTTTGCCGGTAAAACTTAATGCGCAAGAATTCGATTTACTTGAGCTACTTGCCGAAAATGCTGGAAACATCATATCCAGGGACTTTATTTTTCAAACTCTCAAGGGGTATGAGTACGATGGACAAAGCCGATTTGTTGATATCTTAATATCCAGTGTCAGGCATAAACTCAATGACTCAGACGGAGAGATCATTAAAACCGTTCGTGGCAAGGGCTACTTGTTAGTAAAGTGACTATAATAGGCTTGAATGCATATTTACATAATCCGTTCCAATAACTAAACTTGTAGCAAAGTCTTTTTAAATTACCTATTTTCATGTCACAAGTATTACGAGAACTACTGGACTTATTAAGTCTGGAAAAAATTGAGCAGGGCCTTTTTCGAGGCAATAGTCAGGATATTGCGCTAGGACACGTTTTTGGTGGCCAGGTCATCGGCCAAGCCCTGTCAGCGGCCAAACAAACCATGGATCCTGACAGGCATGTTCATTCTTTCCACAGCTATTTTCTTCGCCCAGGTGACGCGACCAAACCCATCGTTTATGATGTGGAGAATATTCGAGACGGAGGCAGTATTTCTACCCGTCGCGTCAAGGCCATCCAGAATGGAAAACGGGTCTTTTTCCTTACCGCCTCTTTCCATTCCTCAAAAGGCGGATTTGAGCATCAAGCAGAAATGCCGCAAGTAGAGAGTCCAGAAAAACTGGTATCTGAACTGGAAATAGCTCGAAAGTTTGCCGATAAAATACCTGAGAGAATTCGCAACTTAGTGACTTGTGAAAAACCAATCGAAATTAAACCGGTAGAGTTTTTTAATCCGCTAAACCCAGAAGAAGCACCACCTAAGCGTCATGTGTGGATGAAAGCCAATGGTCCCCTTCCCGACGATTTAAGAGTACATAAATACGTGTTGGCCTATGCCTCAGACTTCGCATTTCTCCCGGTCGCCGGCCAGCCGCATAAAGTTTCTTTTATGTTACCTCAGTTTCAAATGGCCACAATTGACCATAGCATGTGGTTTCATCGTGACTTTCGATTTGATGATTGGTTGTTACATGTGATTGAAAGTCCTTCCGCCAGTAATGACCGCGGATTTGTTAGAGGGCAATTTTTTGACCGTAGCGGAAGACTAGTCGCGAGTACTGCCCAAGAAGGCGTAATGAGAGCGCGTAAATAACTAAGACTGGGCAAACACTTTTTTCAGCAGCTCGGTTACCCTGGCGGCAGGGTTATGACGAATTTTTGCTTCTTCTTTGGCGACCAGCGTAAACAAACCATCAAGCGATTTTTGCATAATGTAATTTTCTATATCAAGGTTTGGTTTTTCAGTAAAAGGTAACCTATCGTATGCTTTCAATAACGAACGATAGTCATCATAAAATCCAATCTGCCCCATCGACTGTCGAATAATTGGCTGAAATTTCTGACGTAAATTAGATTCAGTTGTACGTTTAAAATACTGAGTCGCCGCATTATCTTGGCCCTTTAAAATTCCCCACGCGTCGCTGATTGTCATTTGGCTTATGCTACTTATAAATACGCTGCCAGCCTGCTGTGCTGCTTTTTCGGCTGAGCGGTTCATCTGCAATTCAAATTTATCCACTAGGCTGCCGAGACCGTATTTTCTTAAAGTCGTAGCGGTCTTATTTAATTCTTGAGGCACAGCAATGCGAATAAGTGGATTGTCGCTAAACCCTCCTTTTGCACTCGACTGTTGTACTGAATTGTTAGTCCCCACTTCTAATGCTTGCTTAAGACCGGACACGACGGTTTGCGTATCTAAAGGTTGTTGATAGTTTTTTATTGCGGATGCGACCTGCTGCAGATCTGCTTGCTTACAACCTAGCAGGCTAACAATTAATGGCAACGCCAACCATAGAGAGAAATTTTTAATTTTTATGTAGTACATGTCAGAAGCCCACTTTATTTTTATATCAATTAATGCCCTCTTAACATGGTCACGAGATGCTGCACATGCTCAGCGGTCTCAACTCCTCTATCGGTTAAATAGCCTCCGTCAATTTGGGAAACAATCCCTTTATGAAAAAGGCGCTCAGCAGCAGCGATGGCTTGAGGACTAGCATCATTATGTATTTTAAGACCTTCTTGAGTGGAATTTAGATTAAACAGGTTAAGCAGTTCTATTTCTTCAAGTATCAACTTATCTAGGGCCATATTTTTTCCTTAAACTGTTTTACTTAGTAGTCACTAATAAGCATAACACGCTTTTCAATTAAACCAACCGTTCCATTAAGTTGAATATAAGATCGAACAGCAAAGCAGCCTCTTTATCTCAAAACCAAGAAACCCCTTAAATAATAATAATTATCATTTGCATTTAATTTATTTTGTGACTAGAATGTTTTTCAAACGATGAGCTGTTTAATCAAAAGATGAATTAGGGACACGCTATTAAGGACTCGACCATGGGATATCAAATTGAAGCCTTTCTGGATAAGGGACGACCAGCGCTAAAAATTTACGATGCTCAGCATCAATCTCTTTGTTTGTCCTGGACTTATCAAGGCCAACCATCTGAAACCTGTTCCCAACAGGAAATTCATCGACTTTTTAGACAATTATTACTGCTCACTTGTAAACAGGATTTGCACAATGTTCGGGTTTTTAATCTCACCCCCTGTAAGTTAGATAGTTGAGATATCCCCTCGTTTGCTCAGCTGTCTTTTCCACTACTTTGACTATAGCTCCCATTTCGAGTCAGGCGTATTGGAAAAGATTTAACTCGAGCTTTGTGCAACCCAATTTCTCTGCGTGAGAGAGGAAAGATCGCGGCCTCCGTTGACCCCATCATCGCAAGTTGTTGGTCGGATGGTAACTTGCGAAAAGGTAAGCTGTGATCATTATGCCCGAGGAATTCCTCGGGCTTTTTTATACCTAGTAAAATAGTTTACCTGCCTTATAAAAAGGTGACACTGCCGCTCCAAGTACAACCTCTCAATTTAGACTAGATTAACGATGTGCTTGTTTGTAAAACCAGAGAAAATATTTCGGCTTGGATTATTGCTTATTTAATCGCTGAGCGATTAGTAACTGGAATTCATCCACCGATACTTCACCATGGAGCTCAGCTAAATTGTAATGGGTATCCTCATCCCATTGGCAAAACATCTTGCCTATAGTACTTCCCTGTTTATCCGGTTCCGTTTCACCTAACTCGATAGTGAAATAGGCGATTTCGGGTTGTGTATTAATGTCATTTGATTGCATATCTACCAATGCAAGGATCCCAATATAGAAGCACTCAACATAAGCCTCCGGCTTGGGTAAAGCAATAACGACTAATGGGTAGTTTTCTACACTAGACAAGGTGACTTCGAAATCTCCCGGGTTTAACTGGGTAGTATCATTGGGGCAATTTTGTTCAACCCTGGCAACCATTTCCGAGATAAATTCTTGACGATTTTCGGAAGACATAATGGCAAAAAACTGATGAGGATTATGTTCGGCAAATAACCTGAAGGCTTCGTGGCCTAAAATGTAATGTCTTTCTCTTGGTTTGGTGAGGAGTTTCATAAGTGTGCATAATTTCAAAATTTTACACACTCTAGCTGGTTGGGGTGAGAATAACAATCTCTCTTAACAACTCCGTCAATGAAATATTGCAAGAAAATAACTAAGATCGAACAAACTATTTCTAGATTACTCAACCTTATAGCTAATAACACCTGCCCATTATCTAATTATTATGGAGCAGGTTACATTTTCGAGGCAGCTTCTAGTTAGCAGCGCACATCGGGAAACGAGAAATGGCGTCTAATTAATTTCATTTGGCGGAACTTTCTTCCCCGACTTCATAGCTCCGAACGACACTAATGCAACTCTTCCCAAAACTGCTCCTAAAATAGGCGCTAGACCAAAAGCAAAGTAAATATAATCATTCAACCCCACAAATCTTTGTGAAACTTCCTTGATAGCAAAAATTCCTAGCAAACTTAGCAGCATAGTAATGACAAATAACATGAAATTCGGTTTAAATGAAAAAGAATTAAATATCATATACAGAAGAAACACGGTTAAAAATGTGGCGTACCAGGCCAAAAGCTTTTCAGCCATGTTAAACTTGGAAAAAGAATCGTACATTTTTCGCGATTGAAAAGAGAAAGAATTATGCTTTTCATCTAACTTCTCAAATATCCTAATATATTTTTCACATCCGCTAAAACAATTATTTTTCTCAATATAAGTTCGAAGTCCATAATATAACATTTCGTCATAGTATGATTGCGCTTTCTCAAAGTTATTGGTTTTGTATTCTTGGCTCATCGCCATTAACAAAGTAATGGAAAAATTTGTTTTTAGTTGGCGATAAGGCTTTATAGACATTGCAACTTTAAAATAGTCAGTAGCTTTTTCAAAATTCCTTAACTTAAAGCTAAGAAACCTCGCATAATTACCATTAAGATAAGCATTATCAGGGTCTAGCTCTAAGCTCTCATTGAAGTACTTATCCAGAAAGGAATGGTCTCCAAGCGAACTATAGGCATCAGCATATATTTTTTGTTTTAATTGTTCTGGATACTTCTTGCTAGACTTTTCAATTAACTCAATTGCCTTAGAATAATTCTGATTACAATAGTAGTATTGACTCAATAGCAAAGCGTGAGTTTTATCATATTTAGGATACTTTCCAAATTCTTCAATCATTTGAAATGCTGCAGTTCTATTTTGTTTTGCCAATTCGAAATAAATTAAACGCTCAAAAGCCATCAACTTATAATCTTCGAGCTTCGATAATTCTTCATATAGTGGCTCGGCAGCTTCTTCAATCCATTTGGGGCGCTTACTACAATATCCTTCAGGATATCTAATTTTGTTAGAAAAATACCATTCGGCCAACATAAATTTAGCTCTGTTATCTTTCCTATTTTTTCCTAACTCTCGTTCAAGCAAATTAAATGAGAGTTGCATTAACTGTCTGTTTCTTGGATGCCGATAAATGATATTGCTAGCCAGGGAAATTACTCTTTCAGAAGTGTCTATATTTCTATAAATGAGCAATTGAAGATATCCAACATCCAGTCTATTTCCTGTATATTTGGCCCCCTCTAAAATAAGTCCAACTGCTGCCGTCGAAGCTTTTTCAGTTAATCCTGGTCTGGAGAGAGCATGTATTGCGTTGCTCAGTACTTTTTCGTGTTCCTCCACCTTTGTATAATAAGTTGCATAGTTCAAATATAGCCAAGCACCTCTAAACCCTAACGAATGGCTTTTATCTAGCGACTCTTTAGCTAATTCCAACTCATCCAAAAAGGTGTATACGTGCCCCAATAAACTATAAGTCGGAGCATAATATGGGGCTAGTTGTTGAATTTTTTCTAAGTATTCTCGAGCATCCGAATAGAATACGTATACAGCTTTCTTATCTTGCGCTCCCTGCATCATAATTAATCGCGCTTTTTCGATTTTAACAGGAAAGAAGTTAGGCTCTTCCTTTTCTAATTCGCCAATTAGCTGGCGAGCTTTTACCAATGATTCTTCTTTTCCCACCCAAGAATCTAGATGGGATTTAACCTGCAAATATTTCTCTTTCTGACCTTCACTTAACTTTGACTCCTTAAATATATATTGGTCCTCAGCTTTCAATTGCGATGTGACAAGAAATAGCATCATACCTAACAAAATGGGACTCAAAGAGGAATGTATTATCATTAGAAGAGTTTTTTGGAAATAAAGATTTTTTGCATTACTAAAAAATGACTGCATAGTTATCCTATATCGAGCTTTTCTCGTTTGTAACTGGATTGACATTATTGATTAGATTGAGGAATGAAGAATACCAACATTCAAAGTCTTTTAAATTAACCATATTCATCTCCCATGGACAATAAGACTTCGCTTTTCTTCTCGGGAGGAACCATTGAAATAAGAGCTTCTATTCTCTTCTTGTTCTTAGTGTAAAGAGGCGAGAGCTTTTCGTTACAGTTTTCTAGATACCATTTGGCTTGATTATTCAAAAAATAAATATCGTGCTCAGTGAAAACATCATTATTTATAGAATTAAAAAGGTTATGAACTAACTCAAGCTCATAGTACGACGTCTTATTAAACGCTTTCTGGTGCATTGGTAAAGTAGAAGCATTACGAGATTGAACGACAGCATCTCTAATCATTGCCAAGTAGATTTGCTTTTTTGATTTCAAAATTTAGATCTGTCCTCAAAGAAATTAAATCAGCCCAATACCCTAAGGTTCGGACTGATTCTAGATAATCCTAATATAACTTCACTTCCAATATTAAGTCAGTGCAACGATGTTCTATGTTGTGTTTGTCTAACTGTTTTGAAAATTCAGAAATAGGCTGTTCTCTTTCAATTCCAAAATCAGTTATAAACGTTCTAGGTATAATGATATGTGCCAAATCAGAAAAGTCGAAAGGCTGTCGCCAGATACCACCATCTTTGTGCCCTTTTTCATCAAGGTCCTTCAATGCTGGAATACCGGCGTACCAATAGTTACACGTTGACTCTAAAGCGCTGAAAGTCGTCCATGCGCAATATGATTTACTTTCTTCCAAGTTACGACTGCCTTCACCTAGAACTTCGTTTGCTATTTTAAAAAACAGCTGCCAATCAAAATTATTTTCGTTCATTATTCCCAATACCCTGGTCTATACGGGAAAACTTTGTGTAAATCAGGCCTTCCTGCTGGAATTGCGTGAAAATGTGGACACTTATGATGCGGAGGATCATTTGGACCAACCCTATCAGGGTGCTCCATAGGATGCTCCATCAGGCTCATAATAACCGAAAACATTTACGCCTAACATATTCATGTTTCTCATAGTCCCAGCAAATGCTCTAGATTTTCGATCTCCGAAAGGCGGATCAAAGTCTCTCCACGGCATCGGTTTATAACCTTTACCGAGCAAGGGGAGCAATCTCTCTGTTGGTTAGTTTCGAAAAGCCCAATTCAAATTTCATCTTCTAGAAGCAAACTCCCAAAGCTTTCAGTTCCACATCTATAGTTTGTAACAATAAAGTAGGCTCTTTCCTATCTAACGAATCAATTAGCCTCTTCGAGTCAACTGGAGTCAGAATATAACAGGATTATGGTTAATCTAAGCTGACCTTTTTTGCTTGGCGCCATTAATGTCACAGATGAGCATCATAGACTTTATTCATGACTTCGACAGAAATATTGTTATTTCTATAGTTACCAACAATTCGGTTGATCTTAAGCTGTTTTTTTCGAACGTAGTCTATAAAGGTTCTAGTGTAGCTGGGTACTACCTTCGGAATAGTATTATCGAGGGGAATGTGGAGAAAATGTGCTTGATAAATAATCCCACTTTCTTTGAAGTATACAAACCCCTGCCTTTTCGAGTGCATATTTTCCAATACATAAAAATGCTCGTCACCAATGAATTTCTCGTGTTCAATTGTTCTGAACTTGAATCTGATGATATCGTCTGCAAAGCGAGGGTAAGCTTTGATTGCTGCAATACTATATTCATCTGCAAGTATCTCGATGCCCAGATCGACAAAGACTTTGAGACCAGCAATTTGATGTCCATGGGGGTGGGTTACATAAACAGAAGTGATTTTCTTTTTTGGAAACTGGTTATTAATTAGTTCTATGGTTTTCTTCGCTAATACGGTACTGCCACTTGCACCAAATAGTATGATTTCATCGCCATTCACTTTAAATAAACTATTTCGCGCCGCAGACGAGTCAGTGACAAGATAAAGATCTTTTGCAATTTCTTTTGATTCTAGAATCCCATCACCTCTAGAGAGTATTGGGCCATACCCGTCTGGAACTTGAAGTTTGGCTGGATCCACTTTGTCGATAATACTAAATTGATCATTGAAGGTTATATAACTTGGTTCCGTCGCCCCATCGTAATATGACTCTATATATCGGGCAAAGGTTAGGCCTTTTGTGGTTTGATAGTCATCATAGAGAAAAATCGCATTTAAGGGCCTATGGTTGATCGATACCAAGCGCAATGGATTTTCTCTGAATTTATAATCGATAATATTATCATCAGAGATATTATGTATGATGGTTGTTGTACCCGATTTTTTATCCCGGTGTAGGGTAATATTCCCGTCAACATTGGCCTCTTCTAGCAGTGGTCTTACTGCCAGAAAATCGATTTTGGTGACCAAATAGCGTACTACTCTATCAAAGTTACCCATGCCTCTGTTGACAATGGCTTTGCCAAAGGTCGTGTGACTTCTTTCATAAAAAAAGCTTTCTTTATCATTCTGGTATTGAACCCTGTCGTATAGCCGACCACCAGAATAATAAAGTATGTCATTATCGTAAAAGTGCTTTTTTACCAAGTCTACTTCTACCAGTCGTTGTGACAGGTGTCTATTGGGTGTTTTATAATCCCAATAGTTAAAGTCCCTATATTGTTTGTTTAAGAAGTGATGATTAAGTGAAAAGGCCTTTATCGGCAGTGTTTTTTGATAGTGTGTTTTGAGTTTAGTAATAAACTCTTCAGCCTCTCCTGCCCAAGCCGTTGGCACCATGATGGCGAATAGCGCCATGCTAGCTAATAGTTTTGCGTACATCTATCGATTCCTTGCTCTTACTAAATGGGTTATCTTCTATTCTTGAAACTAAAGTCTAATTATCATTGTTTTGCTAACGCACTACTCAGCGGGCAATGGGAGCTTAACGAGTCTTGCTCCGCTGGCGTTTGACCGAGTAAGGGACCATCTGGGATGGGAGTTTCATCTTGACTATAACTTTTGCTACTGAAAGTTAACACTGAAAGCAGCAGAATAATTGAAATACAAAGGTTTTTCATAATTTTCTTGATTTGAATATGACTGTTGAGGCAGCTAATTTAGCCAAACTGGCTTTAAAAAAACTGACGTTCTTATGACTTTTAGATGATTTTGTTCTGACGGCGATAATTAACTTATTAGGTTCATATAATAGGGAGCAAGGGAAGTATTCATACCTAGTATTCGTATGAGAACATTACTTGAAAACTGGCTTAACGGTGACGCCAGAAAATTAGAAGTAGCCGTAGCAGCCTAACTCCCTCCTCAGCAGTCCCTACCCAAACCTACAATTAGAATCCCAATCAAGCTCTTTTGAGGTATGATCACGTCTACTGATCTTGGAGCTTGGTTTGGTACTAGATAAGGAAAAGCCTAACAAGGATGCCAGGCTGTATCTAAGGTGGAACTAGCGGTTACCTTTGGTAGCCGCCCTGTGTCTATCTGTTTTTTGGGCTACTAATCGTTTGCTAAAACAACTAAGCGTATGCGTTTTTAATTGTAGACAAGGTTATCTCCAAAGCTTCTTGCGTTCCTTTTTTGATTGTCAGCGACTGCTCATTACCTTTTAAATCAGTGCTCAATATATTCAACGCGCAATCATTTTTTGAACAAGATTCCCTAATTTCAAGCTGATGAGTACTCTCGTTTGTTGCAATTGAGCTGATTTCTTTTCCATCACTTGAAGTCACTTTAATATTGGTCGCTAATTGCATCTCACTCAAATCTTCAGGAGTGTCTTTGTTAAACTTAACAACGATATTGCCCAAATTAACTGCCGCTCCACTGTCACCTTCACAAACAAATTTCAAAACGTCATCCGTTTCCAATCTCTTAGTGAAGAAATTACTTGGGTTGTTTGAATCAGAGTAGGCTGTGCATTGAAATACGAAGTCAGGCGATTGACACGCAGATAGTGCACCAATGCTTAATAACTTGTACTTTTTCATGTCTATGAAAGCTTGACTTTCTGAATTTAAATAAACTCTTAAAATTGACATAAGTAATTCCTATAGCCCCGTAAGTGTCTGGTTTATTAAGAAGACAGGATGGTTTGGGCATCTTGTATTATGTGCGCTAGCACGCTTATTAAAGTTTAGAATAGCTAATTGCAATTGCTCTCTGGTTAGAAGCTCAGCAGACTCGACTAACATTTCTCTTTGAGTTTGCAATCCTCTCATACTCCTATGACAGTCGTCATCTTCATCACACTTTTCATCAGTATCATCTTTTGTTCCTGAACCAGTCCAAGGTCCTACTGTAACATTATCATCTGACATCAGGTGCGGAGCCGTCAAGCTCGGTTCATTCGAATTCGTCATTTGCCAAATAGCAACACCCAAAGTAGTACCAAATGCAGCTTGAGTTCCATAGTTGATTGCAGGATTAATCCATCTTCTAGTTGCTTGTTGGGCTGCTAACCAGACCTTTCTCAGCACAAAGTTAGCTGCGAGTCCGTTAGGGTCACTGTACATTACAGGATTCCCCCCAACATAAGCATAAGTATTAATCCCCCCATTGAGCCCAAGCGGGTCAGATTGAATGTACCTTCCAATCTCCGGGTCGTAATCCCGGAAGTAGTTGTAAACTAATCAGAGGTATAACCGTGCCTAGCAATTATAAAGTTGAATCTACATCACTTACTTTTGTTTACTATCGTTGGTTACTGCGGGATGACATTGTTTATACACACGAGTTAAATCGTTAATGGTAACGTGCGTGTAAATCTCTGTGCTTTTGATATCTTGATGACCAAGAAACTCTTGAACATATCGAATGTCTGCGCCGTTTCTCAACATGTGAGTGGCTGTTGCATGACGGAATACATGACAAGCTCCACTGCTTCTCACACCAGAACGAAGAATATATTGGCGCACTAAATCAGTCAACGCTGAAGCCTTAAGTCGCTTACTGTTAATCCCAAGGAAAAGCGCATCGCCTGACTCTATTTGTGCAAGCTGTGGTCTCAGTTTAATTAAATATTGTTTAAGCCAATGTTGAGCACGTTTAGCAATGGGTACAACACGGTCTAAACCACCTTTCCCTGCACAGACAATGATAACTTCATTCCTAAAGTCAATGTCTCGAACATTTAAGTTAGCTATTTCACATCGACGGACACCAGTTGCATAGAGTACTTCCAGAATCGCTCTGTCTCGCAAACGTAGATAGCCACAAGTTTCAGTTTGTCTAATTATTTGCTCAATCTCTTCATACTCAGGGATTTTCTTAGGTAGTCTTTTAGGTACTTTCGGTAAGATGAACTTTTTGTAGAACTCTAGTCGAGTAAACTCATGGTAATTTAAGAACTTTAAAAAGCCTGTGACCGCTGTTAACCTCATTCGTTGCGTTGCTAATCCCAGCGGCTCTCCATTTCTGGGCTTACGGTAGCGATAAATGTATCGTCGATATTGCTCTAAGACATCAAGGGATAATTCATCTACCTGATAAACCTGTATGCCTTCACACCAAGTCACAAACTTTCCTACTAGGTTCTCTTTAGTTTTAGCCGTAAGGTTGGCTTGTCCTCGTGCAAGACAGTCTTCGATATAGTAATCGATACATTCCGCTAATACTTGAGGTTTCCATGTCGCTTCCATTTGATTAACTGACTTTTAA
>JAPHTP010000020.1 GCA_026196875.1 Kangiellaceae bacterium
AAAGCCGCGTCTTGCAAATAACTCTGTTCATTGATTTCTGGTAGTTTGTATTGTTGGCTTTCGAGCGGCAGTAACTGCGCCTTCTTTTCTTCTGGCATATTGCTAACAAGGTGCTCAGCAATTAGCAAGGGTGAATGAAGTGATTTAAGTAATTCATTCAATGAAATCTCAACGCCATATTGGACAACCAAACTACGCCCAAGACGAACTAGCATTAGTGAGTCCAAGCCTAGTGATAATAAGTGCACACCTTGTGAAAGTTCGCTTTCATCAATACCGCTCACTTCGGCAATCAACGATAATATGTTCTCTACTACTTCTGTTAAGTCAACCTCTTCCGCTAAAGTACTCGAAGCCTGTTGGTTACTCGCTACAATTTTTGAGTTTGTCATTGGTTTAACTTCATCCTTGTTGTCCTTCACAGGATTAAAATTCGAGGCAGTTTGCGACGCTACTGACAAAGTGCTCTTCTGGTTCAACTCAAACCAAAAACGCTCCCTTTTGAATGCTGTATTTGGCAACGAGACAAATGGCGCCGAGCTGCCTTCATGGTAGCTGTCCCAGTTGATATCGGCACCAGCCTTGAAATATTGGATGAGGCTCTCATTGATTTGAATCCAGGCATCCTTACCTTCCCTTAATGATGGTGCAAACATATTATCCTGCCCGTTATGCATCTCCGCAGCCAACCCGGTTAATGTGGCATTACCACCAATTTCGATAAAATATTTTGTGTCTGCTTGAAGGGCTCGATGAAATGCATCTTCGAATAAAACAGGCTTGCATAAATGTTTTGCCCAATAGTTCGCTGCCATATCATCACTACGGCGGATCAACTCTCCGGTAATACTCGAATAAATTGGCAATCGGGGCTGGTTGAATTCAATTGAAGACAAGCCTTCTGCCAACTGTTCCGCGCTGTCTGCCATTAACGGACTATGAAACGCATGTTGAATCGCCAAGGACTCGGTAAAAACTCTTGCTTCTTTTGCTCTGGCAATAACTTTGTCAACAGAATTTCCCCGCCCAGATATAGTCACATTTTCGGAGGAATTTACTGCAGCTATCCAAACATTATCGATGCCATCACAAAACGCTTCTGCTTGTTGGCGATTGCATAGCAGTCCAGCCATTTTTCCATCGGCGTTACTTTCCTGCATAATTTGGGCACGTAAAGCTACCATTCTTACGGCATCGTGGAGACTAAGAATTCCAGCTTCAACCGCTGCAGCATATTCACCGATGCTATGGCCAATCACACAATCCGGAACAATACCTAACGACTTCCAGAATTGCGTTAAGGCATACTCGACACTAAAAATAAGCGCTTGAGTGACTAAGGCATTGTTTAGATTTTCATCTTTACCATTGTCAACAACATGGTCGACCAATGATATCTTTAAACTCTTATTGAAGAGCTTGGCGCAATTGTCAAACGACTCTCGATAAACGGAGGAATTTTGGTAGAGGCTTAGACCTATGCCCTGATAGCATGATCCCTGCCCCGTATATAGAAAAGCGACACCATTGGAGCCAAAATCACCTGTGCGGATCTTAAAGTCCGTTTCTACAAAGCCACTTTTCTTCTCAACAAAACGATTGAGTTTTGTGATTAATTGTTCGGCATTTTTCGCAAGGCATGCATAACGAAAAGGGTTACCACTCCGCAGGAAGTTACTCGCTCTGCACCAGTCTTGCAGCTTGGCTCGTTCAAACTGAGGCTCACTTAATCTCTCTGCACATTCAGTTAAACTTTTAAGTAATCCTTCATCAGACTTTGCTGACCATGTAAAAAGGTATGGCTTAGCCGATGAACGAGCGATATTCTGCTTTGTACTTTTTTCAGACTGCCCATTTTCTCGTTGATAAGACTGCAAAACCATATGAGCATTACTGCCGTTAATACCTAATGAAGTAATCGCACCGGTCCTAATATGATTGTGCCACGGCCACGGCATCAAACGATCAACAACTCTTAATGAAGCAGTATTCCAATCAAGTAAATGATTCGGTTTATTGTGGTGTAGATTTGGTGGTATCTGCGCATGCCGTAAAGACAACACCATCTTGATCAGGCTAGCCATGCCCGCGGCGGCTTCTAAGTGTCCCAGGTTTGACTTAACGCTACCTAAGTAAAGTGGTCGGTTGCGCCCTGCAAAAACCTTATTCAGTCCGTTAGCTTCCTGTGGGTCTCCTAGTTTTGTGCCAGAACCATGAGCCTCCACGAAGTCAATTTGCTCTGGTCGAATTTGACCAACTTGTTGGGCTCGTCTAATTACAGTTTCTTGTGCTTCAGCACTCGGCACAGTTAAACCACCATTATGCCCGTTGTGGTTGACTGCTGTGCCACGAATAACAGCAAGGATATTGTCACCGTCACGCTCAGCTTCTGAGAGACGCTTAAGCACAACAGCTCCGCATCCTTCGCTCCTAATATAACCATCAGCACCATCATCAAAACTTCGGCACCTACCGCTTGGTGAAAGTGCGTTTAAACTGGAGTAGCAAATATGTCCATCGGGCTTTAAAATAAGATTTACCGCAGCAACAATGGCTTGATCGCATGAGCCTGCTTGAAGTTCTCTGACGCCATGATGGAGACTAACCAATGACGATGAACACGCCGAGTCCAGCGCAACACTTGGCCCCTGCAAACCGAATACGTAAGATATACGACCGGACGCGGTATTAAACATATTTCCGGTTGACGAGTAAGGTCCTGTTTCATGGCCGTAATCTTTGCCAACTTCAGCGTACTCCGAACTCGATATTCCAACAAAAACACCAGTGTTAGAACCTTTTAATTTGGTAACATCAAAACCGGCATTTTCAAAACCTTCGTGGCACACCTCAAGTAACAATCTTTGCTGCGGATCCATTGAGCGTGCTTCCACCGGAGTAATACCAAAAAACCTCGCATCGAACATTTCAATATCCGATAAAAATCCACCTTGCTGACAACTGATCGGTCTATCTTTTTGAGGATCTTGGCTCCACCTCTCCTCTGGCAGCGGCCCGACTGGGTCATCTCCTCGGCATAACAAATCCCAAAATGCTTGCGGGCTATTCGCTCCGCCGGGAAAGCGACAAGACATCCCGATAATGGCGATATCTTCTGTCCTCTGGTGCTTTCGCTTACCTACAGAACCACCATTTTGAGATTCCTCTACTCTGTTCTCGTGTTCCCCTCGTAAGGCTTCAACTATACAATCTGTCAGCTGATTTATACTGGCGTTATCCAATGCTGCCACCGACGACAATGCAACATTAAACTCTGCTTCCATTTGTTCCTGAATATTCACTAGACGAATAGAAGGTATACCGATATCGAAAAAGCTAGTTTCATCATCCAGCTGTTCAACCTTCGCTTCTTGGATTATTAATTCACGAATACGCTGCTTTAATTTGCGCCTTTGCTGCTGCAACTCAATTAAATTGGATTTACTCTGTTCTTGGTCATTTATTAATCCAGATTCAGTCGCAGCAAATTTGGATAGGTCTTGTTCAGAATTTACTGACTTATCTCGAAGTACTTTTTTAACCCTAAGCCGGGTTTGGCCAAGTTCGGCTAGGACTTGATCAAATTCACCATTTAGAAATTCGCTACGCAATCTAAAACGCTGCACTTTTCCACTGGTAGTCTTGGGGATATTACTAGCAGGAACGACGTAGTCTACGTTTAAGCCGAAGCTATTGAGAACAATTTCACGAAGTTCTTCAACAAAAGACCTAAATCCGTCGGCCCCCTTTTTGTAATAAACGAAAATAGCTAGCTGTTCGCAGCTTTGCTCCGGATGTGGGATTGAACACGCAATAAATTGATTTAGAGATTGTTTACCCTTGGTTTGTAGAATTGCTCTTTCTATATCATACGGAAAATAATTAATCCCATTGATGATAATCATTTCTTTAAGTCGGCTGGCAAACACAAGTTTACCATCATTTAAAAATCCCAAGTCTCCGGTATTAAACCATCCATCACCATCAACGGCCACTGCAGAGGCTTGCGGATTATTGTAATAGCCTTTTGAAACATTCTTTCCAAAAATCTCTATTTTTCCAACGACTCTGTCCGGTAGTGCATTATTTCTTTCATCCGTTATTCGAACTTGAACACTCGGCAATAGAGCACCACAATCAACCAACTTAATAACATTTTCGTCTTCTTCATGAACGTCAACTACCCTATCGCCAATACTCAATTTTTCTCTGTCAACAAAGTACTCGATAACCCCATCACCAGGCTTACCTAACGAAACCATGAGCGAAGCCTCAGCAAGCCCATATGCACAATAAATAACATCAGAACTCATCTTATATTGTTGCATTTCAGTACAAAACTGGCGGCTTAATTCGGCAGATATTGGCTCCGCGCCATTGATGATCATTCTGATGCAAGACAGGTCCCAATCCCATTCATGCTTGCGCCGTCTTTTATAGAGTTTTAAGAAGTGCTGATAACCAAAGTTTGGACAACCAAGAATAGTTGCGCGAAACTTATCAACCGCTTGAAACCAGATAGCCGGCGACCAGATATAAGCTTTAGTCGGAATATGAACTTGATTAACTTGCCCAACAATTGGCGCCAAATGAAATGCTATCAATCCAAAGTCATGAGATTTAG
This sequence comes from Kangiellaceae bacterium, assembly GCA_026196875.1. Taxonomy (GTDB): domain Bacteria; phylum Pseudomonadota; class Gammaproteobacteria; order Enterobacterales; family Kangiellaceae; genus Aliikangiella. The sequence continues at coordinate 4,625 of JAPHTP010000020.1, forward strand.
GTTTCCAACTCAAAAACACATCGTCTTCGCTCTGATCAGTTTTCTGCAAAATATCTTCGATATTGACAATTAAATTTGAGTGAGTTAATACAACTCCTTTGGGGACTCCGGTGGAACCTGATGAAAACTGAATGAACGCAATATCGTCAGGACTTATTTCTGGTAAATTAAGTTCCCACGAATCTTCAGATGGCCCTTCATTCGATATCCAATTCTTTGGGAGAAAAGAGCGTGAAAGCATCTTTTCATTAAACAAGTCGGAAGCATCAAATTCACCCCCAAAAGACTTTGCGTGCTTTTGTAGTTTTTCATATAAAGAGGAATTATCAGTTGCTAACCAAGGACTCTTAAGTACCCCCCAAACACTGAATATTTTATGAGCATTGTCAGCTATGTTTGCATATGCAAGTGGAATTGGAATAATACCACCCAATAAGCATGCCCAATATGCCTGCACAAAGTCGACCAATTGATCAAACTGCAGTACTAACTCATCGCCCTGTTTGACTCCTTGCTTTTGGAATGCCTCCAGGTATTCTTTGGCACCTGACAATAGATCGGCATAGGACAAATAAGACTCTTCACCAATCCCGTAAAAATGAATACCTTTATCCGTTTTCGCACTCGCGATCAGCGCTTCATTTAATGTTTTAATCATAACTATCAACTTCACTGTTAAAGTATTTAAACGCTCGCAACTAGTTTATTCTTAGCTTCTGATAATCCAGCTTTATCACTCGCAGACTTTGAATTGGGATAGTGTTTTTTTAATGCCACTCGATAATAGTCACGAAGTGCTTGTCCAGCTATCATCAATTGCTGAATTTGGGACGTTCCCTCAATAATTTCCAGGACCTTCGCTTCCCGGAATAAACGTTCTACAGCGTATGAGTTCCATATCCCATTACCGCCAAATATTTGAACCGCATTACTGCTAACTTCTGCAGCGGCTTTTGATGTCAGATATTTAGCGATATTAGTCTCAGTAACAGCGCGCTGGTCACCCTTGATTCGCATTTCAGCAATTTTTTCGCACATAGCTCTGCCGGCGTGTAAAGACGTTGTAGAATCAGCGATCATTGCTTTAATTAATTGGTTCTGAGAGATTTTTGTTCCAAACTGTACTCTGCTACGCGAGTAAGTCACCATTTCCTCAAGTGCTGCACAAATAATTGCCAATCCACCCCATGCGATGCTGTAACGACCATAGAATAGAGCAGTGTTCGCGACAAAACTAAAACCCATTCCTGCTCTCCCGAGCATGTTTAATTTTGGTACTGAAACATTCTCAAAACTAATTTCTGCCAAATGAGCTCCTCGACTAGCCATTAGACCTGACATAGGACTAGTGGTAACCCCCGGCATATTTCGTTCTACAATAAATGCGCTAGTCTTTTCGTCCTTGCTTGCGAATACTAAAAATAGATCTGCAACACCTCCATAAGTAATCCACTTTTTAGTACCGTTAATCACATAGTGATCATCGAACTCCTGATAGCTCGTTTGAATAGAAGCAGCATCTGAGCCGGCCTCCGGCTCAGATAAGGCGAAGCAAGCAATTTTTTCTCCCGAGGCCATTACAGGCAAGAAAGTCTGCTTTTGCTCATCAGATCCTAACTTCGCAACTGTCTCTCCGACCAGGCTGGTATGAACGGTTAGTAAAGCTCTAACTGAGTTACACCCTTTGCCAATTTCTTCGGTGATCCGACCGTAAGTTAATGCGTCTACAGCCAATCCTCCATATTCAATTGGAAAAATCGACCTCAAGAATCCTTGCTCAGCCATCTGCTGAATAACTTCCTTGCTGACACCATTCTCTTCAAAATCTGCTACTCTTGAACGGACAATATCTTGTGAGAATCGTCTCGCGCGTTCGACTATTGAATCGTACTCAGTGTTCACACAGTTTCCCCTTTGAGTTTCGAGGTTAAAGACCACATGGAATCCACAGAACTAAAATTCGATAGCAAGATTTCGTCGTCGGGCACAGTGATACTAAATTCGTTCTCTAGAAAATTAAGTAGTCGCATGGCGAAAGTCGAGTTAACAAAACCACTAGTAAAAATATTAGTCTCATCGGTCAAATCAATGTCCTCATCAAAAACATTCATATTATTTTCGATAAACTGACGAGTTTTAGTTCGGAAACCAAGTTCTACTTCCGGCATAACTTCCCTCCTGGAATTTTTATTCTGTAACTAATTGAACGTATTTAGGGTAACCGCTCGGCGAAATCAGCTCGTGCTCAAACAAGATATTACCTTGTTCATCTTTATCAAGTTCCTTGAAACCTGCGAACTGATAAGTCACTAACATTTGCCTATTTCGTGGAGTACGCCGAAAATTTGCGCGCAGTTTATATCCACTGTTGCTTGCATACTTTATTAAATAGGTTAGTAACACACTACCGACACCGCGTGCGGCAACGCGGCACGACATCAAGAGCAACTTAATCAACATCACATCGTCTTTGAACTCGACCAACACAAGGCCAATTTTTCCGTAGCTACCATATTTATCTGTCAACTCACATACCAAGAGTTGATGTGAATCTGACTTCATGTATTGTTCTAACTCCTCGTAGCTATATGTGATCCCGGTGGAGTTTAATTGGTTGGTTCTCAAGGTTAATTCTTCAGCTCGAACTAAGTCCATTGGGCTCGCCTGAGAGATCTTAAATTTCATGCCTAAAGTTGCTAGGAAATCTTCTGGTGTTCCAATAAATTGCTCTTCTTCGTTTTTTCTCTCTATATCTTCCATATAGCGAATACGGCGTTGGGAAGCGTCGTCAGAAACAGTACCGGACTTAATCCTATCCATCTCTTCAAGAATTAAGTAGTATTCCGAGTCGATACACTCTACTTCAGGGTGTATTGCACTAACTTCTTCCCTTTCAAAAGGTTGATCATCGATAAATATAAAAGTATCTGCGCCTATATTTAGCTTTTCTCTAATTTTTCCTACCGATGATGATTTCGGGTTCCAATTTATTTGCGGATAAAGGAAATAATCGAACACCCCAAACTCCTTAAGCTTTTCTACTGCGTCATCGTAGTTGTTTTTGCTCGCGATTGAATGCAAAATCCCTCTTTCATCCAACGCTTTGATTACGTCGGCAACTCCTTCTTTAAGCTTTACATCGTCCCCCTCAGCGAGCGTCCCATGCCACAATGTGTTATCTAAATCCCACACGACACATTTGATTGCTTTATTACTTACTGGTTTAGCTTCACTCTTTAGTTTTTCTTTTATAATTTCCATAACGTTTTCGCTCCTTTTGCTTAACGCCACAACACTATTAATATGAATAAAAACCTTTACCGGATTTACGACCTAGACATCCCGCATCAACCATTTTTTGCAACAGAGGACAACAGCGAAATTTGGAATCCTGAAAGCTGTCATAAAGAACTCTCAAAGACTGTACAACGGTATCAAGCCCGATTAAGTCGGCTGTTTCTAAAGGCCCCATATTATGTCCATAGCCATGTTTAAAGATATTGTCTATAGCAGCGGGTTCAGCTACTTTATCCTGAACCAGAAATGCTGCTTCATTCATGAACAGATGGGAAAGTCGATTAGCTACAAAGCCTGGTAGGTCGTCAACTAGAATTGAAAGTTTATTTAACCGCTTTAGGAAATTTTTCGCATTCTGAATTGTCTCTTCGGATGTATGAAATCCTTTCATTACTTCCACACCTTTTTTTAACGGTACAGGATTCATAAAGTGCATGCCGATCACTCTTGATGGCTCAGGCATTAAGGCAGCTATTTTTGTGATCGAAATACAACTTGTATTAACGCCATAGTAAGTTTCTTTTGAACAGTACTCTGCTAGTTCACTATAGACCGTCTTCTTGATACCCCAATCTTCGGTTACATTCTCTATCACCCAACTCGCTTCATGGATGGAATCGTAACCGAGCACAAAATCAACTCTTTCCAGCAACTGTTCAGATGATAAACCTTTGAATGCCGGACTCATCATTTTGTACATTCTAAGCTTTTCAAAAGCGCTTTTCTTTGCTCGATCTAATGCTATCTTGTTTACGTCCTTTAGTATTACTCTAAAGTCGTGAGCAGCGCAGCTAAGAGCTATATCCACCCCCATTACGCCAGCACCAATTACAGCAACTGTGTTCAACTAAATCCTCCTTGCCACACGCTAAAAATCATTTCCAAAGACCCAAAAGGGAGCGCAAACCCATATAAGAAAATGAGTTTTTCCACTAGCTTTTTCAAGGTTAAAATCTAAACGGAAATTCCCGCTAAAACTGATTCTCTCGCCTGTCTCTCATAGACCTATCTCTTGCAAATATTTTCTTCTATGAATCCAAAAAAAAACAAGAAGCAAGTCACAACATCTTACCGACTAATGAAATAGCCTTCAGCTAAAACAAGCTCAATTAAAAACATCCCTTTTATTTATTTGATAGATATTATTTTCCCTTTATTTGATTACACTCATATGAAAAATAAACTCAAACATAGAAGAATATTTCTTACTTAAAGCAAAATCAGAAAAAACAAGTTCAAAGAATCTGTTTTTCATATCCGCCTGAAATATCCTTTTCCTTTTTGAATTATTTTTGACACGCGAGATTTTACAACAAACGCAATTTTTTTAATGAGATATTTCAAAAATAATCTCAACTTTTCACGACGCATAGCAATAACTTTTCAATCTAACACCCCTGCAAAAAATGGAAGAAAGAAAACGCAAAAAAAACAAAATAAAAAAGACAGAGAAACGCTAAAAAATTAAAAAAATAAAACCCATCGGTCACAGTTTATTTTCCAGTCCAGAACAAAACGTCCGACCAGTAACCATTAGAATAAGAAGGCAGATCGCATTTAACCAAAGGAGAAATAAAAAAAGAAAATAGATTCATTAATAGCAAACATAGAAAGCAAAAAACTTACTACCTGAACATAAAGAAAAACAAACCAGAACCAATTCAGGTAGAGTAAATTTTTACAGGCAGGTCAACTAATATCTGTAACAGGTACTATTAAACGAAAGCTCTAATCTGTTCCTTAACAGAAGAATTACCCATTAAGCGAATGCTTATCGGAGAGTCAACACAGGTAACAGCAAGATGGTAGTCAGTCGAATCTTCATACCAATGTTCTGAGTAAAGTTTATATAAAGTACTATTGAACTCAGTGACAATATAATCTGAATATTCTAGAAACGTTGTATTGATATTCCTCATAGAGAAATTCAAGCCTATGCCTAAAGCTTTGAGTGCAGATTCTTTGACTGTCCACATTTTGTAGAAGTGTCTAGAAAGTTCCTTGTTAGAAAGAGAATTAATCAGTGCGAACTCAGAGTCCGTAAAGTGTTTACAAACTATTTGCTTTATAAACGGCTTCATCGAATCATCTTGTTTTTCCAGGTCAATACCAACTTCGACTTGCTCGCTAATGCATAGAGCTATCGCTCCACAACTATGCGAGATGTTGAAGTTTAATGATTTCTGCATACCATCTACTTCTAACTTTCCAAAGTTGTCTCTTTTTATGAGTTTCACATTTTCAGGAGGAATATCTGCTGCAAAAGCGAGCATGATTTTGGCAAATGCCCTGGAAAACACAAATTCGCTCATTCTGTGTTTTGCTTTTATTTTTTTATAAATAGCTTTCTCATCACAATCTAGTAATTTGAAAGCGACTTCAAATGGCAGCTCGTTAGAAATTTCAGTTTCTTTTACTAGATAAACCTTAGCTATCAGATCATCCTTTTCTTCGTCACCTTTCGAAACAGGCAAGCCTAAACCTGAACTCCTATCCCTTAGAAAAGACTGCATAAAACTATTATATTCCCTGTTCGATATTTTCATGGTATTTGAAAAGACGCTGAATGACCTTACCAACAATTACATTTGCTTAAATATCCCGGTAAAACTTCGACTAACTTGTAACTTTTTATTTGAATCTTTAAGGTGAGCGTACATGCGCCCATTGAAATCTTTATTGACTTTTTCAATGCACTTAGAATTAACCAGGGTACTCCTGTGAATCTGCCAAAACTGATCGGAGTCTAGTTGTTTAGCTAATTCTTTTATTGACATTCGAATATGGTATTCATTGTCGCTAGTTACCACTGTTGTATACTTATCTTCTGCTTGAAAGTAGAACACATCTTTTGGATCAATCAGATAGACATCGCCTTTACGGGTTGTTTTTATCCAGGTTAGCTTTTTATTTTCAGTGTCTTCTTTGTGAATCTTCCCCATTAGCTCTTCTATTAACTTAAGATTCGATGGAGTTGGCTCTTTTTCCTCAGAGAGTCTTGCCTTTATCCTGCGTAAGGTTTTCTCCAAACGTTTTTCTTGAATGGGTTTTAACAGATAATCAATGGCTTCGTGTTCAAAAGCTTCTACAGCGTATTGATTATGTGCGGTAATAAACACTAATATTGGCGAAAAGTTAGACTCTACTATTTGTTTAGCTAGAGTCATGCCATCAACTTGAGGCATACAGATATCTAAAAACACCAAATCAGGATTCTTTTTAGTAATTTGTTCAAAAGCATCTTGACCGTTAGCTGAGCTACCAACTACTTCCAACTCTGGCCACATATCTGTCAATAAACTATTTAAGTGACGAGATAGCAATGGCTCGTCATCTACTAGTAAAGCTTTATAATTTCTCATACAATTTCAATCTTTAAATCTTCGAGATAAGATAATCAAACAAAGTTTGCGCCATTAAGCTGCAGAAGACATAAGTAACTTACCGGATCTCGTAGGCAAAAACAGTATGGCAGTAACACCGCCTTGTTCGTTACTCTTAATATCCAGTCTGGCTTTTTCGCCGTAGTAATGTTTGGACCTCTGCCTAACATTTCCAAGGCCAACCCCATAACCTTGACGGTCACTGTTCCCTAACCCTACTCCATTATCGAATATTTCGATTTTAAGAAACTCGCGATTGTAAACCGAAAGTAGAATACTTAGTTTGCACTTAGTCGATGACGGCTCTATGCCATGAAGTATTGCATTTTCAACTAGAGGTTGAATTAGCAGCGGAGGAAGTATTTGAGTTAAGTCAACGTCATCCTCAATTTTCAACTCATAGTCAAGTCGCTCACCAAGTCGAACTTTCTGAATCGCCAAATATGAATCACAAAAACTCAGCTCATCTTGAATAGTTAGGTCATTATCTTTGGAACGCTTTAAACTATGGCGAAGAAGAACCGACAGGTGGTCGAGCATTAGCATTGCTCGTTTAGGCTCTAATTGAATTGACGCTTTCAAATTTGCAATCGTATTAAATAGAAAATGAGGCTCGATTTGAGATTGCAGCAGCTTTAACTGACTTTGCAATAATAACTTTTCTTTCTCAGCTTTTTCCAATTGAATTGTTTTCAACTCGGTTTTCATTTGAGCCTCACGCTCAACAATAAAATACCAATATAATGTGAGGCTACTCGCAATAAAGGCAACTAACAACCAACCAGTTACATCGCTTTGTACATCAGCTAAGAACCATCGCGTAGAGAAAACGATCAGAAAAGTACTAACTACAAAACCTAGAACAGCAGGAATAATATAATGAACAAGCTTTCCTTTTTGAGGAAACAATCTCTGTGAAAGGTTGATACAGGTATGGATACATAATCCGTAACAATAAGAGCAGAAAAATGTTAACCACGCGTATTTGGTATTACCTTCTATAACGTTGATAAAAATAGCAACCAAGGTACAAACTAAAATCGTTTTGAAATAATCGCCAAGCGGCGTACCTAAGAAATCCCTAATCTTCTGCACCTAAAAAGTCCCTTCAATCCTAAAAAAGGTCTCAAAATCGTTAGGTAACTGTCGATACACTGAACCATTTGAACCTCCGTATGAGCGAAAACCAAATTGCGACTTATGGTTTTGGCTCCATTCATAGATTATTCGCGCCGTAGCAACCACCCCTTTATCTCGTGGTGAAATTTGCATATCAACTTCAATGTCATATTTCTCAGAGTCATAGGATAAATGCAAGAGCATATTATGCTGCACCAAGTTAACAGTGGTAAAAAACTCTCTCTCAGCAGCAAGTAGAGTTAACCCGCCCAAAGTATCTGATTGAGCACTGCCAGCATCAAACAAATCTTGCCATTGTCGATAACTGGCACTACGCGAATCATACCAGTACTCTGCAATAAGACTAAGGTTATTCGCAAAACTATAGCTAATACCCGTCAAAAATTGAAAACCGTTGTCAGCCATATATTCTTGGATCGGATATTCTGAGGGAAAGTATTCATCACCATTTAGCGAATGACCAAGTTTACGATATCTCTCACTCCATAAAGTAGACACATGATATGATAGTGCGTCACCAATAACGGTTACCGCACTTCCGCCTATGTTTAGGCGATTAATATCATCCCCGTAGATAATACCTTGAAGATCCCAATCACCGACTAGCTCGTAGTAACGAATTCCTGCTCCTTTAGGCTGGTCAATGTTAGAATCTTGTTGTGTTTTACTATTTGCTACAATCAATGTTAAAGAGCCAGAGTCAGAATAGCTTTCGGCACTTATCATCCATGCACCTTCATCGATAACGACGCCTGTCGCCAGGTTTGATTCGACCGTAACCAAGTTAAGAGGCTGGTGACCAAAGCCTACTGCCCAATTCAATCTTTTCTTACCGAAAGTATAATCCCATCCATAAGCACTTGTATCTAAAAAAAACTCCCCTATTATCAGTTTATCTTCTTTAGACAAATCAGTTGTATCATTTTTATCTTGTCGCTGCTCTCTAGCAGAGATAGAAGTTCTGAATCCATCATACTCCAAATTAAAGTCAACCACAGTTTGGTCTAAATAGTTTGCAGTATTATTAAAAAAAAGGTTATTTCCTTCCTGGTATTTTTCTGAGGAAAACCGATAGCCTAACTGCCATTCATACGCTAAGGTTTTATTACAAAAAAGAGATAAACTCAGCCAGGATAGTATCCCAAAATATGACTTATAATTGAGGATCAACATTAAAAAACCTAACTCTTAAACTAAACTACGAAGAAGTAAGCTTGATATTTCTATTATTACCTTCTCAATTATCGAGTACACTTTTTTGTCTTCATATATTATTTTCATAGCTAGAAAAAATAAGTATAACCAACAGTAATTTCGGGCTGGAGGTCATTTTTCACTAAACTGCTATTTTGCACATCATCACTGAGGAGGTTTAAGCCAATCATACTGAAAATTACACTTTGTTCAGACAACATATAAACTGCCTCGGCCATCACGCCATAGCTATACAACCCCGCCTCTCCAGTATAAGCCGTTCTAGTAGGAGTTACTTCAAGTTCGCTCACTCCAAAGTAATCATCTATAAACTTTTCATCTGCCCATGAAACATGAAACCCGATCGTCCCGATCATGTTCTGACTGAAGAAGTGCTCATAAGACAAACTCAATTTAGCAGTCCAACCTTCATTATCTTTTTCAAGTCCCTTATCGAACTCCAAAGCAAGATCCCACTCTTCAACATTAACACTAATGTAAGGCTTTAAAGTCACTGTACCGCCAGGATCTATCATGCCTTGCAATTCTTCAGGATCTTCATCTGACAATCCGATATCTTTTGCAGCCCCATATAAGCCGTAGCGATAACTTAGCCCTATGCCCAAAGATACCTCTTCAACTTTCGTTTCAACGCCAAAACCTCTTATAGTGCCAGCATAGTACTTTGACGATTTATCAATGTGGTACGCAGCTTCGAAAACTGGAAACAAGAAATACTCGGCGTCATCACTACCAATATATTTAGAGCTTGTATTCGCCGCGGCACCCAAATTATATTCCCAACGCTCAGCACTTTCGGCCTGGACACTGTTCAAAAGTAACAAAGGCGAAGTTAAAGTTAAAATGCGCATCCAATATTTAGCTTTCATTGCTTACTCCCTGTAGAAAGGTTGGTTTGATTTTTCAATCCATTTACTACTTTTAACTTATCAAAATAATTAGGAACTTATAGCTATAGATTCCCAAGGTTATTTCGAATTAAAAATGATGGGTTAAAGAATTTATCCGGTATATCAACTGTTTCCGCGCTGACAGTTTGCATAACTGTCTTTCTACTGCCAACAACGCTATTTTCTAGAATCATTTCAGTCACCCAAAATTTTTCGTTAAGCTCCCCACGGATAAAGTTGGCTACTTTCGCCAGCTTACCTGATTTTAAATAGAACTTAGCTCGTATTGGAAAGTTCGTTTCTGAATTAACTACTAAATCTATTTTCTGATAACTCACGCCCTTAATTTTTGCTGTCAGCCTAAGCTCGATTTCATCAGACTCTTTAGCCTCTCGTTCTACTTTTGACTCGACAAATTCGGCACTATAACTTTCACTCCAGCTGAGTGTTGTTAAATCACCAACTGCAGCATCTCCAAGAAGTTTCTGCATTGGAGAAATTCTTATAGGCCGCCTCGTTTTCGGCATAAATATCCAAAATTTTTCGTCTTGCATCAGAACTTTCTGACCTGCTTGAGAAGCAGATTTGAAAACTGCTAGAGAGCCTTTACCCGGTTTTGTGAAGACTTCATATACTTGTGTTTTCTCTAGTTTTTCTTGCTCATATTCATGAACATATGTCACTGTCTTGGTTGGTGACAAGGAAAAACGATAACTGTCTGCTTGCTGTAGTCTATTTTCGACGGTCTGTATTTTTGCCTCTCGTATAACCTTAGCTGGCGTTTCCTGGGAAGCCTTGTCCAGACCTAAGCCAGGCTCCGCGGCAACTGTTTGGAGAGATAAGCAAAGATTTAGCATTAACAAAAATCTAAATTGATTAGACATAAGACAATGCCTCCACAATCGGTTTACGTGAACCACTTCTGGCTGCCAGCCAAGCCGCAACGGCACAAATAATGGTTAGCAAAACAGAACTTAATAATGTCAACTCAAGTGAAAAATTGATTGCAATAGGGAAGCCTTGAGTACTCCCTGGCGGTGGCGGCATTTCTATGTTTGCGAAATTGAGAAGCCCTATCAGTCCTAAGGTCAATAGTATTCCGCTCAAAGTACCAATGAGCCCAATCATTAAACCCTCAAGTGTAAAATTTCTGGTGATCTCGTATCGGTAAGTTCCCATCGCTGCCAAAGTGCCGATTTCTCGTGTTCTTTCCATTACCGTCATCCCCATAGTATTGGAGATAGCCAGAAACACAATCAATGAAATAATGATGCCAAGCAATGCAAAGATTCGGTCAAATAAATTTTTTACATCTCTATAATAAAAAGCCCGTACCCACCAAGGCGTAACTTCTACATCAGTATTTTCTGTTTGGATTTGTTCGAGCTTGTCTGCAGTTTGTTTAATGTCAAATAGATGAATCGAAATACTACTGACCAGGTCACTATCCAATAAGCTTTGGGCAGAGGTAACATCAGTATAAATCATCCGCTTTTCGAGTTCAGGAACCCCCGTACTAAAAATGCCTTTGACTTTAAAGTCCATAGCATTCATTACGTTTTCTGTGGTGGTACTTAACAGCGTAACTATATCCCCTACTCCAACTTTAAGATTCTTCGCAAGACCTGAAGCTAGCAATATTTCAGGGTCACTACCACTTTCAACTTCACTCGACAGAGCACGCCCATCGGTAAAATTAATGAAAGGCCCCTTCGCTAAAAATTCTCCATGCTCGACACCTTTTCCCATGAAAATTGCAGTTTTCTCTCCATTGGAAATAAGGCCTTGAAAGTCAACGTGGGGTAGCACAGCTTTGATTTGCTCGTCTTTAAGATATTGTTGTTGAATATCCTTATAAGCAGAGATCCCGTATTGCAGAGGATAATCTTCCTCAAGCTCGAAATAACCTGAACGAGTTAAAATCAGATTTCCCGTATCTCGAGCGCTCTCTTCCTCAAGGCCTTGGTACATATATAGGCCAAACCCTCCACCAGCCAACAACACTAAAGTGGCGACAATTGTAATTAGAATGGTAAAAAATGAACGGCGTCGATTTCTTAAAATGTTATACCATGCCAATTTGATGCTCTGCATGCTTCGCTCCACTGGTTAACTTCTGAAATTTTTGTGGTTCTAGGTGTTCGATTTCTTTGCTGACAAGCAAACCATCCCGCAAGTAAATCGCTCTATGGCAGCGTTCTGTCATTCGACTATCATGGGTAGCAACCAGAAAAGTCGTTTGGGTCGTAGCTCCTAACTCACGCATCAAATCAATAACAACGGTAGCAGTTTCTGTATCAAGATTGGCGGTAGGCTCATCGGCGATCACCAGCGCCGGCCGCTTTACCAGCGCTCTGGCTACTGCAACACGCTGTTGTTGTCCTCCGGACAACTGATCAGGTCGTTTGTACTCATGCCCGGCTAAACCAACTTGTTCCAATATCGATAGAACTTTCTGCTTTCTTTCACTCTTGCTTTGACTACTGAGAATTAATGGGTACTCCACATTCTCAAACGCTGTCATAGCTTCTATAAGATTGTACCGCTGAAAAATAAATCCAATCCGTTCTCGGCGGATTTTCGTAGAAAGATGCAGATCCTTTGATATTTTTTGATTGTTAAAAAATAAGTCGCCCTGGTAATCCATGTCTAGCAGACCACAAATATTAAGTAGCGTGCTTTTCCCACTTCCTGAAGGACCGCACAACGCGACAGTTTCTCCGCGATGGACGCTACCGCTAACACCTTTTAGTGCACGGGTCTTAGTTTCGCCCTGGATAAAAGTCTTAACTATATTTTCAAATCTAAGCATTTCTGTATCCATTAGATGCTGTGTTTAAAATTCTTCGAGCGTAAGACTATCTTGTTTAAAGTTTACGCAATATAGAACGTGCTTCTTTTACTGTACTGTCTTCTGGCGGCAATTCTCGGGTTATCGCTTCGAGATATTCACGCGCAACCTGTTTTTCTCCCATTTTTTCGGCAGCTATTCCAGCACATAGGTAAGTTGATGCTTTCTGGGAAAATGGCAAACGAGCCACTTCTTTACTAATAATGGTTTTCTTTAAAATTTCGTATCCTATCTCGAGGCGATTAAACATTTCGGGTACTTCAATAAAAGTACAGCCTGCGGTATTGCGAACCCATAAAGAAACTGGAATCCCCTCGAATTTTCTTACGTGATCATTTGGCTGTAATAGATTGATACCTTTATCTATTAGCGCCATTCCCTTCTCCAGATACTTGAGCTGCCTCCACGGTATAAAGCTATCCCTGGCCCTCATCGCTTCGGCACTGCCAAGCACGGCGTTAATCAAAGCGCTATTCGGATACCGCTTGTGCAGCTTGGTGAGCTCTTCATGAGCCTTTTCATTGGCATCACTATCACCTTTAGCAGCAGCAGAGTATTGGTTTATTACTTCGGATGGTATTAGCGGCTCAGCTTTGTCAGCATATGCCGATGTCATGAAGCTAAGTGCCACGATAAGAGAGATCATGTTCACCAGGTTCAGTTTCATTTTTGGTTTCCTTAAGCCTTAAATATGGCTAAAGCTTACCAAAGTCGGAACCGGCAAGTTTGGGCGTGCGACGAAACGTCCGTAGAGAGTGCTAACGGTTAATATCGAGGATAAAGCGACGTATCCCCATACGAAATGTGTTTTTGTTTGATGAAAGGCTTATCTGACGCCTCAGTCAACCGTCACAGCAGGTGTCGGTTGCACTGACTTGTTGTGTTTATTGGACGCTATATGTCAGGCCACATCCTTTTTCGAGAACTACACACCAGACTCGGTTAAAAGACGATAGGACAAAAATGAGCAAGTTGCTCGTTTTCCTGAATATGGGAGAAAGTAATTGCTCTATCTCATTTTCGAGCAAAACGAGTCAGTCCTATCACTCGCTTTTAACACTCATTAATTACTTATTAAAGCCCTGATATTAATTCAGGGCTTTTGTTTTTTTAGCTAATGCTTATTTAGCTTCATGGTGATTTAGAATCCATTCGGTCAATAGCCTTACGCCAAAGCCTGTGCCGCCCACTGGTACTTCACCGCTTGGTGATGCCGCTAACGCATTACCGGCAATATCAATGTGTAACCAAGGCGTCTCACCTACAAACTGCTGTAGGAAAGTGGCTGCAGTTGTTGCGCTAGGGCCACCTTTACCTGTATTTCGTAGATCCGCAATTGGACTTTCAAGCATCTCTTTATAACCCAGAGGTAAACGCCAAACTGGTTCATTTACGGATTTACCAGCGTAGGTAAACTCTTTAACTAGTTGTTCATCTTCACTGAAGATACCACCTAACTTGGTGCCAAGTGCGCGGTATTTGCCACCTGTTAGCGTTGCAATATCCACTAATACACTTGGTTCAAAGTTTTCGCGTACGTACCACATGCTGTCAGCTAGCACTAGTCGGCCTTCGGCATCAGTGTTAGTGATTTCTACGGTTAGGCCTTCTGCCGTGGTTAGCACGTCACCCGGAATGAAAGACTTCTCTGAAACCATGTTTTCAGCTAGCCCCATTACAGCAACCACGTTCACTTTTGCATCCATTGCTGCGAGTGCTTTAATGGTGCCAAGTGCAGCTGCAGCACCTGCCATATCAGATTTCATACGGACAATATGTTCTGCTGTTTTGATCTGAATACCACCAGAATCAAAAGTGATCCCCTTACCAGCAATGGCAATAGGCGCGTCATTGCTACCTTCATAATGGGCAACAACTAAACGAGAGCCATCAATACTGCCGCGGCCAACCGCTTCAAGTGCATTCATGCCAAGTTTTTTGATTTGTTTTGGCTTTAATACTTTTATTTCAACGCCTAGCTTTTTGAGTTTCTTCGCTTCTGTGACAAAATCGACAGGGGTTAATTCTGTTGGTGCTTCATTGGTTAAATCACGCGCTAAGAAAATACCTGATTGGATGTGCTCTAGTTTGGCGTAAGCAGACAGAGTAGCAGACGTATCTTTAACACTGAAAGTATAGGTTTTTCCTTGGTGTTTTTCTTTTTTGTACTTGTCGAAATTGTACGAACGAAGGTTAATGCCATGCGCTAATAGTGACGCTTGGTTAGTATCGAAATGTTTAGCCGCAATTGAGACATCACTAATATGCTTGCCAGTAAGTTGTGCTGCGATATTGCCGCCAAGTTTTGTTAGCTCTGGTTTTGTTAGTGCTTTGTCACCTGTTCCGACAATCAACACGCGGTTGTAGCTCAATTTGTTTGGTGCAAGCACTTCAACAAAGCTGTTATAACTGCCATCAAACTTATTTGCGCTTAATGCTCGAGTCAGTTGGCCTTCAGATTTTTTATCAAACTTTGTAAAGCCTGTAGGTTTTGTGTCATTTTTAAAAACAACGAGAGTGTCTGACTTTTCACTTACATCAGTATCGAATTTAAAGGTTTCTGCAATCGCGGAATGCGAAATGGAGAGCGCCACAAAGAACGATGATAGTTTAGCTAGCTTTGCTTTCATAAATGGTTTTCCTAGTAATTCAAATGGAGTTATTTAAATGCAGTAAATATAGTGACTTACGCACAAATTAAAAGAGCATGTTTTTTGCTTCTTTTTTTATTTTCTTGTTATACACTAGACGTCCAGATGCAAGCACTGTTTTTTGAAACTATCGATTTTACTTCATCTACAAAGAAATCAATATGTTTGAATCTTCGCAGATATAAACTCTTCTTCTGCCAGCAACAAGATATACTCGACCGGTTTTCATCAGTTTGAGACTGAACCAATATAGTTTAGAAAAGATAAAGATACGATTTACAACCAGTCAGCCTAAACAAGCTGAAATCATACTTTTAATCCCAAATGATTAATTACAAAGCCAGTTCGGTTAAGACGGCAAAAACTCGATAGGATAAGTAACAGTAATTGATTCTGATTTATCCGCACTAAATTTAAACAGCTTGATCCTGGCTAATAGACTTTTTTCCAGTTTTGGATTATTCAGCTCACTTGAAACTACGTCAACAGAAGTCACTTTTCCTTCAGGCGAGATAGTTATTTCGAGCACTATTTTGCCTTTTAACCCAGGATTCTTCCTACGTTCACGATTGTAGATGGAATACAGTTTACTCTTGTTTTGGTCGAACACTAGAGTGATCTCCTCTTCAGAGCGGTAGTTTCCATTGATTGGTGTGTTTTTTTCGTCTGTCAGAGCAGTTTGTTCGAGCGTATCGCTAGCAAGTAAAGACTGCCGCACAGCCAAAATCTCTTGCTGTGATAATTGACTGGAGGCGACTGTTGCATCGCCAAAATTATCAGAGTTTACACCTCCACTACCTTCACCTACCCCTTTACTTAATACTGACTTATCTAAGGATGCGACTTTTGTAGGGATTGATTTTCTTGCAACTTTTCCACCAACCATAGTATTAATTTCTGAAGTATCAATTAAGTCAGCTAACTCATTGCTCAACGCCAAAAGTCCCGAGTCTTGGGCTTTTTCACGTGCTTTCTTTTGTTCTTTAGTAAGTGGCTTTTCTGACTTCGTCTCTTGCTTCTTTTTTACCCTTGGCTTTGGTTTTTCTATCGGCTTAAGTTCTGGCTTTGGCTCAGGTTTAGGTTCGGGAATTACTCTTGGCTTTTGCTTTTCTTTTTCCAATATAAACTCTGCTATCCGCTCTGGAACAACTTTATTTGCGCTACGATCTTCTTTCGGGACCTCGATGGACTCTAGCAAAACGCCGATAATTAATGCGAAGATGAGTGATCCAACAACAATACCTAAAAAGCGAGTATCTCTTTTACCCGTTGGCTTCCACTCAAAAGCGAGAGTGTTATATTCGACACTAACTGACATTTAACTTTTCGCTTTTTGATTTGCCGCGAATGCGATTTTTGTATAGTTCGCTTGACGACATGTAGTTAATATTCGGCTAAGAATATCAAACGGAATATTTTCATCACCCATAATAGTCACTGCCAGCCCTTGTTTTTTTGATTGGCTATCGACGCTTAGTTGTTGGCTACTGCTGGTTTGATAATCTAGCTCTTTCTTTAATTCTTCTATCAGCTTAGATTCTGATTTCTGGATGCTACTCAATGACGCAACGCTTCTTCCCTGAACCAAAATATCTTTATCAGTCACCATTATTACCAGAGTTTCTTCTGGCACTTTTTTAGCTGTTGAAGTTGGTAACCTTAGGTCCTTAGTATTGGGTAACTGTTGCGAGCTTGATGAAGTAACTAAAAGGAAAAACACTAAGATAGTGAATATATCCATAAGTGAAATCAAATTTAAAGCAGGCTGTTTGCGCATTTTGTTATAGCGCTGCATTCTTTTTGCTCGAGCCGACATTTCCATTAGTTTGGTCCCTCATTGCTGTCAGTGGAAATCGGTTCTGCTACAGTCTCCTCAACTCCAATAGGTTCCGCGTTTAATTCATCCGCATCACCTATCGATATATTTGGAAACAACTCAACTGTTTGCACTTCAGCAATTTGAACCAAGTCGGCACTACGAACATGATCCATAGTTTGGATTAACGTTTTGTAACTGATCCCTTTCTCAAATAGGAGAGTAATTGAGTTTTCATCGGGAAATCTTCTTTTAATCTCTACCAGTACATCGCTAAATTTCTTCCAATTAGAAGTCTCAACTTCTTCCCGTTCGAGACGTTGTATAACGCCAAGGTTAACGTCTTGGATAACAAATTCTTGCTCTCTGACCACAAGCTGCAGTTGAAGCTTCACTTTTTCCTGCTGTTTAGCAGCTGCATCCAGAGCCGGTAAATTTAGCTCTAAAACAGTGAGTCTGGAAAACACCGCGGTAATGAGAAGAAACGGAACCAGAATCACCATCAAGTTCATAAACGCGGTGATATTTAACTCTTTCGCTTCTTCAATATAATTTCTGCGCACAAATTTCATGATTGTTCTAGTCTTCGTCAAGTCCCATCAGGTTCAAGCACTTAACGGTAGCCATTTCTAAACCATTGACTATCTTTGCCGTACGAGTTGATAAATATGAATGTGTCAGAAGTAAAGGAATAGCTACAATCAATCCGAAAGCCGTGGTATTCATCGCAACCGAGATACTTGCGGATAATAAGTTAGCCTTGTCAGCTGGATCAGCGCTAGCAACTGCGGTAAAAGCCTGGATAAGCCCGACAATAGTTCCTAACAATCCGAGAAGAGTAGCAATGTTAGCAAACGTTGCCAAATAGTGAGTTCTTTCTTCTAATTCAGGGATCGCTTCCATCATCCCTTCTTCCATTGCCAACTCAACTGTTTTTCGCTTCACGTTTGGCTTTTGCCTTGCAAAACCGTAATTTAATACCACTGCTAGAGGCGTTTTATCATTTTGAGTTAACGATTTAGCTCTTTCAAAGTCACTTGCTTGCAACATTGGCGTCAACTGAGACCATATTTTCTGTGTCTTATTTTGAGTTTTGAGCAAGTACAAAAAGCGTTCAATTGTAATCGCTAAACCTAAAGCAAAAATCACCAGGATTGGATACATAAACGGTCCACCTGATTGAAATATTTTCGCAATTTCCATAGTTTAAAAAACCTCTTTGGGTAGTTACTTCACTTACAATGATGTGCAAAATCTTAATTTTGCGAATTATATGTTGCGGCTATTTTTTTTAAAAGAGCTCGACGCAATTTTCGATATTCTTCAAAAGATAAATGGTTATAGTAATAACCTTGTGACAATTGATGAACCTGTTTTAATAGTTCTGATTTGCTCATGATAGACTATTTCAATTCTCGTAAAACGCGAAAGCCGGTGAACGAATCAGCCTTACCGCTATGCTCAACAACTGAAGAGATATTGCAATTTTCCATCGACATATTATAGGAACCACCTACGGCGACTAGCTTTCGCCCTTTGTCATATACCCACTCGCTTGCATTTCCGACGTAATTTACAATACCCCATTCATTTTGCGCTCCGGTGCTAGCTCGGATAAGCTTGTCACCTTTGGTTATCCCGCGTGTCCTCAATTTACAATTACGATTTGGATCAAGCGAGGTGCGCTTGCTTTTTGCAGCATAAATCCATTCATTTTTAGAGGGCAGCCGATACTTTTTGCCGGTTGTTTTACTGAGCCAAGACAAATAGCCCTTGGCATCTTCAACGTTTATGTTGGTCGACGGCATTCCTTCGTTACCGCTCCCAACTTCATTGCATTTCTTAGAGTTTTTGCAATAGAGGTTCATATCTGCCACGGATACTTCATATTTACCTATTGCGAAGGCCTTTATACCTCTTTTCGCAGGAATAACTACTAGGTCTGGGCCAAATCCAAGTTTTGCGATTGGGTCCTTACAAGTCGCACGCTTGCCTCGCGCTCCTAGTCCCGCTAATGACGGAGAACAAGGGTCTCGTGGTACTATTGCAACAGCAGATAAACTTGGATTTTTCTTGAATAATCTCAAAGATGCTTGCTTAAACTCTTGAGCCTTTTCTGGCTGTTCTTTTCCAATTTTGGTGATACAGCTAGCAAGTGCACGCGTGATCTGCTCCTCCAACTTATTATATCTTGCAGAGTCGATGGAGCGTAATTTTTTTATGGCCGTGTCAAAATTACGCATATTCAAATTACTGGAAGTACAGTTGATTTGTCCTTCTACATTACTTAGCGCGATATCAAATTGTTTGCGCTTTTCCGCAGCAGCATCTTGCTTCTTTTTTAGCGCCGATTTTTGAGCGGCTATCTTAGCTTCTTCAGCGCGACGTTTCTTAGCATTTTCTTCAGCCAACCGAGCCTTCTCTTGTTCCTCTGCCAAGCGCTGCTTTTGCTGCACGATTAACCCTTCGAGTTGACTAGACTGTTGGTCTAACTGACTTTGATCTTGAACATATCTATGTGCATTTGCGATAAGTGCCTGCGCCCGTGAAAAATCTTCACTTTGCATACTCATTTGGATCTGTTGCAAATAATCGTTGTATATAGATTGTTGTGAAGATTCGTACCAGGTCGTGTGACTTTTAACCGATTGTTTGAAATCTTCATTGCTGCTTGACTCTAACCATTTTTCGCTGTTCTCTAGCAAACTGCCAACGCCTTGCACTTGGTTCCATAAACTCGCTTCCCATGACTCTGTAAAAGACCTGGAAACTCGCAGTTCGTCTATTGAGTTACGGTAATTTTCGATACGCAGCGTATACTCAAGCTCATTCCTAATTTCCGACTCATTGGTTACCAACGGTTGTTCTCGAATGAATTGAAAGTAAGTAACAAATATTACAAATCCAACAGCGATAACTATAGAAGGAATTTTGAGAACTGAATCCTTTTTAGTTATTAGCGTTAAGAACTCATCAGGCGTGGCCAAACGATCTTCACGTTTAAACGACAGCGACTTTTCAATGGCCTTCCATAGTCGACGAGAAATATTATTTATTCGTTTTGGCTTTAGTTTTTGCCGCTGAGCTTCATCTGCAGGAACTTTATTGAATGGGTGACTTCCAGTTAGTAGCTCATATGCAACACAACCAAGTGCATAGATATCATCTCTTACATCAGGCTCAAGACCATCTAACATTTCTAAGCTAGCATAGGCTGGCGTTAACGCGCCGAGATCACCAGCATCAAAGATTGTCTTATCATCTAAATTTTCTTCGTATTGTTCTGCCTTAGCTACCGCTCGTGCGATCCCAAAGTCAAAGATTTTGGTAACGCCTTTATCAGTAACGAAAATGTTGCCAGGTTTAAAGTCAGAGTGAATAATCTCTTGTTTATGCGCATAACTTAATGCGTGGCAAAGATCAGTCAAAATGGTAACCGCATCATCCGTGGGCAGACCGGTAGATTTATACTGCCGTATTAATTGATCTAGAGGCTTCCCCTCTAGATACTCCATGGTCATAAATACTTGACTTTTATCCTTGTCAAAATCATGAACATTCACAATATTAGGATGAGCAATTCGCTGAGTTTTTCGAGACTCTCTTTGTAACGCGACGAACGCTTCTGGATGCTCTTTAAACTCTTCGGTTAATACCTTAATTGCAACATAGGGATCCTTATCACCCGCCTCGACTTTAACTAAGTCTTTGGCTTTATACACCACCCCCATTCCACCTGCGCCTAAGACTTTCTCCAGAATAAATCGCTTCTTGAGCAAGTTTTGATTTTGCTCAGAAGTCTTGGTCTCTGTTTCGACTGTATCGTGTATGTCTTTTATTGGTTGCTGACTTGGTTGCTGAACAGGTGGTTGACTGTTCTCTACAACTTTTCTGGCAGGCTTAAATTGAGTAGCATCTGGATTGGTTTCTTTACGCGGCGGAGAAAACCGTGTGCTATCACTTTCAGCATCCTTAGTTGGCTTGCTGGGAGCAAATCTCGTTTTATCTTCTGGCGCAAACTCTTTTTGCTGAGCTTTACTTTGCTCCACCTGTGTTTGCTTAAGCTGAGTTTGCTCATCTTTTTCTTGGGATGGCTTAAATCGTGTTGAATCTACCTTTGAAGGTTTGGCGATTCGTGTTTTGTCATCCACTGCATCTTCCTTGACAACAGAGCCAGTTGATTGGTTCCCTTTATCTTTATTATCACTATTCACTTCTAATACAACTTCTATACGAATTGTGAGCTGTCAAAAACGAATTCGCGAGTGACAGTTTTCTCAAAATCCCCTTTGACGACTATTGCCGAAACATTATCAGGGGCGCCATTATCTAGAGCATTTTCTACCAGGCTATTAACTTTTTGTTCGAGTTGAGTTTCGGTCAAATGTAAAACCATATCGTCGTTAGTGAGCATATTGTATAAACCATCACTACACAGCAAAAAGGTATCTTTTAATTGAACATCAAATGCTTGAACATCGACGCAAAAATCTTGATCAACCCCAACCGCTCTCGTGATAACATTTGACTCCGCATGGTTAATTGCTTCCTCTTCTGTTATCACGCCTCTCTCTATAAGTTCCTCAACACGGCTATGATCTCTCGTAAGTTTGTTTAGTACGCCTTTCCTGTACAAATACAAACGAGAATCTCCTACCCAGAAACAGATCCCGACTTTGCCAACGATCAATAGCACGACAACGGTGCTTCCAATAATTTTGTTGTCAAGAGCGGTTTGAGAGTAGTTTAAAATTTGCTGATTGACCGAGATTAATATGTCTTCTATTTCGTCCACAACTTCATCGAGCGTACCTGCACAAGAAGCTCGTTGCAATCCTTCCTTAATCATACGGCTAGCGACATCACCAACCGCGTGT
Source organism: Kangiellaceae bacterium (assembly GCA_026196875.1). GTDB lineage: Bacteria > Pseudomonadota > Gammaproteobacteria > Enterobacterales > Kangiellaceae > Aliikangiella. Next base: position 26,745 of record JAPHTP010000020.1, read on the forward strand.
CCTCCCATTCCGTCTGCAACGGCCCATAGGTTTACTTCTGGTCGAGATAAGATCGCATCTTCATTAACATCTCTAACTGCGCCAACATTCGTTTCAGCAGCACTCTCCCACTTTATTTTGCGGCGAATCGTTGAGTCTCTCATAATCTCGTTCAAATTCCTGTAGTACTCACATTATCTCAGTACTATGTCGTTCATTGCTTGCAACCTTCCTCTTTTGTTTGCACCGAACCCCATTTGGGTGCCAAGCAGCAACAAAACCTAGTTACATTTAATTCGTTCTAATCTGTCTCTAATGGATTCAATTGATACGGCTCCGGCCACTGCCAATGTGACCATAAACCATCAATCATGGCAGCGACGTTACCTATCTTCGGTAGTCCTTGTAAAACACTCATACAAGGCTCCACTCTCTCTGAGCCAGGAGTAGTCCAAACACTATAGCTAGCCAACGAAGATGACAAAAAGGCATCTAACAATTGCGGAAACACTATTGATGGTGACTGTTCCTCAAATTCCATATTAACTACCGCACTAGAAATGTTCCCAACCTGGGCATTTTTGCGATAAACAACGTCGTAATTGAGTGGCACTTGATTGACATCGTTCATCAATTCGTCGACATCAAGTTCCGCATCCAATGCCTGAAATAAAAGTTCTTCTGTGGTTACAAACCATTCTTTTTGTAACAGCATAAACTCAAATAAATTCGCACTAGGTGGAATTTGGGTTAAGACTGAAATAGGAAAGTAACGGCCAACTTTATCCACACTAGGCATAAAAATACCCAGCCAAGCATTCTCATCTAAAATACCTTCAGATAGTCCAAATCGCCATACTGGGCTAGTTAAGTAGATGTCTAACCAGTCATCTCCCATTCTCTCTTGAGAGCCGGCCACAAACTGTTGTAACCAATCGTCCCAAGTTTGCATGCAGTCGTTAGGTAGATTTCGATAAATGAAATCTCCATGCAACGGCAGTTTCCCATATACACCGGTCATTGGTACAAACACTTATATTGACTCCGGGCATCGGAAAGCACCTAACAAATCCTTACTGAAAGGATTATTAACACTTTTTGCCTTAATTAAATAAGTAATAAAGTGCGGTACTTTCATACTACGGCCGCTACCACTTGTTATTTGTTGGTCGACAGAATATTTCACACTATATATCTTTGCCGTGTTGGTTCTTTTCAGCTCTGCTGTATCTTGCAATCTAAACCATGCCCATGGACCATCATAAATCTTAGAATGAAACTCGCCTTGGAGATCTTCAAATACAACTCTCACTCGGTTATTTTCATTATCTCCGGACCAAGTAACCGTTTTCCAAAACTTTGGACCATGATTATATGTGATCCGTTCGCTACCCACTTCCAGTGTAAATCGAGCGTCTTTCTTATTCATATTATCGGGCTTCATTTGAAAAGAAATACTCGGTACTTCAGGATTTGCTTTAAAGAAGACTTCTCTGATCTTTTGTGCTCTCTTCAATTGGTTTAATACTTCTTTTGATATTGCCATGTGGCGTCCAGCAATCACTCGATTCTGCCAGCTGCGAGAATTGATGAAGGGCTTAGCTAGCTCTTGATAATATTTGTCTAGTGTGCCATTTGGTTTAAAGAACTCAGCAAAGTCGAGAACGGCCAGTTCTTCTTTTGATGAACGCTTTAATGGATAACCATTGGCGATCCCTCTTGTATAACTACTATAAACGCGATTCTTCCATTCGGTGTTTAAGTGCCGACGACCTGAACTTAACACAACCTTCCAACTCTGATCGGCAATCGATTCTAACCATTGTTTGATCGGATCCGGTACTTTCTTAGCATAAGACTCAAGAGATGATATGGCATTTACTGCGTTACCTTGGTAACGGGCCTTACTAATTTCAAATGCTTGTTTTGCAGGATCTGGGGCTACCAATATAGTGTCAATGAAATCGTGCAATTGTTGGATATTTTGCACGACTGAATAAACCGGAGCGGCTCGCTGCTGAGAATCTCTCATTAACAAATTAATGCTTTTGAATTGCTTGTCGACAATGGTGTCAAATTTCGAACTAACGCTAGCAGATAATTTCCCAGCAGCACTACCTGCTTTGCTTGCAACCTTTGACTTGGCTGCTAGTTGAGAGCCTGGCAGATTTTCTGGGATGTGTGGCGTGAGTTCAGTGTTTTCTTTGGTAACTTGCAAGATAGCAAGCAACGGAGAGTATACCGGATCTGTCATTAGCGCCAAAACTTCGGCCGCGTGGTTTAGATCTCTGAACTCTGCAATACTCAGTGACTTAAACACGTCTTTCCAGACTTGAGTATACTCAGCAAGATAATGTTCTTTGACCTGCTTACTAATTTCCTCAAAGTCTTCTTCTATAAAGTCGACCTTTTCTTTGTCTGTGTCGGTTAGAACCCAACGATCGCTCATCACATCTTTGATCACATCTGAGTCTTGAGAAAAATCTATGCTGTTATAGCCTTCAATGGTGAACATCCAGGGAATTGACAAAGCCGAGCTAACTGAAGCATCTATTTTGTAGGTATCTCTCACGGACTCTCCGAACAAGTTTAAAAGATCTACCTGTTGGGTATAGTCTGGGTTGGTTCTGATCCTGGAGTAAATTCGTTGCGAGACAGGCACTCGTAATAAAGTTTTCCGAGTTGTATCTACGAGCCTATCGTTTAACTTGGTAGGTTCGAGATTTAAAGCCAGTAAGTTAGAAATATGCATAAAAAGAAGCTGGCGTTTAGAAGCTTCACCCTGCAAGTTTGCATCAAGACTTTCTTTAAACCACTTAAGTACAATGTCCGTATCCATGCGCTCTAGCTTGTTGAACATCAGGTACACTCTAAACGTGTTGTAAAGGTCACCGCCTCTATGTCCTTGCTTTAAATAAGCGCCTAGATAATCTACTAAACGAGGTTGGAGCACGCTCTTTAGTTTTGTGCGGTAAGCTTTATCGGCCGCCACATCAACTTCGTCATCATATAACCCCATACCTGAAAGCCAAGGATGTTCTTCTTTGTCATACACTAAGCTCGCTTTATGCAAAGAATTTAGCACAGGTAGTGTTAATCTTAAGTCTTTGCTGCGAGGATTTAATCGTTTGTTTTCTGTTTGATATTCTGTGATATTTTCTTCAACTTCAGCCATGAAAATTTCATGTTGGGTTAAACTACCCGTCCACACGAAAAGCAAACCCGCCAATACTGCCGCCATACTCGCGTAACCAATTTTGCGAGCCCAAAAGAGCATTTTTTCATAGCGTTGATTTGAGCCAACTAATTCCGACTCAGGGAAAATGACTTTGTTAAACAGGTTACCAATGAAAAAGCTCTTGCCTTGTGGATAAGGCATATGTGCAACATCTCTATCAAAGCCAAAACTCGACGCGACAGATGTCATTAACTTATCGATTGGCGTACCGTCTTGGGTACCACTGGTAAAATAGATACCCCGTAGATGAGGTTGATATTGATATCTATTTTTTTCAAATGTTTGTCTTAGGAATCCACAGACAATAGACTTCAAATTTTCCATTTGTGGTGGAAAACCTTGAATTACACCTCTGCGATTTATGTCGCGTTCTTGGTGCACTTTCCACAATACTCGATCGTAGAGTCGCTGTACTAATGCATCGTATTCGTCTTCAAAAAACTCAAAATCAGGGTTTTCCGATGCCTTAGAAGTGTTGGGTAGAGAGATCCCCCAAACTTGCTCTCGTTCCTGAATACTCAAGTCTTCGAAAAATTCGGAGAAGCCTGAAACCAAATCGGTTTTAGTGAACATCAAATAAATTGGAAAACGAATTTCCAATTTTTCCATTAACTCGTCGATTCTTTTTCGAATGGTTTTAGCGTTTACAATACGTTCTTCTTCAGATTGAATGAGTAGATCTTGGAGGCTAATCGCTATGATTGCCCCATTGATGGGACGGCGTTTTCTATTTCGTTTCAGTAAACCAAGAAAACCTTCCCACCCGGTACTATCTATTACCTTGTGACTATCTTGCGTGGTGTATCGTCCAGCGGTGTCAACCAACACTGCATCATCAGTGAACCACCAATCACAGTTGCGAGTACCACCTACGCCTTGTAGTGCACCTTTACCAAACTCTTTGGCCAGAGGAAAATCTAGAGTTGAATTAATTAATGCCGTTGTTTTTCCAGATCCTGGAGGACCAATAATGATATACCAAGGAAGCTCGTACAATGCCTTATTAGAATCTCCGCCTTTAAACTTGGTTTTCTTCAAAGTGTTTAGAGCTTGGGTGAATCTTTCGCTAATTTGCTCGACTTCTTTGCTTGATTGTTCTGATGAGCCGCTATCTACCTGCTTTTGGTTTTGCGCTAAATCTTCAACGAACTCATCGTTGTTTTTTTTGTTTTGCAATTGAATTCTTAGATTATTTAGTCCCCAAACAACCACTACGACGATGATTGCAATTAAGCGACCAACCATGCTACTCAATGGTGCTGTGTTATTTTCACCAAACTTTATGGCGGGCCCTACAAACCAGATTAATACACAGAGTGCAATTAAGCCGAGTATCGAAATGACTATTTTATTCTTAAAAAAATTGACGATTTTTTTCATAACAGACTTTTTATCTATTCGGTATTATTAGACTTTGTTGAGACCATTTACTGGCAATTTGCTCCGCAATAATTTAATTTGCGGTACAATCGTTCGGCTTATGGTTTTACGTTTTCATCTTTCTTTTCTGATTCAACAATTTCATTGAGCTGACCGACCACTGGCGAAGAGGCATCATAAAGCCAATAACGGAAGCCCGAATAACTCAAAACTAAAATAGCCCCAACCACACTCGCAACTACCCACATTGGTAAATACTGGGTTAGGCTGCTACGTGATTTCCCAAGGCCTTGCCATTTTAAAGCGAGAGTCCTGTCATATTCGCCGCGATGGTTACGAATAATTGCAAACAGTTCATCTCTTAACTCCTCCAAACTATCTCGTCCTCGGCTAGCAAATCGATAACGCCCTTCGAAACCCAAACTTAGCAAAATATAAATGAGTTCTAGCATGTCTAGATTTTCTGCAGGAGTTTGCCGCATTCGATCCAGGATTTGAAAAAACTTTTCCCCGCCAGACGTTTCGTTATGAAACGCACTCAAGAGTGTTTTTTGTGGCCACTGGCTTTCTGCGCCCCAAGGTGTATTTAATACCATTTCGTCCACCGCAGAACACAATAGATATCGAGAAGCTAGACAAATTTCAGACTTTATTCCAATCTCTTGTACTCTGGTTTGGAAAGCTTTTATTTCACTCCCGAGACGTTGGTGTAATCCCGCTACATCTGGGTGTGATGCAGTGTTTCGTGTTTTCTCGATTACTGCGATTAAAGTCGATGCGGCATTGACCAAAGGATTTAGCCCTTTTGATGTTCGGAAATGGCTATCCTCTGTTTGCGCTCTTGGTGCAGCTCGATAATTTGGCTGTTGAGGAGCAGCCGGGCTCGGTGCTCTTTGCTCACGCCGGCGTCCTGGCGTTGGGCGAATAATAGTGTTGTTTGGATTTTGTGGTGCTCGAGGCCTAAAAACCGTTTTATCTCGTTCAGAACTCATCGAAATTCATACCCCTTTCTTGTGACTCCATTTGCGGATCCTTTGCTTTTAAAAGTCAGCGTATTTATTGCCTGATTGCCCAGAACTCCAATTCGAGCCCAGGAAAGTCTCCACCTATGTGTAGCGCTATACCACCTGAAGTTTTCAGTTCATTCCAAAACTCACTATGCTTTTCTAACTCAAAATAATGGTAACCGGATCGAAATGGTATTTGTCTAGGAGAAACCGGTAATGGCTTTAACGCAATCCCCGGCATTGCCGCATTGACAAGTTGGCGAATTCTTTCAACAGCAGCGATTTTAACGTGCGCAGGTAGATGTGTTCTTAAATGGTCATCAGCAAGATCTGCACGAGCGGCTAATACGAACACAGCAGAATCAATTAAACTGCGATCGGTAATTTGTGCGACTCGGATCCCGTATTTCTTTTCGACCAGTTCCAGTCCGATGGCGGTTTGTTCGTAGACCATACTTAGACACTGTCGTAATCCTGACATAACGGGTGTGAAGGTATCCTGCAAATTATGATGTAAATATGTGGGAAGACTTGGTGCGCGCTTCGTTTTCGCAAAAAAAGTTGATAGCTCGCCAACCATTTGGGCAACTTCTTTAAACAAATCTAGCGGGTGCAAACACTTCATACTTGATAAATGGATCGCTAGAGGTTCTAACCGATTAATCAGTTGCAGCAACATATAATCAGCAATCTCTGCAGTTCCGCCTCTTTGGGTGTCTGCCAGTCTACCGGCAATAGCTTCTGCTCTGTGGTGGAGTAATCCACTTAACTCAGATAAAAAGTTCTTGAGCTTTGGTGAGGCCTCACAATCCAGGCAGGTAGGAATAAACTGATCATCAAGTAGAATATTCTTGTCTTCTCTAGTTTCTGCAACTCTCAACACTCCGATACATGCGTAGCCGCTTAGATCATCGTCGTCAGTTAAGATTCTTATTCTTAGCTTACCGATATTCAGTTTTAAACTATCGCTTCCCTCAACCGTTACATCTCTTACCGGTTGTTCTTCCATGTAATAACGAGCTAGACCTTGCGAAGTTTGCTCTGATAAAACATCTACAGCACCGGAGCGTCTCACCGGAATAGCCAAATAGATGGTGCGATTATGAACCGACTCTGGTAATTCTAAAACTGGTGGAGGACTATCTACATCAGGAAAGTTATAAGGTGTTCCGTCAGGGAAAACACCTCTTGATTTTACGATAGAAATTTTGCCTAACTTTAGGAGTTCCTTGTCCACCTCAAAACTATGTACTCCCCAACCATAGGCGCCAAATGCTGAGCACTTGCCTTCGATATAACGTTCAAAATACCTTTCTTGCTGTTGGAAATGCTGAGGATTTAGAAACATCCCCTCTCCCCATACAACCTTACTATCCAATGACATATTGTTTTACCTGATGTTCTTTATTAATTAACGTTATGTTTTAGTTAGAATATTAAAGCTGAACCTTAATTGATTATGCTCATAGAGTTACCACTAATCTTTATGGTAACTTTGTCCTTAAAAATATTATTGGTTTTAACTGGAACAACTAACCGATATTTTGAATCAGCGTAATGGTAGAACTCTGAAAACAGAGCGATGTATTGAGTTTCCGGGTTCAATACAAACGACTGTTCTCTCTTCTCCCCAGGAGTTAGTCTTTTTAGCTCTTTTTTAGACACCATGTCAGCGCCTAATACTTCGGCGTCTCTCTCGTATAAGTCAATAAACTCTGCCTTCTCAAAAACATTGTTTGATTTAAGCTCGTAAAATCTAACGAAAAGCGGAGATGGAGTTTTGGTATCATCTGGATTGACGTCAGCTTGAACGTCGAAAGTCAGTAAAACATCAGTATCAAGATTTAGAGTCTTACCTACAGTTTGACAACCAGATAAAATGAGCCAGCCGAATAACATGGCAGATATGGCTAAAAGACTTCGTTTGTGTTTAAACATAATCTGATTTCCCTAATTTACGGAGTTAATTTTTTGTTTTTCTGGCTATTGAAAGCTTTTGCAACTGTTCTTCGTAAGCCATTGAAAATTCGTCACCAAATACATATTGAAAAGACCCATCCAGATCTTCGAACAGCTCGGCGTAGTACTCTACAAAAGACTCCCAATATTTGGCTTTTTCATTCATCGGAATGAGGCTTCGTTTCTGTTGCTTTTCAAACCTTGCGGTCAGTATTTCTGGCTCGAACCGCTTTACAATACTTTTAAACGCAGAGCGAATTCCAGCTAAGATCGCTACTTGATGATCTGCGATGCTCTCAAAGCTTTCTTGCGCAGATTCTATAGGCTTCTTATATGAGTTGCCCTCTTTCAAGAACATATTTTCCAACGCGTCGTCAACATTTGCGGAAAATTTGAGCGGGTTATTCTCTATGGGTTGAATGGTCGTCATATTCATTCTAAACGTATTCTTCACGTTATTTCTTGATGCCAATGTTTGCATCATTCCCTCAACCGCAACTCTTATAAATTCTCCTGCTATTTCATTAATTTCAGCGATTTTCTCATTTTCTAGATTTTTGTCTCTAAAACCAAAAGCATCTATAAGACTGGTATCAACTTCGGAGCTAGATCGTTTTTTTAGCGTAGCGACCTGTTTTTTTAACTTGGCGTTCTCTACTTTTAATTTGCGAAAGGCCTTCTCTAAGGCTTTTCTGCGAGCTTCAGACTCTGATACGCTGACTCCATCATCACTCGCAGCGACAATCTCTGGCTCAGCCACGGGTTGCGGAGAAGGCGTTACAGGCTGCGGTGAGTGCACTGGTGGCGACTCCTGAACTGGAGGAGTTGGAGGTGCTTGGGGGGCCGGCGGTACTTGTGGAGTGGCCGGCGGTAATTCAGCATTTTCGACGGGAGCAGAGTAACTTGGCTTATCATCTAACAGGTCATCATCCCAGTCTTCAGGGATTAATCCCTGTTGAGGCGACGTCGAGGGAAAAGATACAGCCTGACTGGTAGCCCCAGCATTATCCGAATAACTACTCGCAAAAGGCTCACTTGCGGGTTGGTTTCCAAATATATCTTGTGCATCGTCTTCGACTCGCGACTTATCCAGCGCAGCTAACGGATCTGTTTCTTCCAGGTGAGTATTAAAAGGCAGATCACTTGACGCCTCAGATTGAGCGAAAGAGGATGCAAAAGGGTCTGCCGGTAATGGTTTGGGTTCTGGTTGTTGTTTAACAGAAGGCGCGCCAAAAGGATCGTCAATGTCGCCTGCCCCGCTATCATCATTTAAAAAATCTAGCCCTGAAGGAGCCGATTGGGTGGTTATTTGCACCTGAAATTTATAGTCGCTAAGCTCGAATAAATCCCCATTTTTGAGTTGCGCTTTATTACCTTTTCCCAAGGGCTCACCTGAATTATTCAAATAAGTCCCATTGGTGCTGGTGTCAACGAGGTAATAACTGCCATTCTCAAAGACTATTTCACTATGGACGCCAGACAAAAAACGCTCAGGATCGGCTAAAATCCAGGTGTTATCTGGGCTACGGCCAAGCGTACCGCCTTGCTCATCAAAAGTCATGCTTGACTGAGCTAGCTCGACTCCCTCGGGGTACTCTAGGATGGAGACTACAATAGACATTACCGCGTAATCCTTGTTTTTAATAGATAAAGCATATATTCCATTAATAGATTCTAATCTACTTACTTTTATCGGCGTCGTAAAGTTATACCGCAGCCGAGAATATATCTCATCGGCTATTACAATCCAAACTACTTAAGTATTTTTGTGTGAGTTAGTAGTACCTAAGCGTTCATAGTGTGAACCAATTACAAAAAAGCAGTTTAAATGAAGAACCCATTAACCTACTAGAAAATAGTTCCAAATTGAACATTAAATCTCATAATTAGATTGAAGAACAAAATTTGCCCAACGTATTAATCCTAATGATTTCAATAGCTTTGTATTTAACGCTGAAGCTAACTATTTAGTAATTTGTGACTTTTGTCTAGAAAAATATGCGCTTCGATGATAGTCTTCCCGCACTTGATAGATACGGAATAAAATCCCTCATTTAGTTCATGGATGGTTAAAGACTAACCAGTGCTCCGTCCTAGAATGTGCGAGCCTATCGCAAGGAATGTTTTATACCAAGGAAAGGCAGTAATTCCCCGAATTAGCCGATTGACCCAAACATCACAATTATGAGATATATTAACCTAAGTAGCTGAAAGAAATCTCATATTTGAATTAAAAACAAAAAATTCAGGTGATTCTGGTTGACGGTAATTGACTTACTTCCTAATTGTCGGAAAATCAATGTGTTTTTGAGTAAACGCATTTAATAACAAAAATTTTGACAAGCACATCTATACTTGATTGAATTACTTAACTTTTGTCACAGAACTGAAGTACTATATACCTAAATAAGAAGGATAAGGGAACAACCATCAATGCCATCACCAGCAGTATTCGATATAGACGCTTTACTCGCTCCCATTTCAGATGAGCAACCCACGGGTAGTGATATTAGAGAGAATGCATCTGCAGACTCTCCTTATTACAAGATAAAAGACGCCCGGAATTCAGCCCGCGCCCATGAACGCAGCAGTATGTTCGAATTCAGTGCTGAAGCTAATGAATGCTGGCGCACAGTGCTAGAAGTGGCCCCCAAAATACTAAAAGAAGAAGCCAAAGATCTTGAGATCACCAGTTGGTACATAGAGTCGCTGATTAGGATTAAAGGCTTTGCCGGACTACGTGACGGCTTTGTATTGCTACATCAATTAATAGAAAATTTCTGGGAGAATATTTATCCGCTACCAGACGAAGACGGTATCGAGACCACTGTTGCGCCACTATCAGGACTTAATGGTCAGGGTGCCGAGGGAGTATTAATAGCACCAATCAGACGCGTACCTATAACGGAATCCGATGATCCCGGCCCATTTGGTTTTTGGCAGTACCAACAAGCATTAGATGTACAAAGGATGGCCGATGAAAGCGAACGAGATGCTAAAATTCAATCTAATGGATTTGGGATAGAGGATATCGAAAAAGCCGTAACCCAATCCAGTCCAGAATTTTTTGTCAATAACAGAGACGATCTCGAAGAGTGTATTACTAGGTATCGTGAAATTGGTAAAATGCTTGACGAACATTGCGGTGCACAAGAAGCGCCCTCAGTCTCCAATATTATCAATACCTTGCAACAAACCTTAGGTGCAGTAAAGCATTTGGGACAAGAAAAGTTCCCGATGGACGAAGCTGAAGAGGCTCAGGGTGAATCCGAAGAATCTGGCGGTGAAGCACAACAAGCCAGCCCTCAGCAAGCTCAAGCATCAACTGGACCTATCCAATCAAGAGAACATGCTTTTAAACAACTCAAAATCATTTCTGAGTATTTTTTAAAGACTGAACCACACTCTCCCATTTCTTATACATTAGAAAAGGTGATTAAGTGGGGGAATATGTCATTGACTGAATTAATAAGTGAGCTTATTCCAGATGGAAGTTCGCGCCAGCATTACTCATCTCTTACTGGCGTGGAAAGTGACGAAGATTAATTTTAACTATTATGTATTAACAGAGGAAAAACTATGGCTGACAGTATTCACGATAAATTAAAGCGAGTAAGAAAACCGCGGGTACATATCACCTATGATGTAGAAACCAACGGCGCGACAGCGGAAAAAGAGATCCCGTTTGTTATGGGAGTAATGGGAGATTATTCCGGTGATAATACAGACGCGAAAAAGCCGCTAAAAGATCGCAAGTTCTCACAGGTTGACCGCGATAACTTCAACGAGGTGATGTCCAAAATTGAGCCCGGGGTGAACATGAAGGTTGACAATACCCTGGAAAACGACGGTAGTGAACTTTCGGTTAATCTCGATTTCAAAAATATGGAAGACTTTGAGCCACAAAATATCGTAGACAAAGTTGAACCTCTTAAAAAGTTAATGGAAACGCGTAATAAACTGAGAGATTTATTGACCAAAGCCGATCGTTCAGACGAGCTCGAAAGCGTTCTTGAAGAAGTTCTAAGTAATACCGATGCGCTCGCATCGTTAAGCGAAGAACTAGGTGTTAAAGCTGACTCAGAAGATAAGGGTGATGAATAATGGCCAATACTGAAGATCAAGTTGAAGGACAAGAAGCGGCGGAAGCGCAAGAAGCAAGTTTTCTTGAACAAGCTATTGATGCAACTAAGCAAACTAAAGCCGATGAGACAGAAGACCTTTTAAAGAATCTAACTAAACAAGCTATGGAAGGCACGGTTAAATGGGATAAAAACCTAACTGTGACCATCAATGCTGCGATTAATGCCATCGATGAAACTATGTCGAAGCAAGTCTCTGCAATTATGCAGAATGAAAAATTTCAAAAGCTTGAAGGTTCATGGCGCGGCCTGCACCATCTAATCCATAACTCTGAAACTGGTGCTGGATTAAAGATTCGAATGATGAATATCACCAAAAAAGAGTTAAATAAAGATTTATCAAAAGCTGTTGAATTCGACCAAAGTCAAACCTTTAAAAAGATTTACGAAAGTGAATTTGGTATCGCAGGTGGTGAACCTTACGCTGCTTTGATTGGTGACTTTGAGTTTTCATCGCACCCAGATGACATTGACCTATTATCAAACATGTCAAACATTGCAGCAGCTGGTTTTTGTCCTTTCGTTTCTGCAGCTGCGCCGCAAATGTTTGGGTTTGATGGTTTTACAGAGTTGTCTAAGCCTCGCGATTTAGAAAAAATATTTGATTCCGCAGAATATATTAAGTGGCGTAGCTTTAGAGAAAGCGATGATTCTCGCTTTGTCACTTTGACAATGCCAAGAGTTTTAGCTCGCCTACCCTATGGTTCTGCTACAAAGCCTGTAGAAGAGTTTAACTATGAAGAAGCCGATTTGTCCACGGCTGGCGACCATCTAGAAGGCTCTCATGATTCTTACTGTTGGATGAATGCTGCTTACGCGATGGGTACAACATTAACCCAAGCCTTTGCTGAGTATGGCTGGTGCACCAGTATCCGCGGTGCAGAAGGCGGTGGTAAAGTTGAAGGTTTACCGAGCCACGTGTTTGTAAGTGATGACGGTGATATGGATCAGAAATGTCCGACTGAAATAGGTATTACAGACCGTAGAGAAGCCGAGTTAAGTAAGCTTGGTTTCTTACCGTTATGTCACTATAAAAATACTGACTATGCTGTTTTCTTCGGCGCTCAAACCACTCAAAAACCAAAATCATTTGATGATCCGGATGCTTCGGCGAACGCTGAGATTTCTGCTCGTTTACCGTACATAATGGCAACTTCTCGTATCGCCCACTTCTTAAAAGTTATGGCGCGCGACAAAATCGGTTCTTTTATGGAGCCAGAAGATGCAGAACGATGGCTTAACGATTGGGTGCAAAAATATGTAAATGCTACCCCTGGCGCTAGCCCAGAGATGAAAGCCCGCTACCCTCTAGCTGACGCTCGTGTTGAAGTTAAAGAAGTACCAGGACAACCAGGTGTATTCAATGCAGTAGCCTACTTAAGACCATGGTTACAAATGGAAGAATTAACTGCTTCCCTACGATTAGTAGCCAATATTCCGAGCGCGGGATAATAAGTTAAGGGGAGCAAGCTAGCTTGCTCCCCTTTTTCTACTAAATTGCGGACTTATTAGTGCAATCCTCAACTTCTTCTATACAGAACTCGAACAAGCAGTCAACGGTAGATTTTGATAGCCTTTTACTACGTTCTCCTTATATTACCAACACAGACGAGTTTTTATCTGAAACCGAAGATAAAAAGTCATTAGTTTACTGGCTTAAAAGTTATGCCATCAAAAGTCGGCTTCATTCCCCACAAGATATAAAACTAACAATTCAAGAATCAATTGCCGCTATTGACGAACTAATAAATGAACAACTCAATCAAATAATCCATCATCAACGATTTCAAAAGCTTGAAGCATCGTGGCGTGGTTTAAAATATTTAGTTACGCAAGCAACAGAAACAAAAAACATAAAAATAAGAATCCTTGATATAAATTGGAATGAAGTCGTTAAAGATACATCTCGAGCCATCGAGTTTGATCAAAGCCACTTGTTTCAAAAAATTTATAGCGAAGAGTATGGAACACCGGGTGGAGAGCCCTATGGGGTAATTTTAGGTGATTATGAAATCAGTCATAAACCATCTGAAAGACACCCGCATGATGATTTAGCAGCCTTACAATCTATCTCTGAAATAGCAGCAGCCGCTTTCACTCCTTTTGTGGCAGCAGCTTCATGCGAATTATTCGGTTTAGATGACTTTTCTGCCTTACGCCCTCCTTTAAATTTGGAAACTATCTTTAATCAAAAAGAATATATCAAATGGCGTGCATTTAGAGACAAAGTTGACTCACGATTTATAGGCCTCACTTTACCAAGAATGATTATGCGCTTACCATATCGAACTACGCCCGGCAGTTACAAAGGTATTTATTTTTACGAGAAGTCCGCGACTCCCAAGAACGAGAATTACCTTTGGGGAAATGCATGTTACGCTTTTGGTGGAATTCTAATCAGAGAATTCAATAATGTGGGGTGGTTTGGTCATATAAGAGGCGTACCGAGAAATCACGTTGGAGGAGGATTAGTATCTGAGTTAACTGCTGACTGTTTCAAAACGGACGCAGATATGATCGCGTATAAACCATTTGCCGAGATTATTATCACCGATGCTTTTGAGAGGGAGTTAAGCGATTTAGGTTTTGTGCCCTTTAGCCAATGTTATGATACACCCTATGCCTCGTTTTTTAGTAACCAATCAATTCAAAGGCCGAAGAAGTTTGCGAGTGTCGAAGAGAGCGTTAATGCTAAGCTATCTGCAATGCTACAGCATATGCTCTGTGCCTCACGTTTTGCTCACTATATCAAGGTCATGATACGTGACAAAGTCGGTTCATTTATGAATGCTGATGATTGTGAGAGATTTTTGAGTGAATGGCTTTTAAAATATACTACCGGTCGAGAAGATATGGATTGGGAAGAGCAAGCTAGATACCCGCTACGTGATGCTTATGTTAAAGTGAAGGAACACCCAGAAAAACCTGGCCAATATTTTTGTTCCATATATTTACGTCCTCACTATCAACTTGACCAAATGGTTTCAGAATTAGAGTTAGTCACAGAGCTAACCCAGAAAACCTGATAATTAAGAAAAGAATATCACTATTATTCATGGCATATATTAATAAAAACAAAAAGCTACGCCCCTCGATACTTGATCGACTTCTGGATGATGACCCATATAATCAATCAGAAGTCGATTCCGGCAGAGAGCAAAAACTCGCGCAACTTCGAAATAGTGTAAGACGCGATCTCGAAAAACTGCTTAATACGCGTTATCGAGTTATCGAGCCGCCAGAAGAATTCGAACAACTCGAAGTATCCTTGCTAAATTATGGATTGCCAGATCTGGCAACCGTAAACACCCTGGACCTTGAGAAAAAAAATGAATTCACTAAGGGTTTAGAAAAACTATTACGGGATTTCGAGCCAAGATTTAAATCTGTGAACGTAAGGTTTACAGAAAACAAAGATGCTTCTGACCGAACTTTAAGATTCAGTATCGAAGCAACCGTTTACGCCGACCCTCATCCAGAAAAGATAATTTTTGATTCTGTTCTTGAGCCGGTAACTAGAATTGTTAATGTAGAAGAAATGAGATAATGTCTGACGAGTTACTCCCCTACTATGAAAAAGAGCTCGCCTTTATTAGGCAGCTCGGTGCAGAGTTTTCAAAGGAGCATCCCAAAATCGCAAGTCGATTAGGGGTGAGTTCAGATACCATTGAAGATCCACACGTATCAAGATTGATCGAAAGCTTTGCATATTTAAACGCAAGAATACAGCATAAACTAGACGATGACTTCCCAGAGATAAGCGATGCGATGCTTGGTGTTTTGTTTCCTCACTATCAGCGTCCAATACCGTCGATGTCAATTGTTCAGTTCACACCAGATCCGGAACAACTTGAAGACAGTTATGTAGTGTCACGTGACACGCAAATTGAAACAGAACAATTTCGAGGGGAAACCTGTCGATTTTCTACTTGTTATGACTGTGAGCTTTTGCCAATTAATGTCAGTTCAGCCTCTTTATTAGGTCGTCCATTTACCACACCAGGTTCTACCGATATTCGAGGTGCCGGGGGTGTGCTTAAACTTTCATTGAGTACTTTTTCGGATGCCATTAGTTTTGCAGAGATTCGACCCAATACTTTTAGGTTTTATCTTAAAGGTCAATCACAGCACATTAACCCACTGTACGAACTTTTATTAAACGACTGTATCAACGTGGTCATGACTAACGGCGAAGATGATACTAAAGGTGTTTTCCTAGGTAAGGACGTAATAAAACCCGTTGGTTTCGAAATGGATGATAATCTACTCCCCTACCCTGCGTCTTCATTTAAGGGCTACAGACTTCTCACGGAGTTTTTTGTATTTCCAGAGAAGTTCATGTTTATCGATATCGAAGGGATCGCCGGTAAAATTTCTGATGAAGCTATTGACAAGCTTGATATCTACATCTACTTGAAAACATCTGATGTAGAGCTAGAACACAACATCACTGAGCAAACTTTCGCTTTAGGCTGTACGCCTGTAGTTAATTTATTTGAACATTTAGCAGAACCAATAAAGCTCGACCATAGAGAAATGGAATATCAGGTCACCGCAGACTATCGTCGTCCCTTAGGCTATGAGGTTTACTCGATAGATAAAGTTATCGGTTCAACGTCAACTGGAGAGCCTAAAGAATTTTTCCCGTTGTATGGACTCAATCATGAGTGCCAGGATCCTGAAACGGAAGCATTCTGGTTTGCCAATCGTCGCAGCGCTAAATTAAAAAATGAACAACGGGACGAAGGTACTGATGTATATTTGAACTTGGTAGACCTGCAGTTTAATCCTCGTCTCCCAGAAGATTATACCTTGACGATCAATACTACTTGTAGCAATCGAGACTTGCCTAGTCGACTACCCTTTAATCTTGACCAACCAAAACTTCAGGGTGTTGATAGTGCCCCTCCTTGCTCAAAAATTAGATGTCTCACTCAGCCAACAGCAACCATCAGGCCACCGTTAAGAAATCATGCGCGTTGGCGTCTAATCTCGCATTTAAATCTAAACCACTTATCCTTAACTGGTCGTGATGATCCGACTAATGCCTTAAAAGAAATTCTAAGGCTTTATGATTTTAACGAATCATCCGTCACTCAAGGTCTAATATCAGCTATTTTGAAAGTTAACGCCCAAGCCATTAGTGCACCTTTAAATATTGACGGACGTGCTACTATGTGTCGCGGTATCGAAGTTGAAGTTGAGCTAGATGGCACCCATTTAACCGGTAGCAGTAGTTACTTGTTTGCGTCGGTGTTAGAACATTTTTTCGCACTATATTGCTCAATTAATTCATTTACTCGATTACTCGTTAAATTAAAAGGCCAAGAAGGTTATTTAAAGAAATGCACTCCACGCGCCGGCGAAAAAATATTTCTGTAGATCAGAAAATCGTTGCTTCTCCCCAAGAATACAGTTTTTCCCAGGCTGTACGTTTGCTCGAACGTGCCATTAAGCTTAATGGAGACCAAAATGTCCAATTAGGGAAAGGATCCGCAGGAAAGCCGGTTGCTCGCTTTTTTCAACCAACGACCGAAGCTATCCGCTTTCACACTGCGCAAACACTAAGTTTTTCTTCAGCAGAAATAGCTAAGATCTTCCAAAAAGAAAACAAAACCGACACTCATAAAAATCTCCAGTGGCACGTCACGGTAAATTTTATGGGATTGACCGGGACTCAAGGGGTGCTGCCTTATCATTATACCGAGTTGATATTGCAGCGCCTTAAAATGAAAGATGAGTCATTGGCAAATTTTTTGGATCTGTTTAACCATCGAATAATCTCAATATTCTATCAAGCATCCACCAAATACCATTTACCGATCGAATACGAGAGAAAAAAACTCAATCCACCACAATTTTCTAAGCGAGATGCTTCAACTCAAATGTTGTTATCGCTTATTGGACTTGGTACGCAGCACTTAAATAACAGACTCTATACTAGAGATGAATCGCTCCTGTATTATAGTGGATTACTCACTCATCAAATCAGGACCGCAAGCGGTTTACAGCAAATTTTAATGCGACATTTTAATGTCCCGGTTAAAATAGAAGAGTTTGTAGGTCAATGGCAGGACTTAATTAATGACGTGCGCAGTAAGTTCCCAAGTAGAGGCGAACCCAAAGGACAAAATATTGCCTTAGGCAAGTCCACAATGCTAGGTAAAAAAGGTTGGCATGCTCAAGGCAAGTTTCGAATTGTTCTCGGCCCGCTTAACAAAGAACAAGCACAAAAGTTTAGACCAGGCACCAAATCTTTATTGGCATTAGACGAACTCGTTAAACTCTATGTAAGAATGGAGTACGATTATGAGTTCGTTATTCGCATTAAAAGACGTGACCTATTAGATAAAGCACAATTGGATGCTAAAAACCCTCCGATTATCGGATGGAATACATGGTTAGTTAGTAAATCTAAGCGGGAGTATGCGGAAACCGAAACGCTCGATATTTCAGTTTCTTCTAAGCAACTGCTTTAGGTTGAAGGTTTAAATAGTTTTAGAGATTATCTTTTAACACCAATGGGCTCACTTATTGCTCATCAAAACATAGACAACAGGGAATACAATGGTTTCGATAGACTTAAAATCGCTCGTTAACAAAATGAACGAATCCTGCCGCCAAGCACTAGAAGGAGCTGCAGGTCTTTGTATGGCGAGAACACATTACAATGTTGAAGTCGAACATTGGCTTCTTAAACTTCTGGAAATCCCAAATAGCGATATAGATTCAGTCCTTTCCAAGTTTGAAATTAATATTGGAAAACTTAAGCAAGAACTTAATAAGGAATTAGACAAAATCAAAGCTGGTAATTCTCGAGCACCAGCGCTCTCTCCAACTATCGTAGATTTAGCTAAAAATGCGTGGATTTTAGCCTCTGTCGAATATGGTCATGGTGCAACCACCTCTGCTCATATCCTAGCCGCTCTGTTGTTAGATGATCGCTTGCGTCGCTCAACGGACGTTACCTCGAAAGAACTTAGCAAAATTGCGCCAGAATCTATCAGAGACTTGGTCAGAGCGACCGTTGGCACAACTGAGGAATCTGCTCTCTCCCACTCTTCCTTCGATAGCTCATCTGCGGCGCAAGGTGGTGAACCAGGTGCCCCAAGTAAAACTCCCTCTTTAGACAAGTTTACGACGAACTTAACCCAAGCGGCTAAAAATGGAGAAATTGATCCAATACTCGGCCGCGATGAAGAAATCAGGCAGATTATTGATATATTAATTCGAAGAAGACAAAACAACCCGATTTTGACCGGTGAAGCCGGTGTTGGTAAGACAGCAGTTGTAGAAGGTTTTGCATTACGTATTGCTTCTGGTGATGTGCCTACTCCTCTTAAAGGAGTTACAGTCCGCTCATTGGATTTAGGTCTATTACAAGCAGGTGCAAGTGTTAAAGGCGAATTTGAGAATCGTCTAAAGTCTGTTATCGCTGAGGTCAAAAGCTCTCCAGAGCCTATCATCATGTTTATCGACGAAGCACATACTTTAATTGGTGCCGGAGGTAAAGAAGGTCAAGGCGATGCAGCCAATTTATTGAAGCCTGCCCTTGCCCGAGGTGAACTACGCACAATTGCAGCTACAACATGGGCAGAATACAAAAAGTATTTTGAACGCGATCCAGCATTAACTCGCCGTTTCCAAGTCGTAAAGATTGAAGAACCTTCAGAAGATAAAGCAATCAATATGATGCGCTCCATCTCAGAAATGCTCCAAGCTCATCACGGGGTTCGTATTATGGATGAAGCAATTGTCGACTCAGTAAAATTGTCTGCGCGCTATATTACTGCAAGGCAACTACCTGATAAGTCTGTAAGCTTACTCGATACTGCATGTGCTCGCGTTGCCTTAAGCCAAAGTGCCACCCCTGCATCAATTGATGATACTCGAAGAAGGATCACTCAGTGCGAGACTACTATTGTTTCTTTGGAAAGGGAGAACGCAACTTTAGGCAATAACGATGATCGAATAGCTGCACTCAAAGAAGAAAAAGAACAGCTTGAGAATTTGCTAAAAGTACAAGAAGAGCAATGGGAAAAGGAAGGTAAAATAGTAGAGCAAATCCACGCGCTACAAAATCAAATCGAAGAAGATTTTCATGCTCAAAAGCTCACAGCCGAGGAGCTAGAGAAAGAAGATGCTCCAAAGCTTCTAGATGATGCAGAAAGAGACACGATTAAATCAAATTTACACGACCTAATGAACGAGTTAGACGAAGTTCAACAAGAAGAGCCCATGATTCAGGTCAATGTAGGCAGTCAGGCAATTGCCGAGGTAGTCGCCAACTGGACTGGAATTCCAGTCGGAAAAATGGTTTCCGATGAGATCAACTCAATCTTAAACTTGGGTGAAAAACTACAGGCACGTGTCATTGGACAAGACCATGCGCTAGAAGCAATAGCTGAAAACATTCGTACATCACGAGCTGGACTCACAGATCCAAGAAAACCAATTGGAGTATTCTTTATGGTTGGTTCGAGTGGTGTGGGTAAAACCGAAACAGCACTTGCTCTCGCTGATATGTTATATGGTGGGGAACAAAACATCACGACGATCAATATGTCTGAGTTTAAAGAAGAACATAAAGTTTCTATGTTATTAGGCTCACCTCCCGGTTATGTTGGCTATGGCGAAGGTGGAGTATTAACTGAAGCCGTAAGACGCAAGCCCTACAGCGTAGTATTGTTAGATGAAATGGAAAAAGCGCACCCAGGTGTTCAAGATATCTTCTATAACTTATTCGATAAAGGCACAATTAAAGATGGGGAAGGAAGAGATATTGATTTCAAAAATACCGTCATCATCATGACATCGAATGCAGGCGAAGAACATATTCGTGGAATTTGCGCAGCCGGAGAAGAACTTCCAGAGCCGGATGTATTGTTAGATAACTTCCGTCCTCAACTACTGAAGTATTTTAAACCTGCGTTTTTAGGGCGCTCTACAGTTATTCCTTACTACCCACTATCTGACGATAACTTACTTAAGATCTGTAAGATTAACATGTCTAAGATAGAGAAGCGTGTACGAAGCCACTACGATGCCGACTTCAGTTACGATGAAGATGTTTTATTACATATTGTTGCACGAAGTCAGGAAGTAGACACTGGAGCAAGAAATATAGAAAATATTTTAACGCGTAGCGTTTTACCTGCTTTGGCTAGTGAATGCCTCTCTAAAATGGCCAGTGGTGAGTCTATCAAACACATTCATATAGGCGCCTCTGAAGAAGGCGAATTTAGTTACACCATAGAATAGTAATATCAGTCGCCTCCGGATCTGGAGGCGGCTTTATCAATTAAGCAACAGAATACTATGCGCGTTTTTTTACGTTTATTTAATTTTGGAAAACTGTCACTTGTTTCAATGACAGTTTTCTTTTTAATAGCTGGTACCCGAACAGTATTAGCTTACTCAGACGATGAGTTATTAGCATCAATTAAAGACTTTGATACTGAGTATAGAAACCTCACTTCAGAAGTCTTTACTAGGCATGCATCCAACAATCTTAAAGCTAACGCTTCGCCAGTAAATTCTGATTATGACCGATATTTTTCAGGCTTAAGTAAGCAAATCAACGAAAATAATCATTTCCAAGCAATGACGAGCATCTATGCACACTTAGACCTAATAAAGGACAATGTCGATAATGAAAATACAATATCCATTGTAGAGTTCCTTCTCTCTCAAAATGACTACAACACAGCACTAGTACTCAAAGAAAAGACCAGTGAATATGCAGAAGAATACCTGATTGCAAAAGTCGCATTACTTTTTGCCAGTTACCACAACAAAAGAAATGAATGGCAAGCAGTCTTAGCGTCTTTAGATATAGAATTCGAGTTGCTCACTAACGAAGAAGTCGAACAAGCGTATTTATTAAACGGTATTGCACTTCAAAGACTAAAGCAGCACAGAAAAGCTATAAATGTTTATGAGCAGATTTCCGAAAGCTCCAAGTTTTACCCACTAGCCCAAGTAAATATGGCAATCGCTTACATTCGACAAGATTGGTGGTCAGATGCCCATATTATTATCAACAACTTGTTAGAAAATGAAGAAATAATAAAAGATGATGAGTTGATAAACCGACTATTTCTCATATTAGGTTATTCCTTGTTGAGTAAGGAATACTATCGCGAATCCAGGGAATCATTCCGAAATATAAGCCTAGAGAGCCAATACACTAACAAAGCTTTGCTTGGGATAAGCCTAGCCGCTATTGGTCAAGGTGACAATACCGGCGCTCTCAATACAGCCACCATCTTAAATAAAAAAAATTCAGACGACCTTACAAGAGAAGAGTCTTTTTTACTATTACCACATATATATAAAAGCCTTGAGCAATACGTCACTGCAAACACAAGTTACACGGTTGCTATCAATCATTATCAAGATCGTATTGATGCACTAAACCATCAAATACTGCTTAACGGGGCAAGTACGATAGATAATGATCTCGAAGACCATTTAAACGAAGTAATGATAGTGAACTCAAATTTAAGTCTGCGTAAGAGCTACCCTGCATTCTTTTTCGAAAATTATACGCAGTTAGTTCGCTTGCAAAACGAACTTAATTCTCCAGAGAGCCTTAGAAAGGTCAACGAGTTTATTGAGCGATACAACATTGCCGTAAAGCAAGCAATTAAAAACTCGCTAACCATACGAGTAGCTGCTTTGCAAAGCTATCTCAGTCAGGCTCACTTTGGTATAGCACAATTGTATGACAAAGATCATGAGTAAAATAATTAAATCTTTCTCAATATTATCTTGCTTGGTTTTATTGGCTACAGGCTGTAGCCAACAATCAAAAAGAACGACATTACGCAGCATTGATGTAGTAGAAAACGCATCTAATAGTTCTATTCAAGCTAAAACCAATGTAAGCAAAGATGAGATTAGGTTAGCTTATCAAAGGTATTTATCTAATACGGCCAACACCGATGAATCTCGTCAAATAGCCCTTGCTAGACTAGCTGAACTAGAGTTTGATGTAAGTAATAAGCACTCTTTAACCGAAACTGCGGATGATGAGCAAACAATTGATCCCGACAAGGATGAAAACTATAACCAACAAATAAAAAAATCTATTGAGTTATACCTCGTTTCGCTTCGCGATTATCCAAAAGCAAAAGGTAACGACCAACTCCTCTACCAACTTGCAAAAGCGTACGATCAAATCGGCGATAGCGAAAACTCGTTTAAGACACTAACAAGCTTGTCCCATAAATATCCTAGGTCTCCATTTTATATTGAAACGCAGTTTAGGATAGCCGAATACTATTTTGCACAAGCAGACTATGTATCAGCAGAGGAAGCCTACACTGAAGTGATAATATCCCCGAAGAATCATATCTTTTTTGAACGAGCCTTATTTAAGAGAGGTTGGGCAAGATTTAAACAGTCTTATTACGAAGATGCAGTTGACGACTACTTACGCGCTGTGACCTATCATGATTTCGATGATGTTGAAAACCTTAACCAATTAGAGAAAGAACGATTCGATGAGTATTTTCGAGCCATTGGTTTAACCTTTGCCAATTTGGGCGGTGCTCACTATCTTAATGAGTTCTTTCAGAGTAGACCAGACTATAAATATCTTTATCACACTTACGCAGTTATCAGCGATATTTACCTAAAGCAAGAGCGATATTCCGACTCAGTAAAGGCCATGCAAGAGTTCAGTAACCTATACCCTACTTCTCGAGAACTTCCAAAAGCTCAACTAAAGATTGTGACCGCCTGGCAAAGCAGCGGTTTTTCTAGCAACCTTTTTGATTCGATTGAGGATTTTTACTCAAAATACAATTTAAGTAATCGATATTGGAAGGGACACGCTGATGCTAATGTCAAGAAGATAATCGGCCAATCACTTAAAGAATATGTTCTCTTAATGTCTGAACATTTTCACGCCCGCTATCAAAAGCACAATACCAAAGACAATTACTCTACTGCTTCCAAATGGTATTCCCGCTACTTAAAAGACTATGACTCTTATGCCCGTAAAGATAATGTCTATTACCTATATGCTGAATTATTGAGAGAAGGAAATCATATTCAAGAAGCGTTGAAATACTATGAACTATCAGCTTACGATGGCGACTTAATTCTGGATAAGAGCTCATCTTACTTAACTATTACCCTAACTGATAAACTCTATCGAGATAAGTCTGGATCAGATAATCAAATATATTTAGATAAACACATAAAATATTCCCGTCTTTTTTCCGAGCTATATCCAACAGATGAAAGAATTAGCAATATCATTGCGAATGCATCCGAATTAGCCTATGCCGCCAACAAATTTGATGAAACGGTCAAGCTAACTAGTCTTTTAAATGATGTCAAAGAAACTGATCCCAACTTTGAGAAAGTAGTTACCCTCAGAGCTCAATCCTATTTTAACCTGAATGACTATTTGGCTGCAGAGTCTGCGTACTCGACCTTACTCAGTAGTGAAAAGCTATCAAGAAAATCAAGACAGTCGTTTACTGACAGATTGGCACTTTCAATATATCGGTACGCTTCGACTTTAAAAGAAGCTGACAAAACCGATGAAGCCGTCCATCATTATATGCGGATCTATAATGTATCAAAAACCTCAGAGATAGCGGCTACTGGTTTGTATGATGCAATTGCTCTCTTAATCAATAGTAAACAGTGGCAGCAGTCTATCGGTGCGATTAAACAATTCCAAGCAGCTTATCCAAAACACCGTTACAGTCAGGACTTAGTTAAGAAGCTATCAGTTGTATACTTAAACTCCAATCAAGAGCTTAAGGCGGCAGAGCAGTTTGAGAAAATCTCTGGTTTTGAAAAAAGCAGAGAAGTTAAAATGACGGCACTCTGGCAAGCCGCGGAACTCTATGAAGCCAAAAAAGAGCATGGTGCCGCGATCCGTTCATATACTAAATTTGCCAACACCTATAAAAAGCCATTCGCTCAAAATATGGAGGCAATGTTTAAACTTGTTGAACTATACTCTCTCTCAAATAAAATCAAACTCAAATCTACGTGGCAGAATAGAATCCTCAAGGCGGATAAAAGCGCTAACGCCAAAGTCAGATCAGATCGAACTAACTATATTACTTCCATCACAGCTCTAAACATGGCGCGGAGTAAAGATAAAGAATATAGCGCATACAAACTTGTCGCTCCCTTTAATAAAAATCTTCGTAAGAAGAAACGTTCAATGCAACAGGCTGTAAAACTCTATGGGCGAGCATCTTCTTATGGGATCGCAGAAATTGCTACCGAGTCAACTTTTGCCATTGCAAAAATCTACCAGGAGTTTAGTCAGGCACTATTAAGTTCAGAAAGACCAAGTAACCTTAAAGGCGAAGAATTGGACCAATACAATATATTACTCGAAGATCAAGCTTTTCCATTTGAAGATAAGGCAATCGAATTCTACGAAATTAATTTATCTCGCATAAAGAATGATATTTTTGACGACTGGGTAAGTAAAAGTTTGTTAGAACTTGAAACACTCTTCCCTGTTAAATATGCAAGAAAGAACAAAATTGATGGTTACATAGAGGCGTTAAACTAAAATGATTAGCGTAAAAAAATACTCCAAGAAATGTACACCCAGTATTCAAAGCTCCTTTGCGGTTCTGCTTTTAATAACAATGTTGTTAGTGGTCAGTGGTTGCAGTACAACAGCCCCCAACTCAAGTGTCAATTCATCTACGAGCACTAGCGAAGAGATTGCAAACAATAACAAGCCAACCGAACAGCAAGAACTAACGTATAAAACTGCTCTGCTCGCTTTAGACTCGAAAGATTTCGAAACGGCAGAAACGCTATTGCTCGAATTAAAAACCAGCAATCCTAGCCTGTCGGGACCTTGGGCAAACCTTGGACTTATCCGCCTTATTCAAAAACAACCTGTAGAGGCCGAAGCCTATTTATTAAAAGCATTACAGTTAAATCCAAGATTAGCAAAAGCACAAAACTTGATGGGGTTAATTGCAACCCATAACAAGCAACTTGGCGAAGCAGAAAAATACTACAAGCAAGCTATTGAAATTAATAATGATTATTCCAATGCGCATTACAATCTAGCCCTTCTCTATGATATTTATCTTCAAGATATCGAACAAGCGGCCAAGCATTATCGCATTTACTCGACTT
The DNA here is from genome assembly GCA_026196875.1 of Kangiellaceae bacterium. Taxonomy (GTDB): domain Bacteria; phylum Pseudomonadota; class Gammaproteobacteria; order Enterobacterales; family Kangiellaceae; genus Aliikangiella. Next base: position 52,589 of record JAPHTP010000020.1, read on the forward strand.
TAACTAATGACACGGACACCGAAACACTTAGTTGGCTTGAGCATTTAGAAAGCACATTAAAACAGCAACTTTAGCAATCGAAGATACGGGCTATGATTTTCAACAAAACTCCTAAACAGGTTATTATTACTTTCCTTTGCGCAGCATTGGCCTCATTAATGAGTTTAGAGGCTTCTGCTAACACCAATACGGCGGTTAATCAAAACAAGGGGAACGGCAAAGATAAAATTGAGCTAAAAACACTTCGAATTCATGGAAATAAAGAGCTACCCAAGGTTTTGTTTATAGTTCCCTGGCAAGATCCTAAAAAAGAGAAAGGTACAACGAGCAAACAACGCTTAGTATTGCACAGCCTTTATGGTGATTTATTCGACCCTATCACACCATCTGACATAAGGATAAAGAAACTTTCAAACGTTACAACCAAGGATTGAGAATGGCATATAAAATAAGTGTTACTAGAGGTAAGGAAAATGGCGTCTTAACTTTTACTGGTGGCAATAAAACGATTACCACTAAGTGTTATTGGAATAAGGATAAAAAGATACCTGCTAAAACTTATCCAGATTGTTCTGCGACGAGAATGGCTAGAAAGAAAAATTCAAAGGGAAATCCGAGAGAAGCAGTATTCCTTCCAAATGTTCCAGGTTTTTCCGGGATTTTCATTCATATGGGAAAAGTGCCTTATCAAAAATGGTCTGATGGTTGCATTGTCATTGATGAAGCCAAAATGATAGAGATCTACAATCTCATCACTCCTAAAGATGGACATAATGTTACAGTCACGGTTACTGGGTGAACAAATGCGAAAGTTACTTCTTGTTGGATTATTTTTAACAGTCACCGCTTGTGTTAACTTAGACAAAAAGCCAAAAGCGAACCTTGAATTCAGTGATTATGAAATACTACTAGCAGCGCTTCTGGAAGAGAACTCAAGTCGATTTACCTATCGGAACTCAAAGGGCAACCAGGTTTTTGACGAGTTAAAGGAATTTAAAGCACTAGAGTCGATTTATATTAAAAATGTTGATGCATTTGAAACTGATCTAAACTCTTCTGTTACACAATTAAAAACTATCATGTTTTTTTCATTTTATTCACTCGAAAGAAACTCAGCAGCATTTCAGGAATATTTAGCTTCAGATCTAATGCCTATTTATCTACGCAATAAAAAAGCTTTTTTAGAAATACTGCGAGCTTCTCCGTTTTTAATAGCTGCTAACTGTAATAGACTAAATGCCTTTTTTGGATTTGAAGGGCTCAATAAAAATAAGAAGAGCTTGTTTTTGGACGAGAATAAAAATATGTTTTTTGAAGCATTAGATAAGGAGGAATTTAAATTGTGCTGGTCGAGCTTTAAATAGCCTTAAATCTATTTGAAAGCAAACTCTTGCTCGTATATCGCCATGTTTTGCTTGAAGCCTCAAAACCGAACTTTGTGACCATTTATGTGAATTACTCCTAATTAGCCTCACTGAAATAATTCCGAAGACCGTGAGAATTTCAAGCTAGATCCGATTTGGATAATAACGGCTGGAAGACGTGTTACTTGGCAAGAATTTACATAGATACCAAATTCTGGGTATTTGGCTTTTTGATTACAAACTGAGATAGAGTTTTATTTTATTTCATTTTAAAATAGCTTTATTCATAGATTGTTGAGTCTGTTATTGCGCTTACACGTTAATAAAACAGTCTAGAGTTTTGGATGAGAAGCCTAAATCTATTTTGTTAACGATGTAACTTAATATATTTATGAAGAAACTTCACTACGCTGACTTATTGCAGAAAGTGATGCTCCTGTCATCAACAATCCTATTTTAAAATGCTTAACGTTTTCGAACTTTGATCTGGCCAAATCGTTACAGTTGATCAAGCGAAAAGTTAAATAAAATTAGACGGTTCAAGTTTTAAAAGGAATAACCATGATTGAAAAATATTTTATACAAGGTGCTAGATACAAATGGAATTGTCCAATTGCGGACACTACGGGTAGTAAAGATGGTTCAATCATCAATAGTCCCCAAAGACCTGCGGCGGCATTAACTTACGATGGAATGGACGGAGATTTAGTGGGACTAGTTCATCCGCAATCTGTTGGCTTGGTTAAAGGTAAAAGCATACCTTATCAATGGTTGGTTTATTCCCATGGACATACAACTCGTCGTCTTATGGTTGGTGGCGATACTTTAACCGGCCCAATGAGTGGCTGTTTAATTTGCGAATGGACTGATCAAGGAAAGCGCTGGGTCGGACATGTTGGAACCGTTGAGAGCTCTGTTTCGGTCAACAAAAAAGTTAAAGATACTTTTGGAATGGTTATGCCAACCCAAGCAAGAGGATTCTATCCGGCAGATGCGTGGAATCCTGGGGAAATCAGGCCAATGATGATGAAATTTAAGACGTTACCTCAAGTACAAATCATGGCCCTTGTTACGACTGAAACAAAGTTCTATTCGATATTGATGTTTAAGCTCAGTCCTACTGATTGGTGCGTAGGTGGAATTAAGTCTATGCCTCCGGTTAATGCCGAAGGGCTAAGAGCGAGGCTCTGGGCTTAGTTAGAAAATTGCTCTAATAAATTGCGGGTAATTTGTTATCCGCAATTTTGCTTGTATCAGTCAAATCAACTACTGTGTGATTTTTTATTGCTTAAAATAACGTACAACAATGATTCCCTTTGATCGTGTTACAATACCACTTAGTTAAACTACTGAATAATATCATCCGCCTCCCAGCCAACCATTGTCTCGTCAGGATCATTCTCAACAATATATTTACCAACATTTTTGTGCATTAAAATTGAGCCGGGATCTTCTTGCAATCGAAATAGAAGTGCCTCGTTGGCTTTTTTGGCATGGATTGCTAATTCGCTAAATCGATAACTTCCGGGCATAATCTCCGCGTATTCGGATTTATCTAAATCTGCGCAAGCTATAAGTCCGAGCACATTGACCGCGAAATAACCATCCCATACAGTCCCATCTATCTCGCTTTTGACTATTGCTGGAAACACCTGCAGATTGTCGACACCAGCTCCTTTAAACAAACTCAAACATTTTTCAGACATTAAAGGTACCGTACCATCTCTGAAATCAACTATAGAATCTCCCTCAGAAGCATCTGTAGTAAACTCCAATGGTAGAGTCAAAGTATCGGCATTAATAGTTCTTCCGCTGATAAAGTCGACTTCCCTTGGTAAGGTGTTAGGCGCCTTAATATAAAAGTCAAAATCACAAAATACGTCATTTACAAGTATAAAATACATATTAAACCTTTCTATCAATTTGAAAATTTATTTTTCTTTGAAACCTTTTTCTTTTTATTTTTCACTTCATTTACATAATAATCTTTTGCATATTTAGAGATATAAAACTTCCACTTAGATACTGGACCTGCTATCTCTTTTTTTATTTGCTTCGATAAATTATCTAACCATTGATTAGCTTTGTATGGTGGTACAAATGGCTTTTTGGGAGTTCCATCGCCCTCAACGCAAAATGGGCATTCTTCACTTTTTTCGACAATTCGCTTTTTAATTTTAAGTAGATCTTTTTTGATGTGAGTCGGATAATCTTTATCTGCTTCTTCTATTACATGGTTTGAATGTCCACCAATATGTATTTGCCCCTTACCTGCATCCATTGCATGTTTCATAATCTTATACTTGTCATCGTATGATTTAGTGCTCCATTTGCCCTTAAATTTATTTGGATAAGAAGGTAGAAAGACACCATTTGCTGCATTGTTAATACTATATCCTGTATCTCCCTTATACTGCCCTCCATTTTTTGTAATTTCTTTTTCAATTGGCTCACCCTGCATTATTTCCTTTCCGCTAATACAATGATGAGCTTCATTTTTATAATCTCCGTGGGAAGTATGATTATAGATAGATGTACTTCCTTTAGGCATTTGGGGTTCCGCCGGTTCATCTTTACTCTGATGTGGATAGACTCCATCCTTGGGCCTTGCACCATTTTGCTGAGCATAACTATATAAAGAAGGATCATTCATTGCCTTCCTTAATTTAGACCCACTATTATCTTCTCCCTTAAAAGTCTTCCACTTGTGCTCTGTCTCCTTACCTGGACAAAACGGACAATCCTCACTGTCAGGATTATCCAAATGAATTTGAATCTTTTCACCAAGTTGAGTCATTTATACAGCCCTTCCTATATTAGTTAGCCCAGCTTTACAAAACTATAATGTTGACAGACAAATCGCGGCTCTTTTTTCTAAATCAGATGAGCAATACACTAAGTAACTGCTACCTGACACATTTTCCTTTGCCGCATCCAAAGCCGCTAGAGTAGTTAGAACTGCTCCCGTCGCTGCACCTAAGTCACCATAGCAATCAGCTGGGTGAATTACCTTATGCTCACTAATTAATTGCTCAGAGTTTCGGATAGAGGCAACGCCAAATTCTTTAACAAAAAAATTTTCGCCATTCATACTGGAGTAAATTCTTTTAACCTTAGTACTACCCGAATTTTTCAAACTCTTTTCAAAAGCTAAGGCTAAACCGTCTCCCCGATAAGGAACTTCATCTGAATAAAGATGACCTTCTTCTTTTGATACTCCCGGCATAGACAAAGCTACCGGTAAAAATGATCGATTATATTTTTTACTCAGTAATATAAAGCTAGCCGCCTCTCCGGGCGCAAATCCGTTAGTTGTGTTTGTAGCCAATATCCGGTTCTCACTATCCAGAAGGCTCAACAATCCGACATTTGCATATGTATCGACACCACCAACTAATACATAATCATTACCCTCTTGGGAAAGGTATTTAAATGCATAATTAATCGCTTCTATTACGCCGGCCCTACCGGTGCCGGCATAACGACTAGATTCCATATCAAAATTAACTTTTGTTTGAACGCTTATGTGCTGAATAATATCAGCAGTAACTGGCGTAGTACGTGCCGGAATATTCTCTGGACCAGCTAGAATCAAGGTTAATGGAACATCTAAGGAAGCTTTCGGCATTAACTCATTTAAGCCGGCATGACAGAGACGAATTATTCTTTTGGCATCACCATTTAATCTAACTTCTTTTAACTCACCATTCAGTTCAGGAAGCGCTTCCTCTGGAACCCAGGCAGTTTTCATCGGCTTATCGTTTTTGTTGAAATAAACAGAGTCTTGATAAGTATTGATCCCAGCTCTAACCGAAGCGGCGGTCATCTCAGTATCAAATCCAATTGGCGTGATCATTCCAGTGGCAGCGATGTATAATTTATCTAAATGGCTCATTGAGCAATCCTTGCTTTCACATTGACCAATTCTAATTGCGGGTCAAGCAGTGCCAACTCATAAGATGCTGCAATCCTTTGCCTTTGAAGCCCGCTTTCAAGTTTTTCCTTAAGCACCAACTGGCTTATTTCCTTGCCCAAAAAGTACCTGGTTCCAGCTTGGTATTTATTCCCATACTTTTGCCAGGTTATCGCTACTTTGTCTACATCTGGGAAAGGCAAGTTTTCATCGGGATCCATACTCACATCCGAGTCTTCTGGGTTATCACTGGGCAATACAGAAATATCTTCTGGAGGATCAATAGCTAGCTCATATTTTTCCAGACCAATCCCAGTGATCATTGTGAATGATTGTGCAGCTAACTTTGCAGTTTCAACATTTCTCATTTTCTCAATCAACCAGGGGACGGCATGCGGATCTCCCAGTACACCTATCGCTTCAATTAACAATCTAGGCGATTCATGTTCTCCTGCCAATTTAGATATCAAAGCACGACCTTGTGCAACCGGTAAGGCTCTAAAGGCCGTATTAAGCGCGACCTCCTGTAATTGACCTTCTTCCTTTAAAAAATGTAGGAGTTGAGCGATCGCGGTTTTATCTCCAAGCATTACAGTTGCCCAATTGACCCAAAACTTAACACTCGGATCCTCATCTTCATAGGCTTCATCTAATGCCCAGCGAAAATCAGCTAGCTTAAGCTCTCCTATTAACCTAAGCATTCTTGCTCTGAGTGGCTTATAAGATAAACAATCTTCCCTTTTTAACAAAGAGCTTAAGATTTCACCTGGAAATAGTCTGCGTGCGCTATAAGCGCAAATAGCTAAGTATTTATGTTCAAGATTTTTACTACTTAAAAACTTATGCATCCAATCAACTGCAAGATTATCTGGTAACCAAGCCAAAGCGGAAATTAATCCCTTGATTGCTTCAGGTGATTCTAACCCTGCAGACACTACTGTTTTAATTTTTTCTACATCTCTTGTTCTGAATGCCACAATAGCAACCGTAAAGATCTCACCAGGTTGACCTATATCCAAAGCTTCTAAACAAACTTCCCAAGAGATATCTAATGCAGTCATTAATCCATCAATATGGGCTTCAATTCTGTTTTCGAGATCGAGAAAATCTTCTTGGGTGTAGTGTGGTTGATTTAATGCAACGTTTCTTAATACCCATAGGAAAGAGGCATCATTAACATGCTGCTCATAAATTTCGCGAAACGCACTCGCAGAAATTTTCTGTGTTTTTGTGGTTAACTTTTTAATAATATCCATAACGTGAACTATCTAGGCTTAGCCCATTATGTTCTTCTTATTATGAAAGAGAGGGTCTCCCATTCTGCAAACGTTTTTCCCCTCAAATTTGACGTCAAACGAATACATCATGTATTCGCACTCGCCTTTAATTTTACCACTCACAACGCCACCACCAGCTGTGCCTGCTTCATCACCGGTACTCATTGTATAAACAGCGCCTTTAACCATCGGCATTTTTTTGTCAGTCTTGACTGACTTAGGACCTTTAGAAGTATCGGACGATTTTCCGATATTCGGGTAAGGAATTGGAACAGGGCCTCCAGGTGTAGGTGTTTTGCAAACATCAGGAAATACTGGACTCATCCCCCCGCTTCCTTGGTGGGCGATCCCTCTTGTGTTCGCGAATGTAGTTTGTCCCATACTAAGTTCCTATTCTTTAATATTTTTTATCATTATCGTGTTAACTTTATTTCAATCTGGCTAATTTTAAGCGCTTGCTTGTCGCACTCAAAAGCTGACTTCCAAACCATCGAAATTTGCTTTTGGTTGGGTTCTAAGATCAACGTTTCCATTTTAAATGGCGCTTTATGTAGTTGACCATTTAAGCTGAGCTCACACAGCATTGCAACTTGAGGCAATATCGTATTTATTTCACCGTCCGGATGCATATTTTTGATCACTAATTGCTCTCCCCCCTGTAAAAATCCAGGATAAATTAGCTCAGGGTGAGCAGCATTTAAAAATCGATTATCAAAATCTTCAGGTAAATATGGTGCTCTATTTTTCTGCCAGTTTTCATCGTAGGTTCCCGCATAGGTTCTTCTCGGCAACCAGTTGGGTGAGCAAAAACCAAATCCTGCTGGCTTGGGAGTGTCAGATGGTGATTGGATCAAATCATTGGGATCTTCCAAATTTGGAAGGGCTTGCTCTTCGAAGTCCGAACTACTTCTTTTACCTTTGAAACCTGTGCCCACAGGATTACTTTCTTCGGCCAAAATTTTAGCTTCGTCTATCTGGTGTACTCCGCCATACGCACGCTCATAAACCAATGGCATTGATTCAAATGGCCTTGCAGCGCTGATGATTCCATTTTTCCAGATACGATCACCAAAAACACGGACTCGTTTAGATACCTTTCCTACGCTGAGTTCTACATCTAAGTGATTGACTGGATGACCGTTTGGAGAACAGGCATTACCAAGCATTACGATATCTGTCGCCGACTTTCCAGAATGAAAATCTGAGGCCAGTTTTAAGCTCGAATTTGTGGGTTCATCCCAGTATTCATCTTCAAGTTGAGGGGATAGTTGTTCATCGGCCAAAACCCAGGCATTTTCTAAGCGAAAACTTCCCTTCACCATCGTATATAGAGTATCAATGCCATTTTCATTCGGAAAAATCGCTATGTTACTTTCAAAAGGTGTCGCATTCTTAAGTTGGAGCATTTTCTACTATAAAGCCTGGTAATTGCCGTTTGCTTCTTTAATTACTAATCTAAAGATTTAGTTTACTTGAACCGAGCCGCCCATTATTCGATTAACTCCAGAAGAACGATTGAGCAAGTACTTTCCGCGTATTAGAATTTTACCCGATTTGGTTAAACGAATACTCGCCTCTCCGCACTTTAATTCGATCTCTTCTTTTCCTTCGATGACGACTCTTTCACCATCGACATAAGCGGTATTTTCTAAATGTTTTACTTTGGTATCCTGTGGTTGTTCGTCTGAATCAATACGTTCAAACGGATCTACCTCGGAGTTTTCCGAAGATTGTTCGTTTTCTTGTGAGGCTTCAACAAACTCAATATTGTCGAGAATGTCCAACAATGGGCTATGAATCAATCCCATAATTACAGGCTGGCTTAAGTCACCGTTGGCAAACAACAATGCAACTTGGCGGCTTTTATGCTTTTGAGTAACAGGAACTGTCGAAAGTGCAACAGTCTCATTTTCACGAGTTCCCGAATAGTTAACTAACGGTTTCCCGTCGCCATCAAAACCCACGAGTTCGCCAATAATAATTTCACCTGGCGCTATCGAATGATTTTCAACTGTCGAAGATGCCAATTCCAATTCGGTCTCTTTAATATCCATTTACCACCGCTACTAATTAACTACTTTATATTTTAATAACATCAAACAACATTTAATTGGCGGTAACTTTACTGCCTTTTAATACAACGTTGCCTGAACCTTTCACATTAATATTTTTTCCACTAATAGTAATATCGCCATTACTCTTCATCACTATTTGTGCAGAGCCTGTCTTTAACGTAATTTTATCATCAGCTTGCATCGTAATTGACTTGGCTTTCAATCCATACTCTTTCGTTACCGCTTCGGTATATTTACCACTGACAGTTTCTTTTAAGTCTTTACTCACTGAAATTGTCATGTTCTTTCCGACAGTTTCAGTATGATTGTCACCAATGCTGATATCAATATTTTTACCAACGCTGAAAGTTTCATTCTCACCGACATCTATTGTTGCATTCTTACCTATAGATTCGGTGTGATTTTTTCCAACATTAATTGACTTGTTTTCGCCAATATCTTCTGACTGATTTTTGCCGACAGATTTGTTGCGATTGTTGTCTATGGTCGAATTCTCATCATGCTTAACATGCTTAGTTCGATCATTGTCTACGGTTAAGGTTTCGTCATTCTCAATCTGAGTATCCATGTTCTTTTCAGCATGGATATAGATTTGCTCATTGTCTTTCTTGTCGTCAAAACGTAACTCATTATAATTCTGTGCGTTGCCACTTTTGGTAGAGCGAGTTTTGATTCCACTTTGAGTTTTCGAAGTATATGGCGGTTTATTTTTTCCGTTATAGACACATCCCATAACGATTGGGCGATCAGGATCTCCATCCATAAAATTAACAATGACTTCATGCCCTATCCTAGGAATGAAAGACGCTCCCCATTGGTTACCTGCCCAACCTTGCGCGACACGGATCCAACAAGAACTATTTTCGTCTTTTTTACCTTCACGATCCCAAATGAACTGAACTTTTACACGCCCAAACTCATCTACATAAATCTCTTCACCACTAGGTCCCACTACAACAGCAGACTGAGGGCCTTTCATTGTGGGTCTTCTATGCTCTAAAGCGGGTCTAAAATGCACCGCAGATGGAATGCAAGCAAAGAAATTGCTATACGCTACTGTGGGGTCTTCACCATTATAATAACTATCATCCGTGGCGCTATGATGAACGTCAGTTAGGATGTATTCACCCTTTTCGTTCTTGTGGCTGTGTCTTTTAATTACGAATCTACCGCCTGCATAAAAAGAACTACAATCACTAGCCCCTTCAGCGGTTTCTTTCTGGGCTTCTTCAGCATCTAACCGGACTTTAACTAAATTGCTTCCCATCCCCGCCTTATATAAACCAGGATATTCATAATGTTCGAAGTTCTTATTCTTAGCGAACTTGCTGGTTGTACTCTCGCTTGCTAACAATGAATTAGTGGGCTCTTTGAAGTTGTAATCATTTAAACTCCATTGACCTTTTCTAAATTCATTAATTCGCTCCCAACTTTGGATCTGCGAATCAGGGTTGTTTCCTTGCGAGTAATCTAAGTCCGTTTCATCACACACTTCATACGCATTTTTCTTATCAACTAACTGTAAAACATGTTTTCCTTCTTGATGCTTAAAGTAGTAAGCAATGCCTTCCTCTTCAAGTAGACGTGAAACAAAATGGAAGTCACTCTCATTGTGCTGTATGCAATATTCTCTTTTTTCACCACCGCTGGCTTTAAAATCAAAATCTTTAAATCCTAAATCATTAAAAATTTGAGAAATGATATCTTTAGTGTTTTTCTCTTGAAAAATTCGGTGATTATTAGTTTTCTGCAAGAACCATAACCAAGGAACCATCATCATTTTATAGCGACGTAGATTATTAGCTTCTGGTTCACCTTGCCAAAACTGGCTGATATAACCATTAAACTTTCGTTTGTGCTCATTATTAATCGTTACCGTGCCTGATTTACCTACGACATCGTCGGCAGAAACATCGTGGTTCTCAGAGAGCACTTCAATATGAAAGCTGAACAATTTTGAAATATGTTCATCGCCCTGAAAGCTGGTTAATAAAAAAGTATCCTTCCCTAACGAAAAGTCAGTGATTGACATTAAATGATTATCTTGAGTGACTTGACTCATAACATACTCTGTTTTTGGCTAATATTGGTAAATCAGCACTTTCGTCCATTTACAGCATGCATTTGTTAGCTGCTTAAAATTCATACCGCTATTTGGATATAACGGCTCCCAATTTCTAGCGTCTACAAGTTTAGTTTACTATTAATAATCCTGATGACAGTAAAATAAACTATTCTAGCAGATGTTAGCCTCGTTTAACTGCCAAAACAATACTTATAAATGGTTATTTGTGATGACATTCAACAAAAATTTTGAGACATAGTCCACAACAAAGTGTTGTCGCATTAATGATTAAAAAAGAACGTTAGATGATTCTCCAAAAGCACTTTAGAGCCATTTAAAATACTGTCGATTAATGCTAATCTTAGCTACACTAAAAGCATTGGACAAAGGGAAAAGAAATTGAAAGTATTGTTGGTTGATGACCACGAGATGTTTCGAGATGGCATATCTATGCTCCTAACCAAAGCTTACCCTGAAGTCGAAATTCTTCAAGCTCAAGACCTAGCGCAAGCCCTTCAACAATTGAGAGCACATTCTGATATTGAGATGATTCTTTTGGATTTACACCTTCAAGAATCATCTCCACACGAGAACATCAAGAGTATAAAAAGCCGTTTTCCCCAAATTCCCATTACTGTTATTTCCGGAGAAGAACGACCTGAATTCATTCGCAATATCCTAGAATACGGTGTTAAAGGATATGTGCCTAAAAGCATTGAAAATAATGAATTTATCGCAGCCATCAAACAGGTGTTAGCAGGAAATAACTATCTCCCTGCTGGGATTGCCGCTGAAATTAAGCGTTGTGAAGAACAAGGAACCCCCTCTTTCGACAGTTTAACTGATCGTCAGAAGCAAGTTCTAGCTTTGATGGCACAAGGAATTAGTAATCAAGAAATTGCTGAAAGACTCAATATTTCAGGCAACACAATAACTGTACATGTCAAAAACATACTTAAAATCTTAAATGCTTCAAACCGTACTGAAGCTGGTTTTGTCGCTATCAAGTATGGGCTTGTTTAATCGGACCGTTAAACCAACAAACCTTTGACCTTGGTTTTCAATCTCTCCGGATTGGCTGGTTTGTGGATATATGACAGTCCCGAGCTATTAATATGGCCTAAACTTTCCGCTCCGGTATCTCCAGTTAAAATAACACAGGGAATGTCTTCACTACATCGTTTGCGAATTTCTCCGACCAAATCGACTCCGGTTTGATGTTTAGGGAGTCGGTAGTCCACGACAAGAAATTCAGGGATAATTTCTTCAACAACGATAATATCCATCGCTTCCTGGAAATTACTAGCGGTGAGTACTTGACACCCCCAACTATAAAACAACTGACTGATACTATCTAAGACGACTTCATCATCGTCTACTAATAGTACAATTCGTTCTTGTAGTACCTCATCACCGACCAATCGTTCAGCGACATCAGACTTTACTTCTAGTGGCCTTTTTCCAATAGGTAAAGCAACTGAAAATGTGCTGCCTTTGCCCAACTTTGAATCAACACTGATAGAAGTGTCTAATAAATTGGCTAGTCGTTCCACTGCGTAAAGACCTAGACCAAAGCCTTTACTTCTATCTCTTTCTGGATTTTTCACCTGATAGAATTCATCAAAAATTTTTGAAATATGTTCCTGATCGATCCCAATACCTGTATCACTAACCTGCACAATTAACTTACCATTTTCTTCGAAACATCTAGCTAAAATAAATCCTTTCTTAGTGTAGCGGAGCGCGTTCTCTAACAGATTACGTAGAATTCTTTCAACACTGACAACATCACTATTAACGTAGAGATCTTGGGTTGTAAAATCGATGGATAACCCCCTATCAATAGCGCGCATCTCATAGTCATTTTTTAATTTACTGAATAGCTCTTTCATCGAGAAATCAGTTTTAACAATATCTACTAAATTAGCATTTAGCTTTGAAACGTTAAGAAGTTGATTTAAAAGGTTTTCTAAAGCTTGATAGGCTTTCAATGTCTTATCAAAAATAGGCTTTTTATGGGGTTCTCTTAAAAAATCTGACAGCATTACTATATAAAAGCCTAGCGCCTGAAGTGGCTGACGTAAATCATGACTAGCAGAGGCTAAAAAGCGAGACTTACTGTCATTTGCTTCCTTAACTTTCTGATTTTGTTCGAATAATTCTAACTGAAGTTGAATTCTCTCGTACTCTTTTTTGGTAGACCACTTGGCAAAAGCCAGCATTAGAATTAAGTAACCAATTAGCACTAGAATCCAAAATATGACCTCTTCTTGAACCGTATATAAAAGCACTCCGTTTACAGGTAACATCATTGATACTGCAAAAGCGCAATAGAACTTAAAGTAATTCATCAATACCGGAAAATAAACCGACATTACGATTACCACCGTTAGCAATAGATATGGCTCGTAACTGCTCGGTAAAACAAAGTAAAAACTGCCAATAGCTACTCCCCAGGACAAGCCTATTAATAAGCAATTAGCTAACACCAAATTTTGCCAGGTATTTACTACAATTGAATCTTTTTTATCTAGCTTGTTAAAAAAATAGCTAAAGGTTCCGAAGAGAATGCCAAGTACTAACGCTAGAGCTATCCAAGCACCAAGATACTTAGCCGGCAGAAAATCGCTTAAGCCAATGGCAAAAACAACAACCAACAATAAGCCGCCAACGGCTGTGAAGGGAAGATTCCTAAAAAACTGGTTTAGAATTTTAACTTCGACTTTGTTTTTAAGAATTTCGGGACTCAATAGTGACTCACTTTTCACCAGTTGGCCGTATCATTTGCTTTTTACATATCTGGGAGGACATATTAATGCTTAATATGAGAGAAATAAACCTGCGATTTAAAGATAAGAATTAAGGCAAGGTAGTCATACAACAAAAAACCCCAAGATAATACATCTTGGGGTTATCAGTTAACTCGTTGTAGTCAACGAAATTAACCTGGCTTGCCAGACTCAAGGTCATAGCTCGCTCTAAGAGCCTTACCAGTTTTGTTATCCTTATTAGTATCAGTGAAAGATACCTCAAATTTAGAATAACTTAATGTAATGTTCTCCATAGCTTCAGTTCCTGAAGAGCAAGACATTGAATAACTGCTAACTAAGCAATCAAATAACTCGTATGTCATATACTCAACAACTTTATCGGCACCTGTGCGGACAAAATGAATTTTAACACTTTTCCCTTCAGAACCCACTACAGACTCTTTAAACAAACCGATAACTGAGTTATCCAAAATTTTAGAGATAGAAACTTCGCTAAGAGATGGACGAGTTGCTTCACGATTAGCCATAGCACCAGGGGTCATGGTGATACCACGAGAAACACCGAAGTTAACAGACTGTAAAGCGATTTGGTCTTTATAACCTTCAGCAGTAGCGTTTCCTTTGACTCCTTCAAATTCTAGAAAAATATCAGACATTTTAAATGCTCCTTTTTGCGTTTAATTTAAAACTTAATATCAATGTTAGTGTTAATTTTTCGACTCTAGATAAAGTGTTTATAGGTTCTTAACTTTGTCCTGAATCATCATGGTTAGTACTATAGCAATCAATATTATCTGGATACATAACCAATCTTGGGTATTTTGTGTTTTTCCGGCCTTAAACCCGAACTTTCTTTATACGAATCGTAGACAAATAGAGTCCATCAAGGCTTTTAGTCTCGTATTAGTCATTATTTATTTAATCTAAAGTGTGGTCACATTAAACAGAACATAAAATGTTCCATTTTCAACATCTCATATTTCAAAATTCAGTCCATATCGCCTGAGATAGGCTAGATTTGCCATGTATTGTCAAAAAATGCTGTTCGTTTTTATTTAGAAACTTGTCTTACCGCAGTAACTCAAGACACATGCAGCCACGTATTTAAAAAGTGAAAAAAGTCTCTATAAACTATACTGTAGCTCGAAGAGCACCTTAGTATCGTTCTCGCCGGAGCTCAAATCGAGATCATTAGGAGATTCGTAGCTTTCACTTGTAGCCGAAGCGATCTGTAATTTTGCATTAAAATCAGGAGAAAAAGAGAATTGAAGCCCTACTCCAACGCTAGCCAGGCTTGACTTAGTAGTCGCCATAAACTCAGTATTACCTGCTAGTGAAAGGCTATATGACTCACCGTATGCCGCATCAATGAATATGAATGGAGCGATCATATTGCGTAAGTTATTATCACCGACTTCAACGTCTAGAAATTCTGGTGCATTAAAAAACAGATCTACGCCGATGTGAAGTGCGGTATCTGCCGAGAAAATTTTCGCATCGAATCCGCGAGCTCTGGTTGGTCCTCCCAGGGTAAACCGATTAATGGAAGACAAGGTGTTATCAGTGTATTGTAGAGAAGATCGGAGAATAGAACGTGTTTCTATATCTGTAAACGGGATATTCCAGAAAGATAGCAGAGAGTAATCGGCCTGAAGTACGGAGTACTTTTCATCTTGTCCTGAGTCTTGACCTTCAACAAACTTCCCCTGTTTCAACCTTAAACTTCCCTGATGAAGCATTTTGCTTGATTCTTGCAATAACTCGAAATTAAACCCCAAAATAGCGTTTTGTACTTCATCATCCAGGATCCCTGAAATGGCGCCTATCGCAATTTTTGACTCAATATTTTCAAATCCAAAACGGAACGTGTAGTTCTCGACACGACCACGTTTTAGTTTGTAGCCAATCCCTAAGTCAGAAATAATAGTTTCCCCCGAAATTTCAGCCTGGATAGAGTTAAACTCAGTGTCAGTTCTACCAACGACAAATGCGTTCTGTGCATACCCTAAACTCATGTCTATTCTGGGGCCGATAATATTAGATGAGTACCGAATTTGTCCGTAGGTTGTATCAGAACCTTCGACAGAGCTATCAATTGTATTGGCTTTTAAAACCCCCAGGTGGATTTTATCAGCTGTTGAGGTCGGATTATTCCAGAAGAACTCTCCGTAGGCTCGAACTTCACCAGTCTCTTCCGTTCCATGGTTATCAAATCTAAGATTGGATTGGTACGAGTCTTCGGAGACCACATTAATATTTAGTCGGGTATCTCCAACTTGACCACCAGCTTCAAAAAAACCTTGTGTGGTCAAACCGGGATAGTCGTTAAGTAAAAACAATCTCTCTTCAATCGCGTCGCTGGTAACTGGTTTCGTCATAACGTCATCAAAAACATCCTCTAGGATCTCGCTATCGTAGAGAGAGTTATTGTTGACTTTAGTCTCACCCAATACACCAAGTAGTAAACTAAGAGAAACAACTCCATCTCTTACTTGCTGTTGTGGAATATAAGCTTTTGCAAGGATAAATCCGTGCTCTCGATAGTAGCGGGTAATTCGATCAGCAACGGTTTCAATCATGCCCAAGGTAACGCCACGTTTTGACATTTGATCTCGCACCAACCAAACCAGCTTTTGTACCTCTAATGGACCAACATGTCTATCTTTTACATCCTTCTCAATATCCACCAAGAGATCAGACATTTCCGATAGTTCTTCTAAAGTGTAACCTGACTCTAAAAATTCTCCCTCATCCATCATATCGAAGCGTATATCTTCAACTATCTTACTCACTTCCTCCTTAGTTATACCAAGCTCAGGATACTCAATAATGCCTTGCAGTCTAAATTCTTTTACTGATAATCGCGGGCCCGCAGTCGGATCAGGATTTCTGTCTTTAACACCTGGAATATCCAGATCTTTAAGCATTGTTTCCTTTTTCAGATCTGGAACTTCGGTAATAGTGGGAAGTTTAATATCTTCAGCTTGAACAATCCCTAACTGTAAGAGTGATCCGGAGATAACTAGAATCGAGCAGATTCTAGCTTTTAGATTAATCCAATTCATATACAACTTTCTTAAAACCCTAAAACGGTATTGTTAACTTTTTATGGTAATTAATTGTTATGCTATTTAACTTAAATGTCGCCACTTACTCTTCGTACGATCTTAGATGAGTAAGTGAGAATAAACAGCCTATCTTCCACCCGCCGAAATAAACTCTTCTTCAGTTTCATCGTCATACAACTGATCACGAGGAAGCTTTACCGCAACATCATCATGATTGTAGTTTCTAACATCAGTGAAGATAGCAGGATCGACATCTTCGAGCTCTTCAACTAGAACTAACTGCCCACCGATAATCGCAGCAATTGTATCAAATGCATTGAAATTAAATAGTGAGTCACTCGTATTAATTTCAGGCAAAGGTTCAGCGTAAAGAGGATTGTAGATAGCACTTACCGCAATCAGTACTGAATCTCTTACCCTCAATACTAGAGGTCTGGCTAGAGTACCAAAGGTTCCTTGGAGTAACGAGTCTACAAAACTTGCTTCTCTTGCAACAATATCTGCATTGTCAAAATCTGGAATCGGGCCAGATCCCAAGAAACTGCCGCCTTCGGTTGTCATAAATACCGCCCCAACATCATATCCAGCATCGACACTTCCCGCCATAAAGGTAATGTCGGCGCCATCCATGTCAGCATTATTGAACTCGATGTCACCAAGGGTTGCTAACCTTTCTAGCAAGATATTACCTCGGTTGTTGAATCGAACGGTACCTTGAGCGTTTTCAGCAAATAGAACAGAAATCTGTGTTTCTAATCCGTCCTGTGCCCCGATCCCGTTTTGGGAAATCAACTCTGCCCTGTTAGCAATAATATTATCTGCGTCAGCATTGTTATCAATCAGTTCACCTGAAGTAGATTCGAGTCTCACTGTTCCTTCTGCCGCGCTAAGCTCTGCAAGCGCGATATTGTTGCTTGCAGTGTAAGTAATGTTTCCGGTC
Organism: Kangiellaceae bacterium; assembly: GCA_026196875.1. Lineage (GTDB taxonomy): Bacteria > Pseudomonadota > Gammaproteobacteria > Enterobacterales > Kangiellaceae > Aliikangiella. The sequence continues at coordinate 70,062 of JAPHTP010000020.1, forward strand.
GAAGTTAGACTACTTGTACCAGCGTCCATTGTAATACCTTGACTAGCTTGAACGACAATATTTGAAGCGCTGATCAAGTTGCCATTTTGAGCAACGTTTCCTGCATTTATTGTTAAGTCACCGGTGTTAGTAGTTAAGTTAGCATTTAGTTCAAGTAAGCCGTTCGCCGACAATACAATTTCATTTGAGTTAAAGTCTTCCAAAACAAACAGGTCATCTGCATTGACTTCTACTCGCTCGGATACATTAATGCTATTCAAGGTTAATTGTCCTTGATCGGTTAACACTAGGCTACTAGCAGAATCGACACTCACCGTATTAAAGTCATTAGTTTCACTATCTAAGATCACTTGGTTGCCATTAGCATTAATTTGAGTATGCCCGCTAATCGAGATACTGCCAGAGTCGTTTAAATTGCCGTTAATATCCAATGTTAGATTTGTCGCGGAAACATCTCCGAGATTAGTGTCGTTGGCATTTGAAAACAACACATCATTGGCAGCAATTAAGCTAGTCAATCCCACCAACTGATTTTGGTTTTGCAGGATAATGCTTCTGCCACTATTGATGACAACCACTCCAGTGCTATTTAAAACAGAATCAATAGATTGAGTAACATCACCACCAGCCACTAAATTAAACTCTCCACTAGTATTTAATGCAGCAATCTCAATATCATTTGCTTCGCTTAAAAATACATCACTTGTATTAGCTTCAATGGTAAGTGTATCGACATTGGTATTAACTCTCTGAGCAATTGCACCGATGGTGCCGGCTGCGTTAATAATTAAAGATGCTGCTTGTATTGTAGAGCCCGTCGAATTGGTCAAATTTGAGTTAGTAATGGTTAAGTTGCCGGTCCCCAAATTGACATCATCAATTAGGTCAAATGTATCGTCTGTACCAGCCGCCAAAATCAAGTTAGTTCGATTAGTATAATTGACTGCGGTATTTCCGTTAACAGATACATAACCAGTACCAAGCGAGATGAGATCTGAAGCAGCAGAACCAAGAATTGTAAAATTAGTGGCTACAACATCGTCATTAACAGATTCAACTTCTGCAAATAGTACATTATATGAACCACCATTCTGATCTGTATATTCCAACTGCTCATAGCCATTCACATCTGATGAGTAGTAAGCATCATAACCATCTCCACCGCCAGTTAGGAAAACTGAGTCAGTCCCTTCTCCGCCGATGAATGAAAAAGTCCCTGCTTGGTTAAAGCTAAGATTAAGCTGATCATTTCCAGCTCCGCCATGCACAAAACCGGTAATTGATGCACCGTTATTAACGATGAACTGATCATTACCTGAGCCACCTTGCAAAATATTGAAGTTGATAAATGTGATCACGTTGCCATCTTGGTCCTGGAACACTCCATCGTTTACACCATCTGCAATTCCTGCTCCGTCGAAATCTGAAAGCGTCCAAATATTATTGCCATCGATAACAGTAATTTGGGCGTTATAGATCCCGGTTCCATCATTGTTTCCAATTAGACCTTCTATGCCGACAATATTAACGGTATTTGGAGTTATGCCACCGCCAATCGTTATATTGATATCGTCAAGCGTTCCTGAGTAGTCGATAGAGTCATTTCCAGAACCGTCACCACCAACAATCTGAGTAAGATTACTAGCGTTTATAATTGCAAAGGTATCATCATTTAACCCGCCGACAATTCTGTTAAACCCTGAGAAGTTAACCGATGTTTCATCTGTTGGCGAAAGCATCGACTCAACACGACTAGAGTTCACACTATCAATTGTCCAGCTGCTCGCAATATCTTGACCGACGATAGTATTGTCTCGCGTAGAATTAGCGTTAATCTGTTCAACTCCATTCACATACAAAGTATCGTTTGCACTCGCGCCGGCAACAGGCCCTAAACGTACCGTAATATCACGATTCAAACTAAGCATATTAAGAACGTCATTTGCGCCCCCGCCTCCATCAATAAGGCCGGTAATATGATCAGCATTGTTCAAGTTGAATGTATCGTCCCCAGTTCCACCTAGTAAGTTGGCAAAACCGGTGAAAGCAATACTCTGTGTTGGTAGATTTAATGTGCCAGCATTGGTGTTTTCAATATTCCAGATATTGCTAGTATTACTCGCAACTAACTGGTTATTGTAGTTGTCGTTTGCGTCAAGCTGTTCAATACCTAAAATGTTAAGATCAGCTTGTGTTGTATCGTCTACTGCGACCACTATGTCATTTTCAATTGCCGTAAGGTCGACCGAATCAATAACGCCAACTCCAGCTCCACCATTAATAAATCCAGTAACAGATCCAAGAGCCGCAAAGACGAAATTATCTACGCCAGTGCCGCCTACGAGGTTATTAAAATCAATAAATATCAGGCCGTTCAGTTGCCCGTCATTTTCGCCATTGATTAGCCAGGTGTTCGTCGTGTTGCTAGCGGTAAGTGTACTGTCAGTATTATTTCCCTGCACGACTTCTGCGTTAATGATGCCATTGAAGACATCCGCGAAATTAACATCGACGACACTTAACAATGAATAATCAACAATATCACCATTAATGTGTGCACCGCCGTCAATTACGCCTGAAATGCTTCCATTAGCCGTAAACTGGAATCGATCGTCTCCGCTTTGGCCAGTGATGTTTTCCATCCCAGCAAAGGACACCAAGTCAGTAGCTGTCAAATTGGCAACGCTTCCCTGATCTGCGCCGTCAATCAACCAGTTGTTATCTTGGTCACGCGCAACCAACGTATCTTCGGTTTGATCACTGCCAATCAATATTTGAATGTTACTGAAGCTATCGCCGTTTATGGTTCCAGCAAAATCAGACATTAGCTCCCATAGATTAGTGCCGGTGGTATTTGTTCTCTGTAGTGTATTGGTTCCATCACCGCCATTTATTCCACCAGTAATTCTGCCACCTTCTGCAATGTTAAATAAATCATCGGCGTCACCACCGACAAGATAGTTAAAGTCGATAAAACGAAGTCCGCTAATGGTTCCGTCATTTTCACCATCGATTAACCAAGTATTAGAATTGTTATCGGCGGTCAAAGTACTATCAGTGTTGTTTCCTCTGACAATTTCAGCGTTTAATACTCCGTTTAATGCATTAGCCAAACTTACACTTACTGTCGTGAGAAGAGAGTAATCAACCATATCTCCATCAACATGTGCCCCTGCATCTATTGTGCCTGTAATAGAGCCATTAACATCAAATTGGAATCTATCGTCGGCATCACTACCATTAAGATTTTCCATCTCTGAGAACGCAATAAGATCTGTCGCTGAGGTTGAGTCCTCAGCAAGCGTGCCTGAGTTTTGACCGTTGATTAGCCAATGATTATTTTGGTTTCTACCAATTAATGTATCCACCGCATTAGCACTTCCGGTTAGCGTTTGGAAGTTAACAAACTGCCATCCATTCACCGTTCCCTGATGTTGACCGGTAATAACCCATTCATTAACACCAGTAGTGTTTGAACGCTGAAGTTCGTTGTTACCTGAGCCTCCATCAATTAATCCTGTTACTGAGCCGCTTTGTGCAATGTTAAACACGTCATCCGCGGTTCCACCAACTAAGTTGTTAAAGTCAACAAATCTGATCCCTGCTACGGTACCGTCGTTTTCACCATCAATTAACCAAGCGTTAGACACATTGTTGGCGGTAATAGTGCTGTCAGTATTGTTCCCTTGAACAATTTCCGCGTTTTGAATTCCGTTTATACCATTAGTCAAAGTCACAACAACATTAGCTAACAGTGAATAGTCCACGATATCACCATCAACGTGATCTCCACCATCAATTTGGCCTGATATTGAACCGGTTTCAGTGAACGCAAACCTGTCGTCCGCAATTCCACCATTTAGATTTTCAAATCCTGTAAAGGTAATTAAATCCGACGGAGTCGCAACATCAGCAGAAAGCGTTCCGCTATCATTGCCATTGATATACCAGTGGTTGTTTTGATTGTGTCCAGTTAAGGAATCGGTAACTAAATCACTGCCAATTAAGTTTTGAATCTCGTTAAAGATTAAACCATTCAATGTTCCTTGCATCGCGCCGGTCATAACCCAGTCATTGCTGCCAGTGGTAGCAAGACTCTGCAAGGTGTTATCACCAAAGCCCCCACTTATTGAACCAGTGACTGAACCACCTTCCAATATTTGGAATAGATCATTAAGGGCACCACCAACTAAGAAATTAAAGTTTTCGAAGTTTATTCCAGCAACAGTTCCATCGTTTTCGCCGGTAATCATCCAAATATTGTTGATGTCACCGGCAGTAAGCGTACTGTTAGTGTTATTACCACGAACAGTTTCAGCGTTGGTCACGCCATTAAACGCATTATCGAGTGTAATATTTACTGAAGCCAGTAAGGAGTAATCGACCGTATCGATACCATCGCCCGCATCTACGGTACCGCTAATTAATCCGCCAGGAGCGAAAGTAAACAAATCGTCTAGGCTGCCGCCGTTGATATTTTCCATTTCACTAAATGTAATTAAATCATTGGAGCCTGCCGCAGAGCCCTCTACCGTTCCACTATCCGTACCATTGATTAACCAATCATTGTCTTGGTTTCTTGCAGTTAAGGTATCTACAGCATCCGCGCTCCCTACCAAAATTTGGAAGTTTGAGAATTGGTAACTATTAAGAGTGCCTTGATATTGACCGTTTAACAGCCATTCATTGGTACCAGTAGTATTGGTTCGTTGCAGGGTGTTGGTACCCCCGCTTCCATCAATTAAACCAGTTATGTAACCGCCTTCCGCGAGGTTGAATAAATCGTCAGCGCTACTTCCAACTAAATTATTAAAGTCCACAAATCGAATGCCGCCTATCGTTCCGTCATTTTCTCCGTCGATTAGCCAGCTTGTCGCGCCAACATTTGAAGTCAATGTACTATCAGTGTTATTACCCTGAGCAATCTCAGCATTGATAACGCCGTTAAACGCTGTCGCTAAATTTATATTTACTGTGGTCAATAGCGAGTAGTCAACGATATCACCATTGTTATGCCCACCGCCGTCTACAGTTCCGGAAATAACACCGTTGATATCAAATTGGAATCGATCATCCATTGAACCGCCGTTAAGATTATCCATTTCTGAGAATGAAATTAAATCCGTTGGGCTCGAGATGTCTTCACTCAAGGTTCCTGAATTATTGCCATTAATTGTCCATCTGTTGTCTTGGTTCTCTCCAGTGAGAGTATCAATCGCGTTAGCACTACCTACTAGCAGCTGGATCTGGCTAAACGGATTGCTATTAATCGTTCCTTGATGTTCACCGGTTATTACCCAATCGTTAGTCCCGCTAGTGTTGGTGCGCTGTAAAGTATTGTTTCCTAATCCGCCGTTGATTAATCCAGTAATCAATCCATTTTGCTCTAGCACAAATAAATCGTCTACAGAGCCGCCGACCAAATAATTGAAATCGATAAATGTAATACCACCTATTGTTCCGTCATTTTCACCGTTGATGATCCAAGTGTTTGCTACATTATCACCTGTCAGCGTGCTGTCCGTATTATTTCCTTGAATAACTTCTGCGTTGACAACGCCATTGAATGCATTGCTAAGATTGATATCAACAGTGGTGAGTAACGAGTAATCTACAATATCACCATTAATATGGTTTCCGGCATCAATTACGCCTGACACAGAACCTCCAGATGCAAATTGAAATCTATCATCTCCATCGTTGCCAGTTAGATTTTCAATTTCTGAGAAGGATATTGTGTCGGTTGGTGAACCAACATCTTCACTTAAGGTCCCTGAATTGGCGCCGTTAATTGTCCAGCGATTATTCTGATTAATTGAGGTAAGGGTATCTTCAGTGACAGCACTACCGATCAGAATTTGAATATTTTCAAATGCTCCACCATTCAATGTTCCTTGATAGGCTGAAGTTAGAATCCACTGGTTTGTGCCAGTAGTATTAGTTCTCTGTAAAGTGTTACTACCCAAGCCACCATCAATATTTCCGGTGACCGAACCTCCTTCTGCTAAATTAAATAAATCAGAAAGATCTCCACCGACCAAGTTGTTAAAGTCAACAAATCGATAACCACCAACTGAACCATCATTTTCTCCATCGATGATCCAACTGTTGGCGATATCGGCAGCCGTTAGCGTGCTATTTGTGTTATTCCCTTGAATAATTTCAACGTTTGAAATGTTTCCAATTCCGACACCTAAATCCACCGAAACCGAAGCTAGCAATGAATAATCTAATATGTCCCCGTTGTTATGTGCACCAGCGTCTATTGCACCGGAAATTGAACCGTTAGTATCAAACTGGAATCGGTCATCTCCGTTGTTTCCGTTTAAGTTCTCCATACCGACAAAAGAAATCGAACCTGAACCACCAGATAGTCCAACTGAACCACCATTAGCACTATCGATAAGCCAAGTATTATCTTGGTTAATTCCGGTGAGCGTATCACTTACGCTACTATTACCGGTGATAGTCTGAATATTGCTGAAAGCGTCTCCATTTAAGTTACCGGCGTAAAGTGCAGTGAGAACCCAATTGTTAGCTGAATTATTATTACTAACCAAACCATTACTGCCATTACCGCCATCGATTAATCCAGAAATTCGTCCACCATCTGCGACCGTGAATATGTCATTGGCATCGTGGCCGTTGAGGTTTTCCATTCCATTAAACGCAATCGAAGTACCAGCCCCACTTAGGCCAACCGTACCAGAATCTACACCATTGATTTGCCAATCATTATTTTGATTAATGCCGGTTAAAGTGTCACTGACTGAACTGTTTCCGTTTAGCGTTTGAATATTGCTGAAAGTATCGCCGTTTAAAGTGCCTCCATACAAAGTAGTTAGGATCCAATTATTGGCACTATTGCTATTACTCGTGAGGCTGTTACTCCCATTAGCACCATCAATTAGACCAGTGATTCTTGCACTGTCGGCTATGACAAAATTATCAGTGCTATCGTTACCGGTCAGATTCTCAATTCCGTTAAAAGCAATGGAAGTACCAACGCCCTGCTCACCTACTGTTCCGGAATTAACTCCCGTAATTTGCCAATCATTTATCTGGTTAATTCCTACCAAAGTGTCACTAACCAAGCTATTACCTGTGATTGTTTGGATATTACTGAATGCATCACCATTTAAAGTACCTGCATAAAGCGCTGTTAATGCCCAAACATTAGCTAAGTTATTATTACTGATAATGCTGTTAGCACCCAATGCGCCATTAATTAATCCTGAAATCGAACCACCATTTTCTATTGTGAAAATATCGATATCATTTCCACCCAGTAAATTACTGAAACCTGTAAAGGCCGTAGTATTACTGCCAACCATTACTGAACCGCTATTGCTTCCAGTAATCGACCAATTGTTTTGTTGCCCGTCAACACCCTGTAAAGTGCCTAATGCGTTACCGATGATAAGATCGAAATTCAGATAATTGGCTAATAGAATAATTGCATTGCCAAAGCTCGTTAAATCAATGCTATCAGTTCCAGTTGCACTACCAACTCGAGTTTCTATTGAGGTAAAGTTTGTAACAGTTGCAGGAGTACCATCGACAGCAACATTACCATCATCAAATTCATCAACGGTCCAAACACTATTGCCATTTACGATCGTAAGCGAATCGGTTCCTGCATTACCATTAATCGTATTGACTAATCCGACAGTATTTAGCGTGAACGAATCGTTACCGCTGTTTCCGTTGATCGTATCGATACCAGCCACATTCACTGTAAAGCTATCCCCACCAGTTCCTGCATTCAAGGTGGCAAATCCGCTGAAGGTCGTGGTGGTACTGCCATCATTGACGGTACTGGTGGTATCCACGAGCCAGGTATT
>JAPHTP010000100.1 GCA_026196875.1 Kangiellaceae bacterium
AAGGTGGTCGATTTTCAGCAAGACATTGAATCCCGCGGCGCGGGAGATCTGTCCCCTGTTGTAGAAGAGCAGTTACCCCGTGAATTTGAACCAATCGCCGGTGCCATCAACCGGCTGCTTGAGCGTTTGCATCGTGCTCTCGAATCAGAACGCAGCTTTACCGCCAACAGTGCCCATGAATTGCGAACTCCCCTGGCAACAGCGCTTGCCAAAGTGCAGCGACTGAAAACCAGAATGCCCGATGATTATCTCAAGAATGATGTTGCAGAAATTGAAGAAGCGTTACGCAGTCTCTCGGTGCTGTCCGGAAAACTGCTCGAGTTGGCAAAAGCAGAAGGTGGCGGTGCACTCTCACAAAGCCAGCAGGATCTTGTGCCCATCCTCGCGATGATTGCCCGGGATTTTGAGGCCCAGGCACCCGGGCGAGTTGTTTTATCCCTGCCGGAGCGCGAAGTGAACTCCTTTCTTGATCCCGATGCCTTCGCCATCCTGGTGCGTAACCTGATCGAGAATGCCCTTAAGCATGGTTCCCGTAGCGAGCCGGTGAAGATCAACCTGAACGATAATGGGGTTTTAAGGGTCTGCAATGGCGGTGCAAGAGTGCCACCGGAACAGCTCGCTCTTTTAAGAAACCGGTTTGCACGCGCCAAAACGGACGCTGCAGGTTCTGGCCTGGGCCTCGCGATTGCCGATGCGATTGCTAAAGCTGCCGGCATGACCCTGCATCTCAGATCGCCGGCAACAGGACGGCAGGATGGTTTTGAAGCGGAGCTGAATCTGGCATGTATCTGACACTCACCGACATTGTGCTGCTGACGAGCATCATTCAATCGCTGGCTCTTGCCGTTTTTCTCCTACTTCCATCCAACAGTGGGCTCATATCTAACCGACTCCTGGTTGCCACTCTGGTGTTCTTCGCCGCCGGGCTGGGAGAGATCTTCCTCTATGGCAGCGGGCTTGCGCTCCAGTACCCAAACTTCGCCTACCTCGGAACACTCATCGGACTTTTACAAGCCGGCACGCTCTATCTATATGCGCAATCGCTGATGTATCAGAATTTCCAGTTACGCGGGAAGCATCTCGTGCACACGTTGCTCTTCTGGGTGGTCGGCGCAATTTTTCTGATTGAATATTATTTACAGCCAAGCGAGACCAAAGTTCAGATTCTGCTTGAACGGGACCACCCGGGCGTACTTACCTCTCCCCTTCTTGCAGTCGCTATTCACGCGGTCTTTCTGGGCTACCTGTACGCGACTATTCGTGCGATTAACCGTTTCGGCCTTGGTATTCGACAGATTTTCTCGAGTATTGAAAACAAACAACTTGCGTGGTTACGGACGCTTCTGATCGGCTATGCAGTGGCTTGGACCGTGAGCATGATGTACTGCCTTACAGCGCATGTGTTTAGAAGCGTGCCCGGAACCGAGTGGGTGGCCGGCGCTGGCGCTGTAACGGGCTTCATTTTCATCAATTTTCTGATGATAAACTCTCTTCGCCAACCCGTTGTTTTCTCTGGATTGGCAGCAGACCAGGCCGCCTTGCTGGAAGAAGAGCCCACGCCGCAGTTTGATCAAACTTTAAAGGTCAGGCTCCAACAGTTAATGCACCAGGAAAAGCCCCACTTGCACCCCAACCTGACCCTGGAACAACTTTCACGGAAATTGGGCGCCCCTTCAAGAGAGGTTTCACGGGCCATTAACCAAGGCTTTGGCTGCAATTTCTTTGAGTTCGTCAGTCGCTATCGCATCGACGAGGCGAAATCGCGCCTGGCCGATGCAGCCAATCAGGCAAATATTCTGCAAACTATGTATGACTCTGGCTTCAACTCGAAGTCCGTATTCAACACTGCTTTCAAGAAAGAGACAGGATTTACCCCCAGTGAATATCGCCGACGAGCCCTGCAGGGCGATATCCGACCCTAGCCACGATCCTGAACCTGGCTACCCGGCGTTCGAGTACGCTCTCACCCGATACTGAAACCTCTAAACAGCTGAATTGTAGGTTTTTATTTCTAAACCATGGCATCGGTTCGGTTTCGTACTTGCGAACGATTCTTTGGCCTCCCTTCCGTACTCTGATTGCCAAGCGCCACCAAACCCGGTGCGCGTGAAGCTCAACGCAATATGAAGAGGTCATGTATGAAAACCAAATTACGCAAAACCGCTGTTCCCGCAGCAATCTTCAGCCTGATGTTTGCCGGTAGCGCCCAAGCTCATTGTGATGCTCTGGACGGTCCCGTGATTACCGAAGCCCGTGCGGCACTGGAGTCAGGCAATGTTAAGCCCTTGCTCAAATGGGTGCCGGCAAAGGATGAGGCCGAAATCAAAAGGGTATTCGCCGATGTGCGCCAAGTCCGCGGGCAAAGCGAAACTGCGAAAAACATTGCCGATCAGCATCTGTTCTCGACGCTCGTTGAGGTTCATCGTGCCTCCGAAGGCGCACCCTTTACCGGCATCAAGCCTTCCGGACAGATTGATCCGGGTTTAATGGCGGCGGATGCGGCGTTGGAAAACGGGCAAATTGATCGCCTCGTGGCAAATATAACCCGCAAGATCGAGAACGGTATTCGTGAGCGTTATCATGAGGCTCAGCGTGCAAGGGCCATGGCTGATCAAAGCGGCGATAAGGGGCGTGCCTTTGTCGCTGACTACGTCAATTACATTCACTATATAGAGGGCGTGCATGGCGCTGCTGGAGGGCAGGGGCACTAATTCCTATCTTCACGCAGACGCAAAGCAGGCTGACGGCCTGCTTTGCCGTTGTATTCATTTCCAGTTTCGCCTTCGGCTGAATTTTCAGAGGACTACAACGCTACAAATACGCTTGGATGAAGATACAAAACCAATGTACTTATTGATCGAGAACAGTATTTGCTCAGCGGCGTACTATAAGATGTCGATATACGAGCAAATGTTGGTTAAATCGTAAATTGTTTTATTCGGGAAATGAATATGAAAAAGATACTTTATATCGTAGCGTTTATTGGAGCTTTGAATACTTTACAGTTTTCAATTGTGAAGGCACAAGAGCATGAGCATGACGCTCAAACTCACAAGCTTGAATTAGCGTTGAATCACGGTAAAAGATGGACTATTGATGAGAGTCTGCACATCGGGATGACGAGCCTCAAACGTGAAATAGAAATAAACTTAGAAGCGATTCATAATAATCAGTTTTCTACTACTCAATATCAAGAATTGGCGCGAAGCTTAAATGACCATTTAAATTTTATATTCAAAAACTGCAAACTAGAACCGCAGGCAGACGCTCAGCTCCATATCCTCCTTGCGAAAATAATGCGCGGTGTAGAGCAAATGAAGTCTGCTCATAATCAAAAGCAAGGTGTTGTTCTTATCATTCAGTCATTAGATGAGTATCCCGCTTATTTTGAAGACTCAGACTGGCAACCTTTAACACATTGAACTTTGAAATGTTTGAAACTGCTGAAAACTGGATTGATTTCGATTTTGCATTTCTAACATATTTGAAAGCCACATCTGTAACACGTGCAAAACAAGGAAAATAATCGACTGAGAAGGGGGAAGTGCTGTGAGAACATTGCATGGCGCACCCGACAGGAGTCGAACCTGTGGCCTCTGCCTCCGGAGGGCAGTCACGGGTTCGGTGGTAAATCGTTAAACCTAGGCATGGTAAGGGGTTAAGCGGTGTTGTGGCTTTTTATTTTGCGTCGAAATCGACACTTTTGAGACCGTTTAATGACAAAATTGGTCACAGAATACCGACGCCGAAATTTCAATTTTTGACCTTTGCCTCGCGACAAAAAATTCTGAACCTTCGAAAAAACCTGAGTTTTTAGGTGGAAAAAATTCCACCATTTTTGAGCGATTCTGAAAGTTTCTGAGAGGGATTGTAACCTTTACCTGAGGGGGAAAAGTAGTTTTTAATGATTATAGTTGGTTGGGAGTTCACAAAATTATAACTTAGCATTAAGCTCAGATCGATTTATAGACAATTTGATTTCTTGAACCAGCCCAAAGGAGATGGCGAATGACAGTGGGGACATGCAGAAACTGTAAAAAGAAAAAACAACAGCTCGATATATATGGAAATTGTAAAGCCTGCGGAGCGACATCCTTTGGCCAGGGTATAGCGGATTATACCTTTGACAAGCTTGAAGAATGGGCGAAAAAATACGTGTCTCCGACTGTGTTTAGAGTAGTGTTTGGTAGTATTTTCCTGCTAGTGCTGTATGTAATCTTTGCCTGAGGTTACAACCAATTGGTTGAGCTTTTTTTAAAAAGTAGCCTTAACTACTTATTAAGTAATCACTGGCCATGATTGAAGCCGCGACGATTTAGTATTCAGCTGGTCGTGTTTTAGGGAATCTCAAAAGCCACAAAGATTTTTAAGTGACTGTTTAATATGTGATTTGCACTTGATTCTAGGTGGTTTTGATTTTTTTTCATTTTTAGCGAACGTTGTGGCGTCCAAAAGCCTGTTGTCTTTCACCAAAAAAATCGGGGAAAGATGATATGAAAACGCCACAAGATAATTACGCTGAACAAATGGTTTTGAGTACGGTGTTACGGCAACCGGAGGCGATGGAAAAAGTAGCGGAAAAGCTCTCGCATAATGATTTTTACTCAGCAGAGTGAATCAATCGTCCAAATGATCCGGCAGTATGCAAGTGGCATTTCGATCCCAGCCTAGTTCGTGTTCAGAGTCTTCGCAAAAAAAATCCTCCGAGTTTAATGTGCAGCCTGCCGGTATTCGCTGTCAGTTTGAACTACACCCTAACCAGGCGTCAGGCATTGAGTGGTACATGCGTCAGAATAGGGTGGTATATAGAAATAGTTGACGTTTGTTGCGAGGGGTCTTAGAGTTCTCTTGACACTTCGACGGGGGAGCGGGTTTTGAAAGGTCAGCGCATCGGTTATATCCGAGTCAGCAGTCTTGATCAAAATCCGGAACGCCAGCTTGAGCAGGTCGCGGTTGATCGGGTGTTCACGGACAAAGCGTCCGGCAAGGATACCCAACGACCCGAGTTGGATCGACTGATCACCTTTGTCCGCGAAGGCGATACCGTCGTCGTCCATAGCATGGACCGTCTCGCGCGCAACCTTGACGACCTGCGTCGCCTGGTCCACACGTTGACCCAACGGGGTGTCCGCATCGAATTCATCAAAGAAAGCCTGACTTTCACCGGCGAAGCGTCGCCGATGGCCAACCTCATGCTTTCCGTCATGGGCGCATTTGCCGAGTTCGAGCGTGCATTGATACGCGAGCGGCAGCGCGAAGGCATCGCACTGGCTCGAAAGCGTGGAGCGTATCGCGGTCGCAAGAAAGCCCTCTCTCCCGAAAAGATCGTCGAACTCCGGCAGCGCGTTGCAAACAGTGAACAAAAGGCGGCGCTGGCCCGTGAATTCGGCATCAGCCGCGAGACGCTGTACCAATACCTGAAAACGGTTGACTGACTATGCCCCGCCGTCGCCTATTGACCGCCGCTGAGCGGGATAGCTTGCTCTCGTTTCCAGAGACGGACGACACGCTCATCCAACACTACACTTTCTCCGAATCGGACTTGTCGGCGATTCGGCAGCGGCGTGGCCCGCACAACCGATTCGGTTTCGCGGTCCAGTTATGTTATCTGCGCTATCCCGGTATCGCGCTACCCACCAATGCCGAGCCACCAGCCTCCTTATTAACGCTCATCGGCCAGCAGTTGAGCATTGGGCCTGAGATTTGGCCGCGCTACGCCAAGAGGCCTGAAACGCGACGGGAGCATCTGGTCGAATTGCAGGCCTGGTTGAACCTGTCTTCGCTCAGCGGCGATGACTACCGGCGGTTTATTGACTCCATTGTCGACCTGGCCCAACAAACGGATCGCGGCATCGTTCTGGCTGAAGCGCTGGTCAAGTTGCTTAGACAACAACGCATCATTTTGCCGCCGCTGGATGTCATCGAACGCATGTGCAGCGAAGCGCTCACGCGAGGCACCCGACTCGTGTATGAAACGTTAACCGCGCTATTGACCAATCAGCATCGCCGCGCCTTCGAGCAGTTGCTGGCGATTCGCAAGGATATGTCGAGTAGTGCACTCGTCTGGCTGCGCCAGTCTCCCGGACCACCGAGGCCCAAACATATTCTGTTCCACCTCCAACGATTACAGACCGTGCGCGAGCTCAACCTCCCGGTTGGGCTTGAACATACCATCCACCAGAACCGTCTGCTGAAGCTCGCCCGTGAAGGCGGGCAAATGACCGCCCAGCACTTGCGGGACCTTGAATCGAGCCGTCGCTACGCCACACTAGTGGCAATCATACTCGATACACGAGCCACGCTGATTGACGAGATCATTGACCTACATGATCGCTTTATGGGCTCGCTGTTCAGCAAGGCCAAGCGTACACATGCTGAGCGCTTCCAGCGCTCCGGCAAGGAAATTAATAATAAGGTACGTCTGTACTCGCGTGTTGGGCGCGCACTGCTCGATGCCAAACAGACCGGAAGCGATCCGTATGCCGCCATTGAGGCGATCATGCCATGGGAGGTATTCAGTGCAAGCATCACCGAAGCGGAAAAGCTGGCCCAGTCAGAAGACTTCGATTACCTCGCTTTAATTGGTAGTGGCTTCAACTCGCTGCGGCGTTACACGCCGACGCTTCTGGATGCACTGGATATGAAGGCCGCACCGGCGGCGCGCGAGTTACACGCCGGGATCGAGCTGCTAAAGAACATGAATCAGCACCAGTCTCGTAAAGTGCCGGATGACGCCCCGACTGGCTTTATCCGCAAGCGCTGGGAAAGTCTGGTGTACACACCGGACGGAATTGACCGACGCTTCTATGAACTGTGCGTGCTATCCGAGCTCAAAAATGCGCTACGTTCCGGGGACATCTGGGTCCAGGATTCGCGGCAGTTTAAGGATTTCGAGGATTACCTGTTGCCGCCGACACGGTTCGAGGGTCAGCGTGAAGATCGAAAGCTCGGATTGGCGGTTGAAACGAATTGCGATAACTACTTGGAATCGCGATTGGCAACGCTGGACCAGGAGTTGATCACCGTAGAACGCCTGGCCTTCGCCGACCAGTTACCCGATGCAGGTATCTCACCCTCGGGCCGCCTAAGAATCACGCCATTGGACAACGCCGTGCCTGATGCGGCGGAAGCGCTGATGCAACAGGCCTATAGTCGGTTGCCGCACTTGAAGATCACCGAACTGTTGTTGGAAGTCGATAACTGGACGGGCTTCACGCAACACTTCACTCACCTCAAAAGCGGCGCAACCGCTGGGGATCGACAGCTACTACTCACGACGATCCTGGCTGATGCGATCAACCTGGGGCTATCCAAGATGGCTGAGTCCTGCCCTGGCACCACCTACGCTAAGCTGACGTGGCTCCAGGCGTGGCACATACGCGATGAAACGTATTCAGCGGGATTGGGGAGCCTGGTCAACGCTCATTCTCGCCAATCGTTCGCCGCATACTGGGGTGATGGCACCACGTCATCATCGGATGGCCAGAACTTCAAAGCCGGCGGTCGCGGTCAATTTGCTGGCCATGTAAATTTGAAATACGGTCAGGAGCCGGGCGTACAGTTCTACACGCATATCTCGGACCAGTACGCGCCGTTTCATTCCAAGGTCATTAACGCCACTGTTCGCGATGCCACTCATGTTCTGGATGGTTTGCTGTACCACGAGTCCGACCTTCGGATAGAGGAGCACTATACGGACACGGCTGGCTTTACCGATCATGTGTTCGCCTTGATGCACTTGCTTGGGTACCGCTTCGCCCCGCGTATTCGTGATTTAGCCGACCGTCGTCTGTACATAAATGGTGACACAAAACAGTATCCGACACTCGCAGGCCTAATCGGCGGTCGCATCAACGTAAAACACATTCGGACGCATTGGGACGAAATCCTTCGTTTGGCGGCATCGATTAAGCAGGGCACTGTCACCGCATCACTGATGCTGCGCAAGCTCGGGAGCTATCCGCGTCAGAATGGCCTCGCGATCGCATTGCGCGAGCTGGGCCGCATTGAGCGAACATTATTCGCACTCGACTGGATGCAAAACGTCGAACTGCGTCGCCGCGTGCAGGTTGGTTTGAATAAGGGCGAGGCTAAGAACGCGCTGGCTCGTGCCGTCTTCCTGAACCGGCTCGGTGAACTCCGCGATCGCAGTTACGAGAATCAACGCTACCGTGCAAGCGGACTCAATCTCGTCGTCAGCGCTATTATCCTTTGGAATACGGTTTATATGGAGCGGGCGGTTCAAGCACTGCGCGAAGACGGCCGGGATATCGACGAGACGCTTCTGCGGCATCTTTCTCCCTTGGGCTGGGAGCACATCAACCTGACCGGCGACTATATCTGGCAGCAGGACAAACAGGTCGAACAAGGAAAGTACCGATCGTTACGAACACTGCAGAGGTCTTAGCGTACGATTTTTTCCGTTTCGTGAGCTGACCCCATGAAGTGGCGCATTTATACCAAGGAAAGGCTGGCAATGTAGAAGCTTTAGCCGACGCGTGGTTACATGAAGGTAGTGCTGAACTATTTGCCGGTCTTTCATATTCAGAAATACACGGTAATCATAAAATATTTCTGAGTAAAATGGAGAAGGCAAAAGAAAATTGCTTGAGTAGCTTTGGAACTGAAACCAATTATAGAAACGTTGCCTTAAAAAGCAGTAAAATTCATTATAGTTGCGGCTTGCTGCTCTTTGATGCCTTAAACAATGAGCTTCAAGAGCGAAATAGCGATGTTTTTTTTCTGTGGAAGGCTTTCAATTCGGCTGTTAACGAAGGCAAACCAGCTACAACGGCAACTTTTGTAGAGATTAGCAAATCATTCGTATCACACACGTCGTGGTTAACTTTGTTAGATTTTGTAACAAAATCTGAATTTAACTCAAGACAGTTCTTTCAGCAAATAGCAACTAACAAGTCAATACAGCCGACCGCTAACGCGTCGGCTGATTGAAGCGTTAATAGAGAAAAGATATCGGTGAGCTTGATGGTTTTTAATGTATTTGAGACTCCATATGAATGCTGGAAAACGCGACACCCAACGTTTCAAGAGATGACACAACATAATGAGCAGACCGGTGAGATGCTCCTCTCGGTCAGAGATAAATTGATAATTCGAGTAACTGATCACTTTGAGGCGGCCAAACACATGCTCACAGTCGGTGCTGACGGTTCCTTGGAGCGATTCATTGAAGATGCTCTAGATAATTCGCCCGCGTACAAGGAAATGCGAAGCCGGATGCCGTCAAAAACCCCTAAGGAAATCTCTGAGTACCAGAAAAATTATCCTAGCTGCGGTTTTTTTGCAATTTCCCAGGCCATAGATGCAGTTGGCTGCACGTTACCTGAAGGGAGCGCTTTGTTTCACGGCGGGTTTTGGCCGCATGACCGAGGGTCTAACCTGACTACTACTCGACCGCTATCCACTTCTTTTTGCCCGCAAGTGGCTCTTAGGAATTCAGAGTGGAAAGGAAAGGCGTTCGACGATGGTGAGATACACTTGTTCGTTCTAAAAGTAGTGAATCCTAAAACAAACGTATTTGTCTTTTGCTCCAAAGGTACGAATCTTGGTCATGAAAAAGAAGTTTTATTTTCAGCGGGAGCTAAGTTGACGCTGAAAAACAAGACCCCGATAAGGAATGACTATAACGTATGTAAGGTCATCGATGGCACACGCACGGTCAGCAAGCAGATTCCTGCATTTGTGCTCGAGATAGAGATTTCCTAATGGTCTATAACAATCGGCTGCACAGCGACCAATTTTCCGCCGTTTTGCGGCTCCAAACCAGCGCGTGAGCCGGGCCTTCTGCTAACACCTAAAAGCGGACTTTAATGCCTCCATAGTAAAATGTCCGCTTTTGTTTAGATTATCAGTTATCTGCCCCCCATTCAGATCCACGTTGATGTCTCCGTCTGGGGTAGATGGATGATAATCTCCGGTGGACGAAACCGCGGGA
>JAPHTP010000088.1 GCA_026196875.1 Kangiellaceae bacterium
AAACTCAGGCTCAAGAACCGGTAAACGAGTTAGAACAAACTCAAACCAATCAAAGTGAGAATACGCAAGAGACACTAAATCGTGCAGACGAAACAGTATCTGCCAGCGAGCAAGTTGAACAGGCGAACGTTCAAAACAACCAGACAAATCGAGAGAGCGAACCAGCCGAGGTTAATCCTGACGAAACCATTGGCAGTCAGATTGATGTAAGCGCCTAATCAATTTTCCCGAAATCAACGTTTCGAGTACTTAATCTATTTTAAGTACTCGAAAGATCCCCAATAAACAATCTTCTACAGGTAACAGCCTCAGGTACGGCGCCAACCAAGTTTCATCTTTACAATTATTAACCGTTCGCTCTCTTACCTGCTTTACTGAGCAAGTAGTAGACAAGAAACATAAAATATCTCAACTAACTAATTACCATTTTATGCATTTTTAGCATAAACTCATCTAATACGATAATTATAATACCCGCAGGAAAAATGAGCGTTCAAACCAGCCAGCCAAACGATACCAATAGCTTAAAAAATTCACTGACCGCTCAAGGCCGACTAACAATTGTTGGTTGCGGTTTACATCCCGGCCATATGACAATGGAGACTGAGAGCCATATTAAAAATGCTGACATAGTCCTGGTCGTGGCGCCCAATCCCCTTTCGATTCAGCATATCCGACAACTTAATCCGAATGTAGAAAACCTTGGACTGCTTTATGAAGGTGACGTTAACCGGCTTCAAACATATCATCTAATGGCAGATCGCATGGTGGAGCTGGCTTCCCACGGTCAAAACGTATGCGCTATTTATTACGGTCACCCTGGAATATTCGTTCTCTCAACTCACATGGCGCGAGAGCAGCTCGAAGAAGCGGATATCCCCGTAACCATGTTGCCAGGTATCTCAGCCGATGCTTGCCTATTTGCCGATTTAAACTTGGATCCCGCTACCACAGGTTGCCAATCATATGAAGCTACCCAGTTTTTACTATCGAAACGCTCAATAGACACCGGCGCGTCTCTGATTTTATGGCAGGTGGGTCTTGTCGGAGAACACACACTCAAAGGTCAAAAGCCCGGTAAACATGGACTTGCAGCACTTACCAAGTTACTACAACAAGATTATCCTGATGACCATAAAATGTGCATTTATGAGGCCCCTACATTACCTGGATTTGCTCCACATATAGATTGGATCACGCTAGTCGAATTACCTTCCGCTAAAGTTTCTTCCATCTCAACCTTGGTAATTCCCCCCAGCAGCGACCTGGTGTTTGCTAAGGAAAGACTAACTTGGCTGAAAATTACCAATGAAGATCTGTCTGCATGGGATGACGCCTAATGATTCACATCAACTAGTATAAATCTAACGATAATAAGCAAAAATGCATCAATAGGGTTATCTAAAAGCAGTTAAGAAAGTTTCGTCAACAACAGTAACAAAGGAAAATACTATGGATAAATTAAGTCGTTTTTACTTAGAGCTTTCAACGGACGCTTCTAAGTTGGCTCGTTTTAACGAAGGAAATACGCCACAAGAGATCGCCAAAAACCGTTCAAAGATGCTTGCTGACGCTGGCGTCGATGCGAATGACGAGGTTATTCAACTAAGCCAAGATCAACTTTCAAAACTGATGGTAGAAAACCTCGCCCAAAGTGACTCACAGTGGAATAATATTCATAAGTCTGCTAACAATAATACCGATAATAATGTGAGTATGTTCGGACGATAAATACCTAATGAAATTCTCTTTAACGTGGCTCGTCATTTTTGCGGTATTGACCTGCCACGCTTTCGCAGAAAATACCGATTCCCGCTTTAGCCAGTCAAATTCAACTGAGACAAACCAAAGCAAAAATGCTTTAGCCAAGTCCGATACACTAACAGAAAAAGGTCGCTGGTTTGTTGACCAAATTAAACTTAACGCTCGCAGTAATCCTGATAAAGCAATATCTTTAGCTGATCAAGCACTCGCTTACTTTGATAGCAACCCTGATATACAAGCAAAAGCACAAGTCTTGAACGAATCATCTTATGCGCTTTTTTTTAAAGGCGAGTATAAAAGCTCAATGGAGAGAGCTCTGTCTGCTCAGGATTTCGCCCAGAACCACCAAATACACTCTTCAGTTGCGAGAGCAAAAGTACTGCAAGGTAATACGCTACAAGCGGTAAGCGCGTTAGAACAAGCATTGAGTAATTATTTGGAAGCAGTCAACCTCTACCGTGAACTTAAATTGGATGGAGAAGTAAGAAAAGTTTACAACAACATAGCCAATACGTATTTTTACGCAAATAAATATGATGCCGCACTGGAGTTTTATAAACGCTCAGCACTTAACTCCAACTCACCTGTTATAAAGGCTAAATCTTTGTTAGGCCATGCAATAGTATATCGTCAAATTAACAAGTCAAACCTGGCAATTAAAAATTTTGAGGCTGCCTATCAATTCTATACCGAAGCAAGCGATAGTCTCGGACAAGAGTTAACTCAAACGGGTCTAGCCTCTGAGCTTATTACTCGGCAACAGTTTAAAGAAGCAATTGCTCTGTTAGATAAAGCCTTAACCTCCGCAAGAAAAAGCAACCGTCGTTTTCACGAAGTATCAATACTCAAAGCTAAGTCGGACGCTTTACTAAACACCAATCAACCCGAAAAGGCCTTACTTGTAATTAACTCTGCTATTAAGATAGCTTCAGGCCTTAGTGTAGACCGAAGGCTAGTTGAAGCATACTATCAAAAGAGCCTGATTTTGGAAAAAATGGGGAGAGCTCAGGAAGCTCTTGTCGCGCTAAGAGATTCCAATCAGATAGAAGAAACTATCTCCAAAGAAAGTAGCCAGAATCAACTTTCGGTAATGCAAGTGCTTTTTGATCTGGAAAGTAAGAATCACGAAATTGAGTTGTTAAGTAGTAAAAACAGGTTGCAACTACTCCAGATCAAACAACAAAAAGCCATTGCCTTTGCGATAGTCGGGATCTTGTTATTTGTTAGTTTGGCTATCGTATTTTATTTTTACCAAAGAACGCAAAAACGCATAATTAACGAACATCAGATAGTTAGTGCTCAACTTAAAGAACTGGACAAACTTAAAGACCAAGTTCTAGCGAATACTTCCCACGAGCTGAGAACACCGTTAAACGGCATCATCGGAATGTCACAACTATTACTGGAGGAAGAGAATTTTAGCGAGGATCAAACCGAAAAGATTCGGATTATTTCGCAGTGCGGAGAAAGACTGTTAAATCTGGTTAAAGACATAACTGATTTCTCTCAACTTCAAGCGGGTAAATTGTCATTAAAGTTAGAGCCGGTAGACATCTCTCAAGTAACTCAGAACGTTTGCTTACTATTGGAAAACATGGCCAGAAAGAAACGCCTTTCCTTGACAAACTCAGTAGGTACAAATTTGCCCAAAGTACAGGCGGATCCTCACAGACTAAACCAAGTTTTGTTTAATTTAATCGGCAATGCAATTAAATTTAGCAAATCAGGGGTGGTTACGATTTCCGCCCAACAAATAGACGAATACATTGAGTTCGCAGTTCATGATCAAGGTATTGGAATTGCGCCCGAAAAACTAGATGGGATTTTCAACCCTTTTGAACAGGTTGACGGAGGTATTACTAGAGCTAACGAAGGTTCAGGACTTGGACTTCCAATCACCAAAGAACTATTAAAGTTACACGGCAGCGACATAATTGTAGATTCTGAATTGGGAAAAGGAAGTCAGTTTAGTTTCTGCCTGAAAACCTATACATCTTAACTTTAAACCATGTGTATATTGTTTATCGCGATAAAGCAGCATCCCAAATACCCGCTTGTCATTTGTGCTAACCGAGATGAGTTTTATCAACGCCCTACCCGGCCAGCTCATAAATGGCAAAAGGCGCATAACGACATTGTCGCAGGTAAAGACCTAGAAGCAAGTGGCAGCTGGTTGGGGATAAATCCGCAAGGATATTTTTGCGCAGTTACAAACTTTCGCAAAGGTAAAGCAGTTGCAAAACACTCAAAATCACGAGGGAAGTTAGTAACCCAATTTCTCGTCGAAGAATTTACTAACATTGAGAAGTTCAAACAATACCTTGTAGAGAATAGCGACGATTATGGGCCTTTCAATCTAGTATTTGGAAACGCCACTAAGTTGTATTGTTACTCCAGCGAAAATAAAAAAACTCAAATACTTGAGCCTGGATTTCATGCTGTATCAAACGGGTTTATCGACGACCATTGGCCAAAGATGTCCAGTGGCATAATTCAGTTACAAGATCGAATAAAACAATCCTCTGAAGAAACCGACATAGATAGTATGCTCGAAATCTTAAAAGACGACACACAGGCCTCTGATGATTCCCTACCGGATACGGGCATAAGTTATAAATGGGAAAAGCTACTATCATCAATATTCATAGCAGGCGACAATTATGGTACGAGGGCTAGCACTGTTCTATTACAGAATTCTGCACAACGGAGTATTTTTGTTGAGCAAACTTATCATCAGTCCGGTAAAAAAGGGGAGCGGGTTGAGTTGCTAGTTTAGAGAGGCTATTTTGTTTTCAACCGCCCTATTCAGTTCACTAATTTTTTGACTAACTGTCTTATTCGCTTCTTCACTTGAGTATAAAATTGGCCACTTATCTTGCCACACAGTTTTTAATGCACTAGCTTTCCCCCTTACAGGCTCCCCAATTATTTTTGATAAAGATAGAATGAGGTTAACTCTTACCCAACCTTGAATTGGATCGACCTGCTCTTTATTAGTTGAATATGTCGCTTGGTCCACGACTAGCTGTAAATGAGCAGCTTCCCGCAAGATTTCGAAACCTGCGGCTCTATAGTTACGATTTTCCTCAGAGAGTTCATTGCGCCACGAATTGTAAGATAGCGCAGTGAGCGCGATCACGAGGCTTATAATTGCCAACAGATTTTGCTTGAATGTTTTCTTAAACGATAAAGATATGCTCATATAGTCCGGACTATTCTAATAAAGAAATTGTTACAGATAGTCTAGTCCATATCAAAAAAGGAGGCTAACGCCTCCTTTTAATAATTTACTCAAAATAGGCTATTTCAACAAAAGCTTATTTAATCTTTGAGTAAATGAAGCTGGATCATCCAAATGCCCGCTATCAGCTAACACCGCCTGATCAAATAATAAAGCAACCCAATCTTCAAAATCCGCCTGAGGTAGATCACTGTCAATCTTTTTAACAATCGCGTGATCAATATTAATCTCGAAAATTGGCTTGGCTTCTGGCGCTGGCTGGCCAGCAGCTTTTAGCATTCGAGCCATTTGCAAGCTCATGCCGCCATCACTTGCTACCACACATGCAGGAGACTCATCTAAACGAGCTGAAACTTTTACATCTTCAACCTTGTCTCCTAAATATGTTTTAATACGCTCAATTAAGTCTGACTTTTCTTTAGTCGCCTCTTCAACAGCTTTCTTATCTTCCTCAGTTTCTAGCGCGCCTAAATCGAGTTCGCCGTGAGTTACAGCTTGCAGCTTTTTATCTTTAAACTCGGTTAAATGACCCATTGCCCACTCATCTACTCTATCCGAAAGTAATAGCACTTCAATTCCTTTCTTTTTATAGATTTCCAAGTGTGGACTATTTTTAGCCGTCACATAGTTATCGGCAACAAGATAGTAAATTTTATCTTGTTCCGGTTTCATTCGTTCAACGTAATCATCAAGAGAAACACTCTGCGCTTCGTTACTTTCATTGGTAGAGGCAAAACGAATTAAGCCTGCAACCTTCTCACGATTAGAATGGTCTTCAGCAAGCCCTTCCTTAAGAACGGAGCCAAATTCATTCCAAAACTCTTGATAATCTTCTTTCTGGCTTTTTGCTAATTTCTCTAACATGCTAAGAGCTCGCTTTACGCAAGCATTTCTGAGACTTTGTGTAACGCTACTGTCTTGTAAAATTTCACGAGAAACGTTTAGAGGAAGATCATTGCTGTCTAGTACACCTCTGACCATTCTTAAGTAAACAGGTAAAAACTGTTCTGCATCATCCATAATAAAAACGCGTTGTACATACAGCTTAACACCACGAGGTTTTTCTCTGTTCCATAAGTCGAAAGGCGCTTTCTTAGGAATATATAACAGACTTGTATACTCTTGCTTACCTTCAACTTTATTATGAGCCCACGATAGTGGTTCATTAAAGTCATGAGAAATATGCTTATAAAACTCTTTATATTCTTCTTCTTTAACTTCCGATTTTGGACGAGTCCATAATGCAGTCGCTTTGTTGACTACTTCAAACTCGGGAACAACAACTTCGTCTTCTTCCTTCTCATCTTCGTCAGGCGCGCCCATATCCATTTTTTCCATTTCTACTGGGAGTGAAATATGGTCAGAATATTTTCCGATAATTGAGCGTAGTCTATATGACTCCAAGAATTCTTTTTCATCTTCCTTCAGGTGGAGAATAATTTCGGTTCCGCGGCTTGCCTTATCAATACTCTCAGTACTAAACTCGCCTTCTCCTTTGGAAATCCAGCTCACTCCTTCACCAGTGTTAGTTCCTGCTCGTCGAGTGCGAACCTCAACCTCATCTGCAACTATGAACGCAGAATAAAACCCAACGCCGAATTGGCCAATTAAATTGCTATCAGATTTTTGTTCTTTGCTCAGATTTTGTAAAAACTCGGCTGTACCGGATTTTGCTATTGTCCCCAGATTAGCCATTACTTCTTCTTTGTTCATACCAATGCCATTATCAGCAATGGTTAAGGTACCGGCATCATTATCTGTAGTGATACGAATCTTTAGCTCACTATCATTTTCGAAATAATCATCGTGAGTTAATGCTTCAAATCTAAGCTTATCAGCAGCATCCGCCGCGTTAGATATCAATTCCCTTAAAAATATCTCTTTATTTGAGTATAGAGAGTGGATCATCAAGTTAAGCAATTGCTTAACTTCGGTTTGAAAACTATGGGTTTGTTTATTCACAGTCTCAGACATATTCACAATTCCTTGATAATTTTAGATATAAAAAGACAAAAATTTTCTTATTGGCCTAACAATTGGGTTTCATCTAAAGATTTTCAAGGTTAAAATTCGCTTAATTATAAATAAAATGCCGTTTTTTGCTGGTCTAACACTTTATCTGAATCAATAGGCTAGGTTTTAAGCAGCGGCCTTGCTTAGCACTGACTAATATTTCATCAATTTGCGATAGGTTGAGCTTGATCTGCCCGATTAGTATTTTTTATCTGACAGAGTCTAAATCTGCACTTTCTATTCATTTTGGAATTAAAGACTTAGGCGGAATTTGCTTAAATTTCGCCACTATTTTATACGGAGTCAAATCTTGAAACGTCGTACCAAAATTGTGACCACTTTAGGTCCAGCTACTGACAACGAGCAATCGCTAAGCGAACTATTTGAGGCTGGAGCTAACGTAGTTAGAATGAACTTCTCCCACGGTTCAGCAGAAGATCACTTGAAACGTACCCGAATGGTACGAAAAGTTGCTCAAAAATTAGAACTTAACGTGGCAATTCTGGGTGATTTACAAGGCCCCAAAATTAGAATTGCTCGATTCAAAAACAACAAAATTGAACTGACAGAAGGAGATGAGTTCGTACTGGATGCCAATCTAGATAGTGAAGCAGGCAATAACAAAACCGTTGGTATTGATTACAAGGAATTACCTAAAGACTGTAAACCCGGAGATGTACTGCTCTTAGACGATGGCAGAGTCGAACTCAAAATAACCAAAATTGAAGGTGACAAAGTATTCACGGAAACGATTATTGGCGGCCCGCTCTCTAACAATAAGGGAATTAATTTAAAAGGTGGAGGCTTATCCGCGGCGGCGCTGACAAACAAAGATATGGACGATATAAAACTAGCGGCCGAAATGAGTGTAGACTATCTCGCAGTGTCTTTTCCCAGAACAGCTGAAGATATTCGTTTCGCTGAAAAACTTGCACGCGCTGCTGGGAGTAATGCAGGTATCGTTGCTAAGATCGAACGTGCTGAAACCGTCGAAAACGAGCAAGTTCTGGATGAAATCATTCAAGCATCCTCTGCTGTGATGGTCGCGCGAGGTGATTTAGGGGTAGAAATTGGCGACGCAGAGCTAATAGGAGTGCAAAAGAAAATTATCCAGCGAGCTCGAGCTCTAGATCGCGCCGTTATTACCGCGACTCAAATGATGGAGTCAATGATTGTCAATGCGATCCCAACAAGAGCCGAAGTATTTGATGTGGCCAATGCAGTCTTGGACGGAACTGACGCAGTGATGCTATCCGCAGAAACAGCGATGGGAGACCATCCAATTCGTGTTGTTGAAGCTATGTCGAGAGTATGTATAGGCGCGGAAAAACAAAAATCTACTCAAGTTTCGGGACATCGGTCTGAACTACAATGGAACGATATTGATGAGACCATTGCCATGGTAACAATGTATGCCGCCAATCATCTACCTGAGATTAAGGCGATTGTATGTCTCACCGAATCAGGCTCCACCCCTCTTCTGATGTCTCGAATTAGAAGCGGCATTCCAATTTATGCCTTAACCAGGCTTGAAGAAACCAAGCGAAAAATGGCTCTATATCGCGGTGTAGAAGCCATAAGTTTTGATCCCACTGTGCTAGCTAGGCATGACGTTAACCGACTTGCAGCAGACGAGTTGCTAAAAGCCGGGGTAGTCGAGGAAGGAGACCTTATCATTTTAACTAAAGGTGATCACATGGGAATTCTAGGTGGAACCAACGCAATGAAGATTCTGCAAATTGGCAAAATAGTATAATGATATTCGGACATCCCCTTCTACTGATTAGAAATTGATCAGTTAAGGCAAAACACTGGACGGTCATATATAAATGGCTATTCACTAAACAGTTTAAACCACTTATACTCGGCCATAAGTGGTTTAAAATTTAAAAGAACTAATATAATGGCCAGTCACCTTGTTTTTTCCGCGATTGCCCCTAACCGTCCGGGGATCGCGCACGACATTACCTCTCTTGTTACCAATTGCGGTTGCAACATTTTGGAAAGCAAAATGAAGACCATGGGCGATACCTTTAGCCTCGTATTGATGGCGGAGGGAGAATGGAATGCTATTGCCAAGCTAGAACACACTCTACCGAACAAAGCTCCTTCCATGGGCATGACAACAATGATGCAGAGAACAGAACCGGCGGAATCGCGTCAAGAACTACCTTATAGAGTCAAAATTATTGCTTTAGATAATCCGGGCATTACAAAAGATATCACTAGTTTTTTTGCTGATTTAGGAATCAACATACAAGAAATGAGCTGCAATACTTATCCAGCCCAACAAACCGGTGCCATGATTGGGCAAATAAAACTTACAGTGGGAATTCCAACGTCACAATCGGTATCCAAAATTAGAGATAAATTCCACGACTTTTGTGCGCAAACAAATTTAGATGGAATTATGGATCCCATCACACTTTAAACCTATACTAACAATATTAAGGAGTCTAATAGCCCATGAAAATAGGTGCTAAGTTACCCAACCTGGCAGTTGAAGCCACGGGTGAGCAAAAGATCAATTTATCCAAACTTAAAGGCCAAAAGGTCGTAATCTACTTCTACCCTAAAGACAGTACTCCAGGCTGCACTACTGAAGGCCAAAATTTTCGAGATATGTTCTCAGATTTTCAAAAAAAGAACTGCGTAATTTTTGGCGTATCTCGGGACTCCATAAAGTCACACGAAAGATTCAAGGAAAAACAGGAGTTCCCATTCGACTTACTGTCCGACCCTGATGAAAAACTGTGCAACAGATTTGACGTAATTAAACTAAAAAAGCTTTATGGCAAAGAATATATGGGCATAGAAAGAAGTACTTTTCTATTTGATGAATCGGGCAAACTAACAAACGAATGGAGGAAGGTAAAAGTAAAAGGCCATGTAGAAGAGGTTCTAGAGGCAGTAAAAGCACTTTAATCCTCACGTAATTAACTCAGGGTCCTATTTAAGGCTTTAGTTTTTTATCAAGCCAGACATAAATAGGCTCCACATGTTTAAGGAATCATAGATGCCAAGACTGAAGTTTTCTGGTTCAAGACTTTTCGTATTAGACACTAACGTTTTACTACACGACCCAACTTCAATATTCAGATTTGCAGAGCACAATGTTTATATCCCCATGGTAGTATTGGAAGAGCTGGACAATGGCAAAAAAGGTATGTCAGAAGTTGCCCGCAATGCTCGCCAAGTCAGTCGATACTTTGACACCCTGATGGAGTCAGCTTCAGAGGAAGATATCATCAAAGGGTTACCTTTGGGAAATTCGCCTTATCTACCTAAAGAAGAACGAACTGATGGGCAGCTTTTCTTTCAGACCGGCGATATTGAGCCAAGTACATTACTCACCGGACTTGCATCAAGCAAGGTAGATAACACTATAGTCAGTATTGCCCATCGCCTACAGCAAGATAATAAAGATAAACTAGTAACCTTGGTATCAAAAGATATTAACTTGCGAATAAAGGCAAAAATCCTTGGAGTACATTCGGAAGATTACTTTAACGACCAAGTATTAGATGATTTGGAAACACTGTTTACCGGCCAATCAATTCTACCTGATGATTTCTGGGAATCACATGATAAAGAAATGAAATCATGGCAAGAAGAAGGCAGGACTTTTTACAAAATTAGTGGTCCCTTGGCGAGTAATTGGGTCGTAAATCAATTTGTTTATTTAGATGATGGCTCCGGTTTCTCAGCAATCGTCCGAGAGGTTGAAGGAGATTCAGCGACCATAGAGCTCGCTAAGGACCATTCAACCCCTGCTAACGATGTATGGGGAATCACCGCAAGAAACATAGAACAGAGTTTTGCCCTTAACCTGTTAATGGATCCAGATATAGACTTTGTCACTTTACAAGGACCCGCAGGTACAGGAAAGACCTTATTAGCTCTTGCCGCCGCATTGGAACAAACGATCGAAACTAAGCAGTACAGCGAAATTATAGTTACTCGTGTAACCGTGCCTGTAGGAGAAGATATTGGTTTCCTTCCCGGTACGGAAGAAGAAAAAATGAACCCTTGGATGGGAGCTTTCACTGACAATCTGGAAGTACTCTCTCCTTCTCAATCAAACGATGACTGGGGCAGACAGGCTACGCAGGACATTCTGCAAAAATGGTTGAAGGTTCGCTCATTGAACTTTATGCGAGGCCGCACATTTATCAATAAATTTGTAATCATCGATGAGGCGCAAAACCTTACGCCAAAACAAATGAAAACACTAATCACGAGGGCCGGTCCCGGAACTAAAGTTGTTTGTCTTGGCAACGTAGCTCAGATTGATACTCCCTACCTTACCGAGACAAGTTCAGGTATTACCTATGTTGTCGATCATTTTAAGAATTGGCCGTTTGGAGGGCACATAAAACTGCATCGAGGAGAAAGATCCCGCCTCGCCGATTTTGCATCAGATAATCTCTAGACTTTCTAGCCTTATTTGTTTTTTGTATTAAACGGCGCTTTTTAACAGTTATTGTTATTAAAGCGTCGACTAATAGACTGTATAAAAATTCAACATTTTTCAGCTTGAATCTCTTTTTCCCCAGGCCTAACCTTAATCAAGAAGGTTGATGAAGGGCCAACCTAGCCGATCAATTTCTAACATAGGAGATCTGCAAATGAAGAAAAAGATGTTCATTATCACTCTTTTAAGCATTACCTTAGTTGGATGCGTTAAGCAACAAAGCAAATATCAATGGGTAAAAGATGTGGACCACATGAATCGTGTCGAAGCGGCGGCATCGAGATCCGCACAACCTGTTGAAACTTATTGGATTAACCCACCAAAGAAAAAGGTTAAAAGAGATAACTAGCAATTTAGATCCGACGAATTAGATCCGACCAAGCTAGTTTACGAAAATCTAGCAGTTGCTTATCCGATACCTTTATAGATAATACCTTGCAGGCTAGGTCAGCATCAGAATACAAGGTATCGGATCGGTTTCTATTTTCGGTTTCAGAACTTATTAAAGTAATGAGGTTAATAACTCCATTTTTAACGAATAATATTTTCTTAATAAGCTTGTAAGCTAACTCACTCAACTTTTTCTATTGTAACTGACTTTGCTTCGTCCCACGCGTCGATTACAGCTACCACCAAAGTTGCCAATGGAATGGCGAAAAACACTCCCCAAAAACCCCATATGCCACCAAAAAACAAGACAGCGGTAATGATCGCCACTGGGTGTAAATTATTTGCCTCCGAAAAAAGTAACGGCACCAAAACATTTCCATCTAGAGCCTGGATAATAAAGTAGGCAATCATCAAATAGAGAAAAGTTTCATTGGGTCCCCATTGAATAATTCCTACCAGTGCTACAGGAATAGTCACGACGGTAGCACCGATATAAGGAACTAAAACTGACAGACCAACTAACACGCCTAAAAGTAAAGCGTAATTTAGCCCTAAAAAAGCAAAGCAGATATAGCTAACGGTTCCAACTATAAAGATCTCCATTACCTTTCCGCGAGCATAAGCGCCAATCTGTTCATCTACTTCTTGCCATACTCTTGTTGCTAATTGTCTTTCATCAGGTAGCCAGCGCATAAACCACTGCAAGATTTTGTCCTTATCTTTCATTAAGAAGAAAACTAATAGTGGTACTAAAATCATGTAGATTAAAACAGATACTATGTTCTTAAAACTAGCTAATGAAAACGAAACTATGTTTCCGAAACTTCCTTCCAGCTGTTCCACTACACTATTAAACTGCAGTACGTTTTCAATTTTCTCTTTAGTAATTAACTCTGGATATTTCTCAGGCAAAGTAAGTAGCATATTTCTAATTTGCTCTGCCATTGTGGGCAGATCAGAAAACAGAGATTCCAGCTGACGCCCTGCTAAAGGGAAAACGCCGGTGATTATGGTTAAACTTACGGTAACAAATCCAAGGAAAACTAAAATAACGGCTGGAATTCTGGGTACCTTGCGTTTTTGTAAAGCTGAGACGGCCCACTCTAAAAGGTACGCAATTACAATTGACACCAATAAGGGCATAATGATCGGCCCAACAAGCCAAATACCACTAAATAGAAAAAGCAGTAGCACAGCCAAGATAACGGCTTGAGGATTTGAAAAGTTTCTTCTAAACCACCTAACAAATAGTCTGGTCATTTTTTGTCCTGTTATAAACGCCCTAAAATGAAGGGTTTAAGAAATTTGCGATATCTTATTGGTGCTTCAAAAATTTTTATCAATTCTTGGTTATCCAATACAAAAAAACTTTATTTTCTTTTGACATCTTCATTGTGTGCTCAGTCATATCTATAAAGGATTTAAAATCTCGCTCCGAAGCAGGATCTGTCACTTTAACTAACAAAACTTCGCCTGAGCCAGCTTTGTTTAATGCCTGTTTCATCCGCAATAATGGCAGCGGACACGCTAGTCCTTGGGCGTCTACAAAATGATTATAGACATTATGACTGTTTTCTGAGATTTGCATAGATGCTAAACTGTTTAATATCAATAAGCTATTGAACTTATGATACTGTATGTGTTCCTATAAGCAATAGTATAAACCTCCCGATAGAGCTGATCACGGTCAGTTTTTTCAGTTTGAGGAGAAATTTTGAATAACCTAGTTAAGCTGTTTTTCGCGTCCTTTTATTTTGCCAGTTCGCTTGTATCTTCTGCCGAGTTACCCAATATTGGCAGCAGCTCCTCCCGAATTTTAAGCATAAACGATGAACAATTGGTTGGTGACGACTACATGCGCCAGCTAAGGGCGATGGCACCAATCGTAAACGACGCAGAAATCAACGACTACATCCAACACCTGGGTTTCAAATTGGTCGAAAAAAATCCCGACGCTCAAGATCGACAATTCTCATTCTTTATTATACGCGACAAATCGATTAATGCATTTGCTCTACCGGGCGGTTACATAGGCTTTCATACCGGCTTAATAGCGAAATCAGAGACTGAAAGTGAACTGGCGTCTGTCGTTGCTCACGAAATAGCCCACGTTACTCAACGGCACCTTGCCAGACGCCTTGAGTTGCAAAACCAGCTTTCATTACCCTCTTTAGCAGCATTTGCAGCGGCAATTCTTATCGCTACTCAAAGCAAAAATTCTGAAACAGGAATGGGAGCATTAATGGGTGCCCAAGGACTGGCTCAACAAGCTATGATCAATCACACACGTTCGAATGAGGCTGAAGCCGATAGGATTGGCATCGCCACATTGTACAGTGCAGGGTTTAACCCGGAAGGTGCAATTTCATTTTTCGAAAAAATGCAAGAAAACTCCAGATATTACTCAAACGCCTTTGAATTTTTACGCACTCACCCTCTTTCTCGCTCAAGAATAACTGATGCTAGATTAAGAGCACGCGAATATCCTCGACGAACACATCAAGACAGACCTTTATATAGCTTAATGAAGGAAAAGGTTAAAGCAATCACGGCAAAAATCACCCCAATTACAGTTGACAAGATGCGCAAGCAATTTAAGGATGGCGAGTTCAAAACTGCAGCAGAACAGTATGGCTATGCGATATTTTTGATTAGAGCTAAACAATTTGATGTTGCCCACAAAATACTCAAAAACTTGCGTTTTTCTGATCCAAACCAAGCAAGCTATGCCATTGCTTTGGCACAACTTGACATAGAAAGGAAAACGCCAACCAACTCAATTAAGTTGATTCTAAGATTACTTGGCCAATCCCCCGGTAATCAAGCCTTAGT
Source organism: Kangiellaceae bacterium (assembly GCA_026196875.1). GTDB lineage: Bacteria > Pseudomonadota > Gammaproteobacteria > Enterobacterales > Kangiellaceae > Aliikangiella. The sequence continues at coordinate 14,715 of JAPHTP010000088.1, forward strand.
TGAAACTCTGGCCGAGCTCTACATAGCGAATAATGAACATGCAAAGGCCAGAGAGCTATTGCTTGAAAATATACATATGACGGAATACGCACCTTATTTGTTGAAACTATTATCCGAAGCCCAAGAAGGCTCCGGCTATAAATCTGAAGTTTTCGAAACCGAAGGAAACTTTCTTCTGGCTATGGGTGACTTAACTGGCGCTCGTATACAATTTGAACAAGCCTTAAATGTTCACACCGAAGATCCATATGCAAGAGCCCGTCTTAATTCGCAAATAGCGAAAATAAAGGAGTTTGCACGACAAAGGAGCCTTCGGCATTAAGGGCTTTCTTCTAGAATTCACTTCTTCCTTCCCCAATAACCACTAGTGTGAACGTTTTTTAGCAAGTCAGGATAACTTGAATCACAGTTTATCCTGATCAGCTCTTTACATAGCGAATTCGCCCGATAGAATACTATTCGTTTTGTATAATCCCAATCTGCTATTTTCACCGCGGAGCAATTTAGAAATCTATGAATCAAACAATCACTAATTCGAATGATCAGAATCAACAAACTTCTAGCAGCAAGCTTATCGAGCGGATCCTAGAAGCAGATTGGAAAGAGTATTACCAACTACTATTTGAGTTAGGAGTAGAATATCAAGTTTCCAACAGCCTAAAATTGCTTAATCTTGCCGATCAATTACTCAATCAGAATAATGTTTTAGGCCAACTTAACGAAGTGCAACGGTATGCAGTGGGAGGTATAGCTGACAAACAGTTAATCAAGCAATATCCGTTTGACACTAAATTACTCGGGGATATGCAAACATATCCGTCTTTTAAGAAATTTCTCAAAACTTCGCCAAAAGGATTAAGCAAGCTCCTTAGTGTTATTCCAAAATCAGGACCTATCGACGGTTGGCACTACCTCCAATTTATCGATACATATCAGCAGGTGACGTTTGAAAATGGGATCAAACAACCGCACCTTGCACCTGCCACTAGGCTATTGAGTATGCGACGCCCTGATCAGTTTGTCTGCTTGTCGGACTCCGCAATGGATTCTATTTGTGAAGCTTTTAATATCAAAGCAATCAAAAAGAACCAATTTCAAAGGTATTGGGATGAAATCATTGTACCAATCCAAACTACCAAATGGTTTAAAGAATTCCAACCGATAGATACTACAGACTTACCGTTTCACCGGGCACGTGCAGCCTTACTCGAACGAATTGCATGCGGTCCATTGATAAGTGATTTTGCTGAAGAAATACCCTCTAGTTTTAGTACTATAACGACTAACTCTAGCGCAGATTCAACTCCAAATAATACTGGTGAAGAGCCGAAAATCGAAGAAAAACTGGAAAGCTCAACGTCAAGCGATCAGTTTATCAAAGCGGAAAGAACGACCAAGCCAAAACCGTCGGTAAAACAACCTAAGAAGCTAACTATTCAGAAGAGAAAATCAGAAAAAGTAAACCGAAATGCCGCGACTAAATTAATGTCTGCCTATTATTTTGCTAACAAATCGACTTTCTCACACCTGAACATGGCGCAACATCGCGAAGCAATTATAGACAGACTTGTTGAAGGGGAATCGGTCGAAGAAGTATTCAATGAACTTAGGGCGCTAAATTAGCAAGTCTCTAGCGCTTTTTCACAGACACTCTGATAAAGCAGTCTTGTCTGATATTGGGATAGGCCACACTCGCCCGCGAGGCTGAGCAAACCAGTCAGTGCTGAAGCTAAGTCAGGGTATGGTCCTTTAAGCCCTTCCCTGGTTTTTATATAGACACCATCGTCTTTTTCTACAAAACGCTCGGTCCTTATTACTTCCATTGGCTCTTTTTCGTCTGAAGCTCTTAAGTTAGCCGACATGCGCATATCCCTATAAACAATAAGTTACGCTATTCTAGCCTTAATCTGGTTAAATAAATATCAGTAGATATCTCATCTAGATGTAAGAAATTGGCCACTACTGACGTAATACAACTACCTGATACCGGCTCTAGTAACATTTTTTCACATTTAAATAATTCAATAATATTTTTATTGTGCTAGCTTAATAGCCAACACTAAAACGAATATATTTCTGGTTACTAAAAACATACCAACTCCTCCTCAAATCCCCCTATAAACTGCCCGTAGGTATTACTAGGTGTTTTGTACAATTGTGATGTTGGCTTAGAGACTTGTTAATGGAAAATCAGTTGGCAAACAATAAAGACAAACTATTAAAGCGTTTTTTCGAAGTAGCCTTAATATGCGTCTCTCTATTTTTATACGCTTTGACATTTATGGATGAAAAGTCTCAAGTAGATAAAAAAACATCTGGCGAACTGATACAGCAATCATTTTCTACGACTGGTGAGCTTCAGTTCTTTGCTTCAAACGCGCTGCGTAGCTTTCCACTTTGTCAAAAGTCACAAGCTAACCCGGTAAATTTCTGTCAAAGTTATCGCTGCGGGCATCTATAATCTAACTCCTGCCAGGCTGTTGCTAGCAGTAACTCATCTTCCTATTCTGGATATCGGCCTATCAGCCAGGTGTCAAAGATTTCAAGCGACCTTTACGCAGTCCCGACCTGCTCTCTTAGCTTCGTAGAGTGCAGTATCAGCAGCTTTAATCAACTGTTCACAGTTACTTATTTTTTTTCCCAGAGTAGCAACACCAATACTAGCAGTAACACTTAAGTTGGTCTTTTCGAACTCGATGCAAAACTTGGCTAACACTTGACTAAAAGACAGCGTCCATTGAAGAGCCTGCTCCTTAGTCGTGTTCGGCATAACAACTGCAAATTCTTCACCACCAATCCTTGCCACAATGTCCGAAGCCCTCGCATTGTTAGCGAGTAAGTTTCCAAATTCCAATAGCACTTTATCCCCGGCCGGATGCCCGTAACTATCATTTATCTTTTTGAAATGGTCGATGTCGATAAGAACAGCTGATAAACTTTGTTTGTATCGATTATTGTACGAAATCGCTTGCCGTGACATTTCGAAAAATACGCGTCTGTTAAAAAGCCCGGTCAAAGAATCCTTCTCTGCAAACCTTCTTAATTTAGTCTCTATTGTTTTCTGTTTGGTAATGTCTCTGGCGACAGCAATGATCACTTTTTTCTCAGCATAATACCCCTGGTTGATAATAACTTCTTTAGGAAAATTTTCTCCCTTAGCATTTTGCCCCCAAAACTCGAATCTTTGAGGCACACCTGATACACACTTTTCCCACAGAGATCTTATATGACCTAAGTCATTGTATCCTGGAGCAGCGAAATCTTCCGGCGTCTTACCTACAAAAAAACTCGCTGGTTTTCCATATGTTCTCTCGACCGCTTTATTAACCGCAATAAAGTGCCCTTCCATATCATGAATATAGATACAGTCTTCGATCATCTGAAAAAGACAGTGGAAACTGTCGGCAATATCAGGTTTCAACTATTTATTCTCTACAGCGTTATTTTTATTGGTGATATTTTAATCTATCCAATTCGGAGATTTTTGGTAATAATGCCATTTAGGAGTCTGTATTACCTTTTGTTATACTTACTTAATTATTTCTTGCCGCCCAATTTTAGCCTAAATACCAACCTTTATTGATCACCTGAGGAAGATTAGCAGAGGGTTACGCAAACTCGTAACCAGCACACTCCTTAAACCAAGTTGCTTAACAACTGATTCGCCGATTTCCTTCTTCAATTGAACCGAACTAGATTTGGGAAACTAGATTTGAGAAACTAGATAGTCTAAACCGCCTTCTACCGCAGCAACTTGAGCCAGGATACACTCTTCGTCGGATACATGGGGGCTATCAGGATAGACTTCCGTCGTCGTGCAATATTCCGCATTAGTTATACCAGCGCATAAACCGAGCTTTTTAACAGCGTAGTTGATTACCCCCTTTTGAGTAATGGGCTCTCCGATAATGTTACCTTCACTGTCTTGGGGGGCAATGTGAGTTACCTTCTCCACGCTAGAAATGATTGCCGACTGAAACTTACCCTGCGGATTTTCGACATCTCCTACCAGGTAAAAACCATCCGGAATTTCCCATACCGTTAATTCAGTTGCGTCTCTTTTCGCTAAATCTGGCAGAAAAACCGTATTGTCGGTATCTGTTGTTTCATGCAGGTCAAAATGAGCGAAAAATTCAATTCCTAGCTTATCAATGGCACGCATTAGCAATGCTGACTCCTGCGCAGGGCTTTGCGCATAAAACGAGCGATTAGGGTCAATCGCTAAATTATTCCATCGATTAATCGTCTCATAGCCCCAAGGACTCACACAGGGCGCAACGACAATGTTAAACCATTCAGAATAGTCTTGTGCTTTTTGCTGTAAAAAACGAATAGCTCCCTGCACTCCACTTGTCTCATAACCATGCACACCTCCTGTGATTAATATAGAAGGCTTATCCTCACTGAAGCATCCTACCCTTACTAGAAATAGAGGGTATTTTTGCTTAGCAACGCTTAATACACCATATTCCAACAGTTCGAAATTATCGCCGAGAGACTCTAGTTTTGTTAAAACTTCCTCCAGGTACGAGCGTTGAATACATTGTCTTGTAAACCAGTCATTCTTCTCTGATTCACTCCATGGAGAGCTAGCGTTCTTATCGATGTTGTTTTGTGGCATTAAATCCAGACTTATCATGTAATTTCGGATAACTAGAGAATAGTTCATCGCTCATACTGACTCAATAGTAATTTTCTATGCTCCAGGGCGTGGAATTTAGCTAAAATAGGCGCATTCTTACTACATTAAGGTTAACTAACTTTGAATCAACTCCTTTCTTCAATCAGAATTGTTCTACTACAAACCTATCATCCGGGTTTTACCCCGATTTCACGGACATTTTAGTTAAGGATGCTAAGTCCTGATCTAACTTTTCAATCCTACGTATTTTTTGTGGATTATAAAAGCACTCA
>JAPHTP010000142.1 GCA_026196875.1 Kangiellaceae bacterium
AAACAAATTGCCTGGTTTTAGAGATGTTTTTGGCTTGTCTTCTGATGATTATTTCGGCAACGATTAGGTTAGGGACATAGAAAAAGAAATTCATCACATAATCAAATGGTCCCTGAAAATTACTATTGTGACCTGCTCCGTCAGCCAGCAACAACCAAAAACCGTAGTCCATTCGATATAACCAGGAGCCAATTGCTAAAGCGTACAAGCGAATTGCCCATGCTTTATGCAAACAAAAGTTTTGGCGACGCGCATTTATAAAGGCATTAATAGCACAGACGAGCATCAATGTGCCGTAGATTGAGAATCCAATATCCATGACTATCCCACCGATAGTTCCGTTGACTAGAATAAAAGCGAGCCCTCCAAGAGCAGTTAACATACAAGCACTAAGATAAACTCGGCCAATCCAACGATGTAATTGGGGGTATCGTTCGCGTACAGCACTGACGAGTTGAACACTACCCAAGATCAAAATGATCCCACCTGCAGCAAAATGTAGGCCGATCCCTCCGGTAGCGAGTTCCTTATTCGGTTGATATAGCCCTGGTAGATTCTTATTCCAGACCTCCATTTGATTTTGACTGAAGGCTTCAACGTAAAAGGTCAAAATATAAAGACCAAACAAAAGTGCACTAAGCCAAACGACTGAGGTTAATAAATAAAAAGAGAGACGATTAAAGCGCTCAAATGAATGAGGGCCCAAGTTATAAGGTGTCATATTTTTAATATGATTAGAGAATTCTAGATTAGTTGAAGTTTACCAGAACTATTAATAGAAATTCCTTTAAATTCAACAACACACAGGTTGATACAAATCGCAACGGAGAATATTTAAGCAATCGGTTAATGTGAGGCCGGGAATCAAAAAGAACAAATAAGGCTTAAAAAGGACTAGCTCGATAAATATTGAATATTCGCTAAGTGAGACATAATACCATTGATACTTAGGCTCAAATCGTTATGATCCGCTCCTTTTTAAGTTTACCAGAACGTAATCAATTATTATTTTAGGGAGTTACCATGCGAAAGCTAAATCCAGTCACTTTCGCTGTATCCATTTGCCTTGGCGTAAACGGATTAGCAGCCACTGCTTCAGAACAAAGTGAAGACCAACAGAAAATCATCATTACTGGGTCGCACATTAAACGTATTGAACAAGAAAGCGCGTCTCCAATTATCACGCTTTCTAAAGATGACATCGAACGATCCGGTGCGACCACGTTATCCGGCTTGCTGGAAACCACAGTATTGCACAACGGTGGCGCTTTGAATAACCAGCAAACTGGGGGATTTAGTCCTGGCGCTGCCAGTTATAATCTGCGGGGCCTGCGCTCTGATCGTACATTAGTGTTGGTCGATGGTAGAAGGTTAGCCAGCTATCCGTTCGGGCAAAATGGTAGCGTTGCTTTTGTCGATTTGAACGCGATCCCTTTAGCGGAAGTTGAGAGCGTTGAAATTTTGAAAGATGGTGCATCTGCTGCCTATGGGTCCGATGCAATCTCAGGTGTAGTCAACATCATTACCCGACGTTCATTTGAAGGCCATCAAACCAAAGTTAAATTGCTTCAGTCGGATTCTGATTATGAAGGTAAGTTTGTTTCTTATGTTGGTGGTTTTTCTAACGAAGATAATGATCTTGTATTAGTTGCCGAACTTCAAGAGTACACTGCATTATTCGGAAAGGATTTTGAGCCAGGCTCTCAATTGACACTAAGTGATGCCGGCGCTTATAGCTTTCCTGGTACTTACATTACTCAAGATGCCAGTTCGAATTTAATCGCAACCCCTGGACAAGGGTGTGTACGAAGCGAAAGCGCAGATGAGTATTTTGTCGACGTTGCAGGTAATGTGTGTGTGAACGACTGGGCGGCAGATAGACAGCTGTTGCCTGAGAATGAACGTAAATCTCTAGCGGCCAAATGGAGCCGCTATATTTCGGACTCCACTATCTATTCAAGTTTAAGTTTCAATCAAATTGATACTACCTCTGATGTACCTTTTGGATTAGTTGCAGCTGATTTCTTCGTAGCTCAGGACAATCAGTTCAACCCGATAAATCAGGATATGCTACTGCTACGCGGCTTTAGTGAAACTGGGTTACAAACAATTGAAACTGAGGCTCAAAATCTTAATTTTGTTGTTGGTTTAGAAGGCATGGTAAGTGAATACGACTTTGATATTAGTCTTAATCACAGTCTAACAAAGGTCGACGAACTTTACTCAGAAGGCTGGATGCATAGAGACAGTGCAGGTGACCTAGTAGCTGCAGTCAATAATGGAACAATTAATCCTTTTGAACCACTAACTTCTGAGCAAATAGATAGTTATACATCGCAATTTAATCACCAAGGTGAGAGTGAGCAAACGAGTATTCTCGGACGATTGTCTGGCGAGCTTACTGAATGGGATAGTGGCATCGTTTATTTCGCAAGTGGTATAGAGTTTAGAAAAGAGTCTATAGAAGATACTTCTGATCAAGCAATATTAGATGGAGAGGTTGTCGGCTTGGGCAGTTCTTCTGCCAAAGGTGACCGCGATGTTAGTGCTCTATTTGCTGAAGTGATTTTACCCGCAACAGAAGACATTGAGTTCAATGTTGCGGTTCGATTCGACGATTATAGTGACTTTGGCTCAAGTGTTAACCCTAAAGTCTCTATGAAGTACAGACCAAGTGAATTGATTTTATTGAGAGCCTCTTACGGTACAGGATTCAGAGCACCTAATTTATTCGAACTTTACACTGACGAAGTAACCGGAAGTGTTGGAGATGTTCCATTTATTCAAGTTGCCAATTCTGATTTGGAAGCCGAAACATCGGAAAGCTTTAACTTTGGTGTTGTATTCGACATAGACGAAAGATTTATGGCGTCGTTTGATTTTTGGAAAATTGAAGTCGAGGACATGATCACCAATCTGGGCGTAAAAGCGATTCTAACTGAAGTCGATGAAAATGATAATTTGATCTACTCTGATCTGATTGTGACTAATCCTGATAACAGCATTGCCTACGTTATTGATCCTTTCTTAAATCTAGATAGTCAAATGGCACAAGGTATCGATTTTAGTGCACGTCTCTCATTCACTAAAAATGCTGAGTTACAAATCAATATTTCTCATTTAGCGGAGTTAACCCAAACGACTAACTCAACCGGTATTGAGCAAAATATTGAAGGAACTTATCTGTACCCTGAAAACAAAGTTAACGTTAATTTAATTTTGGGAACTGATAGTTTTAAACATGTATTATCTGCTTATTATACTGCTGAGCATGGCGATGAGACTTTCACTGTCGATGGATATTTCAAAGCGGACTACCAACTCAGCTATACGATTGGCGATCATCGGTTTAATTTAATGGTTGCTAATTTGTTTGATGAAGAACCGCCGGTTAACGAATTGGGACAATGGCCATATTTCGAACAAAGAATGTATTCGCCATTAGGGAGAAATGCCTCGTTAAGTTGGACATACGACTTTTAGGTAATTGAAGCACAAAAACAACCCGGTCTTAACCGGGTTGTTTTTTATTTGGCTTTTGTTTTGAATTGTAAGAGTCGAAAGTCTTATTCAATGTTTAATTGAATAGTCATTCCACTGTGTGCACCATCAATCATAATATGATTCCAACCGTTTGCCAGGTTGGTAATTATGATCGATTCACTGTTACCACTATTGTCTGATACATTGGTGTATTGACTAGTTGTCGGCCAGCTTGTGTTACTGTAGTAAAGTGTCGCATCACCCGAACCATGTTCAGTTCTAAGTGTTGCTTGCGCCCCACTGGTATTGTAGAAGTAGAAGTATTTTTTACTTCCTGTACTACTAGTTACGCAATAGGGTGTACCACTGTCTAGATTAATATAGTCAACCTGCCCTTGCGAAGCACATGCATCAATTAATCCGCCTGGTTGCTGATCATTTACGGTAACCGTTGCAGTAGTCGAAGCGGTTGCTCCATCGTTGTCAGTTACTGTTAAAGTTACCACATAGCTACCGGCTAACGGGTAAGCGTGAGAAGGATTAGCCGAGCTGCTCGTATTTCCGTCGCCAAAATCCCAAGCGTAACTAGCGATATTTCCATCACTGTCGGTTGACCCTGCACTTGAAAAACTAATTGCAGAATTAGTTGTTCCAATATACGGGCCGTTAGCATTTGCAGTCGGTGGTTGATTAACCGGTTCGGTAACCGATACTGATGCCGTAGCAGAGTCAGTTGCTCCATCATTGTCGGTAACCGTTAGCGTAACAGTATAGTTTCCAGCAGTAGAGTATGTATGATTTGGGTTGGCCTGATTGCTGGTTGAACCATCTCCAAAACTCCACGAATAGCTTGTGATACTGCCGTCGCTATCATTCGAACCCGCACTAGAAAAACTAATCCCTGAATTTGCAGTTCCTGAGTACGGTCCATTTGCATCGGCAGTTGGTGCCAGGTTTGGTGTATCTAAATCGTAAGAACCTATTAGGGTCACATCTGCAAACGTATTGTAAGCTTTAACGCGCACATACCAAGTACCTGCGGTCGGGTTTGTTTCCGAACAAGTTTCAGAGTTTCCTCCAATGTAGGGTCGACAAATATAGCTTGAGTCAGTTGGTTCTGAACCGAGCTGCGTATAAATGTCCGCGTCGCCACTACCACCACTTATGTTAAACGTTAAGTTGATAGCGTTGGTCGGCACTTCTAAGAAATAAATAACATCGTTGCCGGTACTTGCTGCCAAGCCGTTAGCAGGGACACCATTAGTTAATTGATTACCGGAAACAATTTGGGTTACTTCTGCCGTCGTATTCGCCGTAGCTGATTTACCTCCGTTGTCGGTAACCGTTAAGCTGACATTAAAAGTTCCTGCAGTTGCATAGGTATGCGAAGGATTGGCTGATGTGCTAGTGTTACCGTCACCAAAATCCCAACTATAACCGGCGATAGAACCGTCAGAATCAGATGAGCCCGCACTGCTAAAGTTAATCGAATTACCTAAATCAGCTGCATAAGGACCGTTTGCATTTGCGGTTGGTGCAACGTTTCCTCCACCATTCGAAATCGGGCGATCGTAAACGACTCGGAAGGAGACATCGCTGTAATCTAGGAAAGGCACAATCATTGCGTTGTATGTGCCGCCCAAATTATTACCGGTAAATTCACATACTTCTCGCAGTCCGGGAGCTTCAAATGGCGAACAGTCAGCATTGTCAGTAGTTGGGATCGCATTTTTACTCACGTAGAGATCCGGATCTGGACCACCCTCAAAGGTACTTCCGTATCCGCCGGGGATTTCAATCATCACTCGAGTCGCATCGTTTGGAATATTAAATGAATAATTCTTAGGGGCATCACCTTTGTTTGCTGATAAGTTATGTTCTTCATGTAGGATAACTCTCTCACAACCATCACAAAGAGTAGGGTCGTCCATTTTGATGACTATCAAGCGCGCATTGGAGTATGCGGAGAAGGCATGAACAGTGATGTGATAGGTGCCGGAAGTCTTCGGTCCGACTATTCCCACAAACTCGGGTGTTCCTGTCGCCTCAAATGAAAAATGGTCGTATGTCCAGTTGGTACCATCAAAGGTCGGCGCTTGCCCGTGGCTTACATAAAGATCGGGATCCTCTTCATAGCCATCGAGGTAGATTGCGACAACTTCGGTGCCGGGTTCTAAATCGATAGTGTAGGTGTTAATTTCGTCTTTGGCTGCTGACAATCCACCGAGTTCCATAAGAACTTCACCTTCTGGTGGTGCATCTACACCAGAGCCATCCCAGTTATGCGGACTTCCGTTGATATAATCGCTTAAACCAACCGAAGCAAGATTACTGTCTGTCCACAAAGTCGTTCGAGCCGGGTGGTGTAGTGCTGCGTACATACGCTGAGCTTGTTGTAGAGTGAACATGGCGTAGTTGTCTGTGTAGTGCATAAAGTTTTCTGTATTGGTTGGAATACCCATGCAGTTTTCTTGGTTGTTCGCCATTGAGCTATTACTCATTTGTGGCGTGTCACACACTCGGTCTCCGCTATGCGCGCAGAAAATCTCGTTATCGGAATTACAAGTGTCACCGTCGAAAGTATGCGGTAAGTTCAACCAGTGACCGAATTCATGGGTCAAAATTGAACGAAAATTTTCATCTGTGTTAGTGCCAAGATAGGCGCCGTTGTATACCACACGAGCGAGTCCAGCATCGGACATTGAAGTCGAAGGATACCAAGCGACACCGGAGTTATTGGTAGCGCCATCACCATCTAAATCATTCATGATATAGATGTTCATGTAGCGATAGTTATCCCATGCGTCAGCGGCGATTTCGGCGTTTTTGGCTTCACGCGCAGCGTCGTTTGGCGCCTCGTAGTTTCCATAACCTGAAGCTTCGCCGTGACGAACAATACCGTTGGTTGGATTGCCATTAGGGTCTATTTTCGCCAACACGAATTCAACATTTAAGTGTTCCCGAATTGCTTGGAATTCAGGTGCGATAGGGCCATCTAAAGTATTTAATCCTTGAATGTCCTCATTGGTACGGCGCAGTGCATTTTCAATTAATGAATCCGGCACACATATGCCACCGGTGTCACAATTATGCACGGAGCCGTAAATATGGAACACGACAGGTATGATGTACTCGCCCTCGTCCGCAGATCCTAAAGCTCTAGGACCGACTACAGAATTGAGCTTACCGAATTGGGCGCTAAGTTCACTAGGCCCAAAGAACATCTTTTCATTCGGACTAGGTCGCCATGTTTGGCCATTATGGTCAGTTCCGCACATTTGCCCGCCTGTGCTCAGGTGTTTGGCAACTGTATATTGTTTAAGAATACTCGCGGCGTTTAACGATTGCTGAGTTGGTGAGTTTTGCGGTGTATCGCCCGCCTTCACTGACATAGAAGTTGCCAGCAATAAGGCTGTGAGCAGGGCACCGCCTTTAAATCGATTAATCATAGTTAGTACCTCAACAGAGTTTTTATTTTTATTGTTTCTAGGCTGCTATGCAGCGCTCAGTATTCAATTAAAAGCTAGAATCGAAACTGCAACTGGTCCTACTGGACGAAAAAACAATGTGGAAAAACATTTAAGAACCAATAATGATTTTGCTATGCGATAGAATTTTATTGGCTTTGTTGGTGCGATCGACAAAACCAAAGAATTTATTTTGTTAAATCCCCGTGGTGATTAGCATTTTATTATCATTATTGATTTCTTATTCAATTTTTATCGCTGACTTCCACAGTAATTTTTATTCTTGTTTGTCCCAATTTGAAAAAATCATGTGCAGCAATATATGAGCGCTCGAATTACCCCTTCAAGCCATTTATATTAATACTATAAATTTATATTGTATGCAATTAAATGTATTTTGTATGCGGAATTGCATTCCGGACTTGGGGCAAATTTAGTGAGAAAGTTAGTTGGGGTCGCTAGTAGTTAGTTGAAAGTTCAATTAAAAATCGATGCGCGAAAACCAGCTTTAGTTGCTTTGAGCTAAACATTAGATATTTCTTTTTGAGAATATTGGCATTAACTTCACTCAATTTTCACTTTATAAATTGCTGATTTGATTAACATAAAGGGGAAATTTAAAAGCTAATTAAAGACGTTATTATGCGAAAGGAGAGTTTGTTTATGTGGAAGAGATATTTCCTGATTATTGTAGTTATTTCTGCAGTTATCTCGGGTAAAGCGCGTGGATGCGGTTTTAAGTGCACGCTACAAAAACATATTGATGCAATTCAAGAGCGAGATTTCCAAAAGTTTGAAACGACGATAACGCAGGGTAAGGAGCTCACTTTTATCTTGCCTAACGGTAAGTTTTATCAGTCCACTGACGAATATAAATCTTTACTCAAAGACTGGTTTGCGCAAGATGGTTGGACATTTTCGCCCAAAATTATTTCTCAAGTTGAAGGTCAAGACATGGCCAGCGCGCTCTTGTTAATAGATTATCGAGAGAAAAACCGAAACGGAAAGCCCTACCATCTAAAGCATTTCTTAAGCCTTGTATTTAAGAAAGAGGGGGACGAATGGAGGTTGATCCATGATCAAAATACCAAGGCGTTTCAACTGGAATCAGCTAAAAACTGAGTTTAAATCGACAGAAAGTACGCGTTTTTAAGGACAAACTTTATTCATGGCGATGTTAATACAAAATTAGTCGAGCCAAAGACTTGATTATATGTAGATGCATCCCAACATAGAATTTAGGCAAATGCTCCAGATAGGTTTTCGAGTTTCAAGTTGGCAAGAAAAATAGCGCACTTACTAATATTTTTTATATTTCTGATTGGAGTATTTAATTCAATCGGCGTAGGCGCGCCCCCCAAATATTTTGGTTCTGCCAAAGCCTTAGGTAAATCTCAAGAAATTCCCTCCTATTTGAACCACTTCGAATCAAACAGGGATGCTAAAACAACTTTTGAATCGAAACTTAAGAACTCTGAATATCATCAGATGGACAATTCAGACCTTTTGCTCGTACAAATAGAAAAAAAACAAGCTACTGAAAGCCTATCTATTCCTAGCTTTAATCTTCCTTCTGCGTCTTTCTTTAAGGTTCGAACTCAGCAATATCCTGACTTTTTTGTTAGAGCCGAGAATCGCTTTGGAGAGGAATGTTTTCTCAAAGCGATAGCGTATCAAATTAAAATCAAGCCTGAATGGTTTTTATCTACCGCTACTCGTTCATCCAAACGTATTAGTGGTTGGAAGCAAAGTAATTTGACTGCCAATTCGAAAGTATACCTTCAACATTTTCTCACTTACATCTAGCTAAACGCTACAAACCAGAAAAATTTATTTATTACGCTTACATCAAAGTGATGTGAGTGTCGGACTATTATGTGAGAAAAATATGTCAAGAATATCCCAAAGCAAACGGGGTTATATGTCAGCGAATTCAGTGAAACCTGAATCGGCTAAACATAAACTATCAAAATGGAAACATCTCGTTATTGTCTTCACTTTGATTCTTTTAGGTATATCAGCCTTACCCAATTTATATCAAAACCACACCACGCTACTACTCGAAAGTAATCAATCAAAAATGGCCGAGTGCTCCGCTACAGAGTATAAGACGTTTCTTGAATCTAGAGATGTTTTGGTTAACAAAGTTGATTGTAGCCAAAGCTCTGTTTCCATCCGATTAGCTGATGAGGCTGATTACCGAAGAGCTAAGGACTTAATTAACTCATATTATGATTCGAAATTTAGTATAAGCAAAATCAGTCAAAATGATCAGCCAGAATGGCTCTCTAAAGTTGGAGGGGAGCCAATCAAGCTCGGCTTAGATCTAAGCGGAGGGGTACTCGTAATTTTGAAGGTAGACTTAGAGCAAGCTATTCATGAAAACATCATCAGCGTTAAACATGAAGTTGACAATTATAAGCGAGAACAAAAATTAAGAAGCTTATCTATCCATGTCGGCAAAGATAACACGTTGAAAATCACTAGTAAAAACACTGCAAGTTTAAACAAAGTAGGCGACTTTATTTCAAAGCTGTTTCCAGAGTTGTCTAAAGTCCATACATCCACTGATAATCTTCAATTCGCATTTACTTCTCAATCAAATATCAAGTTTACACAACAAGTAATGCGGCAGACACTTTCTACTATGCGCCAGAGAATCGATGAGTTGGGAATTACTGAAGCGGTTGTTCAACGTCAAGGCGAAAATAGAATTCGCATAGAAATACCGGGATTAAAAGATCCTACGCTGGTAGAAAAGTATATTGGTGCAACGGCGTCACTAAAAATTTACCAGCCCCAAAAACTAAGCCGACTATATTTTACCAATGAGTTGGGGCAGAAAATAAGAGTCGCCCCTAAACCAATTTTTACCGGGGAGAATATTAAGGATGCCCAGGCTGGAAGAGATGAAATGGGAATTCCTTTAGTTAATCTTAGATTGGACTCAATCGGCGGTGAAAAAATGCTAAAGCATTCATCTAAAAACGTCGGTAACCAAATGGTCACCGTGCTTTCAGAATATTTTAGTGATCTATCTGGCGCAACGAAACGCACTGATCGAATCATAAGCATAGCTACTATTCAATCGCAATTGGGCAACCGGTTTAGCATTACTAATCTGGATTCAATGCAACAAGCACAAGAACTTGCCATGTCTATTCGAGCTGGCTCGCTAGCCGCACCGGTTTCAATAGTCAAAAAACAGACCATCGATGCTACTTTAGGAAAGCAAAATATCGTTAATGGATTTAAAGCCTTGGCATTGGGCTTGGGCGCAACTTTGTTGTTTATGGCTCTTTGGTATCGCAAACTTGGACTGGTCGCCAATATTTCATTGATACTAAATTTAGTTTGCCTTGTCGGTTTGCTTTCGTTACTTCCTGGAGCAGTACTTACATTGCCCGGCATTGCAGGCCTGGTGCTCACTATAGGTATGGCTGTGGATACAAACGTACTAATCTTTGAGAGGATCAAAGAAGAGAGAACGAAAAAGCTCCCTGTCAGCGTGGTCATAGAGCGTGGCTACAGCAATGCTATGTCAACTATAGTCGACGCCAATTTAACGACTTTGTTTGTCGCAATTATTTTGTTCGGAATTGGTTTTGGACCAGTAAAAGGGTTTGCGGTGACGTTAGGCTTGGGGACTTTAACAAGTTTGTTTTGCGGCGTTTTCGTGTCGCGTGTTCTAAGTGAGTGGTTTTATTTAAGGCCTAAGAGGGGTAAAGAACGCGTAAAAAAATCGAACAAACTAACCACACAAAGCAAAATAGAAGGAGCAGGGTAATGATCATCAATACAAAAGTTCGTAAGGTCAGCTTCGCTTTTTCCATACTGCTGCTGTTAATTTCAATCGTTGGCTTATCAGTTAAGGGGTTAAATTGGGGCATAGATTTTAGTGGTGGATACATTACGGAATTCGTAACTTCCCATCCCATTGAAAGTGAAAAAATGAGAGGGCATTTGTCCCAAATTGTAAGTACTGACTTTAGTTTAACTAGTGCCCAGGATGATATTTACTGGATTGTTAGAAGTGCCGAAGTTTCCAGTATTAATTCAAACAATAATTGGGTAGAAAAACTATCTCAAAGTTTGAATTCTGAAAACTCGCTATTTAGCAATGGTGGGGCTTCGCAAATTATTACGCCAATGGACTCTGACTTTATTGATTCTCAAATAGGAGAAGAATTGATAGAGCAAGGAGGCTTATCGCTGATGGCTGCCTTGCTTGTTGTATTGGTGTATTTAGCGACAAGATACGAATGGCGATTTGCTCTGGGAGCTATTTGGGCGCTGCTCCACGATGTAATTATTGTTATCGGACTTTTTGCATGGTTACAACTGGAAATGAATTTAACAGTACTCGCCGCGTTTTTAGCAATTGTTGGCTATTCCCTAAATGACTCAATTGTCCTGCTCGATAAAATTAGGGAGTTTATGCATATTGATTCTAGTTCGGAGATAAATGAACTGGTAAATAAGTCGATTCAAGCAACCTTAGGCCGAACTTTGATTACATCCGGCACTACGCTTATTACTATCTCAGCAATATGGTGGCTAGCGGGGTTATCTTTGAATGAGTTTTCAGTTGCTTTGTTTGCCGGAATATTAGTTGGGACATTTTCTTCGATCGGGATTTCGGCTACATTGCCGGTACTGTTAGGAATAAAGTCTGACTATTTTATTCAAAAAGAACACGAATTGATGAAGTTAAGAGAAGAACCCTGATTAAATTCCGTGCCCGATATTTGCGACGAAGTTAGTTTCCATTGCTTTGTTTAAATACAATATCTATATTGAGTTGAGTTTAAGAAGCAAATTTTATTTAAAGTGAATCATAGGAGGCGTAAATGGCCAATCTAAAATTAACCTATTTTGATTTTCCCGGCGGGCGAGCCGAAGCAACTCGTTTAGCGATGAAAATTGCTGGTATAGAATTTGAAGATTACAGATTTCCCTTTGAAAAGTTTCAGGAAGAGGTTAAAAATACGCCTTTAAATCAAGTTCCAATGTTGGAAATTGATGGAGAAAAAATCACTCAATGCAATGCGATTAATCGTTATGTTGGAAAACTCTCCGGACTATATCCCGAGGACGATTACCAAGCACTAATTTGCGATGAGGTGATGTCTGCATTAGAAGACATAACGCATAAGTTGGTTTCCACTTTTGGGTTAGAAGGCGAAGAACTTAAACAAGCTCGTGAAAAGTTTGTGGATGGCTCTCTTTCTTTAAGTCTTGAGTGGTTAAAGGAAAAGCTTGATAAGCAAGGTGGGGAGTTTTTTGCCGAGAACCGATTGACGGTTGCAGATCTAAAAGTGTTTGTATGGGTGAGGGGGCTGACATCTGGGCATTTAGATCATGTTCCCACCGATTTAGTTTCCAGGTTAGCGCCAAACTTATTAGCTTTAAGAGAAAGGGTTGAACAAATGCCTGAAGTGGTAAGTCACTATGCAAATTAGAATCTAGCGTGAAGTCAACAATCTCGAGACCTCCTTTCACTCTGAGTTAGGAGGTCCAAAAGCCTAACTTTTTGATATGCATTTATTGGCTAGACAAAACTAATAAATCGAGTGGTTCATCCTCCACAACCACCACATCCAGCGCCGCAGCCGCTACTTCCGCTATCGCTACCTTTACTGCTGGTGCCGCATCCAAACACCCCACCGGCAGCAGAGGAATTCGAATCTTTCTTAGCTTTAGATGTTCGGCTAGCAAAAACCGCAATTAGAATCACAATAATTCCTAGCAAAATTAACCAGGGAAAATAGTTGGAGGATGAGTCTGATTGTTCTGCGAAAACCATTTGGCTGGTAAATGCAGAGGCTGAAAGCAAACTGATTACTGAGGTGATCTTTCCAATTGTCTTTTTGGGAAGAATTAGATACTCGCTTGACCTAAGTTGTACTAAATCTGCCGCGTGAGTAAAACGAGAATTTACATCCGGCCAAAAAAGAAAATCTATCTTATCAAAGTATTTTTGATAACTATTCAAAGTATTCTGGTACCAATATCTAAATTTTGTGCCTTCTTTTTGGCCGCCTTTAGTCGGCCCGTGATGCAATGGAGTTTTTAAAACTTCGGCACAAAAAACTTCCCAATAGTCGTATGAATAAGTGAGGTGCAAATGCCAAACTTGGTCAACTTCGACAGACGGAGTGACCGGATGTCCGGAAACAACTGCCAAAAAACAGAATCGGCGATATTCTTCAATGGCCGTTTCGGCGAATTCATTTGACCAGCGATTTTCGCGGGCAAGTCTTTGGCTAAAGGTTAACTGGCTATCATCGAGATCAAATTGATGGGATTGGAGCCGCTGCCAAAGCGCGAGTTCTTCTTGATTCATCCTATTTTGATATTGCATAATGACTCCTTTATACGAACTAAGTTTAGCAAATTATATTTCATGAATATTTATTTGCGAAATGAAATATGCGAAATATAATTCATGTATAACTTGTCATCTATTTGATTCGATGTCAAGTTTGCTCTCAAACTCTACCACCGGGGTCTATCTGAATCGTGAACAGCAAACACTGGACTTTTTTTAGTAACCATGCCCATGTCCTCATCTGTCTGGTCAAGGATCCTGAAGTAAAGTTAAGGGACGTGGCTCAAGATGTCGGGATAACAGAAAGAGCAGTACAGCGTATTGTTGCTGAACTTGAAGAAGCAGAGGTGATAAAACGGCATAAAGTAGGGCGTCGTAATCACTACGAAATCCATTTGGAGCAGAGATTACGCCACCCACTCGAATCACACAATACTCTAGAGTCAATAATTAATGTGATTGTTGATTAGTCTCTAAATACTATCCTTTCTATTTAAAATAACTTCTTTTTTCAAGTAGTTATTCGGCTTGAACTTCGTTTATTCAAGTGTCTACTATTACTTGAGCAATCGTTCAATTTGTTGTTAGATTTATTTCCTAAATTCACCTCTGAATAAATTTTAACCAAAAAAAAGCTTGATCTCCATATGTACCATATGTACCATGTGTGCGAGTGGTACATATGGTTCTGAGTAAAATTAACTGAATTCTCATTGATACAGAGCTACTAGGGCAAGCATTTGTTGCGAACTTAAGTACCAAGTCAATGGGATTAATATTTAAGAAGCTCGACTAAAGAAGACGATTAAATGGAAATAGTTATTGATATAGAAGGCGGCGAGCCATTATTTGCACAATTGATTGCGCAAATAAAGTTTGCTGTCAGCAATGGGAGTGTTAATCCGGGTGATCCTCTACCGTCGATTCGTCAATTGGCAAATGATCTCGACATTAATAATAAAACGGTAGCTAAGGCATATAAGTTGCTGGAACGCGACTCAGTGATTCAGGCGAAAGGTTACCGCGGGACATTTATTCATCCAGAAGCCAAACAAAATTGCGACATTGACCTTTCGGCGTGGGCTAAAGAAAGATTGAACACAACAATCACAGAGTTAAAAGATGCAGGGATTACTGATTCAGAAATCAGGATCGCATTTGCCGAATTAATGAATAACCGGGATTAGAGAAATAGTATTTAAGGAATTTATCATGTGGAATGACAACATTTTATATTTAGCATTTATAGTACAGATATTCGTGATATCGGTTTACTTCCCAAGTGCAATTGTAAGTCAAATGAGAAGGGTAATTGAAAAATGTCCACCCAAAGAGTTTCCTAAGCTCTATCCGGTTTCAATGGAGTCAATTTATCGTTGGATTAAGATTTATCAGGTGGCTAACTATGTTGTTATGCTATTTGGTTTTTACATTGTTATCCACGCCGCAGTTACCGGTGTAGAGCAAATGTTAGGTCTTAAGACCCCACTGGTGATTTTCGGTTACTTTATGCTTCAGTATTTGCCCATGTTGCTGCTTGAGTTTACTAACGTAAAGTATATGAAGAAAATGCGTGAAGCCAACCAAAAAACTAAACGAAAGGCCGATTTAACGCGGAGAAAACTCAGCGATTACATTGACTCAAAGTGGGTATGGATAACCCTATTTTCCCACTTTGTATTTGTCGGGGTGGTAATTCATTTTATGTATAACCCATTTGATGGCTTTGGTGGATTAACTAATCTTCTTATTGTCTTTTTGACCGACCTGTTTTTCGTATCAATGATTGCATGGCGAATCTATAGCAAAAGAAGAGATCCTTATCAGGCTAAAGAAGATCGATATCGTGTGATTAGCAATATAGCTAAAGGTATGTTTGTGACTATTAATCTGATTATTGTTTTTGTAAGTTTTACCTTTATCAATAAAGCTTACGGGAGTCCCGCCATAAAGGATATCGGTATGGTCGTTTACTTTATTATTCTCGCGATCATCTCTCTTCGTTCAATGTTGATAGACGTAAATGACGTTAATTTTGATGTGTATCGTGACGAGCAATCTAAGACGCTTAATACTTAGTTACAAAACATTTTATGGAATGACGTTACTTGATAATAGAATCAGAGGAGAGAGAAGTGAAAACCATAATTTGTTTTTCAACTTTATTGCTATTTACTTTTTTCACATCAAAGGAAGATAAACTGTCGCGGCTCGGCGTGGGAGCTAGTTATTCGGCAAATTCCAGTCTCTCTCTTAGTTTTGTTTGGGAAGAAACTAGAAAGATAGACTTTTCAGCTATCCTTCAGAAAGTTAATGCAAACTATTTACCAGTTGTTAACGTCTACCTAATCATCAATGACGTTCCTTTAGTCGAACGATAGAGCTGAAATAACCGATAATTTAATAAAAATCAAAATACTAGGGACACTTATGACAAGGCCAAAAGTATTAAGGAGTATTGTAAATGATATTTAATACTCCGTTGTTTTTTCTATTCTTTGCCATTTTTATTCTATTTTATGGTTTTGCTTTCCTTAGACAGAAGCCAAAAGTCTATTTAATTCTTGTTGGTAGTTTAATTTTCTATGGAGCGTGGAACTATCGGTTTATTCCATTGCTGGTGGGTAGTGGCGTCGCTGATTACTTTATTGCTCTCGCTATTGCAAACGCAACTACTCAATCTAAGAAGAAGTGGTTGGTAACCCTATCACTGGTTATCAACTTAGGGATATTGGGCTTATTTAAGTACGCCGATTTCGTGTTATATTCGGTGGCTGATTTCTTATTATTATTCAACTACCAAGCATCTTTACCTGTTCTTGAATGGGTGCTTCCAGTTGGTATTTCATTTTATACCTTCCAAAGCCTGAGTTATACCATAGACGTTTACCGCGGTGATATGAAGCCTCGAAAGGGGCTGGTTGAATTTGTTGCAGCCTTGTCCTTTTTCCCTCAACTCGTTGCGGGCCCAATTCTTCGTGCCAGACAGATTTTACCGCAAATGCACAAGATTGCGCTGCCTACTTGGCAGACTGCGAAACACGGAATTTTGTTGATTACGGTAGGTTTAATTAAAAAGACAGGCGCAGATCTTCTTGCCATTCCAGCACAAAAAGCATTTGAAGCAAAAGAAGCTATTAGCGATATAGAGTTATGGACCGGAGTGATTGCTTTTGCCGGGCAAATTTACGGTGATTTTTCGGGGTACACAGATATGGCAATTGGCTTAGCCTTGCTTCTGGGATTTCAAATCCCGCTTAATTTTAGAGTACCTTATTTCGCTTTATCGCCGGTCGATTTTTGGCGCCGCTGGCATATATCTTTGTCAAGTTGGTTAAGAGATTATTTATATTTTTCGCTAGGCGGCAACCGTACCGGACATCGAACTCGAAACGTTTTTATTACTATGCTTTTGGGTGGTTTATGGCATGGTGCAGCGTGGACCTTTGTCGCCTGGGGAGCATTCCATGGCGCAATAATTACTGCAACTCATTACTTTGCAGGGCTTAAATTTTTTGAGAGTTTTAATAGCAAAAATAATGTAGGGATTAAGATTTTAAAATGGTTCATTACTTTCTACTTGGTGCTTATCGGGTGGGTTTTGTTCAGAGCGGCAGATATTGATACGGCGATACAAATGCTCATTGATATGCATACTTTCTCATCCACCGTTGAAGGTGATAAAACTGCGAGAGTGCTTTTTGTGATTGTTATCTTCTGGATCGCTATTACACACATAGTGGATTACTTTATCTTAAAAGGTAGCGAAAAATTCGAAAATAAGAAGTGGTTATTTTGGAGTACGATGATTTTTGCGCACATTTTGTGCTTGTTTATAGGAGAACCTAGCGATGAGTTCATCTATTTCCAATTCTAAGCCAGAGGATAGCGTTATGAACCAAACTAAAAGCCAGGAGTTTGAAAGCGATTATATTGCAAGCCAGCAGCGTCGAGTTTATTTAAAAATAAGCTTAGCGCTATTTCTCGTTATGGCCACGGCTCTAGCATCAGTTCGCCTATTCACTTATTTAAATGAAGCGAGTGCTGAAGGCATCATGGGGCGCGTAGTGGAAGCCCGAAAAGCCCTGCCCAAGATTGTTAAGGAAGAGAAGGATTTGGTAATGATGTTTGGTTCTTCTATGGTGGGAGCAGGATTTTCGCCGCGACAATTCGATCAACAAGCAAAAGAACTTGGGAAGGACGTTAAATCATTTAACTTTGGGTTTGGCGGGTTAAATCCGTTTTTCCAGGATTATTTATCTCGTAGAATTCAAGAAGCATTTCAAGCTGAAAATAGAAAAATGAAACTGGTCATTATTGAGTTTAATCCATTTCAAGCTAGTCAGACTAGATGGAACGGAGCCGTTCCGATTGTAGATTCTTTTCTAACCATGTTAGCGACTGACAAAGAGTTATTCGAGATTGCCCTGAATGACCCTGAACGAGGTGCTTTACTGTTTAATATCAAATATTTAAGAAATGATATTTCGGCTGAAATGATTACCAGCTTCTTTGGCCGCGAAATGTTTCCACCCAAAAGGGCAAAGAGGTTTGATGAGCCACAAGAATTACTGGATAAGCGAAGAGAACTTGGTAATGAGTTGAATGAACTGTTTGAAAAAGAGTATCCCGATTTCGAAGATGCACGTTGGCACTATGGTTGGCAAGGCGGCGGAACTATTCCTGAAGAGCGTTCTGAAAGAACAATACAGGTATTTAAAGAGTACTATGAGACATTTCAGGATGATTCGATGAAGAAAAATCGGCGTCTAAGACGAATTGAAAGCTCTGGTATTGAATCTTTGCATTTTGAGCCGTTACTGGTGGAGAGTTTCATAAGAATTGTTGAGAATTTTAAACCAGTGGCTGAACGGGTAGAAATCGTAATGATGCCGAGGGATTTTAAATGGATAAACTATACGCCTGAAGCTCAAGCGAGGCTCGACCAAGCTGTGATGCAAATTGAAAAGGCTACCAGTTTAAAAATTAATAACCATCAACTACTTGATAAAATTACATCAGATATGTACCGAGACGTTACCCACTTAACTAAATACGCAGGTGACGTCACTTACACTCATCATTTGGTCGAAGAGTTTGCGGAGCACTTATAAGGTGATTTATCTCAGGTAGTTGGGATTCAGATAATAAAATGATCGGGCTCATTAGTTGAGTCTGAATTAACTGTTGTTTGGGGGCAAGTACTAGCAAACATTTTCTAGTTTGAACAACGACTGATAATATTCATCGGCCTTGGCCAACAGGCTTTCCAAATAATTGAGTTGTGCCTCAAATAACGTTCCAACCTGCTCAGTTTGGTCTCTCATTCTTTCTAGTTCGACTCTCAAGGAAACGATAAGTATTGCAAAAAGCGCCAAATCTGAGCGAACTTCGTAGTTAAGACCATGAGTATGAGATTCTAGAGAACGAGCGAGCTCAGCTGAGCTTGCAAAATTGCGTTCTTCTATTTCATGCCGTATTTTTGCTAAGTATGCTTGTATCATTATTAAAATATAGCCAAAAATCTAAGCTATAATTCGGTATAGAGCAAATTAGAATTATCAGAATTTGTGCTTATTCTTTGTTTGTCTGCTTCTTGAGTGGTATTTACGGAGATTTGGCTTAACTGACAGCAATTAGTGCCCGTGTTTGGGGTAACTTTCCTGACTACTGTTGAAAAATGCATTCTAGAATAATCAAATCTTGTATGTCGATGGCAGTTGCAATCTGTTTATTCGTTGTCATTTGCAGCAACCCACTAAAAGCAGAGAGCAAATCTGACACCCAACACTGCAATCTTATTTTAGGTTGGCACATTTGGCCTCCATTTCAATATCTCGATGAACAGCAAAAGCCAATCGGTTTTCAAATTGAACTGATTAAGAAACTCGATAGTTTAACCGGTTGTAAACTTGAACTCCGACTTCAGAGTTTCTCCCAAAACATTAAGGATATTTCACAGGGAAGAATTGACATGACCATGGATACAACCATCACTGATGAAAGAAGCGAGTTTGGTTGGTTTTCAGTTCCTTATCGGAGAGAGATGTTTGTACTTTATGTCAAAGCTGAAAAAGCTAAGTTATGCCGTGATATCGAATTACCACAATTATTGAGAGAAGGGTTTAAAATGAGCGTCAGCCGTGGAGTTTTATACGGAGACCTGATAACCGATATTCAACAGGATACTGAGCTAAATTCACTGCTCCATTATTCTGAAAGTAACCATGAAGAACTGCAGCTTTTTAAAGCCAATAAGATTGATGGGATCTTGGAAGACCCGATTGTTATGGCTTATATGAAACGAACAATACCAGGTTTAAAGGACGTAACTTCCTGCCATATAACAACTTACTCGGGGTTGGTATCAATCATTTTTAGTAAAAAGACAGTTGATCAAACTACAGTTGATCGCTTCAATCGAGCCATAAGTGAGCTTAAAAAGGGTTCGCACTATAAGCAAATTTGGGGAATCTGAAGTGTTTTTAATGACCGATGCAAAAGTGGTAAATTCAGGCGATCAATAGGTGATCAAAAGCTTTCAACCCATATATTTTAAGGCTTAGATCTAGGTTGTAGATAATTATCGACAGGCTTATCCACAGAATTTGTGAGTAAGTCCGGATATTTTAATTAAAAATTCCATTTGAGCTTAATCTAATAAAGCCAAAAGCCGATTTGATCAAAAGTTAATCGAAAATTTGAAAGTCGCAATAACTCGATCAAATTTTGATCGTCGCCTCATAACAAGCAAATAGAGAGTTCTTCAGCCTATCATTCTTTTGTTACCTACAGGCTTATCCACAGAATCTGTGAGTAACTGAGATGGAAATTAACACCACTGGTGCGTTACTTGTTATCCCGCTACTTTTGATCACTCTTTGATCAATATTAAAGCGAATTGCAAACGCTTAGCTCACGAGATCAACATTTGATCAACCTAGCCAGGCCCTTAAATTGCGCGATCTGGACAATAGAATTCCATGCTTATTGACAAGTTTATTCACAGAAAATGTGAATAAACTATTCCGTATTCAATCCAGACTCTATTCTGAATAATGCTGGTAACGATATAGCGAGTCCTTAAATTGTTCCTAAATTACTATTTTATTTCGAATTTTTTTAAACTCAGCCGGATTTAGACTAAGCTTTTTCTAGGATATCAGTAAATTGTGCTTATATTAGCCCATTCAGGGAGGTTGAACTTGAGGTTAAAGAATAAATTAACCTTAATATATGTACCACTGATAGTGGTGATTGCCTTAGTGCAAGTTGCTACTGTAGCGATATATCTAAACTGGTCGTCCTCCTCTACTAGCCAGAAATTTGCCCAATTTGTTACTTCAAACTGGCAACAACTAACCTTATTCTTCATTGTCTTTACTTCTTTGAACCTAGTTATATGGTTCTTCTACCGGCTAAGAATCGAAAGACAACTTATCCTAAAGCTTGAATATTTAAATCAGTTTATTCGCGACTTTGGTAAGGCAAACCCGCTTCCTATTGATGGGTTGATTCCCGAGACAGACGAGATAGACCGCTTGGTTGAATCTGTGTTGGTGATGCGTAACAACTACGCGATCAAGAAGAAATCCCTCGAAAAATTAGCTTATTACGACAAGCTAACCGGACTACCAAATATTGATTTTCTTATAAAAGAACTGGCCCGGGTAATGAGTATCGCTAGTCGGCGAAGCGAGCAAATAGCCATATTACACCTTGACCTTGAAGGTTTCAGAGAGATTAACGATCACTTAGGAAAAGAATTTGGAGACGAATTGCTGACAGCTGTTGGACACCGACTAGAAAAACTGGTTCGCGCAGGCGATATGATTGAACGTAAGAGCATCAACGATTCTCTCGATAATATTGTCGCTCGAATTGTCGGTGTAGAGTTCACACTTTTACTTGTCGACATTGAACAATCGAGAAGCGCTTACACAGTTGCGCAACGAATTTTAGATGGATTAGAAGAGCCTTTTATCCTTCATGGACATAGTGTGCATTTGGAAGGAAATATAGGGATCTCTCTTTATCCTGATGATGCGACTAAATCAGAAGCCTTGCTGAAGAACGCTGATTTTGCGTTAAATGAAGCGAAAAAGCAGGGTACTAGAAATATAGAATACTTCACTAAAGAGATGAACATGCATGCACAGCGAAAAGCTGAATTTGAAAAGAGCATTCGTGCTGCATTGGAGGAAGAGGAGCTAATATTACACTTTCAACCAAGGGTTGCCCTTGAAAATGGTCAAATTGTCGCTTGTGAAGCTTTAGTGAGATGGCAGCGACCCGAATATGGATTGGTGCCGGCCTCAGAGTTTATGAAGGTTGCGGAAGAAACAAATCTAATTTGTGAAATCGGTAATTGGGTATTTGATAAAGTTTGTTTTCAAATGCGGAAATGGCGTAACGCAGTGTATACAGACTTGAAAGTCTCGATAAATATTTCCGCCGGACAGTTGTATAGTAATGACACTTTCGAACTCATTCAAAACTACATCAAACTATACGATATACCGGGCGATCATCTTGAGATAGAGGTGAATGAATCGGCAATAATCAAGGATGAATCCAAAGCGATTTTTCAACTAAGTAGATTAAAACAATTAGGGATCAAAATTTCATTAGACGACTTCGGAAATAATTACTCTTCTTTAAAACTATTGCAGGCATTACCCTTAGATGTAATTAAAATAGACCGACAATTCATTAATCGAGAAATCAACAGCACTGGTGGTAAAAAACTACTTAAATCGATCATTGAAATATCTAAGTGCTTTGATATACACACAGTAGCCTGTGGCATAGAGGAACAGTTTCAAGTCGATTTTTTCAAACAGGTAGAATGTGAATTTATACAAGGTTTTTATTTTTCAAGCCCACTCAACAGCGAGCATGTTTGTGACTTCATCGAAAATTGGGTTTTTGATCTAGGTGCTGAACAAGCGTCAAACTAATTTTTTAAAAATAGTTATTCCTTGTTGATTTTTATTTTCTCTAGTATTAAACTTGCGCCAATTCTGACATTCGTCACAATCAATTCAACTGCGGAGGAGTTTAAATAAATGTTTAATTTTAATATCTTTTGCAGATCTGCTTTTCAGTAAATTCTGATCCCATAGCTTTCTCTTTATTGGACCGGAACAGCTGAATTTCGGGTCTGCTAAATTTTCAAAACTGATTTTATTCATTCGATTTAAATCGAATTTTAATACTTGTTTTTAACCATGGTTTCTGTGGGATTCTGCTATGGAAAATTTAAATGGACTCAGTGTCCAAACTCAGTCTGGATGCGTAGACATTATCGTAAATTCAGATACTTGGGGCGTTTGCTTTGGTCTCTTATACACTCATGAATTTCAAGGAGATTGCCGATGATTATATTTCTGTTATCGGCGGCACAGGGGCCTTCTGAGTGTTGTTTAGCTGTGGCGTTAGCGCTTAATAAGTTTGAAGCGGAAGCGAGACAGGAAAATGTTAGGCTCTCGATTGTTGAGTCTGAAGTAGGACGAGAAGTTGATACTTTTAGGTCCATACTTTTAAAACTTGATGGAGATAAATCGCTTTTCTTAGCGAGAAAGTGGAAAGGAACAATTCAATGGATTTGTCAGAGTCCCTATCGGTCGAAGCATAGGCGTAAGAACTGGTTTATTACTGGTTCTTATTCGAAAGTTGAAACGAATGACTCATCTGCTACTGGATTAGATTCGGAAATACGTTTTGAAGCTGTCCGAGCTTCGGGACCGGGTGGTCAACATGTAAATAAGACGAACTCGGCAGTTAGAGCGACACATATTCCAACTGGAATTAGTGTAAAAGTCCAAACTGAAAGAAGTCAGCACGCCAACAAACGTCTAGCAAAGGCCTTGATTGTACATAAGTTGAAAGAGCAAGTTGAAGTTAGCCGAGCCAACGAGAAAAGTAAAAGGCGTTTGCAGCATCATTCTATTGAGCGAGGGAATGCTGTGAGAATTTTTACTGGTATCGCGTTCAAAGGGTAAATTTTGAAGGATTAAGGCTGTGAAACCTACAAACCTAAAACTAATTAGTAAAGCCAAAGGAGAAGCGCGAGTTAGAACTCTAATTCGTACTCATCTTTATTGGCTTTATGGGTTTCCTTACAAACTAGGAAAAGATGTTTACTGGTGTTGTCCAGGGATTAAAAGTGGAGAAAAAGAAAAACTCTCTATCTCCCCTAAACTTATTAGTAAAGCTCAGAGAGTTATTTACGAACTAAAACGAGATTATCCTTCGGCATTACCATGTATAGTTGGTGATGTAGGTGTTTGGGAAGAAAATTGTCGCATTTATCTAGAGCGGACTAAAGAGCTAATATCAAGTAGTTCGGAAAGTGAAGTCATGCCAATTTTCGATTTAGATAGTGTGTTTTACCAAAGACTTGAATACCAATATGATAAAACCATACTGGCTTCAGAGTTTGGAATTGCTGCCCAATGGATGTGTTTTGTTGATCGGAGAAATCTATACGGGCTTTTAGATTTCGCCAGTATTTACCTAGTCAAATATATTGATGAGGTAAAATTAAATGTGCTCCTACTCGGCAAGTTGAGTTGGATCTATCTGCAAACAAATGGAAAGTATTCTGCATACTTTGAGTTAATATTTAATCCGAAGGGCTTCTCTTTTCCAACTTCACAAGGAAATAACTACGCGACTCCGTATGCCCAATTTCGCTTCGACTCAAAGAAAGCTAAAAAGAAGTTTAGTTATCCATCACGACCCACTAGTAATTCTTCAAAGCCTATTATATCTAGTGTGGACTGGTTATTGGAATTGTCCGAATCGCAACAAAGACGCGTCTTAATGATATTAGATTTTGTGGGTATCCAGAAGCTATTCGAACAAAATTTGGAATGGTGGGAAGCTGTTGACTATCTGACCTCTAAAATAACCAACTTTATTCGATATTCGAATGAAAATAAGATGGCCTATTTTCGTATTCTTCAAACTTCTTT
>JAPHTP010000127.1 GCA_026196875.1 Kangiellaceae bacterium
AAAAAATCCGTAGTGACGCTGAGCTTTTGCGCCAGTTTAGTTCTATCGGTGACATCATTCGCAATCGTGATGCACAATTATTAGCTCTTGAGCAAAGAATTAAGATCCAAGTAAGCAAGTCCAATTTGCTCAAACTGCAATTAGAAGAACAACAACGTCAAGCAGCGACGCATGAACGTTTAGGCCAAAAATTACCTAAGCTTTTGGAAAAAGACATCAAAAACACGCATGAACAACTTGCTAATAACGCGCACAATTCCGGTTTACTCGAACAAGAAAAAGTCACAGTAGCGGAGCGTTATGAGAGAGATATTATCAGGTACAAAGAATTGGAATCTCTTCGCAAAACGCTTAAAAAAGACGAAGAAGAAAGCCAGGGCAGTATGCCTGTTGTGTATGAATGTCCTGATAAAATTACATGTCAAAAAGCTTGGCAAATCGCGCAAATTTATGCCAAAGATAATGCTTCCGGACGGATTGAAATAATTACTAATACACTAATATTAACCAGCAAACCAGAGGAAGACGGTGAAATAGCATTGTCTTTTTCTAGAATTCCCGCACCGCAAAACCAGAGCCAGATATTATTGGAAATTTCATGTAATGATTCTGAACAAGGAGTAGCACTCTGTAAAAGCGAATTTGTTAAAAAACTTAAAAAAAGTTACTTAACAAAAATAAGTGAAACGATTTAAGTGTTAGAAGTTTTACAAAAAAAAGCGACCCAAGAGTCGCTTTTTTTTGCTCGACAGGCATTTGCTTCTTAAACTAATGAAACCCCTTGGGTTAAAATGCGCCATTGACTCTCCCAATTTTCCATTGGATTAATCGAAAAATTTGACCTTACATATTGTTGAATTCTTCCTTCAACAATAGATGCAATTAGCTTAGCAGACGCTGCTGAGTCAACTGTTGACGCGCCTTGTTCAACAGCAGAGTTACGAATAAGCTGCTTAAAACTTAGCTCCAATTTATCAAATAACTGAGAAACTCTCGATTTAAGTCTTTGCGTTTCTCCTAGTAGTACTTCACCGGTTAATATTCTAGATATTCCGGGGTTTTTAAGACTAAAGTTTAAAACTAAGGAGGCAACCATAAAGCATTTTTCTTGGGTACTGTGTTGCCCTGCTGTAATAGTATTGATTCGAGAGAAAACACTCTCTTCGCAAAAATCTAATAACGACTCATACATACGGGCTTTGCTAGGAAAATGACGATAAAGAGCAGCCTCAGATACTCCCACTTCTTTTGCCAATCGAGCAGTAGTAATACGTCCTGTCAGATCGGTCTCCAGCATATGCGCAAGACTTTGCAATATATCCTGCTTTCTGTTTGATTTTTTTTCTGCCACAACTAACCCCTAAAAATCCAGTCTTAAGCTACTATCTACCATTAGCATTTGTTGTTTGAATATGTTTTTAATTCGCTCAATCGTCTGAAGATCTTCCCCTTCAAATCGGATAACCAAGTTAGGTGTCGTATTGGAAGCTCTTACGAGTCCCCAACCATCCTGGTACTCTACTCGAACACCATCAATATCGATTATTTTACCTTCGCCAAAAGCGCCTTGATTTGTAAGCTTCTTGATAAATTCAAATTTCTTTTCATCCGAAATAGGCACATTAATTTCTGGCGTCACTTCACTATCTGGCAGCGCTTTAAAGATTTCTGAAGATTTACGAGTATCTGCAGAAAGAATTTCCAGCAAACGCGCAGCTGTATATAACGCATCGTCGAACCCATACCATCTTTCTTTGAAGAATATATGACCACTGCACTCCCCTGCCAATAGCGCACCGGTTTCGCGCATTTTGGCTTTAACCAAAGAATGGCCGGTCTTCCACATTATTGGATGGCCGCCATTAGTCGAGATCACCTTAGCGAGATGTTTGGTGCACTTAACATCATAAATAATGTCGGCACCTGGATTTCGGGATAGGACATCTATTGAGTAAAGCATCATTTGTCGGTCAGGCCAGATCACGTTGCCTTCTGAATCAATCACCCCTAGCCGGTCACCATCGCCATCAAAGGCTAAACCAATATCAGCCTTCTCAGATTTAACTAATTCAACCAACTCTTTTAAGTTTTCAGGTTTGCTAGGATCTGGATGATGATTCGGAAAATTCCCATCTACTTTACAATACAAGCCAATAACCTCGCAGCCGAGAGCTTGCAACAGCTGAGGAGCTATTTTTCCGGCCACACCATTACCGCAATCAACCGCAACTTTTAGTGGCTGAGCCAAGGCAACATCGCTAGTTACCTGACCGATGTAATCTTGGGTAACTGACATAGTTTCATGACTACCCGAGCCCTTAACCATATTATCGCTTTCAATCCGCTTCCTTAAACCTTGAATGTCTTCGCCTGAAAGAGTATTACCGCCAATAACAATTTTTAGACCATTATAATCTTTAGGATTGTGACTACCAGTTAGCATAACTCCGCTACTAGCATCGAGATAGTTTGTCGCGAAATACAGCAGCGGAGTAGGGACTTCCCCTACGTCAATAACATCTCGACCGCTTTCCATTAAGCCTTGTTTTAACGCATTGATTAATTCAGGACCGGAGAGCCTACCATCCCGAGCAACCACGATACGTTGTTCTCCACGTTCAAATGCTTCACTGCCAATTGCTCGACCTAGCTCTCTAACGATTTCAGAATTCAGCGTATCCCCGACAATGCCGCGAATATCGTACTCTCTAAAAATAGAGTCAGAAATCAAAACGCC
Organism: Kangiellaceae bacterium; assembly: GCA_026196875.1. Lineage (GTDB taxonomy): Bacteria > Pseudomonadota > Gammaproteobacteria > Enterobacterales > Kangiellaceae > Aliikangiella. Next base: position 2,738 of record JAPHTP010000127.1, read on the forward strand.
ATTACTCGTTTGTTGAACTGTACTCACCTCAAGTCCGTTTGAACTAGTTCCCAGCGCCTCTATCAATGAGCCACTCTCTGATGGCAACGCCTTTTGTTCTGTATCGGCTTTCTTTTGTTGTGCCGGCGAAGAAACCGCAGCTCCCAATTCAAACCCTTCACGAACTAATGTTTTTGAAGCATCCTGAAATACTTGAAGCTCAAAGTCGCTGACTAAAAGTGCTTTGTTTTCTTTTTTGCTATCTAACAACCATTTGACAAAATTTGACGCGTCGGTTCTCACTATAGTCTGGAGATTTTTGAGGCCAAAGAAACCGCCCACGCCGACCAGCGCCATTACTAGCATGAGTCCGCCAAAAAATAATAGTAGCTCCAACTCTGAATTAAACTTGGCGGCATCTTGCGGCCAAAATGCAATGCGCCACTGAGTCTTTTTTACGTCTGCGATCCCTAGTGGGTCGCCCTGCTTGAGTGAAGCATCTCCTAAAGAAATTATCGTACGGTTTTGATTAGCAAAACGTTGTAGAAACTCATAATAGCCAGGAACCAATCTTTCCGAAGGTAGCGCTTCACTAAATATTGCAAAATCCACTCCGACAATGACCACTTTGCTGGTCCCTGAAACCTTAAATATAACCGCTACGTGTTGGGTTGGCTTTCCTGCGTCGATAGCTTCATGCATCACCGAGTCACTGTTCTTCAACTGTCTTATTAATTGCAATGAAACGTTGGTGATTGCGGGTTTAGAATTAGGATCAACATCATGCACATCACTGGGTAAGATTCTGACGCCGACAACATTGCTTAACCGCTCTTTCAGATTTAACTCAACTTGATTTAACTCTTCTTGAGTGGCGGTTCTTAATACACTTTTAATTGAAGGATCATTCAAAACAGACTGCGCAGAAATACTGATACTGTCTAAACGACTCAGCACTAATTCCATGTATGAAGTCATAGTCACTTCAACAAAGGTGCGATTGCGATCTTTGGCCGGAGCGATTACTACTAAATAGTACTGAACTATCGCCACAAAAATAATGGTTAGAACGCAAAGTATTAAGTAAGGCAAAGAGTAGGAGAGAAGTGTTTTAACTTCTTTCTTTGATGCCGACTTTTTCTTTTCTTTTTCTTTATCTTTATCTTTATTAATTTTCACCTTGGGTCTCCGTTACCAAAATGCAAAATAACGAGTAATTAGTATTCACTAATTTTGTTGGCTATGTGCTGAATAATTTGACCGGCGAGTATTTCTTTGGCCGCGATAGGGAGAAGGTTCTCGTTACCGTTTTTATCTAGCAGCAATAGTTGATTGTCATCACTGTTAAAGCCTAAGTTTTCACAGCTGATATCATTTGCACATATCAAATCTAACTTTTTCTTTTCAAGTTTTCGGGTAGCAAACCCTTTTAACTTTTGACTTTCCGCAGCAAACCCTACCACATAAGGTCTTTTAGCTTGCTTCGCGACCCAGGCTAGAATATCAGGGTTTCTTTTTAAATTCAGTGACATAGTTTCTTCATTTTTCTTTATTTTCTGCTTCGCCACGTCAACAGGCGTGTAATCAGCCACCGCTGCACATCCGATAAAAATATCTGTATCCGTTGATTCTTGCTGCACGGCGGCAAACATTTCCGCAGCGCTGACCACTGAAACTAATTTAACATCTTTTGGCGCGGCTATATTCACCGGTCCAGACACCAGCGAGACATTTGCACCAGCTTTCTGAGCTGCGCGTGCAATGGCATAACCCATTTTTCCAGAACTATGATTTGAAATATAACGGACAGGATCAATCGCTTCGACTGTTGGGCCGGCGGTTATAACGACTTTTTTTCCTTTCAGAACTTTTTCTTGTTCACTTATTGCTTGCATTCTTTGTGCTACATCCAATGGTTCAATCATACGTCCTTGGCCTACATCGCCGCATGCCTGCTCCCCACTTGCAGGCCCCAAAACTTCTACCCCTTTGCTCATCAGCTCCGCGATATTTCTTTGAGTGTTTTGGTTCGCCCACATTTGCTGATTCATAGCAGGCGCCACAACCAAGTCGGCTTGAGACGCCAAAATAATGGTTGTCAAAAGATTGTCAGCTTGGCCATGGACCAGTTTCGCTACCGTATTAGCTGTTGCTGGAGCGATCAAAATGTAGTCAGCCCACTTGGCCAACTCGATATGGCCCATGGCAGCTTCCATCTGCTCATCAAAAGTTTCTCGGTGAACAGGATTTCCGGAAACCGCTTGCAGCGCCATTGGAGTAACAAACTCTTCTGCCGACGGAGTCAATACGACCCTGACATCAAAATTTCGCTCTTTTAATCGCCTTACAAGATCGGGACATTTATAAGCAGCAATACCACCGCTGATCCCTAAAATAATTTTAACTTGAGGCTTAGAATTGGTGTTATTAGGCAACTGACGATTCCTTGAGAAATACATTTCACCGCGCCCAAGGCGAACTGAATACTTACTAACTGTGAATAATAGCAGACCTTGTCAGCGATTTCTCACTCTTTTTGTCATAAGTGTCTTACAGACAAAGGGTTTTTTATTATTCAAAATGCTCAGAAATTAGACAAACAAGCGCGAAAGGACTCGCAATGAGTAGTATTACAAGTTGGCCTAATGAAGAAAGGCCTAGAGAAAGGCTTTTGAAACATGGAGCGTCAGCTCTGAGCGATGCCGAATTATTAGCAATATTTCTGCGAACCGGCATCAAAGGGAAAAATGCCATAGAACTAGCACGTGAGATTATCCAGCATTTTGGTGGCATAAAAGGAATGCTGGCGGCTGACTTGGAGCAGTTTTGCCAACTCAAAGGCCTCGGCAATGCCAAATACGTTCAATTGCATGCTTGTATTGAAATGAGCCAACGATACCTGGCGGAAGAACTTGCTGAGAAAGACGCAATTCAAAATCCAGCTCAGGTAAAATCCTACGTTCAATCAAAATTGGTTAGCAAAAAGAACGAAATATTTGTCGGCTTATTTTTAGACAATCAGCATCGAATAATCCGTTATGAAGAACTATTTAGTGGCACTATCAATGCATCTTCAGTACATCCGAGGGTTCTAGTACAAAAGTCATTAGAATTTAATGCAGCGGCTCTAATCGTAGCTCATAATCACCCTTCAGGAGTAGCAGAGCCTAGCGTATCAGATATCCAAATCACGCAGACCATCAAATCTGCGCTTCAGCTGATTGATGTGCGTCTTTTAGACCATTTAATAGTAGCTTCTCATCAAGTGATCTCGCTTGCGGAGCTTGGCCAGGTTTAAGCAGCTCCCGCCAAGATTGGCCATTATTAAGAGTTGATCGCTAAAACAGGTAAAAATATAAGCAAAAAGTTGTATTCTTGGCAGGTATTTGGTATAAAGTGCGCCCTTTTAGCGGCAGGAAGGCGTCAGTATTATTCAGGCGACGAAAATTTGCCGTTCAGTACAGAATTTTAAGAGGCTAGAGTAATGTCACGAGTATGTCAGGTTACTGGTAAAAGACCAGCAACAGGAAACAATGTATCTCATGCAAAAAACCGCACTCGCCGTCGTTTTTTGCCAAACCTTCACTCTCATCGTTTTTGGGTTGAGAGCGAAAACCGTTTCGTTAAATTGCGCGTATCAGCTAAAGGTATGCGCATCATCGATAAAAAAGGCATCGATGCAGTTTTAGCAACAATTCGCCAACGCGGCGAAAAAGTATAAGAGGACTGAACCATGCGCGATAAAATCAAATTAGTTTCTTCAGCTGGTACAGGCCACTTCTATACCACTGATAAAAACAAAAAGAACACTCCACACAAGCTTGAGTTCAAAAAGTACGACCCAGTTGTACGCAAGCACGTGATGTACAAGGAAGCTAAAATCAAGTAATTGATTTTACACCTCGTGTACCGAGTAGCCTGAAAAAGCCTGGTCATAACCAGGCTTTTTTATTTTACATGATTAAAATTTGAATTGAGCAAAACTCGAAATTGCTGAGATAATTTGAAAACGTCATCAGTGTCCTTTTCGCACTTTAATTTGGCACCTTTAAAATAGAGCATACCGTCGGTTAAGATTTCTGCGCCATTAGACAAATTTTTTAATAGTACTAACTCGGTTAACCTATCTACCACGGCTTGTTGATGAGTACCGAATCTCGGTTTTTCTTCAGCAGCATGTAAAATCGACAAATATCGTTGGTAATCTGCACCATATAACCCACTGGGCCGAATAACGTATGAAACCGCTGCAATTGATTTGATAGTGGCTTCAGCGTTTAGCAAGCTTTGAGCCCGAATTGAATCCGCCACTGGCGTGGTTGATTTATCGACAAAACCGTTTTCGATGCCATCGTAAACACGTGTTGACGAGACATAAATAAGCGCTTTAATGGCAACCGCGCGGTTTTCCACCTGTCGTTTTAATCCACTGAAGATACTGTCCCAAGTCCATGATTTTCCAGCAGACGAGATGCAAATGACTAATTTATCGATGGGCTTATTTAGTTCGATTCCGATCAACCCACTGTCAGGATCGATACGGGCAAATTCAGGCTTTAGTCCTTTAGCAAATAATTCCTGTACCAAAGGCAATCCTATCCGACCTTTACCGCAAATGACTATCCTTGAATTAATATTCATTATCTATTTCTGGCAGTTCGTACAATAAGTTGTCGTTCGTTGACCTATGGTCACCTGCTTTAACGCTTTATCACAATTTACACATAGCTCACTACCCCGCCCATAGACTTGGTGGGCATGTTGAAAGTATCCAGGTTTGCCATCGGCAGCAGTGAAGTCTTTCAAACTACTACCACCCGCCTCTATTGCTTTACTTAACACTTCTTTAATTGCGTCTACTAATTTTTCTATACGTGGCTTTGAAACCTTATTGGCAGCTCTTTTAGGGTTAATTCCTGCGAGAAAAAGTGCTTCTTGTGCGTAAATATTGCCAACACCAACAACAATTTGACTATTCATGATAAGACTTTTTATTGCAACACTTCTCTTTTTGCAAACCTGATAAAGATAATCTGTATCAAAGTCAGACGTTAGAGGCTCAACACCAAGTTTAGCTAATAGTGGATGCGCCAACTTTTCCGTATTTACAATAAAACTACCGAAGCGCCTTGGGTCGTTATAACGGATAGACTTACCATTATCGAGGACAATATCAATGTGATCGTGTTTACCAGGTTTAACCGGCGCTTGTAGCACCCTTAAACTGCCTGACATACCTAGGTGAATCATCAGACTCTTTGCACCCACGTTAAGCAGCATATACTTACCACGGCGCTCTATCGACTCAATCATTTTTCCTTTAAATTGTTGATCAATATCCGTGGCGACCGGCCAGCGTAGTTTATTCTGACGAACTTCGACTTTTTTTATTTTGGCGCCCACGCAGAAGGGCTCAATCCCCCGACAACTAGTTTCAACTTCAGGTAGCTCTGGCATATTTGTTCCCTTACTGCGGTAAATATCGGTGTTGTAACCGGGCATCGATTTCAAATTCAAGATTCGATTCAATGAATTGAAAAATGGTGATCTTATCTTGTTTTTTTACCTTGCAAATAACCGGTCTATTCGATTCGCCGAAAAACAATAATACGGTATGACCAATATTTATTGGCGATTCAATCGGCTTAGCCGGTCTATTCAGAAGTTGCTGCCATTGTAGACCTATCGTCCGTGCAACTTCAGCTCTAACAACTTTTTCGGGTAACGAACTCCATTGTTCTCCTTGGCGGTAAATAGTTATTTCGCCAAAATCCAGTTTTTGAATTTGCCCGCTACTCGGTATTTGGTTTGTGTTTATCTGTTGACTAGCTGATTCACTCAATTTCTTTGAAACAATCACTATCAACAAAAACATCGCACTAATTGAAATAATAATGATATTTAACCACTGTCGGCGGTTTAATTCGGATTTTATATTATTCAAGACGCTTCCACCTTGACCAAGAATAAATACTCCATATTGCAAATATTAGCGGCAGAAACACACCATATCCCCAACGGATAAGCCAGTGCAAGGTTTGGTCCGGTTCAATATGAGCATCCGACGCCCTGACATTGGCCAACTTGGCGACTTCTTGATCGGCAAGCCAGCTAAACAGATTGAGCGAAAACTGTTTATTCGCATAATTATTAATCGCGGAATCACTGGCAAAATGGCTATCACCAATTACAACGATTTTTTGTTTGTTTTGAAGATTAGTGCGACTGGCGGCAACCACAAATGACTGCTGCAGTTCCCCCTGGTCCTCGTCAAATGAAAGCTTCTCAGCATCTACATTAAGCTCATTCCAAACGGCCGAATGGGTCGCAACTATTGGTAAATACTCAAAATCTTCAGTACTAGGAGGTAAGCTTAATCCACTACTCCATGGAAAAGCTAATATTGAATCAAGTGACGCGACCACCGGATGGTCAGTATGTTGTTGAACAATACTGATAGCAGGATGGGGAGTGCCAGCCTGATATCCATTCCAATCAACCAATGTTCCTGGTATTCGACTAATGCCGATAAATTTCTCAATAGAATCTGGCAGTTCACTATCTGGATCGACAAGCAATAGGAGATTTCCACCATTTTTCAGATAGCGTAATAATTTTGCATCTTCACCAGGTAACCATGGAAATTTACTCGCTGCAACAACGACCAATTTAGTATTGGAACTTATCCCCTCTGAATTGGTTAAATCTTGCAACGCAATTGGCCAGCCCATCGCTTTTAGCTCATGGTAAAGGGCTTTTAGATCGGATGTTTTTTTACCAAATGGAGAGGCTTCCCCATGGCCTTCAACAAAAGTAATCCAATGAGATTTTCGAACTACCATGCTTTGCAGTGCAGACTCAATTACAACCTTTATCGGCTGCTCGAAAGGATAAGCAATTGATTGGCTAAGTTCTCCGATGTTAAGTTGAATAAATTCTCCGGCATGATTAAATTCCGGCCCCAAGCTCTGGCGAGATCGAAACTCCAGCTCGCTACCAGGGACTGTAGATTGTAAAATCGCAAATCCTCGTTGGATTTCTTCACGTGTGCTGGAATCGTTGACGACGGCAATAAATTTTAACGGCTCCCCCATAGAATTTATCTGCTCGGCGATTTGCTTTGAAAGGCTATTGCGTTGGGACGATGTTACATCGAAGTTAACCGTAATCTGGGCAACAGCAAAACTTGCCATTAACATTAACAAACCGATAAATAAATTTCTTTTTCGTGCGAAATGAAAAGATACCTGCCAACAAGCCAAAGCAAATAACGCACAAATCAAAAACAAGTAATGTAATGAGTCTGCAAGCGAAATAATTCCTTCGCGAAAATTCAGTAGCGGCAAAAATAGCCCACGCCACCAGTGCTCAACTTGCCAATCTAGCAGCATAAAATCCAGCGTCAATAGGAGTAAAGTAATACTACTCAATATCACCAAGTTAAGTATAAGCTTTGTTATTCGCAAACTCACAATAATAGCTGCGAGATTAAAACTCAAAACGGCCAATAACATGCCCAATAGCAAACTCGCGATTCGCATCCAGTCAAAATTCGTCAAACCAGCCAACGCAAAAATGACACCAAGGAAAATTCCCAAATAGATAAGGCTATAGCGAGAGATAACCCAAAAGATGCTGCCTATAATCTGGGATGGTTGGCTAGCTGAGTGCCTGATCAAAAATCCCTGTCCCTTTTGATAAAAGCCAGAAGTTAGTAAAGTACAGTGCAAGATGGTAGTAATTATCTGGAGTAAAACAATTAGTCCTGCTAACGGGATCAAAACTTCATTAAAAACAGATAAACCGCTAATTCCCTGTGATTGCAAAAACAGGAAATTATCGAAACTAAATCTGATCATTGCGGCTAGGCTAAACAACCCAACGATCAACAAAAGCTTTGCTGATAACTTTCGCTGAATTAATTTTATAAAAAGCTGGCTTTGCATATTACAACTCATCATTTGCCAATAAATTGAAAATAGGCATTAAGGCTTGAGAGTGATCACCAAGTATAGACACTTCAAGATTATGTTTTAGCGCCACCTGTTGTAGCTCTTTCGGGCTTAAATGGGGTTCGCGAACCTCATATAGATTTTTATACTTGCCCCGATAATTCAAGTTAATCTCCAGCTCCGCGATACAATTAAAGTCTGATGGTGATTGCTGGCTAACGATCCAGAAGTTTCGGGTATTAGAAAGCTCTAAGCAAGCGACAACAGCCCCCTGATGCATCATTATTACACTTTCCGCAGTGCGCACAGCCTCGGATATATGATGGGATGAAAACAAACATAAATGGTGATGTTCGAGGCCTAACAAGTTGGTGATAAACCTTTCTTGCTCGATCGGATCCAACGCCTGTGTGGGTTCATCTAAAATAATAAAATCTGGTTCTCCCAAAAAAGCCTGTGCGATTGATAACTTTCTAAGATTTCCCTGGGACAGCTTTTTTACTGGCATACCTAGAATCTTTTCAAGATCCCACTGCTCATTCACGCAACTAATCTTGTGCTTCATTTTAGTAGGAGAATAGTTTTTCAGAGTGCAGCAAAGTTGCAAATATTCATTGGCGGTTAGTTCAGATAATGCATCCATATCCGCCGCTTGGTAGCCAAGTTGAGCAGTACCAATCAACTGTGAAAGCGAACGTCCGTTACTATACTCAATTTTACCACTGGTTAATTTGAGTTCGCCTACGATTAGTTTTAGTAGGGTCGTCTTACCAGCGCCATTTAATCCAACAATAGCAACACGAGTTCCGTACGGCAGGGTTATGGAGGTCGGGAAGATAGTCTGTCGTTTAGCTTGTTTGAAACTTACTTGTCGCAGGGTCAAACTGGCGGACATATACAATCCTTTTAATAATTATTCTATCGCTAAATATACCAAATGAAGATCCCATTCACTATCAAAAAACCCCGTTCCGAGCCACCCAGACAAACTAATTAATGGAGTAAGGTTCTAACTCAGTTTCCGCGACGTAACTGCCAATGAGTATCACACTACCTTGATAGCGTTGTTCTCCGGTTGACGTGAATTCAAAGAGGTATTTGCGAGCTATACGCCAGTTTCCCTTAGAATCTTTGATGAGTTTTTTATTATGATGAACAACCGTGTGATCGAGAAACTGCACACCCGCTTCGTTGCAACGACTGCGCCCCGCACGAACGGCTATACTTTTGTACTTTTGAGTTAAAGACCAATAGTAAACAGCCAGCCCTAACAGTAATAAGGTGATAACTTTACTCATAAAATCGATTCACTTTGGATACTCATTCTAGCACCAACAAAAAAGGCGACATAAAGCCGCCTTTTCATTAAACAAAATATAACTTAAGTTTTAGGTGGTTTAACCACTGTAACTTTATCAGCACCTGCTAACTTGGCCTGGTCTACGGCACTAATTACTACACCTGTTTTAGCGGCAGGATGAGCTTGAACAATAATCAATGCCTTTGGCCGCTTAGCTCTAGCCGTTTCAACGTTTGCTCGAACCGCATTAACGTCAACAAGGCGTCCTTCCATTGTAACTTCGCTGCTATCGCTAATTGAAATAAGAATAGGACGATTCTTTTGCTCTTGCTGGTCTTGCGGCGGATTAGCCGCCGGGCGGTTCAAAACGATACCATCTTCTTTTACAAATGAGGTGGTTACGATAAAGAAAATTAACATGATAAAGACGATGTCTAGCATCGGAGTCATGTCTACTTCAGTTTCATCTTCAAATTGTTTTCTTGCTCTGCGCATTTTAATTCCTGTAATTACTGGGAAGAGTCCAACGGACTCGTTCGCTTAAGGTATTAATTCCCAACTTCGTCCCCAAAGCATTCGTAAAGTAGGCTAACTACTAACCAGCGATTGGAGAAAGCACTTATTTCGATCTGATTATTTTATTGTTGTTCCTAAAATGCTGGCCTAACTATAACTAGCGAAATTAAATAAGTCTAGACTAGCTTAATATACGAATTGAATATTCAATAATCGTCTACCGAATAGAACAGGCCAATTTACCCCTCGAAGGTGCTTCCTGTCAGCTTTTCGTATTTTAGTACCAATTGTTCATGTGATTCTGGGTTATTTTCATCTAAAGGAATACAGTCTACTGGACAAACCTGTTGACATTGAGGTTCATCATAGTGACCTACACACTCGGTACATTTATCTTTATCAATTTCGTAAATTTCTTCGCCCTGATAAATTGCCTCATTTGGGCATTCAGGCTCACAAACATCACAATTTATGCATTCGTCAGTGATAATAAGTGACATGGCTGTTTCTCTATTACTTTAATAAGACTCTAGTTTTCAATCTTTCGCCGACTATCTTTCAGCTAATCCTGAAATAAGGCCGGCTATTGTACACCAGGCGCCAAGTTCAACCAATTATTTTCCCGGTTTTTTCGCTTCACCAAATCGTTTCTGTAAGGCTAATTTCACCGCTTCAGGGACAAATTCATTGACATCTCCACCCAGGGCAGCAATTTCACGCACCAAAGTCGAAGAAATAAACGAATATTGCTCCGCCGGAGTCAAAAATAAACTTTCTACCTCTGGGGCGAGACGACGGTTCATATTAGCTAACTGAAACTCGTATTCGAAATCAGAAACAGCTCGCAAACCGCGCAGTAAAACGTTCGCCTGCTTTTGTCGTGCAAAATCGACCAATAACCCTGAAAAGCCGCACACTTCAACATTACTAAGCGGAGTAACCACTTGCTTAGCTAGCTCAACTCTTTGCTCAACTGTGAATAAGGGACTTTTACCACTGCTTTTTGCTACCGCTACAATCACTTTGTCAAATAAACGTGCGGCACGCTCAATCAAATCAAAATGCCCGTTGGTTATCGGGTCAAAAGTGCCTGGATAAAGTACTATTTTTGCCATCTTAGAATTTTACCGGTGTTAGGAGCTCAATTTTCAATCAGTAAATCTTTCGGCAGCTCACCGCCTAGTCTTACTGATAAAGATGCAGCCAGTTTAGCGACTATTGCATAAATGCTCAATTGAGGGTTAACACCTAGACTAGTTGGGAAAATAGAGCCATCCAATACACTCAAATTGTCGAACTGATGCATTCGGCCAAATTCGTCACAAACCGACTCACCTTGATTGCCTATACCGCATCCTCCCATAACATGAGCACTCATGATCTGCCAACGAATTGGTTTAGTGGGTAAATCTTCTATTTGTTTTTTAGCCTCCTTCCAGTTACTCATCTTTTGCGCATCCATATGCAACGGCATAACAGCTTTTGCGCCAGCGGCAAATTGGATTTCAACCATCGACATCATGGCATGCTTTAACCCTCGCCATAGGCTTTCACTGATTGAATAGTCCAAGCGAGGATAATCAAATTCATCAAGCTCAACTTGACCTCCAGTGCTATCAGCATTGAACCCATCTCTTAGCAAAGCTAAGTTGACCTGAAGACGAGAAAAGTCTTGCAGTAAATTGAAGTGGGACTCGCCATGGTGTTTAAGTAAAGTAGAAGCTAATACAGGATGAATTGGTGGGACTTCAATTTTGTAACCCAATTCACCTGATACTCCGTCTCGCCAGAGAAATTGATCACTATATATACTCTGCGGCGCGCCCTGATACCCATTTACCGGTTGTTTCATAACAGCAATAGAAGCTGTTACAGGGTGTAAAAACGTTCGCTTTCCGATTAAAGGGTTAAACCTATCAAACCCGGAGCGAAGCAAAATTCCCGGGCTACCAATCGCTCCCGCGGCTAATACAACATGCTTGGCATGTATTCGAAAGCTACCTGAAGTTTTTGGTTGTCCCAAAGCATCCATTGAACCGACTTCAACGTAGCTTACCTTATCGTTATCTAAGATAATTTTTTCCGCACGAGCGCGAGTAAACAAACGAGCTCCAGACTGAAGGGCTCGAGGGATACAGGTAACTAACATTGATTGCTTGGCATCTAACGGGCACCCTACGCCACAATAGCCTAGATTGGCACAACCTTTTACATTGCGTGGGATGACTTGATAGCTCCAGCCTAAGCTTTCAGCGCCGTCTGCGAGTAATTGGTTATTTCTGTTGGGAGGCACTAACCAAGCAGTTATGTTTAACCTTTTCTCCACCCACTCAAACCAAGGTGCCAACTTTTCTGAAGATAACTCTGTTACCCCAAATTCGTTTTGCCAAAAGGAAAGAGTTTTTGCTGGGGTGCGAAAACTAGAAGTCCAATTTACCGTAGTAGAGCCGCCAACCGCGCGTCCTTGTAATATTTGAATAGCCTGATCAATTGTTTGGCGCCCCGCTACCTCTTGGTAAAGTTCTGCGTAAGCATCAGCTTCTTTCATGTTGAAATCAGAAGCTTTTTTTAACGGCCCTTCTTCTAAAATAACGACATTTAAACCCGAACGGCTAAAAATTTCTGCAGCAATTCCGCCCCCAGCACCAGAACCAATAATCAAAACGTCGCACTCGATATTGTCTGGAGCAGGATGTAATGAACAGTCAATTGCATTAGGGTACTCAATCTTCAATTTCAGTCACCTTTATTTTAAATTATTTCTGGATACTAAGTGGGCCTGGATAACCAATCGCCGCCCAAGAAGATTGTTCAGAGTAAAAACTACCGATGATCAATTTGTGTAAGCCAAGATAGGCTTGCTGCAAAAGATCTAATGAGCTATTTCGCCATGACTCCAAAAATTCGTTCAAACTGTTGCTAGTTGCCGTTTGCCAGTTTTGCCATACTCCAGCAATCACCAAGCGGCCGAAAACTGAACCCAGCAGATCAAAAAGCTGGCGTAGTTCCTGCTGAGTCTTTTGGGGTAGTCGAATAATTGCCCCATCAATATTCTCAAGGCATTTAATTAAATCAATTTTGTCAGTAGCACCATTTAAAATCACTGGTATTAGAACTGATAAAACTAACTGATCGGCTTCAGTTAGGAATATCGCCTTTGTTTTTTCAAATGGGCGCTCTTGTGATTCAAGGTAGAGTTGGTAGCCTGCTACACCACCAAACAACAAAGTGATGCCTCCTAGGCTTGATTTAATGAAATCTCGTCTATTCATTCGTCAGTTACTTTTTTAACTAAATTTTAATAAGAATTCGGGAATGCGTCTCTCAAGGTAGTAGCTTGGCCGCCACGGCCATTTGCCTTCAATAAAACCCACGTGACCACCTTTATCCGAGAGTTCAAATTGAATTGACGAGGAAAGTTCATTCTCCGCGGGAATAACTTTTTCGTTCATAAAAGGATCGTCCTTGGCATGAATAACAAGCGTAGGAGTCCTTATCATGGATAAAAACTGACGGCTCGAAACTTGATGGTAGTAGTCTTCAGCGCTGTTAAACCCATTTAATTTGGCGGTGACTTTCTCGTCAAACTCCCAGAAGTTGTTGATCCCCTCTACTTCACCGTAATCTAGCGACATTTGTCCATCGAATTGACTTTTCTTATATAACGTTTTTTGTTTAAGCGTTTTTAATAAGTGGCGCGAATAGATTTTGGAAAAACCCTTATCAATAGCATCTGCACACTCATTCAAAAGCAAAGGAACCGACACAGCAACGGCAGATTTAACTCGTGTATTATTCGAAAACTCTCCCAACCATTTAAGCAACACGTTGCCACCTAACGAATAACCAATTAAGTGGCGAACATCAAAACCAAGCTCAAATAGTAAATTCAGCGCTTCATTTAGATCATCACTTACGCCACTATGGTAGCTACGCAATAAGCGATTCTGTTCACCGCTGCACCCTCTAAAGTGAAGCACGCCGACTTTTACACCCAACTTTTGAAATGTGCGCATCATTCCTTGAATATAATGTGATTCTATTGAGCCTTCTAAACCATGCAATAAAACGACGCAATAATCGGTGTGTCCATCGAACCAATCAAAGTCCAGAAAATCTCCGTCCTTCAACTCTAAACGAATTCGACCCAACTGCGAGGGAAGGTTGTTTTTGTAGAACAAATTTCCCCAAATAGTTTGAATATGACGATTGCGAGCCCACCAGGCGGGGCGAAATGAAGATTGAATAACTCCCAGATCACGGTTCCTCTATATACAGGTACGATGAGTTGTAGTTATCTCATGTTTGTATTACAGATGCAAATCTTGCGAGTTTTTCGCATTTAATATCGCAGGCAAAAAAAAAGCCCAAGAAAACTTGGGCTTTTCAGTTAAGTGAAATTTACTGAGGGGCACCCGCCGACCATGACTGAAGTGCAATAATATCTTGCACCTGGAGATCATTCCCAACAATAATTTGAAAGACGTTCCAGGTACGATTGTCACCTTGCCCACTGGGCGGAGCAAATACAAATGTTTCGCCGTTGTAGTTAAGTGCCACTCGGGCAGGTGAATCCGCCATAGTGCCGGTCCCGGCAAAACGATACACCGAATAAGTATAGTTTCCAGGCTCAGTAAACTGGGTAATCGTAAGTACTTCTGGGCCGAAGCCGGTAACATCATCCACATCAAGCGCTGCAAACGGAGTGCTAAATAGAGAGCCACGTGATGCATAGTAAACATGGTAGTTAGGTGCCACTAAATGAGTATCTAAATCGGATGGATTTGCACCCCACGTAAGAGAAACGGAAATAGAAAAGGGCGGAAGATGGATACACTCGGAAAGCGTTTGGCCAGATCCGGTCGACTCGTCAAGTGTATTACTCAGACGGCCTTGAATAGAGGCGCTAATCAGTACTCTAGAATTCCCTTTGACTGGTAATTGGAAGTTACCACTGGCATCGGTAACCACGCTAGTGGTTCCAATATAGTCTGCACCGCGAGCATTAACTACAACACCAGCTAAGGGACTACCACTCCCGTCATCAACACAGCCGGAAATAGTTACAGGAGTATATTCGCTGTCAGCGTTCCAAGTGGCAAAATGACTAACTTGTCCTTCATAGACAGTTCCATTTAATGTCATAGTTCCTTCATTTGTCCATACACCCGTTTCGCGACTATATGAATACTCACCAGCACTTGCTGCTGGAGCACTAATTGAAGACGCTACAGGTATCGAGATATTTGCAGTAGCGCCCCCGATTAAATCAAGTTCGTTTCCAGACTCATCCTCAAACCGCATGGATAGTGCCCCAAAACTTTCGATGTAGGCATTTGTATTAGTAACATAATCGCCCGGCATTAGGTAGGGATCATTAGAAGCATCGACGCCAGTAACTTTTGCCGTAACGGTTCCAGTCGCAGCCTGTTCCGAACCATCAACAACCATTCCTAGCCCGTTAGCTGGAACAACTATTGAAGCAGAACCACTAATAATGGTTTGTTCCGCAGTAGGGTCAAAGCCTACTTCAGTACCTACAGCTTGTAGAGGAGGATTTAGAATTACTGCGTGCTGGACATCAGACAAAACAACTATTTTTGATTGTCTGGCGTAACCGTCAGCATCGGTATTAACGATCACGCGATTGGCATAAGGAACGCTAACAAGCATGTAGGCCCCATCGGCATCCGTTGTCGCAGAGATCCCACCAGAACTAACCGTTACTCCGGAAATCCCCTCTCCGGTATCTGCATTTAGGACCTTTCCGTATATAACACCTGTTCCCGGATCAGTATCCGGGATTGTCACTTGATTGCCTAGAATCGAAGTACCTGGAGTAAAATTCCCAGCATCTCCACCAGAACCAGAACCTGCACCGAAATTGTCTTCCGAAACGGGCTGAAATCCACCATCGCTACCACACGCAATAAGCAATAAAAGAAGGGGGGTTACCAGCTTACTATTCATTCTTCCATTCCTACCTGAATTGAACTTCTTTTCACTATAGCACTTGATATGAACAGTGAAAGTATTTAAGTCACAATTTACCTTAAAACTTGCTTATAACCCACTAAAAAATAAGAAATAACTGTAATTTTATATTTTCATAACGATTTTATGGAAAATGTACATATAAATGGCCCGGTTCTGTCGGGCCATTTATTGGTATCTTGCGATATTTGAAATTAACGAGAATGGTACTGAGTGCTGTGTTTATGCACCGAGTCAACGTAAGCTTTAACATTTTCCGGATCGATAGTGGGATGGATACCATGCCCAAGATTAAAAACGTGTCCGTTACCGGTACCAAACTTGCCCACTATATCCGCCACCTCTTGCTCAATTCGCTGCGGATTAGAGTAGAGAATACAAGGATCCATATTACCTTGTAGAGCAACCTTATCACCGACCCTTTTCTTGGCTTCATCGATATCAATTGTCCAATCTAACCCTAGACAATCTGCCCCACTTTCAGCCATTAACTCTAACCAACCAGCACCGCCTTTGGTAAACAAGGTTACAGGTATTCGTTGGCCATCATGTTCTCGCTTAATACCCTCTACAATTTTTTTCATGTAGTTCAAAGAAAATTCCTGATAGTCCCGAGTAGAAAGCACTCCTCCCCAGGTATCAAACACCATTACAGCTTGAGCACCAGATTCTATTTGAGCGTTTAAATAAGCAATGACCGAATCAGCGAGGACATCAAGAATTTGGTGCATCATGTTTGGGTTTTCAAACATCATTCCTTTAACAAGGCCAAAGTTCTTTGTACTCCCTCCCTCAACCATATATGTCGCAAGGGTCCAAGGACTTCCTGAGAAGCCAATTAAGGGAACATCACCGTTAAGCGCTTTGCGGATCACACTCACTGCATCGGTTACATATTTCAATTCGTCAAAAACGTCAGGAATAAACAACTTGTCAACATCAGCTTGAGTCTTGACCGGTCTTTCAAAAGCAGGACCTTCTCCAGACTTGAAATAAAGTCCAAGTCCCATCGCGTCCGGAATGGTCAAAATATCGGAAAATAGAATTGCCGCATCTAATTCATATCGACGCAAAGGTTGTAAGGTGACTTCGCAAGCGAGCTCAGGGTTCATACATAAACTCATAAAATCGCCTGCTTGGGCTCGTGTTTCACGATATTCTGGAAGATACCTACCTGCTTGTCGCATCATCCAGACGGGCGTCATATCAACAGGTTGTGATAATGCAGCCCGGATATATCTGTCATTCTTTAACATTTAGATTACTCGTTGCAAAAAAATATGCTGGCAATTTTACCTTAGCATTAAGGATTATGAAATGATTCTGGTCACTGTACCTAGTGAATATTGAAACTCTCTAGAGGGACGATTTAATTTCTTTTTTTACCGCTGCTATCGTTTTAATCCAGGGTTTTCCAGCGTATCCCCGCTTTTTATATATCGTTCGCGAGTTCTCAGCATCGATCTTTGCGTTAAATTGACCACTTACAACCAAGTATAAAAAACCGTCTCCGGACTGGCGCTTAAATATTAACATATTGTTTTTTAATGGATGTCCGTCGCGGTATTTTTTTGCAGCTTGCAAACTGCTCACCCCTACCCACTGCAATGTGAATAAAGAATCATTCATTGCTAACAATTTCAATTCGTCATCACTCAACTCCAGCTTCTTCTGCGCAGGAGGCGGTACTTTGACCTGGTTGGGAACATTTTCACCGGAAGAATTATCTTTGCTTGATATTTGTTCCTCTTGTTTAACCTCGAGAACTTTTTTCTTATCCTCATTTAACTGAGTAGAATTATCTGTTTCGGAATTATCCGACACTGATTGAACTGCCAGTTCCAGTGCTTTACTTTTGTCTTTCTCCTCTGTCTGTAAATCTTTCTTGATTAATTTACGTTCAGTTTTGATAGTGCTTTTAGATGAAGGACGGCTTCCATCTGATGAGGAAATCTTTTCTTTCTCAGCCTGTTCAACTTGCGAATTTGGAGCCTTTTGCTCTTCCGTTACCTGCAATTTATCACTTGGATTAATCGCTCGATTAATTTCATCTTGATAGATCAAAGCCAGTATAAGCAAGCCGGCGATAGTTCCGTACCCTAATGAAACGAAATAACTGGTAAAAGGTTTAGCCGACTCAGATTGCGTAGGCGCTTTGTTTTCGTCTTGCGATACCCAACGCTCAACATGATGTGCTAAATCTCCCGGAATCCCCTTACTCAGTTGCCAAAAGTAGTTTAGTTTTTGAGATTCATATAAAGCTTCAACACTTCCCACATCAACAGCTTGAAAATCTGCAACCAGATATTTAGTTTCCGACTCATCAATAGGAAGCAGCTCGAATAAAGCACAAATATTGGGGTTTTCTTTTAAAATCGATGTCTCACTCAACTTTGAAGCAATATTAGCTTCTCCAGTGAGCAAAATGAACATATTTGTCTTTTTAGATAGCAATTGACGTGCAGCGTTTTCCATAAGGTATTGCAAACAATCAAGACTCAATAAATGCGCATCATCAATCGTTAATAATACTCTTCGGGCAAGTTCGCTTTCGATCTTGCGCAGTAATGAACTACTTTTATCTTGCCAACCTAACCCAAGCTGTAAACATATAGATTGTTCAAGTTGTAATGGAGTGAGATTAGGAGTTGCTTGAATTTCGGATACAAAGACTTCGCTACGGACTCTCTCTCTAATCTTATCCAGAAGGAATGATTTGCCGATACCTTTTTCTCCGACAACAACGCAGGCAAGGTCGGCATAAAGGATCTGATTTTCAAGAGAGTCGATGAGTTGACTCTTGTGTGAGCTGATATAACTCAATTAACGCTTCCTTTGTTATGTTTTTATTAAGAAATAGTTTCCTGCGTTAGGTACCTCAACTTTTCGTGTTTTCAACTCGATGGTTGTATTTTCTGTTATTACTTACAAGACTAGCATGTTAGAAATTATAAACTCAATTGACTTGAAATAGCCTTTTCAAGTTCTCCAGTCAGCTCTTGCTCAACAATCTCACATCCTTCATCTTTTGGCAGAATCAGTCGGTACTTATCCGTCTGGTTTTTCTTATCTAATTTCATCGACTCTAGCATATCAAGCAACTTAACTTCGGCGTTAGCTACAGCTGGAAGTCCAATTGAATTCATAATGCTTCGATATCTACTAGCTGTTTGCTGATCTATCAGCGATTTAGAAATAGACAGGTTAATCGCCATGTGCGTACCTATAGCAACCGCCTCTCCGTGTAAATAGGTAGTATATTGGGTTATTTTCTCAATCGCGTGCCCGAAGGTATGGCCGAGATTCAATAAAGCCCTAGCACCAGCCTCTTTTTCATCATCTGTAACAACTGCCGCTTTTTTAGCACAACTCAGCTCAATCAATTCTTCAAGAACATTCGGCTCTCTGGCAAGAATGTCTTCAACATTTTGTTCCAAAATCTGTTGAATTCTCTTTTCGCCAAGAAAAGCATATTTACTGACTTCGGCTAACCCCGAAATAAACTCTCTCTCAGGTAATGTTGCCAGCGTATCAGTATCTATTATTACCCCTTTGGGCTGATAAAAAGCGCCTATCATGTTTTTACCCAGAGGGTGATTAACCGCAGTCTTACCACCAACAGAAGAATCTACTTGAGACAAAAGCGTAGTGGGCACCTGGATCAGCCCCATTCCTCTCTGATAACTTGCAGCTATAAATCCCCCCAAATCCCCAACTACACCTCCTCCGAGGGCAATTAGAGTGTCGTTTCGACGGAACTGATTGCGAATCAAATAATCAAGAATAGCCTCATAATTGGCCAAGTTTTTCTCAGCTTCACCATCAGCGATGACAAATTCAAAGACATTTTTGTCTGGCAAACTTGTCCTTATTTTGTCGAGAAATAGAGGAGCGACCACTTTATTGGTCAAAATTAGAACCTTGTCTCCCTCACAATACCCACTAACTAAGTCAGATCTGTTCAGGAGATTTTGTCCAATAGTGATGTTATAGCTGCGCTCTTGTAAATCGAGAAGGAGTTTGCGCATTGCCCTATGCTCAATTATCGCTTATTTGAGAAACAATTTTATTTGCTACAGACTTTATAGAATTTTCATTTGTCGCAACAACGATGTCCGCAATCTCACGGTACAGTTTGTCGCGATTTTCATGTAATTCAATTAATGTGGCTTCTGGATCATCAGAACTTTGAAGGAGTGGCCGACGTTTATCACGCCTCGTCCTTTCGAGCTGCTGATCAATGGAAGTTTCTAAGTAAACAACAATGCCTCTGCCAGCCAAAAATGTACGGTTCTCAGGCTCAATAATTGCGCCTCCCCCCGTCGCTAGCACTATTCCTTGGCGTTGAGTTAATTCGGCGATAATTGTTTTTTCGCGCTTGCGAAAGCCATCTTCACCTTCTATATCGAAAATCCAGTCTATCGCAGCACCAGTACGGGCTTCGATTTCTTGATCTGAGTCGACAAACTCCAAGTGCAAATTTTGAGCAAGTTGTTTACCAATGGTTGTCTTACCGGCTCCCATAGGACCGACAAGGAATATATTTCTTTTACCTTTCATCATATACCAATACGACTAAAAATACCCTACGTAATAAATGCAAGAACCCGCCTAGGCGGGTCTTACCACGCTGAATAGTAATTCGTCAGTTTATCGAACTGATTCTTTGACAATCTTAGGCGTAACAAACATTAAGAGTTCTTGTTTCGCTGACGAATCCTTGGTCGAGCGGAATAATACACCAACTCCGGGTAAATCTCCTAAAAATGGTACTTTTGTTACATCACGATTAGTTCTTTGTTGGTAAACACCGCCAAGCACCACAGTTTCCCCATTTTCTACGAGAACCTGAGTACCTACTTCACGAGTATTAATGGCCGGCCCACTAGGTGTGTCCTCACCTCTAGTGTCCTGCTTTACCACCAAGTCCAGGATTATACGATCATCTGGGGTGATTTGTGGAGTAACCGTTAAACTTAATACGGCTTTTTTGAATGTAATGGATGTATTACCCGCACTGCTTTGCTCTAAATAAGGTATTTCTTCACCCGCTTCGATATAGGCTTCCTTTTGATTGGCAGTAATTACACGAGGTGATGCAATAACTTCACCCTTATTTTCCGTTTCTAAAGCAGAGAGTTCTAAATCTAAAATAGTTCCATCTGCAAGACGCGCAACGGTTAGCCCTATACTTCCTGCAGGAGAAGACACAGGAAGATCTACCGCAAATGTCCGATCGCCGGCGTTATTATTAAAAAAGACATCGCTTGAACCTTGCGCTGTACCAGAAATAGCTCCGTCACTACCTCTATCAGTTAAGCCAAACCTAACCCCTAACTCGTCTCCGAAGCTATCGTCAGCAACTACTACCCTGGATTCGATCAGTACTTGCCTCACCGGTACATCAAGTGCTCTTACCATCATCCTAATTTGGTCAAGCTTTTTGGCTGTATCTTGAACAATTAAATGATTGGTACGCTCATCTACTGAAACACTACCTCTTCCAGACACATAATTAGCCCCCTTAGTTAAGATGAGTTGAGCTAAATCTGACGCCTTAGCATAGTTAACCTGTATAAATTCAGATCTTAGAGGAGCCAATTGTTCAATTTGTTTCTCTGTTTGTAACTCAAGAGCCTCACGCGCAGCAATTTCTTCAGCAGGCGCAATACGCATAACATTGCCGTTCATCCGTTTATCCAAACCCTTGGTTCTAAGTACAATATCCAATGCTTGATCCCAGGGTACCGTTTGTAACCGCAGAGTGATTGTTCCTTGAACCGTGTCACTAGTGACTAAGTTCAATCCTGTAAATTCGGCAATTATCGCGAGTACAGCACGAACAGGGATATCTTGGAAATTAAGCGACAAGCGTTCCCCTGTATAAACAGGCTCATCTAACTTCTTACGTTCAACTTCTTCAGGAGTAAGAGGTTTTAACTCTATTACGTAGGTATTATCTGCTTGGTAGGCAAGATATTCAAACTCGTCTAGCGTATCAATAGCCAAACGAACATTACCACCTACTCGGCTCGTGGATATTATTTTCGCCGGAGTAGCAAAATCAACAACGTCTAACTTTCTGATCAACTCATTGGCAATTTTTGCGTTAACGAAATCGGCTAAAATTGTTCGACCTTCTTGTCTTAAGTCAATTCCAATATTTGAATTAGCTAATTCAACAACAACTCGGCCTTCGCCGGACTCCCCTCTGCGAAAATCAATATTTGAAATATCATCCCCCATAGCAGAAGCAGCCGTCTGAGTTGACGTTTGAGATGAGCTATTAAATCCACCAGTATTGACCGTATCTACGCCATAACCAACATTAAGAACTAACTCGTTACCATCAACGCTAGTAGTATAAGGAGCCATTTCGACCAGATTAACGACTAATCGAGTTTTATTTCCTGCCTCCACCGCAGTAATTGAGCGAGTAACACCTATACCAATACTTTGAGTCTTTCGATCAAGAGCGCTGCTAACACCGTTTAAATCCATCCAAATTCTTGCTGGATTTTCAGTTGTTATTTCTTTAAATTCAGGCGGCGGAGAATCCATTCTAACTCTTATCTCCACTCTATCTCCCGGCATGACATTGAAACTTATATCTTGAATTTCGGTCGCAGAGACACTCATAGATAAAAGTGAACAAGTAATGATCAGAATTTTTTTAATCTGGCCAGTATACATTGCCAAAACTCCTTCAATGTAAGGAAAACTTTTCTTGCCCCAATGGTTCATAACATCTCCTAATTACTGTTGTGCCAGCGCCATATATACAGTGCGCTTTTCCCAACAGCCTTTGCTATCAGGAACAAGTGTTTCGATTTCAATTTGTTCTTCAGAAATAATCTTTATTTGTCCATGATTAATACCCAGAAAGTTACCTTGAGTTACATGAAAGACATTACCTTGTGCAGGACCAGCAGTCATTCGAACTAGTCCCCAAAGCTTGGTTTTATTGTTAACAATTCCAACCATTTCCATAGAGTCCAGAGAATACCTTTCTAAATCTTCTTTTCTACGTGATGTATCGGGCTTTATTGAGTCGTCGCATCCAGCATGCAGTTGCTGTAGTTGCACTTCAAGTTCTGGAGCTAGTTCAGCAAATGGACTTTTTAGGTGACCTGTAGAATAATCATGTGGTTTATATTCTTTAACTTCCGGCATCGGCTCAATCCGGCCTGGAGGCTTAGCTTTTATCGTCTGCACCCAAGCCTGTAAATCCTCAGTATTACTGGAACATCCAAACAAACTCAACAACGCTAGAGTTACCGCCAAGCCCTTGCTGATAGCATTAATTCTCATAGATTTAGCTTTCAACATTTCGTTATTCTCCGGTATCAGAACGATAAGTTTTTGCTGTCACTGACATAATTAGTAATTGCTCTTCGGGTGAAGAGGGGACGGTCCCATCTCCTAATCTGATTTCAAAGTCATGCAGCGTAACTATTCTGGACAATCGGGAAATCCGACTAACAAAATTTGCAATCTGATGATAACCTCCAGAAACAGTAATTCTAATTGGTTGTTCCGAATAAAACTCCGACTCAACCTCTTTCAAGAATGCCGTTTCTTCCAGCTCACAACCTGTGCCAGTGGCAGCATAAGAAAACTCATCAACTAGCCCAGCGATTTCACTAGATTTAGGCAATTGCTGTAAGAGAGTTCTAAAACTCTCTTGAATTGTCACCATTTGGTTTTTATATGCACTGAGATTGACTGCTTTTCCCTGTTTCTTTTCAAACTCTTTCTTAAATTCAACTTCCTTTCTCTCTATTTGAGTAAGAAGATTTGTTTGGTCACTAA
>JAPHTP010000069.1 GCA_026196875.1 Kangiellaceae bacterium
AAGTTGTTAAGATAGACTAGGTATGCAAACTCAGCGCTATTTTTTGGTGGAGATAGTAACCCATTGTTCTTAATGGAATATGAAAGCTCCATCGGCTCTTCGAACAAATCTGGCCAACCATGAGGAATCACCAGGTGGAAATTCGAATTATACAGATTGGCGCGAGATTCTATTGACTCCCAATTCTCGACTAAAAGTCGCATATTTGTATAATCAGTTATGTCTGATTTTAGAACTAGGGATATTTCAGATTCACTCGTATCGTCAAAGTATTTCTCTAATAACAAATTAATGTTTTTAAATGCTTGCTTCTCCTGAATTTCTTCCACCGTCCTCTGTTCAGGATTAAGTTTGAAGCTTGGTTGGAAGCCTTTATAAAAAAAGTGGTTCAACACTATGGTCAAAATACTCAGAAGGTTGCTTTTTCCTCCTCCATTAGGACCAATAAGGATATTTAGTTCGTCGTTAAACTCTAACTCAACTAAAGTTCGAAAACTCTTAACGTTTTTAATTTTTATTTCTTTAATTTTCATTTACAGACCGTAGGTAACTTATTTTAGTCGTTCAGTTATGTTAATGAGATAATTGTCAATTAGCAGACAAGCTGCAAATTTTTGTTGTCATTCAGTTGAAACTCTTAATTACATTCTCTTAAAGACATCTTGCCCCTTAACCTAGTCTAAGAACAGAATAGCTTCTCAAGCTTTTGACCTGACAAAGAATCAGCTTCATCTATATACCTAGCGTATGTTCTTAGGGTTGTTGAAACTTGGTCGTGCCCCATTTGTTGAGATACCCAAAGTATATTTTCTCCTGCGCTTATCGCCAAAGACGCAAATGTATGTCTCGTTTCATATATACACCTTTTCGCAATTCCCGCTTTTTCCAATGCAGGATACCAAAACACTTTACGGATAGCTTGATCATTTTTCCATGGTTCATTTTTTCTTGGATCATGAAAGACGTATTCTGATTGAGACTTAGTAAAATCTTCTTGGCTTTTTATAGCTTCCATCGCTTGGGAAAGTAATTTTATAGTTCTCTTTCCCGCTTTGGTTTTGGGAGACTTTTCCTTACCCATTACTTTTGCTCGACTTATTCTGGCCAAATTTTTACATTGGTCGATATCGGACCACTTTAACGCAATTAATTCTGAAGTACGCAGACCAGTCCATATCGCAAACTGAACATAGTTTTTTACCTGTCCCTGAAGCGTATCGAGGAGAACTTTAATTTCACTAGGTGTTAGTGGTTTCGGTTCTTTCTTTCTGACGGGGAGGTTTTTCAAATGCTCAAATAGATTAACTTTGATATGTCCTTGTTTGTAAGCTAAATCCATAATTCCTTTAAGGGGAATAATGACATTATTTATCCTTTTGTTCGAGATATCCAAACTGTTAATCCATTCTTCAATTGAATGAATTGACAATTCATTTAGCTTTAACTGACCAAAGCTTGGTATTAAGTGATGATAGATCGCACTCAAGTAGCTTTTCTCGGTACTTTTTTCTAATCGCTTCTTTTTGTTTCTAATCCAGGACTCTAATAACTCTTTAATTGTTGTCTGTGAACTTATTTCTGAGCTAAACATCTTTGAGGCTCTTGTTTTACTAGTCGGAAAGTGCTCACCGAATTCGAAAGTGCCAGTTGCAATCTCGAAAAGAATGGACTCCCGTTTTCGCTTAGCGTAGAGCAAATTAGATTTAGATGGTATTAGTTTTAGTGTTTCTCTGCACGAAACGCCTTAAGTAATAACGGGTCAGGTCGCGTTTTCTATAATCGAGTTCGATAATAAACTAAATTTAGATTCAAGTGTCTTGCCCTTTTTTTACTTTTGGGAAGAAGTATCTTCCCGTGTGAACACATTGGTTTACTTTTGGAATCACCTACAGAACTGGTTTCAACAGGGACATGATTGGGTATTTTAATTGTTGTAGCTAGTCTAGTAAAACTCTCTACCAAAGACTTTCCTCCAGGTGTTGATGTAGTACCAGCTTCTGAAAGAGTTCCTAGAGCAGACAATTTAACGGTGAAGGTAGATGTTTCGGAAAATGCAGGGGCGTACTGCACGCCATAGAGAGTGTCAGGATCTGGAATCAATTTTTCTTCAGTTACTGAATTTGAGATACAACCTTTGTCGCCCTCTCTAGAAGCAAAATGTGTGACCTCTCCCTTAGCATTCAATATTCGATCTTGAACAAAGGTCTCAGAGTGCTTAATTAACGGCCAATACAATATTACGTTGTAAGTGCCATTACACTTTTCGTTTTCTTCAACGCATGCAGTGTCTGTACTTTCTAAACGATCTTTCCCACTCAGCACAAGTCAAAAGCAACAATTAATAAAAAGATGTCTGATATGTTCGTGGTTGGATTTTGGTAAGCCTAAAACAATTTCAAAAAGAGATGTTTGTTGGGTGTTCTGGCGCTTTTCTGTTTTGGATTAAGTAAGTAAATTTCTTTGTAATGCTCCTTGTCTGAATTTCTAATGTTTCAAATTTTGTTTAAGTTAATCGAAATTTTTTGTAAAACATTCATTGAAAATCCAATGCTTTTTCAGTAGCATTTCAACCCGTTTTTCCAATTATCTCAATATGGAAATGAAGCAAAAGATAATTTTCTTAGTTTTAATGTTGGTCGCCATTTTACTTATTCGCTTTTCTTTTAACACAAATGAAAGCCGTCAACCAATGGTTCCTAACGAAACTCAAGTCTCCTCGCCTAAAGAAGAAGGACAGACCCCGGCTGAACAGAATGAACAGTCAGAATCTTTAAGCTTTAAGGATAATGTCGAAGAGAATCAGCCTATTGAAGACAAAAAGACTGACGTTCTATATACACGTGTTATATCCGGAGGAGCTGAGGTAGAAATTATCGATGCAGAATATTTAGACAACGGGGAATTAGCGAAAGAAACCGTTCGTTACCCTAGCGGTCAGGTAGGTTCAATTAGATACCGACATGAGGAAGAGAGAGAAACAGGTTATAGCTTTCACCCTATGGATCACACCTATTGGCAATACGAAAAAGACATCTTACTTCAAATGTCTGAGCAAAATGATGGCGCCGCTCAATATATACTTGCTCAAAAACTGGAAGACAAAGAAAAAGCAAAATACTGGTTCTTAAGATCTGCTGAAAATGGTTATAGTGCCGGCTTTTTTCATGCAGCCAGAGCCGCTCAAGGATTAAAACAAAAAGCCGAAGCTTACGCTCTATATTTGCTTGCAGAGCAAACAGGTCCAGAAACTCACAAGAGAACAACACAAATCTTCGCGAAGAGTTTGAAACTCTCTGAGCAAGAAATAAAAATAGCAAAACAAAAATTTCAAGAACTTAAAAAAAAATATAAAAAATATGATATGGAGTAATCATGAAAAAAATATTGACTTTAATTCTTTTAATCGCTTTTTCTAATTTTGCAAATGCTGAATATGCAAATTGTGAGGCAGGAGAAGGCCAAGATGGCCTGATGTGGGCACCAGAATGTACTAGTTGTGAAAATACAAACCACCAATCATTTGTTGATCACGCTAAAGACAATTTTCAGTGGGGGCCTGAAGGACATTTTGATGGAGCAGTTGGAGTTATTGTGCCTGCGACTAGCTCGACAGGGATACCATACTTCGCAAATGTGACTGTTATTACTAGTGCTGACGGTACAATTGATTCAGATATTTCTTTGGTTAACTATAGTGAAATGAATCAAAGCTGTGAAGATCCTGATGCTCAAACAGGTCAAAATACTGGTGGTTCTAATGGAGGTGGGTCTGGCTCCTTTTTCGTAATGTTTGGCGTGCTCCACAATTACAACATGCCTGGAGATCGTGACGGATGGGCAGAAGGCTTTTTTGAACAAGAATAGGAATAGTTTTTGAATTAAATTTCTAATGTGTGGAAAGCCCGCTTCGGCGGGTTTTTTATTACCTAAGAATAGCGCTGACACATTGTTTAAATAAACCGATGTTTTTCACAATCCGGTCACAGTCTGAAAATGGTATTCAAGTTTTGTTTAGCCTCTTTCAAAAATTTAGAAATACTTAGATGCAAAAGCCCGCCCAAAATGAGACTTTAAATACTTTTCAAATGCTGCTGCTTTATAACGAGTTCGAAATATTATCGCGGTGTTAATTTTCCTTTTCCATTATTTATCAACTCCTTTGGTATTTATCCGTTTGGCTTCCGGCTTCGCTAGGACTACGTCGTGGAGTCTTAGTTCAGCTGAAATCTTGTTTGCCAAGGCGTAGTTTCCTCAAAACGTTTTAGTTTTGAGGAAACGAATACTGGTGGAGGCGGGGGGGATCGAACCCCCGTCCGAAAATCCGCTGCTCTCGGTCCTACATGCTTAGTTAGTCTATAAGTTAACCCTCAACTTTTCCGACTAACAGGAGGTCGAGGGCGAGTTTGCTTCAGTTTAACGCTTGGGGGGCAAACACCCTTACACGCGAGTCTCCGTAAATGACTGTTATTTCCCTACCGGTGACGCTCAGGAGTAACAGTTAGCCTTAAGCGGCTAAAGCGTAGTTGTCGTCGTTTGCAACTATCATTTTTCAGCTAGTGGGTACGAGGTTCGCTGACACCTCGGCATGCACCTTGAGTTTTGTAATCCCCGTCGAAGCCATGTCGCCCCCAGATTTAGGAATACTGTCACTCAGTGTGATAGGGTCTGTTGTTCGAATAAGAAGTACTCGAAACAGAGCCAGAATTATGCCACACTTAGAAGCGTTAACACATCCATTACAATATAAATATATGAATTAATTGCCAAATTTAAAGGGATCAATGGATAAAAAACGGCCAATTAACGGCAAATATGCCCATATTACAGACGTTGGATGCGTCAGAGAGCTAAACGAAGACTCTTTGTTCGTCAGCGATACTTTGTGGTTGGTTGCCGATGGCATGGGGGGGCATGCCTGTGGTGAAGTGGCCAGTCAGTTAGCGTCTCAAGTGATTTCTAGTGAATTTTCCCGCAATGGTGTCTTAGCCGATGCTATTCAGGTCGCCCATCATAAAGTGGTGGAGGCTGGTCAACAGGGAGTCGGTCAGTCCGGCATGGGGACCACGGTGGTAGCCATGTGCAGTGACGGCAATGACTATGAGATTGATTGGGTTGGTGATAGCCGAGCTTATTTGTGGGAAGCAAAAAAGAAAAGAATCACTCAATTGACCGAAGATCACTCGCTTATCGTTAGATTGATTAACTCTGGACTGATCACCCAGGAAGATGCCAAATCCCACCCTCAAAGACACATGATTACACAATGTCTGGGATCGGTCGAAATCGAATCTGTCAAAGTTGATGGATTGCGGGGGCAATGGCAGCCTGATCAAAGTATATTGTTGTGTAGTGATGGGCTCTCTGATGATGTTTCGGAGCCAGAATTGGCTTCTCTGATGGCGTTATCGGTTAGTAAGCAGCAGAAATTAGAAAAAATGGTAGAGGCAGCTAAATCTTACGGAGGGAAAGATAATATCAGTATTGTTATTGTCGATTCTCCAATAGAATCAGAGCCGACCTGGTTGGAAAAGTTGGTTGGTTTTTTTCGCAAATAAAGATTTGGTTGAATTTAAAAAAATAAAACAGGTGTTGTTATGAGCAAAAAGGACGAACAGGATTCGTCAATGGGCCCTCAAGGGACTCAAGTTTTTGATGTGGATTCGGTGAATAAGATGATTGCAGCTGAAATTGCTGAGAGTCAATCGGCCGATGCAACTACACCCGCTTTCATTGGGGTGAGTAATCAAATCTCGGGGCAGAAATTTATTCTTAGCAAGAATAAAATGGAAATTGGCCGCAGACCAAACAGCGATATTGTGCTTGATGACTCCAGCGTATCGGCAATGCATGCGCAAGTCATTTATGATGGAGAAAATTGGAAAGTTCTCAATCTACTTTCTTCCAATGGCACATTTGTCAATGGAGAAAAAGTCGCTGAACAAGTTTTAAAGCCTGGAGATAGAATTTCTTTCGCAGGAGTCGAATTTGTGTTTGCATTCGTTGATGAGCCTAAGCCTGGAAAATCGAAAAGTGGTAATGGCGCGCTGATTTTTACGGCTGTCGCCTTGCTCATTGCGTTAGGCGGAGTCCTTTATTTTCTGATTTAATTGACCATGGCTGACATCCCTAAAGAAGCCATGGAAAAGCATCAGGCTAGACCTGAACGCAGGGCACAGATACCGAAAAAACTTGGGCGATATCGCATCTTGCATGAAGTGGGGCGAGGGGCTACCGCATTTGTGTATAAAGCGTATGACCCTCAACTCGATCGTTTTCTTGCTATTAAGGTGCTGCGACAAGAATTAGCGCAGGACGATGATTACCGAGAAGCATTCCTAAAAGAAGCCCGCCTAGCCGCGCAGCTAACTCATCCTGGCATTGTCACCATTTACGATGTTGGTATCGCAGACGCTAAACCCTATATTGCAATGGAATTGTTGGAAGGCGCAACCCTAGAAGAAATTCTCAGAACGCAAGGAAAGTTAAATCTACGAACTGTAGTGGCTATGTCCAGCCAGTTATCTCGCGCCTTAAATTATGCACATAAGCAAGGCGTGGTACACCGTGATATTAAACCCGGCAATATAGTGGTATTGAAGGATAAAAAGACGGTTAAGTTAACAGATTTTGGTATCGCTCAGTTAGATGAAGCGCTAGGCAGTGCCGGTAAACACACTGATAAAGTATTAGGCACACCTGAATACATGTCGCCCGAGCAAGTGCTCGGCAAGCCCATGGATAACCGTAGCGATATATATTCTTTCGGTGTTTTATTATTTCGCATGCTGATGGGGATAACACCTTTTAAGGGAGGCGATTTAGGGCAGCTGTTTAAACAGATCGTTAAAGATAAACCGCCCGTGATCAAAGTTGAAGAAGATAAAGTTCAGGATGATGTGCAGGATTTGATCCGCAAGATGTTGCAAAAAAATCCAAGCAAACGTTTTCAAAAGGCTGCAATGATTACCGCTGAGTTAGCCAACATTCAACAACGATTAGGTGTCGGCAAAAATGCGCAAAGCGGTAGGCAATTTGTTTCTTTAAGATTACGCTGGACTGCGACTATGGCGGGGATTGTATTTGTTGCCATGTGTATTAGTTTAGCCGTAGTGTATTTTGTCCAGTATCGATCGCTGTCCGGGATCACTTTCGATTATGGGCGGTCGATTGCCAGAATGCTCGTGTTTGAAATTTCCGCACCAATTCTTCTTGACGATACCGTTGGACTTAACGCGGTAATTCAAGAGTCAAGCAAAAATGAACAGCTTACCAGCGTAGATGTTATGCGACCGGACGGGACCATTCTAGCTTCAACTAATGAGTCAAAAATAGGCAAGCAGTTTGTTCCACCGGTGGAGCGAGACTTAATGCAAACAATGGAAGAGACGCATATTTATAAGCGTAAACTTGCCGACAAACAAATTTTATTTGATATTGAAATGCCGGTTATATACTCCAACAAAAAGCTTGGATTTATCTATGTATCCTTCAACGCAGACTCGATGTATGGGGCGTCAAAAACGACACTGATTACGATGTTAGCTGTAATGATGATTACATTGCTTGTAGTATTCATCATTACATTAACTCTAGCCAAACAAACTTCAGCTGATTTTCAACGGGTAACTCAAGCAATTAATAAAATAGCATTTGGCCGGGTTGACGCCAGGTTAATTAGCCAACGTAACGACGAAGTTGGAGAATTATTCGCGGCATTCAATCGAATGGCTAGCTTTTTAGAAGGCCGCTTGGAATCGGAGAAAAAAGGTAAAAAGGTTGAGAATTCGGAGATCTCGTTAAAAGAGGCTAGCGCTAATAGGAAAGTGGTGATGGAAACCATAGAACTGAATATCGAGAATAAGAAAGAATAAACTTTACGGAGCGTATCATGCCTGTTATTGAACATTTAAACCCGATGATTGTGATAGCTGCGATAACCGGATTGTTGTCTTTTTACTATTTTTTTGCTTTGGTGCTTAGATTAAAAAAACTCCGCCTTATCAAAGCTGTTTCTCGGCTGTTTAGTTTTCTGTTTTTTGGATTAGTTAGCGCTGCAATTGCGATCATTATTTTGGGGACAGAGGGATATCGAGGCTTAACCAAAGAAGAGAAAGTTGCAAGAGTAGAGATTAATCCAACCGGCTCGCAAACTTATCAAGCGAGGCTTATTTTTAGTAATGGCGATGAACAGGTTTTTTCGCTTAATGGCGATGAGGTTTTAATCGATGCATACGTCTTAAAATGGAAGCCATGGGTAAACATATTGGGCCTACATTCCGCCTATCGTCTCGATAGAGTCAGTGGCCGGTATCGTTCGATTAGTGATGAAAAACAAAAGCCAAGAAGTGTATTTGCGATCAACAATAAGGGTGGCAAGGGGATAGCTGAATGGCGTGAGGATTACTCTGTTCTGACGGTGTTATTAGATGTTGAACATGGATCCGCTAGTTTTGCCAGCGCAGAACAAAGAAAGGAATATCACTTAATGGTCACAACGGACGGCTTGCTACTACGGCCCGCGCAAGAAAATTTATAACCAGGTCTGCGGAGCTTTTATCAAGCCCTAGGATTTCTCCTTTTCGGCTTGTTGTTGTTTTTCCAATGCTTTTTTGCGCCGCATTTCTTTGGGATCGGCAATCAATGGTCGATAGATCTCAATTCGATCACCATCACGCAATACTTCATTGAGCTTAGTGACCTTGCTAAATATTCCAACTTTGGTATTTGTTAAATCGATTTCGGGATATTTGGATAAAATGCCAGAAAGTTCTATTGCTTGTTCAACTGTCGAGCCCATCGGAGCTTGTATTACCAAAAGCTCTTGCTCTTCAGGTAACGCATAAATTAGTTCAATGGTTAATGAGTTGGCCGTCTCTAGACTATCCATAAACTTTTTCCGCGCGTTGAGTAAAAGCCGAAACCATTGATTGAATAAGCTGGTTAAAAATTGAAGCGAATGCCATTGAGGTTAATTTATTTGAAAACTCGAATTCCAGTTCCAGTTCTATTTTACAGGCGTCTTCAGCAAGGGCTATAAATCGCCACTCGCCGGATAAATATTTGAACGGGCCATCCACTAATTCCATTCTTATTTTTTCGTCTGGAGTTAAAGTGTTGCGCGTTGTAAAAGACTTAGCTATTCCTCTTTTGGCAACTTCGAGTTTTGCACAAACCGTCGATTGTTCGCGGCTCATCACTTGCGAAGATTTGCAGTAAGGAACAAAGTCCGGGTATTGCTCAATATCGTCTACTAAACGAAACATCTTCTCGGCTGAATAAGGAATTAAAGCACTTCTTTTAATTTTTTCCACAGCGCTACTCGCCTAATATACTCGTTTAATACTGATCAAGCTTTTCGATAAGTTTGTTAGCGCGAACTTTGTATTTTTGAGCCAACTCATGATTGGGCTGTAAATCCAAAATAAGATCCCAGCGGGTGAGAGCTTTCTTCAATGCGTGATTGCGATAAAAAATTACTGCTTGTTCATGCAGTTTATTGATCAACAGCTTTTCCATCCGAAAAATGCTGGTTTTGCTATTTATTTTGGCGTCCAACTCTTTTGCTGACGCTAATTTTCGTGCGGCTTGCATATATTGCTTTTGTGCGAATAACTCTTGCGATTCGTCTAAAAAGAGGGTGCGGTTTTGAGCTTTGATAAAACGTTGATACACGCCAAGTTGATTTTTATTGCGGCTTGATTCAGCAATTTTGGTGACGCTTTCCAACATTTGACGTCTTTGTTTGGTTGTATTGGATTGACCAGCATAAGTATCTAGAATCAATTGCTGTTCGTGCAATAAGCTTTGCAGATCCTTGTCAAGTACAAAAAGTGTATTCGCCTTTTTTAAGCCTGTACTAAAATCCTGGTTATTTCTATATTGTTTTAAAAGTGCGAGGTTCGCTCGTGAGCGACGGCCCTGTTTTTGTATAGTGACTGCCGGACCAACTAGCGGAATTTTTATTTTTTTCCCCGGCTCCAAGCGTGAAGGGTTAGTAATATTGTTTAGTTTTGCCAAACCGACAAAATATAGTGATTCGCCCAGCCATTTGTGGGCAATTTTTCCTAAGCTGTCCCCTGGCTTAATTGAATAGCTTAAACTCTTATCGGTGCCAAAAAAAGCTTCACTCGGTTCACTGAGTTGTCTATTCAGCAAGATGGCCTTATCGTGCTTTGGATTGAACAATAAAACTTCTTTAAGCAATTGTTTGGCATCTTGTTGTTTACCGGTTTCTAAAAACCTTACGGCACGGATAACTTGGCGGTCTTGATTAGACTTTGCCTGCATACTCAAGTCTGCGACTTTTGCTTGGTCTTTTCTGGAACCATCTAAAACCTGACAGGCTGATAGGATGAGCCCTAAACAAATAGCGAGAGTAATTTTAATGAATGTGCGAATCATACTAGTCAAAATAAAATAAACGTCAAAATAAAATAAATATCGAAATAGAGTTAATTGAAATTATTTTTCATTAGTCTTTGTTTATCACGATTCCATTCTTTAGCTTTTTCTGTGGCTCGCTTATCGTGCAGTTTCTTACCTTTAGCGGTGCCAATTTTAAGTTTTACCATATTGCGCACCCAGTATAGTGATAAGGGCACTATGGTGTATCCGTCTTTTTGTTGCGCGTCCATCAGCTTGCCAATTTCCGCATTGTGTAATAATAACTTCTTATTACGAGTCGGCTCCGCTTTGATATGAGTCGAGGTGGTTATCAACGGCGAAATATGGCATCCATGTAAGTAAACTTCACCGTTGTGAAAAATGATATAGGCGTCGGCAAGATTGACTTTTTTCTCGCGCATAGCTTTAACTTCCCATCCTTGCAGTGCAAGACCCGCTTCAAACGTATCCTCGATGAAGTAGTCATGTCTTGCCTTACGGTTTTGGGCAATAGTATTTTCTGGCGTTTTCTTTTTCTTCCCGGCCATATAACAACCAGTTACTCAATTTAAATGCTGCTGAATTTAATTGCTGCTGATTATAGGGGAATTACTTAGGGATGTCTTTAGCTGCGAGGGTTGAAAAGAAAAAAGCAGTGTATTTTGAGATACACTGCTTTTTAACTGCGAGATTTGGACTAACTAAGTCCTAACGAAGCATCTTGTTAACTTGAGCTAAGTCTTCTTCGCCGAGTAGACCCGCTGCTTGCTTAAGCCTCAAAGTGTTTAAGATATAGTCGTATCGAGCTCGAGCATGGTCTCTCTTAGCCGAGAATAACAGTTGGGTTTGTTGTAGCACGTCAACAATAGTACGAGTACCTACCTCAAAACCAGCTTGAGTTGCCTCTAGCGCACTTTGAGATGAAACAACTGCCTGATTTAACGCATTTACCGAGCTTACTGCAGCTACTACACCTAGATAAGCTGAACGGGTTTCACTTACCGCACGTCGGTGGTCTGCTTCCAAGTTGTGAGCGGCTTGCAGATAAAGACTTTGAGCTTCTTTAACTTGCGAATTAGTGCGGCCGCCAGAATATAACGGGATATTAACATTTAAGCTTACCGAGCTACTTTTAGAATCTCCGTCACTATTGGTGTTACTGGTAACTGCTAAGGAACCAAAGAACTGTGTACCCTCTGAATCGGTTTCACCTGTTCCATCAGAATATGAAGCGGAGAGATTAACTGTTGGATAGTGGCCAGCAAAAGAAACATCAATTGCCTTTTTGGCAATTTCAAGCCCAATTTTTGAGGCTTTGATTGTTACATTATTTGTTTCTGCTTCTTTAACCCATTGTTTGATATTAGAAGGTTGAGGATTTCTAAGCGGGATTTCATCTTTTAAGCCTAGTAAATCATAGTGGTACTGTCCTGTAACTTGCTGCAGCGCTTCATGTGAGTTATCGAGAGCATTTTGTGCACTTATTTGACTAGCGACAGCTCTATCGTGACGAGATTGCGCTTCATGAACATCGGTCATTGCAATTAAACCTACTTCAAATCGCTGTTTGGTTTGAGCCAGTTCTTTGGATACTGCTTCAGTTTCAGCCTTCGAAAACTCTACGCTGTCCATTGCAGCTAACACGTTAAAATAAGCTTCAGCGACGCGAATAATAAGATCGTGTTTTGACCCTTCGTGATTAATATTAGACTGAAGTGCTCTCTTTTCCGCTTGCTTTAGATTTAGCCATGTGGAGTGATTATATATTTCCTGGCTTAAACTAATTGAATAGCCACTATTGGTCGAGTCTGACTCATTGGAAGAATTCTGTGGCAAAGATTCGTCAACGTTCGGCGTAGATGGATCGTCAACAGCACCAATTACAGTAGTTGCACCAGAAGATTCTTGATTTGATTTACTTGTAGAAAGCGACGCACTTAGTTGTGGTAACAACTGAGCCATGCTCTGGTTAACTCTTTCATTAGTAGCCATTCTTCCCGCATCGCTGGCTAGGAAAGTAGGATCGTTATCTTTGGCTAAATTATAAACATCTAATAGGTTATCAGCCCATACGCTAGAAGATGAAAGGACAGCGATAACGCTCAATGCCAGTTTAGTCGGTTTTTTCATTTTGTTACCTTTAAATAGTCAACAATGCTGGTTGTAAATCTAGAGTCAAATTGTTGGTTCTTTTCTTACAAAGCAAACGAATTTTATCCAACGCCAAAATTACGACCCTAATTTAGGTGTGTTAGTATTGTAACTCACCTGAAATCAATTCAATAAACGTTAAGTTATTAGTAAATTGCAGAATTTGTAAATGGATTTTACAAATATTTTCGCATAAGCAACCTAAAATTCACCATCTCACGGGTTATTAAACGTTAAAACTGAGCAAAAGGTTCGCTCAGTTTTGAGTTTGGATAGTAGACCTGCCCTCGCCTAGAGCCTGGATAAGGCTTTAGAATTTAAATTGGTTAGGTTGTTCTATGTTGATCATTGGAACCGCCTCTACCGGAAATAGTTCCTGACACTGCCAATCATTACTTTCATCAAAATAATAGCTATTGACCGAGTATTTTCCTGCGCTACCGATTATGGCTACGATACGGCCGTGGGCGCTAAGGCTTCGAATCATTGATTCGGTTATTTGAGGAATTGCGGCAGTGATCAGAATCGCATCATAAGGGGCTTTTGCTAACCAACCGTCTGCGGCGTCGGCTTCTTCCACTTCGATATTATTAAATGCCAGCTGTTTTAAGCGTTTACTCGCGACGCTGACAAAATCCGAAATAATATCTACGCTAATCACTTTTTTGGCGAGTCTTGACAATAACGCACTAGAGTATCCACTACCACAGCCAACTTCGAGCACTTTTTCAGAACCATCTAGTTGCAGCTCCTGGATCATTCTTGCCAGTTCACGAGGCGTTAACATCTGTTGATTGTGACCCAAAGGAATTGCTATATCGGCGTAAGCAAGATTACGGTATGACTCTGGGACAAATTTTTCTCTTGGGATGGTGGCCATAGCGCCAAGTAACTTTTCGTCAAAAACCTTCCAAGGTTTTACTTGCTGTTCGATCATATTAAATCTAGCTTTTTCAATATTCATCCAGACGCAACCCTTTATTTTTGTAAGATTTTTTCTATGCTGGTTATTTTGCCTCAGGCTGTTTAATATTGCCAATGATCTTGAGCAACAAAAAACAAACTGTGGAGATTTTGGTATGCCCGAAAATAAATTGGAGTTTGAACAATTGGGTAAACGGCCTTTGTTCAAGGGCTTTTTTGAGATGAACAAATATACCTTTAAATATCAACAGTTTGAAGGAGGCTGGAGTGAGCCATTTGAGAGAGAGATCTTTGAACGCGGGCACGCTGCGGCAGCTTTGTTGTTAGACCCGCAAAGGGAAGTGCTAATTCTCGTAGAACAATTTCGTCCTGGTGCAGTCGCAACAGAAAGTAATCCGTGGTTACTCGAATTGGTGGCAGGCATTATTGAGCAGGGCGAGCAACCGCACCAGGTTGTTTGTCGTGAAGCTGAAGAGGAAGCGGGTTGTGAAGTCTCACAAATTGAAAAAATTTGCGAGTATTTAGTCAGTCCAGGCGGAACCACTGAGCGGATCTGGCTTTATTTAGGCAAAGTAGATTCAACTGAGAGTCCTGAATATGCAGGTTTAGACCATGAGAATGAGGACATAAAGATCCATAAAATCGCTGTAAAAGACGCTTTTGATATGCTGGAATCTGGCCAGATAAACAACTCAATGACACTAATTGCGCTTCAATGGTTAAAGATAAACTGGCCAAATCGGGCTCGGTTTTGGAAATAGAACTTGTTGCTAATTTCCATAATCAGGTCCGAAAGTTACCCAAAATAGGTGCAATTGTTCACAAAAACTCCTGAAACTTTGGTAAAAATGTGGGAATATCAAGGTTTTAACGGTCCGACTAGTGAATTTGAGCTAAACTAGGGGCTGTCGACTTTTATGATTCTTAGCGGGCAATATTAATGAATCAGGCGTTAGCCCCCAAACTACATAGCAAAACTAGTCGCTACCAGCCAGATCTGGATGAAATGTTGTCGCAGTGCGAATTGAATTATTTGCTGATGCAGCGGTTATCGCCGGAGTTTATGCAACAAGTTGTGCAATCAAGTGATTCGGAAGAGGCTAACAGCCACGAAGAATGGAAATTTGAGGAAGCGCACTGTTCTATCGCTATGAAAATTACTGAGCGAGCAAAATACACCACTACTTTGTTGATGTGGGTTAAATCTCCGACAAACGCGGTATCAGGGCAGATAGAATTGATTGTTCGTATGTACCATGACGCTAAAATGTTGGAAGTCATGGAAGGCACGGGACCGGGAGCATTAAAGGCGATATATGAGTTAAATGATGCTCAACAAAGACCGGCGGATGAAAAACGCCAATTAAACCGATTCATCGGCGAGTGTTTGAAAGCATGTCTGTAGAAACATTCTGCAAATAAGCGCCATATAAAAGATTAGAGTTTAGAACGAGAAGACGAGAAAGGAACGAATTTTAGGTAAGGGATTAGAGAAGCAACGAATGATGACTAAAGTAGAAAAAATACCCCATGAAATTCAGCCGAATCGGTTGGATGTTGTGCGTTTGGTACAAATTACCGATAGTCATATCTTCGAAGCTCCTGAAGGATGCTTATTAGGACTCAATACTCGCGATAGTTTTGAAGCCGTGTGCGACAGGGTAAAGCGAGAAGAATGGCGTCCAGATGCCATCCTGGCGACTGGCGATCTTTCTCAGGATGCCTCCCCAGAATCTTACCAATACTTAGCTGACTACTTTAAGGGCATGGATATCCCGACTTTCTGGTTACCTGGTAACCATGACAATCCAGAAACGATGGAACTTTATTTAAGCAACAGCAAGGTGTTGGCTGCCAAACAATTATTGATAGGACATTGGCAAGTTATTTTGCTGGATTCTTCTGTTAAAGGAAAAGTTCACGGCAACTTATCAAATGAGCAGCTTAAGTTTTTGGAGCGAGCGCTAAAGCGTTACCCGGATAAACATACATTAGTCACGTTGCACCACCAACCCAAAGATGTCGGCAGTATTTGGCTTGATCAAATTGGCTTAAAAAACCATGAAGCCCTGGAAAACATCGTCGGCCAATTTCCACAGGTAAAAGGGGTTTTGTGGGGACATGTACATCAGGAATATGACAAAAAATTCGAAGGTATACATTGGATCGCTAGCCCTTCTAGCTGTGTTCAATTTAAACCTGGCTCAGAGGATTTTTCAGCAGGGGTAGAAGCAC
The DNA here is from genome assembly GCA_026196875.1 of Kangiellaceae bacterium. GTDB lineage: Bacteria > Pseudomonadota > Gammaproteobacteria > Enterobacterales > Kangiellaceae > Aliikangiella. The sequence continues at coordinate 15,694 of JAPHTP010000069.1, forward strand.
CGGGTTATCGTTACATCAATCTATATTCTGACGGTAGAATCGAGTCAATTGTCCACCGTATTGATAATATGGAATTTACCGTAGATTATTCCATCAAAGGTTATTAGGACTGGGTGACCAAAGCTCAAGAGTCCCTAAACAATCTTTGTCTGCAAAAACCTTTATCTTTACTCATTTAAAAAATTCTGCTTAACAATTGAGCAGTTATCTTAATTTACACCATAAAACTCCGCATTTTCGCTTCAAAGGGGCTTGCGAAAATCCGCCATAACCGCGATTATACGGTGTTCTATAAGTTTGCTGATTTGTGCGTTTAGCCTTTTATGGAGGTTATAATTGCCGTCTCGCAAGCGATAAATTCAACAATTATATTCAAGTAAATTAAGTCTTAAAGGAATTCGATGTCTAATAATTATAATTCCGATTCGATAGAAGTTCTCAGTGGTTTAGATCCGGTAAAGAAAAGACCCGGGATGTATACTGATACTACACGGCCTAACCATCTAGCCCAGGAAGTTATCGATAATAGTGTCGACGAAGCGTTAGCCGGCCATTGTAAAAATTTAACCGTCATTCTGCATAAAGATGGTGCGTTGGAAGTTCAAGATGATGGTCGCGGTATGCCGGTAGATATTCATCCCGAAGAAGGCATAAGCGGAGTAGAGTTAATTCTTACCAAGTTGCACGCCGGCGGTAAGTTTTCAAATAAAAACTATCAGTTTTCAGGCGGTTTGCACGGGGTTGGTATTTCGGTAGTCAATGCGCTTTCGAGCAAAGTGGAAGTGTACGTCAAGAGAGATAGCAAGCGTCATGCGGTTAGTTTTGCCAATGGTGAACTGGCTAAACCACTAGAAGTTGTGGGCGATGTAGGTAAGCGAAATACTGGCACAACCGTTATTTTTTGGCCTGATCCGCAGTATTTCGACTCAGCAAAATATTCCGTTGCCAAATTAAAGCACTTGTTGCGAGCCAAGGCGGTATTGTGTCCTGGTTTAAATGTTACGCTTATCGACAATAATACTGGTGATAAAAGCGAGTGGCACTATGAAGACGGTCTTAAAGATTATTTAAAAATTTCTGCGCTGGACGTTGAAAAAATTCCTGATGAACCATTTTGTGGATCTTTTGCTGCTGATACAGAAGCAGTGGATTGGGCTTTGTTCTGGCTACCTGAAGGTGGTGAAGTTCTAAGTGAAAGTTACGTTAACTTGATCCCCACACCTTTGGGGGGAACACATGTCAATGGATTGCGTAATGGATTAATTGATGCAATCAAAGAATTTTGTGAATTTAGAAATAGCCTTCCGCGCGGTGTAAAACTAACCGCTGATGATTTATGGGTTGGCTTGTCGTTTGTGCTTTCGGTAAAAATGCAAGATCCACAGTTTTCTGGTCAAACTAAAGAAAGACTCTCTTCGCGCCAATCCGCCGCTTTCGTTTCTGGCATCGTAAAAGATGCGTTTTCATTGTGGCTTAATCAAAACCCGACTTATGGAGATAAGTTAGCCGAACACGCGATTTCAAATGCCCACAAGCGTATGCGCTCCCGCAAAAAAGTGGCGCGTAAAAAGATAACGAGCGGACCGGCGCTGCCAGGAAAGCTTTCAGATTGCGTTGGTCAAGACCCGATGGCGAGCGAACTCTTTTTGGTGGAGGGGGATTCCGCGGGAGGTTCTGCTAAACAAGCGCGGGACAAAGAGTTTCAGGCGATTATGCCGCTGCGCGGAAAAATTTTGAATACTTGGGAGGTCGATTCCGGCGATATATTAGCTTCACAAGAAGTACATGATATATCGGTCGCGCTTGGGCTTGATCCGGGATCGGATGATTTGTCCAAATTGCGTTACGGCAAGATTTGTATTCTTGCGGATGCAGACTCCGATGGGTTACATATTGCAACGCTCTTATGTGCATTATTTGTAAAACACTTTACCGCTTTGGTTGAAGCTGGGCATGTGTATGTTGCAATGCCACCGCTGTATCGTATTGATATCGGTAAAGAGGTTTATTACGCCTTGGATGAAGATGAAAAATTAGGTGTCCTTGATCGAATAAAAGCTGAGAAAAAACGTGGTACTGTTAATGTACAACGCTTCAAAGGATTGGGTGAAATGAATCCAAAACAATTGCGTGAAACCACTATGGCCACGGAAACCCGCAGGTTAGTCCAGTTAACCATTGATTCCCATGAGCAAACTCAGGAAGTAATGGATATGTTACTAGCAAAAAAGCGTTCTGCGGATCGAAAAACCTGGCTGGAAGATAAAGGTAACTTGGTTGAAATCGATTAGTAGAATTTTACCGATTGATCATTTTTAAAATGAAATTAAGAAAACTGAAACAAACATAAAAAACAGAAGAATTATGGAATTAAATTTTGACGGTGTAGAACAACAGTCGCTCTCTGACTTTACCGAAAAAGCTTATCTAAACTATTCGATGTACGTCATTATGGACCGTGCATTGCCGCACATAGGCGATGGGCTTAAACCGGTACAAAGGCGTATCGTTTATGCCATGAGTGAATTGGGCTTAAAGGCAACTGCTAAGTATAAAAAATCTGCGCGTACAGTGGGCGATGTTCTCGGTAAGTTTCACCCTCACGGTGACAGCGCCTGTTATGAAGCTATGGTATTAATGGCGCAACCTTTTTCCTACCGTTATCCATTGGTTGATGGACAGGGTAACTGGGGGGCTCCTGATGATCCTAAGTCATTTGCGGCAATGCGATATACGGAGTCCAGGCTTTCTAAATATGCTGCGGTGCTTTTGTCTGAATTGGGGCAGGGGACGGTTGAGTGGGCCCCAAATTTTGATGGTACTATGAAAGAGCCCAAGGTACTCCCCGCTCGTTTGCCTAATCTGCTGCTAAATGGAACAACTGGAATAGCGGTTGGGATGGCAACTGATATTCCACCGCATAATATAAAGGAAATTGCGAGTGCAGCCATTCATTTGCTTGATAACCCGAAAGCAACGCTTGAAGAAGTCCATGAGATGGTACCCGGACCGGATTTTCCAACAAACGCGGAAATTATTACGCCTAAATCAGACATTTTGAAAATGTACCAAAGTGGGCGCGGTAGTATCAAAATGCGGGCGTCATATATTATCGAAGATGGCGAAGTTGTGGTAACAGCGATGCCCCATCAGGTTTCCGGAAGCAAAGTTTTGGAGCAGGTTGCCGCACAAATGCAAGCTAAAAAGCTGCCGATGGTGGCGGATTTGCGTGACGAATCTGACCATGAAAACCCGACTCGTTTTGTGATTGTTCCGCGCTCAAATCGTGTTGATATTGAGGGGTTAATGAAGCATTTGTTTGCCACAACGGATCTAGAGAAAAACTACCGTGTGAATATGAATGTGATCGGCATTGACGGTAAACCACAAGTAAAAGGTTTAGTGCCGTTCTTAAAAGAATGGTTGATGTTTAGAACAGATACCACTCGTAAGCGTCTTGAATACCGTTTGAAAAAGGTAAATGACCGACTCCATCTATTGGAAGGTTTGTTAATTGCTTTTCTAAATATCGATGAAGTAATCAAAATTATCCGTACTGAAGACAAACCAAAACAAGTTTTGATGAAACGTTTTGATTTAACTGAAGTACAAGCTGATTATATTTTAGATACTAAATTACGCCAGTTAGCTCGCTTAGAAGAAATGAAAATTAAAGGTGAGCAGGATGAACTTGCCAAGGAAAAAGCTAGTTTAGAAAAGATTTTGGGGTCAAAAACGCGTCTTAAAACATTAGTTAAAAAAGAAATCAAGGAAGCCGCCGAGGAATTTGGTGACGAGCGGCGTTCTCCTATTGTAGAACGAGAGGAAGCAAAAGCATTAAGTGAAACTGATTTAATGCCGAGTGAACCGATTACTGTTGTGCTTTCCAAAATGGGCTGGGTGCGGGCTGCGAAGGGGCATGATGTTGACGCGCCAGGACTTAATTATAAATCCGGCGATGATTATTGTTCTGCTGCATACGGACGGAGTAACCAGTCGGCAGTTTTCCTTGACACAACGGGTCGAAGCTATGCCATTCAAGCGCATACTTTACCTTCCGCACGGGGCCAGGGAGAGCCATTAACCGGGCGTTTAAACCCTATTGCAGGCGCAACATTTGTCGATGTGCTAATGGGCGCAGACGAACAGGAATTTTTATTTGCTAGTGATGCAGGCTATGGATTTGTCGCTAAATTTAGTGACACTATTACTCGCAATAAGAACGGTAAAGCGCTTTTATCGTTGCCATCAGGAGCGGAAGTGTTATCTCCTCAGCTAGTTACCGATTACGCCAATCAACTTTGCGTAGCCGTTTCAAACGAAGGACGAATGTTAGTGTTCCCCATCTCCGACTTACCACAATTAGCTAAAGGTAAGGGCAATAAAATTATTGGTATACCTGCGGCCAAATTACAATTGCGCGAAGAGTTTGTGGTCTCAGTAGCGGTAGTATCCATTAAGGAATCTTTGCTGGTTTATTCCGGTAAGCGTTACCTTCGCCTAAAACCTTCTGACCTTGAGCATTATCGTGGGGAAAGGGGGAGACGTGGTAACAAACTGCCGAGAGGTTTCCAGAAAGTTGACTATTTGCAAGTTGATACAGGCGAAGAATAATCACTATTTTTCGATTCAATCGCCGAATTTGAACTATATTTAACAGATATAATCCTGTTCGGCGCTCAATTCTCTCATTCCATAAATGACGCCGGCTAGTTCTGGTTCTGAAAAAATTCAAAAATGAGGCGTTAAATTGAGTTCTGCTGATGATTATGCCAATGATCGTGATGTGCTAAGTGGCATTTACATTCCTCCACAACCAGGTCTAATTGATCAAGTTATTGACTGTGGTGCTGATTTGGAAAAAATTGGTGATGTGATTTCCGTCGACCCCGGAGTCAGCGCGGCGGTAATAAAGATCGTTAATTCTGCCGTATTTGGATTAGCTCAAAAAATTGGTTCTATTCCTCAGGCTGTAGTGATGTTAGGTGTTGACAGAGTTGTCAGTATTTTAAAAACATTGCTTTTACGCAAATCGATGGCGCATATTGATTCTCGTATTGATATGGGATTGTTTTGGCAAAGCTCGGTATCAGTTGCAACCGTTGCTTCAACCATTTGCCGCCAGCTTAACCTGTCGATGGCCGATGAAGCTTACACGTTAGGGTTGTTTCATAACTGTGGAATTCCAGTAATGGCAGCACGTTATAGTAATTATCAAAAAGTGATGGAATTCTCTTACAGTAGGGAAGATGGACGGATTACCAGTGAAGAGT
>JAPHTP010000135.1 GCA_026196875.1 Kangiellaceae bacterium
CATGATGAAGTTGGACAATTAGCCACATCGATGAATACTTTTATTCGAAAATTGCACGATCTCATGATGACGATTGCAGAGCGAGCCAATCAAGTTGGACGAGCTTCGGGTCATTTAAATTCGGTTTCGTCGAGTACTAACAATGAAATCCATCAAGAAAAGGAACAGATAGATAGTGTTAGTGTGGCGGTTGCGGAAATGACATCTACAGTTCAAGAAATTTCTCAAAATGCTGTAGAGACGAATAATGCCGCCGAAGAAGTGCAATCGCTCACTCAAAAGGGCACCGATGTTTCGCAGGCAACTCAAGATGCTATGAATACACTTGCCAATCAGATTGGAGAGGCTTCACAAGTCGTATCGACATTGGAACAAGAGTCGAGCAATATCGGCGCGGTGGTGGATGTGATTAATGGTATCGCCGAACAAACAAATTTACTCGCCTTGAATGCGGCGATTGAGTCCGCTCGTGCTGGAGAGCAGGGTAGGGGATTTGCTGTAGTAGCAGATGAAGTGCGCAACCTTGCACGACGGACTCAGGAGTCGACCGACGATATTCGTAATATGATTGACAAGTTACAGGAGTTTGCGCGAAACGCTTCTAGCATGATGGACAAAGGCCAATCACAAGCGGAGATCACTCGAAACCAGGCGGTGGAAGTTTTGGATGCTTTAAATGCTATTCAACAGTCAGCAGAAATTGTGAAGGCACAAAGCCAGCAGATCGCCACCGCAACTGAAGAACAGACCAGCGTGTCGGAAAGCATTAATCAGAATTTACACTCGGTAAACAATTTGATTAATAACACTTCTGATAATGCCGCGGAATTAGCGGGTGAGGCGAACAAATTAAACCAACTTGCTGAAGAGCTAAACTCGAACGTGAGTCAGTTTAAGCTTTAGGAAGTTAGCGAATCATTTATTTCTGACCTTAGTTCCGAAGGCTTTTGCCCAAACATCTTCTTAAATTGTTGAGCAAAATAACTGGGTTCGGTAAAGCCCGTTTGGAAGGCTATTTGTGATATTGGAAGACGAGTTTCAATAATTATCTTTCTAGCTCTCTCGAGCCGAATTTCATTGATAAATTGTTTTGGCGTTTTTCCCAAATGCTTTTTAAACCGCCTCTCCAGCGCGCTTACGGATAGATGAACAATATCGGCCAACTGTTGCACACTTATGTCTTTGGCGTAATGTTCCTTAACATAATTCACAGGAATCGCTATCGCTTCGAAGTTTAATAATGCCTTTGAAGTACGCTCAATGTGCCGGGTAATTCCATATGTTCCTACTATATTTCCGCGTTCATCTCGCAGTGGTCTCTTAGTCGTTGAAAACCAGCCGAACTCGCCTTTATCCGTTAAATTGAGTTCAAGCCTATCGGTAATCAACTCCCCTGCCATCACTTTTTGATCGTCAATAATAAATTGCTTGGCTATGTGTTTGGGCGAAAAGTCATAGTCCGTTTTACCGCGTACCTGTTCAATCGATTTACAGCCTAATTGTTCTACCAAAACACTGTTAGCGTGCAGGATTCGACTTTGACTATCTTTTATCCAAAACAGAATATCTGGCACTAGATCAAAGGCTTGGATAAGTTGGTTTGTGGATACATGCTCAAGGAATTTAGCTTGTTGAGCGGTATTTGCCGTCATTTTATCGAACCTATCTGGTAAGAGGTGATTTAATGAGACGCCGATTTTGTTGCATTGTCAACCGAATTTGTATTAACCGGAAAAGCGTAGAGAAAGTTAGTCTTTTAAAGGGCTAACTTAAGGTCGTCTACTTTTTGATGCTTCTTCTTATCGTAAGACACCTTTATAAGCTTGAAAAAAAACTTAAACAAAGGTTATTTTTTGGAAACAAAAAACAGAAAAGTTCGCATGGGAATGGTCGGTGGCGGCGAAGGTTCATTTATTGGAGCCATACACCGTATTGCCGCAGCTATCGATGGACAAATCGAATTGGTTTGCGGCGCTTTCAGCTCAAATCCTGAATTGAGCGTCTCTTCCGGCAGACAGTTATATCTCGATCCTGCGCGCTGCTACCCCAGCTATCAAATTATGTTTGAAACTGAAGCTCTTTTACCTCCCGAGCAGCGTATGGATTTTGTCGCCATAGTTACCCCCAACCATTTGCATTTCCCGCTCGCGCAGTTGGCATTGCAATCTGGCTTTCACGTACTTTCAGATAAACCAGCGACATTGAATTTGAAAGAAGCCATCAAATTAAAAAGGGTAATCGAGCAAACCGGAAAGCTCTATGGTTTAACGCATACCTATACCGGCTATCCCCTTATAAAACAGGCACGACACCTGGTTGCCAAAGAAGAACTAGGGAAGATCCGAAAAGTCGTTGTTGAGTACAGCCAAGGCTGGCTGGCTTCAAAACATGATGAAGAGAGTAAACAGGCTAGCTGGCGGCTGGATGCCTCGCAATCAGGAATGAGTTGCTGTATGGGAGATATTGGTGTGCATGCAGCGAACTTGGCCGAATATGTTTCCGGACTAAAAATAGAAGCATTGTGTTCGGATCTCAATACGGTTGTTGAAGGGCGTCATTTAGATGATGACGGTACGGTGCTGCTTAAGTTTGATTCTGGCGCCAAGGGAGTGCTCTTGGCGAGCCAAATATCGGCTGGGGAAGAAAACAATTTACGTCTAAGAATTTATGGCGAAAAAGCCATGCTGGATTGGTCACAAATGGAGCCAAATAGCTTATGGCTGAAAACAAATCACGCTCCAGCGCAACTAATACGAACAGGAGTTGGTGAATTTTGTGCAAGTGCCCTTCAAGCGATACGAACGCCTGCCGGCCATCCTGAGGGATATTTGGAAGCTTTCGCCAACATCTATGTGAATTTTGCCAAACAGATAATTGCACTTGAGCATGGCCAAGAATCGAGCAACCGACTTTTCGATGTGCCGGGTATTGAAGAAGCGATTAGAGGAATGGCATTTATAGAAAACGTGGTGGCGGCAAATGGTAGTCAGAGCAAATGGCACTCGTTCAGTGTTAATTAGTTGCGCCCTCGTTGAAAAAAGACATACAAATACTTTAGGTTAACTTCATGAAACAGATCAAAGGGCCAGCAATTTTTTTAGCGCAGTTTGCCGAACAGAAAAGTCCGTTCAACAGTTTTAAAGATATCTGTGAATGGGCCGCTTCGCTAGGATTTAAAGGAGTGCAGATCCCCACTTGGGACAAACGGCTTTTTGATTTAGAACTTGCCGCAGAAAGCAAAACTTATTGTGACGAACTCGCTGGAACTGCTGCCGAATTAGAAATACAGATTTCAGAGTTATCGACTCATTTGCAAGGTCAATTGGTTGCTGTTCATCCTGCTTACAATCAAATGTTTGATGGCTTTGCACCAGATGAAGTTAAAGGCAGCTACGGTGCTCGAACGATTTGGGCAATTAACCAGTTAAAACTTGCTGCAAAAGCCAGTGAAAACTTAGGCCTAACAGCGCACGCGACATTCTCAGGCGCGCTACTTTGGCACACCATTTATCCGTGGCCACAAAGACCGGCTGGACTCGTTGAGCAAGGATTCAATGAACTAGCTAAACGCTGGATGCCGATACTCAATGCGTTTGACGAAGCCGGCGTGGATGTTTGCTATGAATTACACCCTGGAGAAGATCTACACGACGGCGCTACTTTCGAGAGATTTTTGGATGTTTGCAATAACCATTCGAGAGCCAATATCTTGTATGACCCGAGTCATTTTGTCTTACAACAATTGGACTATTTAGCCTTTATCGATATTTATCACGAGAGAATTAAGGCTTTTCACGTTAAAGATGCAGAGTTTAACCCAAACGGTAAAAGTGGCGTTTATGGTGGATATCAAAACTGGATTGACCGTCCGGGAAGATTTCGATCATTAGGAGACGGGCAAACTGATTTTAGATCAATATTCAGCAAGTTAACTCAATACGGTTTTGATGGGTGGGCGGTATTAGAATGGGAGTGTTGTATTAAACATCCCCTTGATGGGGCCAGAGAAGGGGCACGATTTATTGAAGAGCACATTATTCGGCCTACAGACAAAGCGTTTGATGATTTCGTTGGTGTTGATGCAGACCTGGAATTAAACAACAAGATTTTGGGTATTTAATCAAGTTTGTAGGTATCACAGCCAGTTGGGCAAGATAAAAGTGATGAATAAAACAGGATAGCAAAATGAATCATAATAGCGACAATTCGAAAATCTTTAATCTCTGTTGTATTGCATTGACGGTAACCTCAATGACTTTTGCTATCCGGGCGGGAATTTTAGGTCAGTTAGGTACTAGTTTTGGTCTGAGCGATACCGAGCTGGGTTGGGTAAATGCCATGGCTTTCCTAGGTTTTCCGATTGCGACTATGATTGGCGGTGCTATCTACAACGCTATTGGCGCAAGGCATCTTATTGCGGTTGCATTTATTGCACACCTTCTAGGATTGTTATTAACAATCTCTGCCGATGGTTTTTGGGGATTGTTGATCTCGACATTTCTAATTGGATTTGCCAATGGCTCAGTAGAAGCAGGGTGTAACCCTCTGATAGCGGAGATTTATCCTGATAAGAAGACCACAATGCTGAATCGATTTCACGTGTGGTTTCCTGGCGGTATCGTGATTGGCGCGCTAGCTTCAAACGCGATGTCTTCATTAGGCTTTAATTGGCAATGGCAAGTAGCACTAATTCTTGTACCGACAATTATTTATGGGATCTTATTATTAAGAAGTGAGTTTCCCGAATTTGATAGAACAATCCATTCTACAGTTAGCAACTTAAAAAACTTATTCTCGCCACTCTATCTAGGGTTGGTCATCTGCATGACTTTTACCGCTACGGCAGAGTTAGGTACACAACAATGGATAGAAAGAATTTTAGGGGCAAGTGGCGCATCACCAATGTTAATCCTTGCTTTAATTACTGGATTAATGGCTGTTGGTCGATTCTTCGCCGGTCCATTGGTAAAGAAATTTAATCCCACCGGCATTTTATTTGGCTCTGCCATTTTTACCACCATTGGTATTTTTATGATGAGTCAAGTTCAAGGCAGTTTGGTTTATTTCGCCGCTGTGTTATTTGCCATTGGTGTCACTTATTTTTGGCCTACTATGTTGGGGTGTGTCGCAGAATACACGCCAAAAACTGGTGCTCTTGGCATGTCTTTGATTGGCGGTGCCGGAATGTTTGCGGTAAGTATCTGGAATCCTGTGATTGGCAGTTGGATAGATAATGCGAAAAGTTTGGCCGCTGCCCAGAATTTAGCGACAGCGCAGGCAGATCTATACGCGGGGCAAGTGGTACTGGGGAATCTGTTAATGTTTCCGCTGATTCTGATCGCCGCATTTGCGCTACTTTACTTTTTTGTGGGGAAACAGAGTAAACCGGTGACTGCTTAAGCGAATAGGAAAATTACAATGAAACTTCTGGTGTTATTTATTGGTTTATCAATCTCATTCAATGCTGTTGGTATCGATAACCAGCTTACTGAAGAGGAGAAGTTGCAGGGGTGGCAACTACTTTTTAATGGTAAAAATTTGTCCGAATGGCGCAATTTTAGGAAGAAAGAGATAAACAAAAAATGGGTAGTGAAAAACGGAGCAATGCATTTATCCGGCTCTGGTGGCGGAGATATCTTAACTTATCAGTCATTCAAAAACTTTGACTTAAAACTTGAATGGAAAATTTCCAATGCGGGAAATAGCGGGATCTTTATTTTAGCCGATGAAAAAGGTGCTCAAATTTATTCTCACGCACCGGAGGTGCAAATACTCGACAACGAAAAGCACTCTGATAATAAAATCGCTTCGCATCTGTCAGGCTCATTATATGACATGATTGCTTCACCTAAAGCCTCACATAAGAAAGCCGGCGAGTGGAACCAAATCAGAATATTACTTGATAATCAGCATCTTCAAGTATGGCAAAATAAAGTTAAAACAGTCGACATCAAAATTGGTAGCGAACTTTGGAACAAATTAGTCGCCGAAAGCAAGTTTGCTAATTGGAGTGGTTTTGGCGTTAATCAGTCGGGTCACATCGGATTGCAAGATCACGGGGATCCTGTGTCGTTTAAAAATATAAAAATCAAAGTACTTTAATTCAATAAGACAACCAAAGTTTTTGATAGTTGATGGGGTAATCAATGAAAAACTTTAAGCATGATGTTTTGGTCGTTGGTTCAGGTGCAGGTGGCGCAATGGCTGCTTATACCCTGACCAAGTCAGGTCATAAAGTTCTGATGCTAGAAGCCGGAAGGAACTATGATCCGGTTAGTGAGACGCCAATGTTTAAGCGCAATGGCGAAGCGCCATTAATGGGAGCAGGGAACCCTGACAAAGATTTCGGATTTTACGACGCCACCGTGGATGGTGGATGGCAAGTACCAGACGAACCATACACGACCGGCAAAAATTCTGAATTTTTATGGTGGCGAGCGCGCATGTTAGGCGGGCGAACCAACCATTGGGGACGCTACTCGCTCAGATTTAGTGAACATGATTTTAAAGGTTATAGTCGTGACGGACTAGGCGCTGATTGGCCGATTGAATACTCTGATTTAGCGCCTTGGTACGATAAGACTGAAGAATTGGCGGGGGTGTGCGGTACCAACACCGGGCTCGCTGACATGCCCGATTCGTCCCCAGGTATCTTACAGCCCCCGCCAAAACCGCGAGTACCGGAATTGCTTGTTCAGGCCGCAGCAAAAAAATTGGGTATTCCAGCGGTTCCGATGCATCGAGCGGTCCTGACTCGTCCAAAAGATACACGCGCGGCTTGCTTCTATGCGACGCCCTGCGGGCATGGTTGTTCGATTGGCGCAGCTTTCCAAACAACAACCTCGCTAATTCCTATGGCCAAAGCAACCGGTAACTTAATGGTTGTTACTGATGCGATGGTTAAGTCCGTAGACACAGATAAAAATGGAAAAGTTGTCGGCGTGACATATGTTGATAAGCACTCTAATAAACAAGTTTCCATATCGTCTAAGGTAGTCATACTCGCAGCAAGTGCCTGTGAATCAGCGAGAATTTTGCTCAATTCTAAAAGTAAAAAACATCCCAGGGGATTAGCCAATTCGAGTGGCCAAGTGGGCAGAAACTTAATGGATTCTACTGGCGCATACCTCGGCGCTTTAATTCCCGATTTAAAGGGTCGGCCGATATACAATGAGGACGGTCATACCGCCAATCACCTATTTATCCCTTGGTGGGAGCACGAAAAACAGGCCAAAGGAGAACTTGATTTTCCACGTGGTTATCATTTCGAAATTGGCAGCGGATTTCGTGAGCCCGGCTCATGGGTGTCGGGTGACCTACAAGGATATGGAAGTCAGCTAAAGCAGCAAGTTAAAGGGCATTATGGCGCTTATGTCGGACTTGCTCTTCGCGGAGAGATGCTACCTAACAAACAATCATATATGGAGATAGATAGTAAGGTAAAAGATAAATGGGGGATACCGGTTAGCAAATTTCATTGGCGGTGGTCGGCACATGAAATAAAACAAGTAGAGCATGGTTTAAAAGCGGCCAAACAGATTTTAGAAACCATGGGCGCCAAAATCAACAAGCTACCATCGCCGGAAAAAGCCATTTCTAAGGGCGGACAAATCATCCACGAAGTAGGTACAACCAGAATGGGCGCTTCAAAAAA
>JAPHTP010000037.1 GCA_026196875.1 Kangiellaceae bacterium
AGATCGTTTTGCTCGGCGATTTGTAAACTATCTCGGGTGTATCCTGCGTCCTCTATGGCCATCCAGGCGTGTTGCAAAAACAAGCGCTCTTGCGGATCAATCGTAACTGCTTCGCGCGGTGATATGTTAAAAAACCGTGCATCAAATTCATCCACGCCTTCAATAAAACCGCCCCACTTACTGAAATGATTTCCTTGAGTTGTCCGATCTTGATTGTAATATTCTTGCCAGTCCCAACGCTCCTTAGGAACTTCAATAATACAGTCGTTACCATTTTTTAAATTGGTCCAATAATTGTCAATATTGGTTGATTCAGGATAGCGTCCACTGAGTCCGATGATTGCGATTGGTTGTGATATGCTGCTTAAGTAAGCTTTGGAATTTCCTCCATCATTGCTATTTTTGAATTGGAATCGATTACCGAAAACCGGCGTATCCGGTTTAACGGTTGCGTTTTCATCCGTAGTTAAATTTTCTGGTACAGGTATTGGTTGGGGAGTATCGTCGAAAATATCAACAAGCTTATCCGCAAATGCTTCACAAAAATACTCTGTAAGTTCGTTAATCGTTTTATATTCAAAGAACAGTGTCTTTGACAAAGTTCCGAAAGTTTTCTCCAGATGTCCAGTCAAATTCATTGCGAGGATAGAGTCAATTCCGTAATTTTCCAATGGTGCGAGTGGGTTTATTTGACTAACAGGAATTTTTAGCTGCGATGCAAACTGTTTACAGAGATAATTCTGAGTTTTACCTTGCAGGCTTGAATTGGCAGCAATAGTAATTTCTTTAACATCCTGCTTCTTTGATGCTGTAACTCCATCTAAAGATGCTTCATTGTTTAAAGCTTTTCTCTGAACAAATTGATTCCCTTTTACTTTCCCGAGTAAAGCATCTTCTATCTGAGCAAGATTTCCATTCATAACCAAAACTTGATCTGAATTTAAATTCAAACCAGAATAAAAAGCTTGCATTCCGAGTTCGGTAGACAACGGCTTAATTCCAATTTCACTTTGTAGAACTTTAAGGCCATTCTCATCCAGCCGGATCCCACCCTGCTCCCAGTATTGCCAGTTGAACGCGAGAGTTTTACCTTTACGCTCACCAAGGCTCACTAACTGATTCCGGTAATGTGCGAACTGATCCAGAAAGCCATTTGCAGTCGCATAGTCTGACTGACCAATATAACCAATTGAAGATGTAATCGACGAAAAGAAAACAAAGAAATCTAGATCGATATGCTTTGTGGACTGATCTAGACAAATACTTCCATTTACTTTTGGAGCTAGAACACTCTTAAATTCACTCGTTGTTTTCTTGAGTATAAAATTGTCAGCAGTCATACCCGCACAATGAAATATGCCATTTAAGCCTTGATAGTTGGCTTCAATGAAAGAGACAAGTTCGTCAACTTCTGCTTGGCTTTCAATGTTTAGTTGCTGGTAAACTATTTGATTTGACTCAGGAGATAGAGCTCTTAATTCTTCCTTCTTGTCTGCAGATAAAGACTTTCTCCCAGTTAATATAATCTGAGCGTTATTTGATTGCTTTAAGATCTCTTTTGCAAAGAGTTTACCTAATCCCCCCATACCGCCGGTAATTAAATAAACACCTCCTTCCTTGAACACTTGTTTCGAAATCGATGCAGTTAACTCTGCAGAACTCTTCTCTTCAAGCCTATTTGTAATTTTTTTCCATTGAAGGACAAGCTTTTCACTATTCCTATATTGGATTACACTTTCCGATGAATTTTGCTCAGCATTCATCAACTGAGATGCTAACACTTCTTCAGAAATGGCTTTCTCGACAATGACTATTTGGCCTTTCAGGTCGGTTTTTTCCAAGGTAGCCGTTTTAAGCAGACCTGACAACCCAGTGAGTAGTCTATTATTTAGATTATCTGCCAGTACTAACTGAAAGAGAGTTTTAGACTTCGACTTCTTTTGAATTATTTCTTTAAGCCGTTGAAAGCAAGATAAAGCAGCGTCGTTATATTTCTCCGCTAGATCGCTCGGATCCAAATTGAGTACTTTGCATCGGCTATCTTTGTATAAGTTTTCAACTTTCCTGAGATCAACTTGCTCTAATCCCAAGAACAAAATATGCTTATCATCAAAATCGGAGATCGCATCGCCACTTTCAAAGTCGAAAGGCAGGCTTAACCACTCTGGAGTAGCGACATAACTTTCTTGAACTTCTTGTATGCTATCATTAATAAGGCCGCTTGGTAGTTCGCGGGTAATAAAGCTCTCCATTTCAACGCAGACTTCGCCACTCTTATTACAGAGTTCTATATTCAAAGTTGCCATGTCAGAACTTGCATTGTTTTCGGTCGAATATCGAATCCAGGCAAACATTTCTCTATCACAAGTTTTCAACATCTTTAAAGAGCCCAATGCGAATGGCAACAAAGGCTTGTCAGGAACATTTGCAAAGTTAATTAGTAGTCCATTACAGGCTTGCAAAGCACCATCTATCAAACTTGGATGCAGCACGAAATCATCTTCGTTGACGCCATTGATTGATGGTATTTCTAGGTGCGCGAGAACTTCGTCTTGACCGATAGATAAATGGCGGACCGATTGATGAGAAGGACCATAATTCAGGCCCATTTTCAAAAATAAAGGATATAGTTGCTCAGCTTCTATCTGTTGTTCATTTACCTGAGCTCTTACCTTTTCTAGCTGTAAAATTCTATTCTTAGAAACAGATTGAAAACTAGCTATACCTCGGCAATGAACGGTTTCGTTTTGGTTTTCTTCACTGCTAATCTGGAACTCAACCTGGTCTTCGCCAACAGGCTCAAGTGAAACATAAATATCTTTACTTTCTTGAACTAAAATGGGGCTTATCCACATGGTTTCATTCAGCGAAATCAGATATTTCTCCCTTGTATATGAGACTGCATCCTCTACCGCAGCCCTTGCCATTTCAAGGTATGCCGCCGCAGGAAGAACTTTTGCTTGGTTGACGCGGTGTTCATCTAAGAAAAATTCATTCCCATCGAATTTTGTGCGGTATTGTTGAACATTGAGACTGGATACATTTTGGTGGACTAATGGATGTATAAAATTAGTTTGATTTTTGGTTTGGTTTTTTTCCAAAAAGGTCGAGTTATCAATCCAATATCTCTGTTTAGCAAATGGATAAGTAGGCAGCCTCATACGTCGAGGGTGCACTTCCCTATGCAACTTGCTCCAATCCAGGTTAATTCCTTTGACCCAAATTTCGGTAAGTTGAGCCAGCTTTTTGTTAACCAGCCATTTGTCTAAAGTTTCTTTTAAGTCTTCATCATTGATAAACAATGAAAGAGCCTGTTTGTTGGAAACGACATTTCCTTGATAAAGCGCTGTTATTTCCTTCATCCCTTCCAAATACTGCTTGAGCTTTTCTGTAAGCTGCTCTAGCGATTCTACAATTAAGCCAAGCCTCTCCTCCATTGCAGCTCGACCAATTTGTAGGGTGTAGGCCATGTCAGTTAGGTTTATCTCTCGCTCATCCCCAGTTTTTGGGTCAACATTGTTCTTACTTGAGCGAAAGTCGACAAACTCTAATAATTCGATGGCTTGTTGTTTTAATTGCGCTTCTGTTTCTGCGGATAAAACAATAATTACCGGAGCACTAGTAGCAGTTCCGGTTTCCATAGTGTCTGATTGAATATATTCTTCTAAAATAACGTGGGCATTGGAACCTCCAGCTCCGAAACTACTAACTCCAGCCCTTCTTGGCTGTGGCTTACCATTAACTACCGGCCGCTTCCATTCTGTGTTCTTATTTACAATATAAAAACCACTATCTTCTAGATTGATTTGGGAGTTCAGCGGTGAACAGTTGAGTGTTCTTGGTAGTATTTTGTGCTTAAGGCTTAGTAAAACTTTTATTACACCTGCAATACCGGCCGTTGTCTCTAAGTGACCAATATTACTTTTAACAGATCCTAATCCGCAATGCGGCTCTTGAGGAGTGTCTAATTTATGGTATCGATACAAATTTTTATATGCTTTTTGTATGCCCTTTATCTCGATAGGATCCCCGAGTTCTGTACCTGTACCGTGGCATTCAATGTAGCCAATTGTCCTCGGGTCAACTTGCGAATTAAGCATCGCCTCTTCAATCAACTTAGCTTGTAGTTTTGGATTTGGCGCGGTTAAGGAGTTTGCTTTACCACCGTGATTCTCAGCAGATCCTCGAACAATCCCCCAAATTACATCGCCGTCTTTTTTTGCTACGGATAATTTTTTTAACAGAATAGCAGCGACACCTTCCCCTCTAACGTACCCATTTGCTTCGCTTGAGAAAGTCTTGCAAGCTCCGTCTTCTGAAAGCATTCCTGCTTTTGAATATAGCAAGTGCATTTTTGGAGTTAATATAAGGTTGGAACCTCCGGCAATCATCATCTCACAGTCGTCTTGATAGATAGATTGAATCGCACGATGAACTGCAATCAATGAAGATGAACAAGCGGTATCAATTACTTCACTTGGTCCGATAAAACCAAACAGGTATGACAAGCGATTTGCCCCGAATAAATGCATTAAGCCACTCATTTGCAATACATCGTGCTTGGAAGTGAACTGAGTTACCAAATCAGAATAGTCATTCAGATTTATACCTAAGATAACACCAATTTTTCGACCATTTAGTGCGTTTGGATTGTAGCCTGCGCCTTCCAATAACTCCCAAGAAGACTGTAAAAATAGCCGATGTTGGGGATCCATCAACTCTGCTTCTTTCGGACTCATCTTAAAAAATAGTGGATCGAAATGACCAACTTCGTTTATAAAGCCGCCCCATTTAACTTTGGTCTTATCTCCCTCATTTGGAGAACCAAAGTACTTTTCCCAACTCCATCGATCCGCAGGAATTTCTGTAATTGAATTGTTACCCTCTACTAAATTTCCCCAAAACTTATCTACATCATTCGCCTGTGGAAAATAGCCGTGCGCACCAATTACAGCAATGGCTTCCTCATGGCTAGGCTGTTGGCCCAAATTTCGCCGAGATGCTAAGGGGCTAGAATGTCTTTTGTGTAGTTTTTGTTTTCTCCATTGTTCGATTTGAATGTTTGGTACTTTATGGACAATAGTTTCGTTGTTCAGGTTCTTTAGTTGAACAGTTGGGTGAGAATCATCGTGTGCTTGTGATGTCTCCTCTGTCCTTTCAGTTTCGTCTGAAAAACCTGCTTGTCTATCATTTTCGCCTTTAAGTAATAATTCCGACAGATACTCGGATAACTCAAGTAACGAAGTATGTTCGAAGAAAATTGTTGGTTCTAACTCTAGTTGCCAATGAGCGTTGAGGCGTTTGATAAAGTCAACTATAAGAATGGAATCTAAGGGATATTCTCGTAATGCCCGTTCTAATTCGATCTCATGCAAAGAAAACTGCGTCGTTTGCGAGAACAGACTTGCTACCTTCTGTTTAATGCTTGAGTCGCTTAAGCTAATGTTATCTGCGTTTG
>JAPHTP010000065.1 GCA_026196875.1 Kangiellaceae bacterium
CCAACAATTCCTCAAGTTGAGTTTCCAACCAACACATTCTTTTTGCTTTTAAGTTTAGTTGTTGGGTTACGCAAAGCTAACCCAACCTACAACATCGTTGACCCGACTTACCGCGTTTGTTCATTGTAAAACCTACATACCCTTTGCTTTTCTATCTATTGACTTGCAATGTGTCTATGACACTTCTTTGCTTGAATTGAATTTCCTTCATTATTCCTTGTTCATTTAGAAAATATACTTCATGGGAAGAGCCATATAGCGCATTGCTTAGAGACAGTAATCCACCAGCTAATTTCCATTTGTAGCCTAAAATTAATATTTTATCTTTACCACTTTCAAACACCAGTTTGGGTAATAATTCTTCAAGATCACTTTTATCCACGTGACTTTCACTAAGGTAGAATCGTTCATTAGAAATAATTTCAATAACAAAGTATTGACTCGTATCGAAGTCAACGACAGTTCTTTTAGTACAAGATACTAATAATGCTGTAATAAAAAATGCTTGGAGGAGTTTTATCATTTTTGGCATAAGCTTGTGATAAAGAGTAATCCACTTTTGATTAATTGAGATTCGAGATATTAACACATATCTGGTGGTAATTAGGGTCAGAGTCTGGCGGATCCCAATTACTTTGAATTTAAGTTTAACTACTTTCTATTTCGAATGTTTTCTCACCGGCAAACTTATTATTGCGTCCTCTTGAGGGAAAACTGATAGCTCCTCAAAAAGAACTGTAGGGACAATGAAAGAACTTACATTAGATTTTCTAGTTATGGTATTAAATACAAACATATTCTTTTTGACCTCCGCTGCTGGTGCATGATAGACCTGATAATCATCTCCTACAGCAACAATATCTTTTAGCACTCTCATATCAAAGTTAGGCAGCCGAACCTGGCGAACCAATTCCCTTTTACCGTTTTTAAATAACTTATAAGCAACCAAGCCATCCAATGCTATTTGCGCTTCATCACCAAACAAATACACTCGACGCCTTTTATCTAAGCGCTGAAATTCTCCATCAAGTTTTTCAATGACAATTCCAAAATCTTGCCCGCTTTCTTCAATCAAAGAAATAAACTCTTGTGCTAATTCATCCTTAGTTAGTGGACTCTTCGATTCGACAATCAAATTACTCATTGCTAAACTACCATTAAGGTAGTTGCCACCGTTTACCTTAGTCTCCTTTATAGATGTTCTCTCTGATACGAGTTGCTCTAAGCGACCGTTCTTCACGAGTACCTGACTACTAGCTTTGACTCCTTGATCGTCGGCGGCATAACTTCCCAGTAGCTTCTCACTCTTGAATTTCCTAAGTAACGGATTATCAGTAATAGTAAGATCTCTCGGCAAAATTCTTTGGCCTAAACGGCCTTGCAAAGTATTATTTTGAATACCCAGAAATCCCATACTCGGATCTTTTTCCGGTTGACGATAGGCCACTGCTTGCCTAGCAAATGTCTGTCGAAAAAGTTCAGCTGCAGCCTTCGGCTTTAACATTACTGGACCTACGTAGGTTTCAAATTTGGGTTGTATTCGCCTCTCGCTTATTAATTTAAACTGCTGTTCAACATTCTCCTTAAGATCAGCTTGTTTTCTTAGTGTATCTGGAGTTATTGCAAAGTAAGACGACTCGTCAAATAGCAACTCACCATCCTGAGCCTGTGTTTCAGCGCGTACAACGATACGATTACTATGGTCATTACGGCCGATTTTCCGACCTTCACTATCAACTATTCGGGTATATGACGCCGAGTACTTCCAATCAACCTCTGATGTATCTATACCCTCATACTTCTTTGCTGATCCGGAAAGTATATTTAGCAATTGCTCCATACTTTCTAAATCAACTTCCGCAGATTTGGGAAACTCAACATGCTCAATTTTTTCGACTTTTAGAAAGTCATCTTCACGAGTTTTTTCCTGAAGATTAGCAAGTATGGCTTGCTTCTTTGCAAATCTCTGAACTGCTTTTTTGTAAGCATTGTCAGTAGCAAGCCATAAGACACGCCGGATCTCAGTGTAGTCAGCGTCGATGGGAACCGCGATTCTATGATCGAATTCAATAAGCATAGGTACACGTCTAAAGCTAAGCTCAAATAAATTAGAACTATCCAGTTCGTAGTCACCAACACGCAAGTCGACAACTAATTCTCTCATTGTGTCGCTGCGTTTTTCTAAAGTTGCTCCCAGTGTAGAACTAATTGAATATCTTTGACTATCTACGAGTCGATAGGAAAGATAATAAGGCTTATCGAAAGATTCAAACTCTAGAGTCTTCATTGAGCGATCTAATTCGTCTTGCATGGCACGGAATATCATGCTTTCAGAAGCCAGTAATTGATGACTGAATATCAAAGCTAAAGTGCAAACAAATAATTTCTTCATTTTATCTCGCTCCTTGCTGGGTATACTCTTTGTCATCTAAAACCGGCTCTAGAATGGGTGGCCTCGTAAAAGACTTTGCTTGACGTTGAACTTCAATTTTAGATAGTAGAATTGGAGGAGAAGCCAAAGAAGAAGGTACCCTGCCCGACTCCGCATAGCATATGCCGTTAATGACATCATATTCCTCACCTGCAGCTAAAATCTCATCAAAAGTGGCGAGCGGTGTTCCAATGATGTCTACCCCTCGATGCAGAACTTTTCTGCCATCAGGGTACAACTTATAGACCCTAATTGGAGAAACGTTAAAAGAATTAGTGCGCCCCCAACCAGTGTAAGTATACCCACCAACGACATCGTCGAAAATCAATCCATAATCTAGTTTTTTTCGCTTAACTTCAGCTATCAGCATTTTTTCCAGTTGACTCTCAGTAAAGGACTCTTCAGTCTTAACAATTAAGTTTGATTGACGTGAGGTAACGTTTCTTCCATAAGTTTTTCTTCCATGCCCATTAGACTTTTTAAAACCGTTTACGAGTGTCCTCGAAAGTAGAAAGCTCTTTAAGATCCCTTTATCAATCACGGTCACGGGTTGCGCCTTCACTCCTTGGTTATCGAACCGATAGTGTCCGTTTAACTCTTTTCCTTCGAGTGACTTAAGCGTTGGGTCAAAAACTACGCTAATGTTTTTATTAACAACATTTTTATTGAGCTTATGTTTAAACGTTTTGGTATCTTCCGCATTTTTCATTCTCTGTGATTCTAGTCGATGCCCTAGAACCTCATGAAATAGCACCCCACTGGCTTTTCCGGAAAAGATAGCAGGCCCTGAATAAGCATTTAAAATTGGCGCATTCTTCAATTCACTTATTTCTTTTATCATCTCCTCTGCATCCGCTACCAACTCTTGCCGAGAAGGGAATTTGTTTACATCCCTCGTAAAATAAGTTCGATGACGTGGAATTTCCATTCCATCTTCAGGGCGTGAAACAACGATTAAGCTTAAATAATAACTCTTTTGAAAGTGCTGAACTTTGGTTCCTTCACTATTAACAAACCACCTGGCTTCATTCAACGCAGTAAAGTTCGCATCAGCCTTATATATTTCAGCCTGAGACTTGAATGGTTTGGTAACAGCTTTGATTCTTTTCTTCCAATATTCTAAATCCAATCTATCTTTCTTAATGGCTTCATACTTTACCTCCACTGGAGCTTTTGAGAAGTCAGCTGACTTGTCCTCTGCCGCGGCTTGAATTTTATCATTCGCCTTTGCAGTTAGATAATCTTCCTTTGCTTTTCTATATGCCTGTTCAGTCAAAAACCATATTCGATTTTTGAGTGGCTCTGCCTCAAACGACACTGGCACCACACTCGTAAATGCTATTCTCCGATCCGTAGCTAGTGAATTTTTTCGTAACGGGTGTGTATTATCAAACTGATAATTTCCAACCCTTAAGTCCACATCTAAATGAGCAGAGTTCTTATAGTTACTATCAAGTAAGCTCCCGAATGAACTCGTTACAGAAACTTGCTCCACTTCAGTTATTTCATAGCTTGTATAATAGGCGGGAAGATCTTGCGATTGAGTAAGGCTCATAAACTTGTCTAACTCATTAGACATTGTCTTGATTAAGACCGGTTCGGCTTTAGCAGTGGTAGATAAGATACCTGGCAATAACAACGACGTGAACAATATTATTTTTATTACATTCAATTCCATTTACCCCTTCTAAATAGCTATTTCATTGTGAGATTATTGTATTTAGCTTCTCATTGAGAATAAATGCACAAACCTAGTCTGTCTATACTTGGTGCTGAAGAAATATAGGGAAGATTAGAAAATTCAAGATTTTTGATAGCTATTTGAATTTAGTTCCCTTAAAACTCAGAAAATTTTAAATTAATTTGCTTAGTTTTATTAGTCTCACCAGTACAATAGTATCAGACACCTCGATTTACGCATGGACAGCCAGCAATGAAAAACTTTATTGAAAAGTTAATACTCAAAGCGCGTAAGCCAAAAAAGTTCTAGCAAAGAGGAATGGGAATGTCTGGTTGCTCCTTAAGAAACGATCGAAAGAAAGATAAGGGGTCAAAAAAATAAGGGGTCAAGTCATTTTTTCTATAAACAATTTTTCCTACAGCATTACTTTCTTCCCACAACTCATTTTGTAAATGAAAAACCCTCCCCATACAACGAAAAAAAACTACCAACCAACAATGTCCGATAAGTTCATATTTCTACATCACTTTTCTCTGAACATATAAAAATTAAGCCAGCTAACAAACCAAACTTAGAACAAGCGTCTTGATCACACTTTTGCTTAACATAATTGACCTGGCCCACTTTATACGCACTGTCAGCAATATAGATTAACTTCGCCCCATTTTTAATCTAGCAACAGCTCTTTTAGCACCGGAAAAACTGACGCAACTAGAAGAAAAGCCATGCCAACATTCAAACGTTTAACAGCGTTCCTGTTGTTCAAGTGCCTATTCAAAAGCGCTCCAGAAAATATCCAGATGCCCACACATGGCGGTCCAACTATCAAAAAGGCAACAGTAAGAAAAACAGTCTGAGAAAGATGCGATTCGCCTGGTGTAGTAAAGGCCGATATCGCACTGATGCATACAACCCAGGCCTTTGCATTAATCCATTGAAACAGTAGCCCTTTAAAAAAACCTAAAGGCCTGGCTTGTGGGCCTTGCTTTTTAAAATCGCCATTGTTGGCAATTACGTAGGCTAAATAGAGTAAATAAATGACACCAATAATTTTTAAGTAAACACTGAGCTGAGGGAATACGGCCAGTATCTGACCAAACCCTAAACCCACCAATAAGAGCATGAGAGAAAAGCCTACACAGATCCCAAAAAGAAGCGGCAGGCTTCTAAGCACGCCGAAGCTTAATCCGGACGCCATGGCCAAAATGTTATTTGGGCCTGGGGTTACCGACGCAGAAACCGAAAAAACTATCACCGAAAACAAGTACTCCATGAAGAGCTCCTATCGCTTAATTTGATCGTTTTTTAATTTACAAAGAAGCGACAATTAAGTGATGTTGCCGCCACTGAAGTAATAGCCGAGAAGACCGATAGAATTGAAAACTCCATGAGCAATAATTAGTGGAAAAAGCTTACGGTCATTAAACAGGTAAATGACCGCAAACAGGACCGCAACAAGTCCCGTACCGATAATGCCAGGAACGCCTTGGGATATATGAAGCATTCCAAAAATTACTGAATGCAACACAACAGCTGCCACCACTCCTTTTTTCTTATCACCAAAAATAGCTATAAGAGTGTTTAATAAAAATCCTCGCATTAGCAGTTCTTCGCCTAGTGCAGCGCCGATCCAGATAACGACTAACAAATAGGCGGTAAAGATTAGTGGTTTACCTAAAAAGAACTCAAATCGATCGGTAGCGCTTGCAGGGACGGAGATGCCAAGCAAGTTAGAAATAAAAGGGACGACTCCCCCCATGATGATAATTACCGAGACAATTGCCAGTAAAATAAAACCCACCGACTTAAACCAGTTTTTTAGCCCAACCGGCATTGAGAGACCACGCTCTTTCCACGTAATCTTCTTCTTTTTCATGAATAGAGTCGCGACTAAAATACCGCACCACATAGCGATTCCGCCTGCGCCAATGGCGTCAAAGCGATCGGCGATGTCTTTGACCAATAGCATGACACCTAAGACGACGAAGATTTCTAAAATGCTTTGCTGTTTTGAGGTTAACTTCATAATTCTCACATCTTTAATAAATAAAGGGGGTAAAATCTTTCCCTGATATTCTAGGGCCCATTAAATTAAAGGTTTTTCGTCGCTTTTTTAAATGATAATATCTAACCTATTTATTAATAAATAAGATAAATCATTTCTAATGCCCCTACACCCTGCAACCTTGACATGTCTTCAGGTATTTAATGCCATTGTGGAAGAAGGCAGCTTCAGCAAAGCATCTGAGCGGCTTGGGCTAACGCAGAGCGCAGTTAGCCATCGGGTAAAACAACTGGAAGATATTGTTGGTGTAACTCTTATTAATAGAACAACCAGATATATGAAGGTGAGTGATGCCGGTCAACGGCTATATAATCAATCTCGACTGAACCTGGTTGAATTGGAACGCACTTTGTCCAGTTTAGGAAGCATGTCTGAGTCCCCTTTAAGTCTTACCATTATTTCCTCATTGGCGACAAAATGGTTACTCCCGAAGTTGCATAATTATAATCAACACTACCCTGCTCAACCTTTGTCAGTGTTAAGCGATGACAAAATCATTGATTTAAATTATGAGGGCGTTGATGCAGCAATACGTCTTACTAATGTTGTCGATCCTTCCTTACATATGTCTTTTATTTGCGATGAATGGGTGTTCCCGGTTGCCAGTAAATCACTTATAAAAAGTAATAACCTTATTGAGCAACCAAAGCGATTGCTTGACTTCCCCTTGATGTTAGACGTTGTCGCAGAAAAAGGAAACGATGAGAGTTCCTGGAAAGGCTGGTTGAAAAACCAGGGGGTGGATTTGCCGGTCAATCAGTCTGTGCAAAATTTTAACCGAACAGATATGGCACTTCAGGCGTCAGTCGCAGGTCAAGGTATTGCCATTGCGCGAGCCAGCCTGGTTGAAACAGATATGTTAGAGATGCAGCTTTTCCAACAGGTTGGGCGCGCAATAAAAATGAAGTATTCTTACTACTTTGTGTGCCCTCATGCCAAAGCAGAACACCCGGTCATAGTTAATCTTCGCGAGTGGGTTACTAAAGAACTACAAAAATCTGTTAGTCGCGTTAAACTGTTTCTTGTTTTGTGTGAGTCATCTAATTGAGTTGGACTTCTCTTTCATTTTAAAGTATCCATTTTGAGCTAACGGGTTATTTCTCGCTTCGGCCAGAAGTAGACGTTGCCTTAATCGACTCTGACCTTAATTATTTAGATTACATAAAGCTTCTACGTTATTGATTTAATAAGCCCGATACACAATGTTTCCGTCAATGACTGTCATAATGACTTTTCCTTCAAGCAGTTGTTCTGGAGCATTCTCGCCAACTTCCATGATATTGATGTCAATAATTGTAAAATCGGCCCAGTAGTTATTCGCAATTTTCCCTGACTGTTTTTCCCGAAAAGCACTATAGGCAGAGTCCGAAGTAAACCCTCTCACCGCTTCTTCGACAGTTAGCGACTCTTTGGCATACCAACCTGCCTTGGGTTGAAAGCTCTTATCCTTACGAGTAACCGCTGAGTGCAATCCGTAAAATATGCTGTGATCCGATCCTGGAAGGTCAGAATTCAAAGTCATTGCTGTACCAGCCATTTTAAGGCTACGCCAAGCGTAAGCGCCTTTAATCCGCTGCGGTCCTAATCTTTGTTCAGCCCATTTTTTATCCTCTACAGCATGTGCTGGCTCCATTGACGCGATTAACTTTAGGTTAGCAAGCCGCTCCAAATCATTTGGATGCAAAACCTGGGCGTGTTCAATTCGATGGCGAAGTGTCCGCGTAGCAGGATTATCCAAAAGTACTTTTTCAAGAAAATTTAAAGTCTCGCGATTTCCAGCATCACCAATCGCATGAATTCCAACTTGAAAACCTTGTTGCATAAGAGATTTTACTAATTCTTTATCAAAGCCATACCCTTCTCCAGAAACACCTCGATGTCCGGGTTTATCACTATAGTCGTCAAGCAGTCGTGCTCCTCGAGATCCAAGAGCACCATCGTAATAAGCTTTTACCGACCGAATATCTAACCAGCCTTGAGAATCGATTAGTGTTCCTTTAGCAATCCAATCATTTGCGAGCGCTTTGTCTCTTGCAGACAACATAGTATAAGTTCGAATAGGAAGATTTCCTTCTTCCTTCAATGTCATAAAAGCATCTACATGTTTTGTCTCCGCGCCGGCCTGGTGAATAGCGACATAGCCATCCTTTAACATTTGTTGCATGCCTAGTTGAATCCAACTTTTAAATTGTTCTTTCGAAGGCGATGGAACATTATCTAATATCATTCCGGTCGCTCGATTAAGAAATATTCCGCTTAGTTCTCCATCTTCCGTTTTGATCACCTCACCGCCAATTGGAACTGGTGAATTCGAGTCGAGCCCAACTTCAGTCATTGCCGCACTATTCGCCCACACAGCAAAACCATGTAAACTTTTTAAATAAACAGGGTTTGCAGGGAACGCCTTATCAAGTAACGACTTTGGAGGATAATTATTTGCCCAAGCTCCCTCATCCCATCCTTGTCCGACAATCCAGTCACCCTCTTCGACTTCATTCTCTTCGACATACTGCTTAAGTTTTTTTACTACTTCCTCCGGTGTTTCTACGTCGATTAAATTTATTTGACTCAGTATCTGTCCTAACTCGGCAATGTGGACATGAGAATCATGCAATCCAGGGATCATTGTTGCGCCAGCCAAGTCAACAACTTCAGTCTTGTCAGACTTACTTAGCATCAATTCTTCAGCCTTTCCTACGGCAATGACAATTCCGTCCTTGACCGCAACAGCCTCGGCGTCTGGTTGCCATTTTCCTGATACAAATGGGGCTTCTTTATCTGGTATTCCGTCACCGTTGGGAGCAGGCCAATCGAAAGTATAAATGTTGCCACCAACAAATATTTTGTCCGGCCCTGAATCTTCTGTTGTTGCATTTCTATCGCTCTGATTCTCTGAGCAAGAACTAACTGTTAAGAAAATAGTGAGTAAAAGCAACTTCCGAACTAGATTCATGATGTCTCCTTGGGCCTTCTTTTTTAACTTTGTAATTAGATTATTTTGGACAACTAAGAGGTCAAATTTTTACTTATACTTTTATGTACCTCATAAGTCAGAAAAACATAACGAGTCAGGTCTCGTTTTCAATAATTATGGCAGCTAACAAACTAAACTAAGAACAAGCCTATTGATTCGTTTTTCTTTTTGCCGATTTTATCAAGTGGGTCAGATCACTTGCGGCTCTTCGCTGAAACCCAATATCCTACACATGCACAAGCTTAACAGAGTCCAACGCCGACTACCTGTTGCCATAACTCTCGTTCGACCAGCTTCAGTTCTTCGCAAGCTCTTTGATTTTCGACTCTAACTTTTCTTCTTTATATATCGAACGAAAAATATTGAATATAAAAACAATTAATAAAGTATAAAATAAATAGGGGCGAACTTCAGAAGCGGCATTTTCCCAATACCATACGATGGAACCACCAACCAATATAGTAGCTAGTCCCGTTAGTAATACTCTACTTATCATCTCCATGGTTCCATATGAAATATAACATTGTGATAATTATTTTATTTTCAATAATCTTATCACATGTCCCGCCAGGTGAAAGGATTTTGGAGAAGTAAAGAACTATACTTTTTTAGTAGAACTGTGGAGCACTAACCCTTCCTAATTATTTGATTTTGAGATATTTGGAATTCATGACAAAATAGCCGCCGCTAGGAATACTTTTCAATTTTAAACGAGGAAATTATGAAAAAGTTTGCAATAATTATCGCGATAACTCTTTTTTACGCACCATTAAGTTGGGCTGAATCATTTCAATTAAGTGGAAAAAAAATAACTGAAATTCACGTTTATAGTACTTCTGCGAGTATAAAGTTCACTCCTGCAGACTCAGCTAACTATGGGTGCTCGGGTAATTCTCAGGGAAGCTCTGTAATCATATCTTGGGCTGGAAATGAAGACATGAAAGCGATGTATTCCACAATACTTGCAGCTTATATGGCGGGTAAAACTGTAGGTTTTGGTGTTCAGGGTTGCTTGAATGGATACTTTAATGAAACACCATTGATTTATCGCGTAGACCTAAATTAAATCTCTCGAGCAATAATCTCGATGGCTTCTTGGGGAGCAAGGGGCCATCGCCTCAAGCAGAACTGCATTTTTTGCATATGCTACTTTGACTGGTTATGTATCATTATTTGAAATTAGCTTGTTAATTCTAGGTTGAACAAACCATATACCTATCGGAAAAAACCAAATTAGGAAGAATGGACCAGAAAATTCACCAAACTTTACCGCCTCGTTTTTCTCAGCCATTACTAAATTTTTGGCTATGAAATGTAATCCGTAGAACATGCAAAACATCGCAAAAAGATGTAATGGAAAAATAACTCCCATCATGCTCCCCAACTCTTCCTGCTCAACAAACCTAGTCATGAAAAGCATGAACAGAATCATATATGATGCGGAATAAATAATCCCAAACTTGAATAATTTTGAGCTAGGTCTGATTTCGGGCTTAACGATATTATTTAGTCCAGTTCCGAGCCCCCAAAACCATGTCATAAATATAGCCATAAAGCCAAGCATCATATATGACAAAATGCCAAATATTTCTTTTGGTTCGATGGTATTCGAACTCATTATTCTAGACATTAAAAGCGATTGAAATACAAAAGGCAGCCCAAAAATTAATCCGAACACTTGCCACGATTTCATTTTAAGAAATACATTCATTTCTACTCCATTTCTATGAATACATAACGCTCAGCTAATGAGCATGTTGTTTGCGACTTGACCCGTTTTCCTTTTTGCCGATTTAATACTCACACTCTCGTCATACATCAATTGACTTTAGTGTAAATATACTCATTTCCCGACGATAAATTTTTGTAGACTAACTTATTAGGGCTGACATGCTTAATTTTGTACGCATCGTAATTATAGGCATCTGTAGGATCTGAAGGAGAGACTTTGCCGTTCTCAAGCCAACCTCGGAAAACTGTAAAGTAAATTCCACCAGACACGCCCCAAATACCGACCTCTCGACTTTCCTGAATTAATGTAGATTTATCATCAAAGATTTTATGTTCAATAATATATCGAGAATCAACACTTCGATTGATAGTAGATTCTTTTACCCCACCTTTTTTAGTTGGCTGCTTCGAAGTCCATTTTCCGACGAATGCAGATCTTAACTGTTTTTTCTCCATTGACAAATGTGGTTTCGACTCGGTAACACGAATATCTTTCGATAAAGCTGTAGCAGTCGACAGGAGATAGCCGATAATGATAGTTGTAATTATTTTCATCTGGGTACCTGATTTGTATAACGCTCGGTTGTGCGGCAGTGAACTGTCGCGACACCAACCGCTTGTTAAAGCTTTTCAATATAGTTTGCTGGTAATTCAACATCTCGACTTAAATTAGGCAACAACTTCCATAATAAGCCTTGGTCTTTACGAAGCCCGCTACCATCAAGATACTTCCATTGACTCGAGTTCTTTTTCCTTATTGCAATCAAAAAGCCCGTACTTTTCATTTTTTGCCCGTTGATCTCCATAACAGAAACCCTAGGCACAAAACAAACTTCTTCGTCACCTGCCAAGTACAACTTTTGGGGCTTTCCTAAGGTTGCATCATGAAAAATAATACCCTGCTCCATCAGACCTTCTATAGCAGATGTAGTCATATTCTCGTAATTAGCTTTACCTCCAATAAGTTTATAAATAGAACTGTGCGTATTATTCAAAAGCAAAGCTATGTCACCGGATTCAAAAGCCGCGTACATGCTATCGATATCTTTGTGAATTTTCTCAATATCTACCTTTGATACTTCACTTGCAAATAAATTTATTGAACAGAGTAGCGTTCCAAGAATCAAAATTTTTTGTATTGCTTTTACCACAACTTTTCCTTTTTACAATTCTTTGCTTTAACACTTCGCTAAGAAAGGCTGTCTTTATCGGCGTTTTCTTTTGGCACTTTGTTATATTTTAATTTCAATCTTACTTTCAATGGGCACTCTAGCCCATATCTAATTGTTAAAGTTGATTTATTTATATTCTCTATAGATGAAGTAAACCACGCAATTGGCTTCCCTTCCTCTTCATAGAAATTTAGGTTTGTATAAAAATTTACTGGCGAGTCTAGAGAAACAGCCCCATCTGTAAATTTAATTCCATTAAGTGATGTGCTTGGTCTTATTACGACATCGAAATCTAGATTGTAATCTTCGCCCTCCACGGGCTCTTCGTAAAAACTAATCGAAATGACTTTAGAAGCATCGCCCTCATACTTTGTACTACAGTTTTCCTCTGCTTTCAATTGCACTGAAAAAAGCAAAATAATTATTGTGCTAAAAAAGTTAAGTCTCATGATTGAACTCTCAATAGATATAACGCTCAGCTAATGAGCGTGTTGTTTGCGTCTTTTTCAGCGCATGGTTATGTGTTTTCACCATCATCGAACACGTTCTTGTCAAACCAAACCTCTGAATGCACTTCTTTTTCTGCAAGTTCCAACACTTCTCTTAATTTTGAAACTGGAATCTGAATTAATTCTTTTCCAGACTGAAACTCTACATATTTCTCTTCGTTTTCTTCATCAGCATAAATCTTCAGCAACTTGTTAACTCTTTTGCCAGATTTGATAACTATAATTTATGTTAGACGTGAAGTCTTGAGTAAAAACTGACTTAAAGCTGCTAGGAATTTCTGGAAAATAGATATCACCCTCTCGCTCAATATCGATTGTTGATATATGTAATGTATCAACTTTATCGATCAACGTTCTGTATATTTCTCCACCGCCAGAAACAATCACGTGATCTGTTATTTTTTCTAGGTGGTTTAACGCTTCCTCGATAGATTTAAATCCCAATACATTCTCGTCACTTGACGTAAAACTTGAACGAGTTACAACAGCATACTTTCTGTTGGGCAAAGCTCCCATAGATTCAAAGGTCTTTCGGCCTACCAAAAGCCATTGATTATATGTAATCGCTTTAAATAGTAATTGTTCTCCTTTGGCGCTCCATGGAATATCAGGACCATTTCCGATGACTCCATTCTTCGATATTGCTGCCATTAGTGATAGTTTCACGATATATCCTTAGGGGTTAACGCCCAAATCACGCGAGTGTAGTTATTCGCGTACATTTTATTGTTATATGCCATTGGTTGATTTAATAGCATAGTCCTTATATTTCATCACAAACTCTCGAGCTTGTTCCATAGTTTCAGGATAAGGAACCGTATCATGATGAGTTTGATTCTTGCCAATTCTAATTTTTTGAAACCTAAATCCGTGCTCGAATAAAAATCTAATTTTATCCCATTGTTTCTTATCAGTCGCCTTTGGAGCCTTAAAATGTCTTCCGAAGCTATGAGCAACGCTACCACAATTTGGGCACTTTAACTCCAACGGGAATTCCGACGGAGTGACATTGCTTTCACGTTTAAAAGATTTGCAACAGTCTAAACAAGCGAAAGCCATATTGTATGGAGTACTCATTGTTCCCTCAGTGGATATAACGCTCATTTAAATTGTGAGGCTGCTTTTTAGCCGAATCCATTTCTAATCCTTACTAAGCATTGATGCTCTCTAGCAAATCTTTTCGCCATCTCTGTGCGATAAGACTTGATTGATCGTGATCTTTGCTCTCCATACGCACTTTAATCTCTCTTATCTCTTCATGATCGATTATATTAGAGTCTGGATAATACTCACGAAGTAAACCAATTAAAGACATGAATGCTTTGGGATTTTCTATCGTATCCGATTTATACAATTTTACTTGGTATTCATCAGGATCTTTGATGAGCGCACCTTTGGCTAGTCTTTCAAAGGTATTCTGACAGAAATTCTCATCAACTATGGATAAAGTAGCTGCAATCTGCGGACAGACCCAAGATGTTCGATCAAACCTATCCCAAAGAGCATCTATTATCTTAGGGCTTCTGTCTATTAAGACTGCTGCCCCACAGGCTAGAAGATGAGGCCTCCAATTCTTAACGCTCAGCAACAGACAAATATCTTCAATTGGACTTTCCATAGTAGGTAGTAGCTCTTTCAGCTGCCTGATAGAATTACCTTCTAAGACATAGTTAAGCATTTCTAAATAGTCTACTTTACTGACTTTTCGTTGCTCTCCTTCGACGGCTTCAACAGTAAAAAAACCTGTTTTATAAATTATGTCTTCATTGTCTCTCATGGACATGCTCTTTAAGTGCTTAACAGCTGATTATATGCAGTAAATCTCGTTAATACCGGTACGAGTGTTTGCTAACATAGTTGTTTATTTAATACATTCAGATACTTACTTAACTTGGTCAGACTGTCAACTTCGTATTTAACAAGTCTAACCGCATATAAATGCAAACTCACTTTTTGTTCCTCTTAAAAAGAGGTAAGGGCTCAAGTCACTTTATCTATAATTAACCCCCTACTTAGAAGTAATTCCCAAAACGCCCTTCTAATTCTCAAGTACAATTACTGCCCAGACAAGACTAATCAGGGTGTCAGGTATTATTTATTAAAATGCTCAAAAAAGGACTTCCATACTTTACAAAAAATATACTTGTCCATTTTTCGGTTGCCGCCAGTTCTTTATGTCATTTAGTCTACGCCTCTCAAATCACAGGAGACACATGATGCAATTTAAAGACTTACACAATCAGAACACTCCCTTGCTGATCTGTAACGTTTGGGATGCGGCTAGCGCCCGAATAGCAGAGAAACTTGGCTTTCAAGCAATAGGAACTTCGAGTGCAGCAATCGCTACAATGCTCGGCTATGAAGACGGTGAAAAAATGGGTTTTTCTGAACTCTTAAATGTGGTCGCTAGAATTACAGCCAGTACGAAGCTGCCGCTTACCGTTGACATAGAGTCGGGTTATAGCAGAGATCCTATCGAGATAGCGGAAAACATTAAAAAATTGGTAGCTCTTGGAGTTGTAGGGATCAATATAGAAGATAGTACAGTTCAGGTAGAACGAATATTACTTGACGCTACCTGGTTTAAAGAAAACCTGCTATCAATAAAACAAAAGCTGAAAGAAAATGGAATTAGTATTTTTATTAATGTAAGAATCGATACGTTCTTAATGGGCATTGAACATCCAGTCCAGGAGACGCAGCGAAGGATAGAACTGTTTGAGAGTGCAGGCGCTGACGGCATATTTGTTCCATGTATCGAAGAAGAAAATGATATTCAAATGATCACATCATCAAGCAACCTACCTGTTAATGTGATGTGTATGCCTAAGTTACCGGATTTCGATAAGCTCAAAGAGCTTGGAGTAAAAAGAATCAGTATGGGAAACTTCCTTTTCGACAAGATGTATAGTCAGTTTGAAAACACACTCGACTCAGTAATTGAACACCAGTCCTTTGAATCTGTATTTTAGCCCCGAGGGTTGGGTTGATGGGTGAGAGTCGAGGTTGATGAGTGAGGTTGAGGCGAGAGCTATTCATACTAGCACCAACGCTAAATACGCTCCCATCCCAACAGACATCTAAAACCTAACACGCACCTAAAACCCAATCTCCAATTCTTTTTCGTTACCTTTGGAATTTTATTTAACAAATGCCGGCAGGATCCTCTCTGCGGTTACTTGCAGATAATTGGTATCGTTATCATGAGCTGTATGCACAATCAGTAGATCAAGTTCCTCGATAAGCGTAATAAACTGTCCATAACCTCCTTGCGCAGAAGCGGCGAAATAACTTTTATTGCCGTGTTTCAAATCTGCACTCCACCAGTAATAACCATAGCCTTGATTAAACACATCTTTGCCGCCGTAGTGGAGTTCTTGGTCACTGGTATCGACGAGCTTACCAATAGCATTAGCGATAAAGGCTTCAGGAATAAGCTGTTCGCCATTCCATTGACCTTTGTTCATAGCCAGAGTACCCCATTTGACCATATCGCGTGACGTCATGCTCACGAGCCAACCAGCTTGTGGCAGGCCACTCACATGAGTCTGCCATTCATAATTGGTAATGCCCATTTTGTCGAGCAATTCATTTTTAATAAAGTCTTTGGCCGTCCCCGGCACAACGGCTTCAATCACTTGCATAACCAGCCTTGGATCGCCCCCATATTTAAAGCTCTGAGAGTCTGCGGTAATAGGCGCACTCTGCTCTAGGTAGGTTTGAACTTCACCTTGGCCTTTTAACTGGCTTGGATTTTTCTCGAACTTTTCTCTCTTTTCATCGCTGATGCGAATACCGGAACGCATTGTCAACGCATGGTTTAGCGTGATCTTTTCTGCCCCTTCAACAAATTTTTTGGGATCCAGATCCTTGAGGAAACTGACCAAGGGCTTGTCCAGATCAGCCATCGTCAAGTAACCCAACTGGATAGCACGGCCAAGCGCCAAACCGGTGTAGGCTTTTGTCGCTGATGCTTGCGGATGTGGCAAGTTAACACGGCCACGCAAATAATAGGATTCAAACAAAAGCTTGCCTTTATGCGCAATAAGCAGGCTGTCGTATTTGCCCTGCTTACTGTCAGCGATCTCCTGAGCGAGCTTGACTATCATTTCCTTATCGCCGCCATCAACGCCTAATTTACCCACGACAAGCGCATCTTTTCTGTCTGCCGGCGTCACATCTATAAAGGCTTTATCAAGATACGGAATCTCTCTGAATGAATCATTGGCGTTGGCAGCAGAAATTTCAGGAGCCTGACTGTTGTCTATCTTAGCTGTTTTATCTGCGTTGCCAGCGGCTAAATTGCCAGCACTACTCAATAATGCTATGGCAATTAAACTTTTTAATTTCAAATCTAAATTAATTTTCATCATATTTCTCACAAACTTTTTCATTATTTATCGTGTTCGACTTTATAAAAACCTAATAAACTTTTATTGGTTTTGTCATTTAGGTTTAAGGTCCATAATTAACTTTGCATCTACCCAATAGATATCACCATTGCCATCAATTTCATGTCGATTAAAGAAAAAATATTTTCCGTCTGGTGTAATGTATGCGCCACCTTCTGTTCCGTCTGTATTAATTTTTTCTCCCAGATTAATCGCTTCACCCCATGAACCATCTGCTTGTCGAAAACTGATGTATAGATCTTTATCGCCAAAGCCATCTTCTTTTTGACTATCCCAAATTAAGTAAGATTCATCTGGTGCGATAAAGGGATGAGCAGTCCACTTTCCTGAATTGATCACAGCGCTCATTAACTTGGGGGCTTGACGATTGCCATCTTTGATTGTCGATATGCGGAGTACATCATTGCTTTTGTAATCGTCAAAAACATAGGTGCCGTTGGCGGACGCAGTCAGGCGCATAATGCCCCAGTCGTCCCGGTCAAACATGGGCCCAAGACTTTTCACTTCTGACCATCCGGTCTTAGTACGCGTCATATAGCTATTGCCCAAATGCATGGTTTTTCCATCAGGGGCTAATAAAGGGCGGCCTACTCTGGGCCCCACCACAGACTCATGCCATCGATTATTCTCGGATTTAAAAACAACTAACCACCATTTTTCGGTTTTATTGTTCATCCTCGTAAAATAGAGTTCTTTCATGTCAGGTGTAAAGGAAACACTGTAATCGCGATGCTCTGTTGAAACATAACCGGGTGCAAAGATTTTAGGGGTTAGCCCCGGCGGCTTTTGACCAAGATAAGGCCCCTCTAGAATTGGAGAATTATCCTGGCTAAAACTTTTGCCGCTCATTGCTAACATCGAAAAAAGCAATGAAAATAGCAATGCGATAAAAATGTAAGCGGTTTTCATCTCTATTGTTTACTCCTAAGTGTTTCAATAATTTTTGCGTCGACCCAATAGATATCAGTATTGTCTGTTTCATTGTCGATACGCCTGTTAAAAAGAATGTACTTGCCGTCTGGCGTGACACTGGCATAGGTGTCGCCTTTATCAGAATTAATCTCAGGTCCCATATTGATTGCGGGGCCCCATGAGCCATCCTTTTGTTTAAAACTGATATAAAGATCTGAGTATCCGTAGCCGTCTTCGCGATTGCTATCCCAAATCAAATAGCTTTCGTCCGGTGCGATAAAAGGATGAGCCGTAAAATTACCAGAGTTAACTTGAGTCCCCATCATTTTGGGTGCTTGTCGCTTTCCATCTTTGACTGTCGATATACGAATCCCCTTACTTTTGTAGTCGTCAAAAACATAGGTGCCTTTAGCGGACGCAGTCAGGCGCATAATGCCCCAATCCGGGCGGTCAAACATTGGCCCAAGACTTTTTCGTTCAGACCATTCTTTGCCTACCCTGTCCTTGTACCCGTTAGCCATATGCATACGTTTACCGTCAGGCGAGAAAGTCACCTCTCCTCTTCGCTGGAACTCAATGTATTTCTTCCAAACATTGTTTTCCTCACGAAAGCCAACGACAGTAATCGGCGTGCCTTTACCGCTGTCTGTAGTGAAGTAAAATTCTTTCATACCGGGAGCAAACACACCTTCAAGTTCCCAACTGTCTTTGGAGATAATGCCCGGCGCAAATGGTTCGGCCACCATCCCGGGTGTTTTTTGGCCCATGTATGGGCCTTTTAAAACAGGGTACTCTCGCTGAACATTGCTTTTGCTATTGGTTGACTGCGTAGCAAGCAGAAGTGCAGCAACAACATATATTGCCCTCATTATTTTTCCTCTTTTGTTTGCAAGCTAGATAACCATTTCACACTCTGTACACCCATCGCAGGAAACGAGTCGCTATGACCGGAGGATTCGACCACGATATGTTTTATTGACGATATACCGGCGTATTTTTTGTTTTTGAATTGGCTAATGAAATCTTCAACATGTGGGGCCAGTTTCTCCTCCAATTCGCCGTAGGAGATAAAAACGTTGATCTCTGATTTTTTATTTTTCAGTGCGGCGTTTTCTTGAGCAAAAAGCGCAGGTGCGTGACTCCATATGCTCGGACTACCAAGAATGTAATTTTTGAATGTATCGGGTTGTGTCATCAGGGCGTATGTACCAAAAATACCACCGGCGGAAAAACCGAAGTAGGTTCTATTGCCTGGCTCAGTTCGGTAATTGCTTTCTACATACTTAAAGACGTCTTGGCGAATAAAAGCCAGATGATTATTGGCTTGACCAAATTTTATTTTTGGATGCTTTGGGTTGGTGGTTTTCTTGAATGAGTAATCACCATAGCGACTGAAGTGCTCGCCATATTCTTGCATTACATCTTCATCGATGTCTTTCTGCCAGGAAATCCCCACTAAAATGACATCTTCCATCAAAAAAAATGTGGCGGAAGATAACAGTTCGATATGCCAGACGGCATCCGTAAAATAGATAACAGGATAGTTTTTATCTTTATTTTCTGTGTAATTTTCAGGCAGTTTGATCAGAAGTTCATATTGCTTATTAGATTGGGTATCTTTTATTGGAACGACTTGTATTCCGGGCATTTCGTATGATTTCTGTTCAGTTGCTTCTGCACTGACAAAAGGGAATAAAAACAAGAAAGTTATAATTAAGTTCTTCTTCATATTTACCAATTTCACGCTCCGTATAACAGGACCTTTTATTTTCGGTCCACTTTTCAGATAGTTTGAAAGCGCTAAATTACATTGCTGTAAGCTAAAATACTTGAATTTCCACTGATGTCTGGCTGAATTTTTTCTGATGCTAAAATATCGCTTATTTATCAATTGGTTACAAAAGTAGATTTAGTTACAATCGAGGTTTGTGCAAAGATGAGTCTTCTCGTGTAGACTTCGATTGAGCACCAGTTTTCGTTCAGTTTAAGGGTTAAAGGTTATATGTCAGCACAGTATTGGGTAGGTGGTTTCTTTATTGATCTATCGAGAAATCAAATCACTCAAAATAAACAATCTCAAACCATTGCTCCCAAAGCTTTGGCAGTTCTTACCTACTTGGCCGAAAACCAAGGCAAGGTAGTAAGCCAAGAAGCGATATTAGCGAAGGTTTGGCAAGATACGGCAGTCTCCCCCAATACACTGCAAAGAAGCATCGCCCAATTAAGAAAAGCACTCGGCGATGACGGCAAAATACATATTAAAACCCATGCGAAGCAAGGATATAGCTTAGAGTGTGATGTTCGATGGCAGGACAATGTCGATTCAACAAGCTCCGAATCTAGCAATAGTTATTCTACTAACACGGACACCTCCTTTGTTAATGAAGACCGTATTGCTGATGAAAACAGTATTATTAATGAAGACAGCATCGCGAATGAAGGTAATATTCCCCACGTTAGTGAAACACATAGTGCTATTGATAATGAATCATCGTCTTCAGGATCTATCTCTAAATTATTTTCTATCATCGCCGGAATATTTATTTTAGGGGGAATTGCCTACCTGTTTATTGAGCTTACATCCAAGCAAACTTCGAATTTAACTTTTGATCAGTTACGTTTACTAACTGCTACGGACGATAAAGAATTTGATGCGACCTATTCGCCGGACGGTCAATATATTATTTTCCATCGTTATCTAGATAAACAATGTATTAATAAGATATGGGCTAAGAATATAAACACTCAACAAGAAATTCTCCTCACCCAGAACTGGGGAGCTTATGGTCGTCATAGTTTCTCTAAAGATGGCAAAAAAATGGTATTTCTAGCGACAGAACCCTGTAATAATCCAGCCAGCCAAACTTATTGTTATGATTTAGTCAGTTTAGACTTTGAAAAAGCCTTAGAAAGTCCACAACAGCCAAGTATCATGTTGCAATGTAAGAATACGATCGTCAAAAAACCGATTTGGTATGGTGATGACAATATAGCACTATTGAAATTTCATTCAAACCGCTGGAAATTGATCAGTTATTCAGTTAGTGAAAACAAAAGTAAACCGCTCTATGATATTGAAGATGGTAATGTAATCGACTTTGCCTATTCTACAAAACAGAATTTGATTGCTGTGACTAGCCTTCAAAATAAAGGCCAGCATCACATCGATATGTTACAAACAGATGGCCGTGTTATCTCTAGTCACCCGATACAGCGACCACAAGAAATTCCTCCGGCACGCCTAATCTCTGCTAACTTTGCCCCTTCACATGATCAACTCATTTTTTCGACAGGCAAACAACTTTTTACGCTTTCCTTTGAAGGTAAAGTCAATAAAATCAGTTCCCCTTTTTCTGACAGCATGTCGCAACCGGAATTTCACCCGGACGGTAATAAATTACTAATGATTAAAGGGCCATATGATAGTGATATTGTGAAGCTTCCGTTAGAACATTTGGCGGAAGTAAGCCATTCGACCCAAACGAATCAGCCTCATTCTTATGCAAGTTTAAACCGGACAAATCTTGGTGAGGATTTTGCAATTTTCCAACCTGGTGGTAATTCAATTGCTTTCTGGTCTGAACGTTCAGGAGAGTCACAGATTTGGATAAGCGATGACAATGGTCCCAAACAAATCACTCGGTTTCCAATGGACACTTATATTCGAGGTTTCGATTGGGCTGCAGATGGTCAAAGTCTTTTAATTAATGCTAATAATGTTCTGACTCAAATCTATCTGGACGCAAATCAAAAAACCATTCCGATGGAGCATCCTGTCATTCGACTTTATCAATGGGATAGTAAAAATAATACTGCTTTGTTGGCCCTACGAGTCGACGGCAAGGCAAAAATCGTGGAGTACGATTTTAGTAACTCTGAAATCACAGAGATAAGCGATAAGATTGTTATGTGGGTGCTAAAAACTGAAGATGGTCGACTGATCTATAAAGATCACTTGGAGCAATTTTGGCAACCAGGCCCCGTTGAAGACCAGCGGATAGAAATATCAAATAATCAGAGAAGTAAAACCAAGTCCTTCGTGATTAATGGTAATGTAATCTATGCTTTTAATCATCAAAATCAACTTTGGTCCTACGATCTTGATAGTGAAGCCTTTAAGATTCTAGGAGAGTTTGATCAAAGCGTTGATTATCTAACTGATGTTAATGAAACTGAACTCCTGATGACAGTCCAAGTTGCTGCGAAAAAGGAAGTGGTTGAGCTCACTATAAGCGAATAACGTAATTTGGTTAACAATTGGCAAGCAACACAAGCCTAGGTGCTACAGCTGTTGACCGGCCCCATGTGGATGGCATAAGTAAAGTGATAAAAAGTAGGTACTCAAAGAAGTTCAACTTAATTGATACCCATTTTTGTTAAAGTGGTGCAAGGTAACAGGTGAAATGTGAATTAAATATCAAATGAATAGATTTTTGCTTTACAAAGCATATTTGGTCGGCGCGCGAACTTTCAATATTGAATCAATTACGCTAGTCACTCCTTCAATTGATATGGGTTTCTCTAAATACGCTTCGGCTTTGTGTTTTCCAAAAAGTACTTCGAACTCTTTTTCAAATAAGAAACTTATATAGACAATGGGAATATCAGTAAACACTTCGACAGCATTAAAAGTTGAATGAAGACGCTCTCCCTTACTAACCTGTAGCATAGGTTCTAGCAATACTAAGTCAAAATCATCCTGCTTTTTTACAATTTCTCTAACGCTCATCAAATCTTTCGCGATGGACACTCTATACTTACGCCTTTCGAGTAGCCTTTGCATAGTAACAGCAGACGCAAAATCACTTTCTACAACTAATATATGAGCCCTCGATTGTTTATTTGTGCTTTTGCCCAAATTGACAAGGTTGCTTTTTTCATCTGTGGAATGATCTTCAAAACAGATTTCTGCATAGAATTCGCTAGCTTCAATTACAAAAGGTATCGTCACCACTGTACCTTTAATATTGTGAACAATTTGATGATCAGGACCACAAATAACAACCGGTGTTGCCATATCAAAGTCAAATCCTTGTTCAGACATAATTTTTTTTGCACCGCCGGCAACCATATTAGTTAGCTCACCGACACAATCAGCGACCTCATCGTTGACCTCTAAAAATTCTTCTTGAAGCATATTAGATATTATTTTTAATATTGAATCTTTGCTAAATGATAACGCTAATGATCCTTTAGCATTAGGGCT
This sequence comes from Kangiellaceae bacterium, assembly GCA_026196875.1. Taxonomy (GTDB): domain Bacteria; phylum Pseudomonadota; class Gammaproteobacteria; order Enterobacterales; family Kangiellaceae; genus Aliikangiella. The sequence continues at coordinate 23,094 of JAPHTP010000065.1, forward strand.
GACCATACCAATACTCGCCGAAACGACGCCGTGAGCCACATTACTCTTTTTATAGAATGACTTGCCTCTACTCGCTTCAATTGAGGCCATTGTTGCAATAATATTTGATATGGACTGTACAACTGATGCAACGTAATTTGTATTTGTAGAAGACAATTTTATCCCCTATATAGTTATCGAGGTACTTTTGGTAGAGTGTAGAAGTAATGCTCTAACATTCTCGATTATGTCTAATTCAAAATACCTTTATTGCAGTTAAAAAGCATCTCGGATGTTGGAAGTAGTAAGTACTTAGGTCTTCCACAACTATAGAACAATATTCGAAAATTACCGTATATTAATTCTCCAATATTGTATATATCTGATGAATTAGTGAATAAACTTCGCCCATTAGAACAACCGACAGAATCGATAATTATGGTCTGCGTAGATTCATTCGTTCAATCTCAGTTCTTAAAGGCTTGCTCAAATCAGAAACTCGATAGGTTGAGGTTGGGTCAATACAGCAAAGCAACCTTGTAGGAGCGAATTTATTCGCGATAGCTCTCACGGTGCCCACCATCGCATCTCGGTTGGCAATTTTATGCTCCTGTACCAACAAAAAGCTCTTTAGAAAAAATCGGCATATTCTCTAGATGATAGAAATGTTGAGGATATTCAAAACCTAAAGGATATGCCACTTGCGCTATCTGTTCATCACTACCCAGCAATAACTTTTAGCTCGTTCGAAAAGCGTATCTTGAATGTTCTGTTGCGCAGTTTTTCCAGTTTCTTTCTTGAGCAAGTCGCCCAGGTACGCGGGAGACATATTCAGTTTGGAAGCTCAATATTTGACGGTGGGTAAGCTACTATATTGAGTGTGTCTCAACTTTTATCAATTGGCCCCAAAAAACTACTTTCCGTTTTTCGTTTGATTGAAGTATTACTTGTCGAATTAACAGTAAAATAAATGACATTCGATTGCTGGAAGAAATCGTCTGTATGAATTATTGCCCGATAGGTCATGGTTTTTACCACGCCAGGATTAACGGAGAAAGTAGGTTCACCAATCAGTTTCAGCATGGGTAAGCCGGATACGGAGAGCCGGTATTCCTGAACATCTTGCGACATATTGGCCACTTTGATGGAATATATATTTTGGATGTGTCCGTCAAACGTTTCGGTATACAGATTTTGTCGCTCTCGACTAACTCCCAACTCCACGGGTACGCGCATCGATAGAGAGATTAAGAATACACTGACACAAATGGCTAAGATGCCGGCATACACATAAGTTCGCGGTCTAAGGATCCGACTTGCTTGGTCTTGCATAGCATTTTCTGTCGAATAGCGGATCAATCCCTTATCGTATCCCATTTGGTCCATCACGTTATCACATACATCGATGCAGGCAGCGCACGCAATACATTCATATTGTAGTCCATCTCGAATATCGATCCCTGTTGGACACACGTTGACACATTGATAGCAATCAATACAGTCACCCAGTTGGCGATCTCGATAGCTTTGATCGGTACGTTTGCGATGCCCGCGGTTTTCGCCGCGGTCACTATCATAGGCAATAATAAGAGTGTCATTATCAAACATTGCGCTTTGAAAACGCGAATATGGGCACATATGCAGACATACTTGTTCTCGCAAAAATCCGGCATTGCCATAAGTCGCCAATGAATAAAGAGCTACCCAAAAATATTCCCAAGGACCCAGCTTAAACTGGAGCAGGTTGTCCGTTAACTCCTGGATTGGCGTAAAGAATCCGACAAAGGTATATCCGGTAAATAGCGCGAATAGCCCCCACAAAAAATGTTTGGTAGTTTTTATACGAAATTTGCGCAAGGACCAGGGTGATTTATCCAGTTTAATCCGCTGATTTCTCTCACCTTCAACAAGTCGTTCAATCCAGATAAAGGTTTGAGTCCAGACCGTTTGTGGACAGGCGAATCCACACCATATCCGTCCGGCTATGGCGGTAAAGAAAAATAACGATATTGCAGCGATGATTAAAATTAGCGTCAAAAAGATAAAGTCTTGGGGCCAAAAAGTAGTCCCTAAGATATGAAATTGACGAGCGGGTAAATCAAATAAAAAGGCTTGCCGATCATTCCAGCTCAGCCACGGCGTTACATAAAATAATCCTAGCAGGATAAACACCGAAAATACTCGCCACTTGGCATAAGTACCATTAACCAGTCGCGGATGGATGGTCTCGGTTTTTTGGTAGAGATCAATTGTTTCTATCAATGAAGAGTTTTGCATCATCAGTGCGCCCTTTTACACACAATTAACTCAGAATGTGGTCGACAATTGCTAAAAGCGTAAAAATAAATATCAATACAAACACAACACCGACCGCGAAAAATTCGATTAGGTTCCCCTCTTCAAAATCCTTCTGGCGTCGTTGATCGCTACATACACCAAACATAGAAGCCAACACACTTTTGCTCATATGAATGATCCCAAGACCGGATTGCTGCTCTTTTGAAGGTTGTTGCTCGCTGCTCATCAGTAGCTCCTAAGTGGGTGAGAACACGGTACGTAGCTTAAGCCAGACTTAAATATGGTTACAGATACAATATTTTTAATTACAATGGGTACAGATTGATTTAAGAGTAGTTTTTTAGCTCTTGGATTTACTAGAGCAAAAAGAGACGCAATGACAGACACACTTTATCGTCAGCTAGCTAATGAGCTGATCGCAGATATCGAAAGCGGTCGATGGCAGTCTTATAGCCGCCTTCCGTCGATCCGCGAGCTAGCAAAATCTCGAAATGTATCGATCAATACAGTCATTAAGGCACTTCACTTCCTTGAAGCGAAAGGATTCGTTACCGTTAAACACAAGTCAGGGTATTATGTATCAAGCCAATCGCGCACAGCCGTTGTTCGTCCTCCTGATACCCGATCGACAAGTCCATTAAAGCCGGTTGAAGTGACTTTACCGAAGTTGTTCCAAGATATTATGGTACGGGGAGCCGCATTTGATATTCTTCCGAGCGCGGAGCGTTCGACACCTAGTAATAACCTGATCATTTTAAACCGTCATATCGGTCGCGCGACTCGTCAACAGTCAAACATTAAAGCAAATTATTATGACAATCCTCTAGGAGACGAGACGTTGAGACAGCAGATCAGTCTTCAATATCGTGAGCGTTATCTTCGCCTTGATCCCGATGAAATCTGTATTACCTCTGGTTGCCAAAATGCTATTTTTATGGCCCTCATGAGTACTTGTCAGCCTGGCGATAATGTCGCGGTCGAGAGCCCTGCATTTTACGGGGTGCTTCAATTATTAGAATCGTTAGGACTTAATATTATCGAAATACCTTCGCATCCAGATAGCGGTATAGATGTTGAAGCACTGACAGCGGCAGCCCGCCGTTGGTCGATTAAAGCTCTAGTTATTACGCCGTCATTCGCCACTCCTTCGGGCGCTTGTATTCCGCGTGACAATTGCCAACAGATCATCGAGATTGCAAACCAAAAAGACATTGTGATCATTGAGGATGATATTTATGGCGAGCTTGGCTTTCAATCGCAGTTGTCACCGATTAAATCTCTGGACAGTGACAATCGCGTTATTTTATGCGGGTCGTTTTCGAAATGTTTATCTCGCGATCTGCGGATCGGCTGGATCATTGGAGGACAGTGGCATACGAAAATTATCCAGTTAAAGCTCGTCACCCTGTTAGCGAGTAATCAAGCTCAGCAGCAAGGATTAGCAAGCTACCTTGCGGAAGGTTGTTTTCGGCGCCACTTGATAAGTTTTCGACAAACGCTTCAACTTCAAAGAGATCAACTTATCGATACGCTTAATCAATACTGGCCGGACTCAATACGCTATCATATTCCTGAAGGTGGTCTCGCAATCTGGGTTCAGCTACCAGCTCACATCAATACGGCCAACTGGTATTTTGATTTAATCGATCAAGGAATTACCTTAACGCCAGGAATGTTATTTTCGGCTGAAAACCAATTCAAAAACTATCTGCGCTTAAGCTTTAATCGCCCTATTATTCCCGCTCGCAAAAATGCCATCCGAAAACTAGCTAAAATGTTCGAAATGTCGAAGTTTAAAAGTTGATCGGATAAAAAGAATCAGAGTGTTCGGTTTATCCGAATATAAAAACCTTGGTAAAGATTTGAAATACTCTGATCTCATTTCTTTACCCGGTTGTTTTTATTTGTACGCTCTTTCAATAACTACTTAAAGTTACCCATTCTGCCTTTATTTAATATCTTATTATATAAATAAGATGAGGCTTTATCTGAAAGTTTAGAACTCCTCACCGCAATCTGGTTCAATTCATCATCGCGTATAACTGACAATTTTGGAACTGGCCCGGTTAAAGTCATACGATGATTTAAAATACATTGACCAGCAACATTCATCAGTGGATTCAGGTGCTGTTTCACCGCCTGCTCTACTTGGTATTTGAACCCAGGCTTACCAAAGTCTTGGCACACGAGATTCACAATCATCCAGGTATCAGCACTTAATAAAAAGTAACAACCTAATAGTGGCGACTTGGCAAAAATAGAATTATCAATTTCCCAGGGCTTCTGTAATATATCTTTCACTGCTCGAGTTTCATCCCAATCTTTTTTCAAAAGATAGAGATTTACTGCCAACCGAGAGGTATTTGCAATAATTGACGCTGCGGTGCCAGTAGCCGCACCCGCATCGAGAAATATCCCCGCAGCTTTTGCTGCCGCTTCTAAACCATGAGTACCTGCGACCGCAGCTCGAGTATTTCTCTCTCGCTCAATTAAGGTTCTAACGGCTTGAAATGCCGCAGCCGGCGCCTCAGGTAACAAACCCAAATGCGCATTTTTTATACTGTGTGCTGATTTAGCAGCAGATAAAGCCTGATAGCTATTGTAAGTAGCCATCGAGGTAGAATAGGCTAAGCCAACTCCCGGCGCTATTTGAGTGATTAGTTCAGACATGCTTTTACCCAACACCTGTTGGATCATTTGCTGCATTAATGGGTCGCTGGCAGCATTCCCTAGAATAGAATTTACCAATTTTTGAGCCAACTGATAAACTTCATTAGTAACCGTTCCAGCCTGGTAAGCCGCACTGCCAACTTCAACAACGGTGGTAACTTTAGATGAGAGCTTCAACTCCCTACCTTGAAAAAGCTGGCTAACAAATTGACGTCGACTATCTTGAAGATACCTCAACGCCTGATGATCAAGGTCGGTTAGCTCAAACTCATCGTTCGCCTGTTGCGACAAATCGCTCACCGCTCCATTCTTATTGCGAATACTGCTTCTCCAAGTCGCCCCTTTTTCAAGTTTCCAGTTGTCTATCGCTTTGCACAGTGAATTACGCAACTCTATGCTTTTTCCCTTGGAATGATAATCCTGGAGTTTTCGATCAATTTCCTTTAAAGCATTGCTTCTAGGCTTAGTGATCCCAGCCTTAGTTCTTTCAATCCATAAATCATAAGTCATTATTTCAAGCATGGTCGAGCGCCTTGAGGTTTGTTTAAGTGGAGCCTTCCACTCAATTAAGTCCAATTTAAGCGCTTAAGTATACATCTTAAATTGCGATAATAAAGTATGAGATTCACAATATAGTGCTTCTTATATATCTGACCATCAGCTGGCAGTACAAAATAATCGATTTGCCCCAGACTACACCGCAAACGAATGCATAAAAAAGCCGCTCAAAGAGCGGCTGGGACAAACTTCCAAAGAGAGACGGCCATGCATTCTGATGTTTTCATCTGTGATATTTAATCCTTCAACAAATACTGACAGGTTATCACTTAAATCGTAGCTCGCATCGATGTGCCACTGTCCATAATCTCCAGTAAATACTGGCTCATCAGGAGCACGTAACTGATCCGTCACAAATAAGAACTCGTCTCGCCAGTTATGTAAGAGCAATATTCTTGAACACTTTGTCCTCTTTTTTGGTGACTTTCTGTTTTAATTAATTTTTGAATTCATCATCGGGCTTTTCACAAAGCTTTCGTCTTTTTGCTGAATGAATAACATCCCTGAGCATTATATATGGTTGCATCATAAACTCTTTGCAACAACTTGTGTAAAATCAACCGGGCCTCCCATCAACTCTTGGCTGAGTCAAAGTACTAAAATACTTCACCACAAACAGCCCGTAGCCGATTCCCCAAAACGTACCCGATAAAACTAACAACCCGATATAATCATCGCTTATTAGCGGCATCAAAGATCGGGTAGTCGCGGCTAAAATCAATGCAAGGAATGCAACCCCCATGGTCTTTCCTACGACTAATATTCGCCCAGTGTGGCCAAGCGATACCCGCGAGATCATCGCCAGGATCATAGTCCCCATTGCCCCCACAGTTAGCAGATGTAGCGCCAGTGAAAAACTGATGTTGGCAAACCAATAACGCATACTCAACAACAGCAAACCAAGTGGAATGCAAAAATAACTCACGTGCAGCGACCACACCAGCGGAGTTTTAAAAGTCACCCAAAAACGCCAGCGTAAACACCGTATGAAATGAATAATAGCTGTGGTCAGCGCAAGGGCTGCCAACAACCGATTGGGCAAATCCAGTCTCACCACGAAGGCGAGTGCGACCAGTGCCATGGATATAATTGAAAGTTTTTCCAACCAGGCAATCGGTTCAACTTTAGTGGTACGAGTGCCGTTTGCAGTAAACATGGGGATCACTCTCCCACCCATCACACACATCAGAAAAGTCACCAACATCACCATGGCGTGACTACCCTTGCTTATCCATTGATAATCTGCATTTATTAATGCCCAATGCATCATAAAATTGGTGGCGCTCATCAAAATGAGTAGTGGAACAAAAAACAGGTTACGGTACAATTTTTTGCGAATGATCGGCATGGCTAAAAAAATTGCCGCCAGCGGCATAAAAGCAATATCTATCAGTGCCAACAACCAGGGAGATAGGCCAAAGTCCACAAGTAATAAGATCCGGGCAGCTAACCAAACGCAAACCAGGCTCATTAATGCTCCCCCTTTTACCCCTGGAATCCCCGACCAATTTTGTACCGCAGTCAACAGAAAGCCGACCACTATCGCAGCCACAAAGCCGTACAGCATTTCATGGGAGTGCCACCAAGTGCCGCCACCATAAGGTGAGAAGTTTACCCAGCCGGCTAAAATCATCACCCACAGGGTAATCGCGATAATGCTAAATAGTGAGCCGAAAAGAAAAAATGGTCGAAATGCCAGGCGAAAAAGCGGCATTGGCTGGCTTTGCTCTGTTACGCTTTGCGGCGCGTGTTGAAAATTAGTTTGCATGGTTTATCAACCTACCGGTTTTGTGTTGACGATGGAGCTTGTTTATGGCGATGATCAATCTTAGGGTTGTCAGTTCAAATTAATGTCAATTTAGATTAATGAGTTGAACAAATTTCGCCTGTTGATGTTGGGGCAGCAAATCGGCGAGCGTATATTGATCGAGCTTTTGCAAAAAACACTCTAATGCTTCAGCAAACACCGTTTTCAGCTGGCAAGCCGGTGTAATCACACAAGTATTACCTTCCCCGAAACATTCCACCAGGGTCAGATCCTGCTCAATATCTCTCACCAAAACACCGATATTAATATCCTCAGGTTTGCCATTTAAACGCAAGCCGCCATTTTTACCCCGCGTCGCAATGACATAGCCCTTGCTATTAAGCTGTTGCACAATTTTCATTAAATGATTTTTGGAAATTTGATAACTATCCGCAATTTCCTTGATCGTCGAAAGCGCTTCACCTTTTACCGCGAGATACATCAAAACTCTTAGTGAATAGTCAGTGTATCGAGTAATATGCATTGGACTTCTGTCTCCTCCTGGTCTCCCGTTTCAATCCCATTTCAACTTGAGCCTGTTTCAGCTTTAAGCGAGATTATTGACACTCATTAAAGATGCATCTATTATGCACCTTTTAAAGATGCATGTAAAATACATCTTTAAACATTTACCTACCCTTAACTTTCGAGTCGCACCAAGACTCATTGGAGTGCAACATGATTAGCGCAGATTTAACAGTTGCCCAGCTGGCGCGGCAGTTCCGCGGCGCTGCAACTGTGTTATACCAACATCAGCTTGATCTCCGTGATGACGGAAATCAAACTTTGGCTGAAATAGCCGAAGACAAAGCAATTAACCTGCAAGAGTTTTTATACACCTTACAAAAACAGCTTTCCAAACATCAGAGTGACGAGCGATGGCAATCAGCAAGTGATGCCGAAATCATTCAACATATTCAAACGCACTTTCATTCCGGCCACCGCCAACTATTACCGGAACTTATTCATCTGGCACGAAGAGTAGAAACGGTCCACAAGGAACACCGAGACTGTCCGCTCGGCCTGGCCCAGCAGATGCACAATTTCCAGGTAGATATAGAACAGCATACGCAAAAGGAAGAACTGGTACTTTTTCCAATGTTGTTAAACGGTCACAAACAACCGGCGCGGCAGCCTATCGAAGTTATGCAACAAGAACACGCGAGTCATGACCAATCAATCGATAAAATTTACGAGCTCACCAACTCTCTCTGCTTGCCGCAAGACGCCTGCAACACTTGGCAAAACTTGTACGTCGGCTTGTATAAATTTCTGTCTGAATTTAAGGAGCATATGCATCTCGAAAACAACATCCTCTTTCCTCGAGCAGAAGCCGGTGCAGCGGAGGTGAACCATGGCTAACTATAAGAAACTCTGGTGGACGCTCATAGCTATTCTGGCTATCACTTTCGGTATCCTCGGCTACTTCGGCCAGGAAGTTTATCGTGAAGCGCCACCGATCCCTGCCAAGGTGGTCGACGAAAACGGAGAACTTATCATGACCAAAGACTCCATTCTTGATGGTCAAGTAGCCTGGCAGTCAGTAGGTGGAATGCAATTAGGCTCCGTCTGGGGACATGGCGCTTATCAAGCCCCGGACTGGAGCGCTGACTGGCTTCATCGAGAATTAATGGCCTGGTTAGAACTGGCAGCCAACGAACAATATCAAATGGCTTATACATCTTTAACAGACGGGCAACAAAATGCACTCCAATTTCAGCTCAAAAAGGCCTACCGAACCAATCGTTATGATGTTGAATCAGATACTTTGACTTTATCTTCACAACGCGTCCAGGCGATTAAGCAAACCGCCGACTACTACTATCGCCTTTTCGGTGATGCAGGAGAATTACAATCAACGCGTAGCAGTTACGCGATGAAAGAAAACACACTACCAAACAGCGAGAGACGCGAGCGATTGACCGAGTTCTTTTTCTGGACCGCCTGGGTGGCCGCCACCGAGCGTGAGCCGGGCGCCGCCACTTACACCAACAACTGGCCCCACGAACCTTTAATCGACAACAAACCAACAGCTGAAAATATCGTCTGGTCTGTGATTAGTGTGGTGTTATTAATCGCAGGGATCGGAGCGCTAGTCTGGGTCTGGTCGTTCCTGCATAAAAAAGATGAAGAGGAGCCAGCAGCACCGGCAAACGATCCCCTCACTCAATTTAGCTTAACGCCGTCGCAACTTGCCCTGGGGAAATATTTATTAGTTGTGGTTGCGCTGTTTACTCTCCAGGTATTTTTGGGCGGTTTTGTCGCCCACTACACCGTTGAGGGTCAGAGCTTTTACGGCATAGAAACCTCAGAGTGGTTTCCTTACAGTCTAATACGCACCTGGCACGTTCAGGCTGCACTTTTCTGGATCGCCACGGGATTTCTTGCCGCGGGGCTTTTCCTGGCGCCCATTATCAATGGCGGCAAAGATCCCAAATACCAAAAGCTCGGTGTTGACATTTTATTCTGGGCGTTAGTGGTGGTGGTCGCCGGTACTTTTGTCGGCAACTTTATGGCAATCAACCAAATCATGCCGATCGAACTGAGCTTCTGGCTCGGTCATCAGGGGTACGAATATGTAGATCTGGGCCGATTTTGGCAAATCGGAAAATTTATCGGTGTAGTGGTATGGCTTGCGCTCATGTTGCGCGCTATCGTGCCGGCACTCTATCGCCCCGGAGATAAAAACCTACTCGCGCTATTTACAGCGTCAGTGATTGCGATCGGGCTTTTCTACGGTGCGGGATTTTTCTATGGCGAGCGTACGCATCTCTCCGTCATGGAATACTGGCGCTGGTGGATTGTGCACCTGTGGGTCGAAGGATTCTTTGAAGTGTTTGCCACGGTTGCGCTGGCTTTTATTTTCTACAATATGGGATTAGTCTCAAAACGCATGGCAACCGCGGCTTCATTAGCTTCAGCTTCACTGTTTATGTTGGGCGGAGTGCCAGGCACTTTCCATCATCTCTATTTTTCCGGAACAACAACGCCGGTGATGGCTGTCGGTGCTACTTTTAGCGCGCTCGAAGTGGTGCCTTTAGTAGTTCTTGGTTATGAAGCTATGGAGCATTATCGACTCCGCGAACGTGCCCCCTGGATGCAAAATATAAAATGGCCGTTAATGTTTTTTGTCGCAGTCGCTTTTTGGAATATGTTGGGTGCCGGCGTGCTCGGCTTTATGATTAATCCACCGATTTCACTGTATTATATTCAGGGACTGAACACCACGGCTACCCATGCTCATGGCGCACTATTCGGTGTTTACGGCTTCCTGGCGCTGGGCTTTAGCATACTGGTTTTACGCTACATTCGTCCTAAGTTGGTGTTTGATGAAAAGTTAATGAAAACCAGTTTCTGGTGGCTCAACATAGGGCTTGCGATGATGCTCTTCACCAGCCTGTTGCCCGTAGGTATTATTCAATTTGTCGCCAGTGCATCCGAAGGATTATGGTATGCGCGTAGTGAAAGTTTTATGCAAACTGATTTATTACAAACACTGCGCTGGATTAGAACCATTGGGGATGTGGTATTTATTGTCGGCGCGCTGGCTGTTAGTTGGCAAGTGGTTAAAGGATTATTCTTTGACTTATCAGAAGACACCTTGTCGTCTTCAGGAACAGCTAGCGACTTATCATTAGCCGGTGGTGCCGGCTCCGCACCGGTGCATGGAGAAGATTTTTGTTGCGGTGGCTGTGGCGGTGATGAGAAATAAAATACGCAGAATTACGAAGCTCAATTTGATTTTTTAAATCAAATTGAGCCATAAAAATATAAGTACGTTTCATGATTGTTTGATAGCAAAAAATTAAGAGCAGGCTCGCTTGGACTGTAGGTATCGGTTTTGTAATTTCAGTAGTCCCTGGATTGCTCGTGGCAAACTTCACAAATAGCCAATAATCTGCAATTAATTATTTCCACCATACATTAATATAGGTTTCAGAAGCTCCATAGAAAGGCAGTACAGATAAATTTCCTGCACATTATACCCTATTGGTGATAGCGAATTTATCAGAGCTGATTAGTAACCGCATTGTGCATGTTTATCGGAATCAGAATTTACCTTTTCTTCTAGCTGTGATTTACTTCAGATATATTCGAATTATTAATTTGCAAAGAACATGAGAGATCTCCACGATTTACTAGAAGAAGTTAACGATGAAAAATCATTCTTGGCGTTTGCCAGGGCGTTAATGGATGATCGTGAGCCCCACGAAGGAAGGAATGTGGATGAAGTTGGCTTTAGCGGAGATTGGGCTAACAATGACATTTTTGGGTTTTTAGAGGGGGGAATTGCCTGGGCTGAGTCTTCTGGTTTTGGGGAGAGTTCAAATAGAAAAGTCGCCGAAAACCCTTGGCAGCAATTTGCAACGTTCCTATATTGCGGTAAAACTTATGAGTGACAAGTTGATTAAATGTGGACATGCTTATTATGATTCACCGCATATAATAAGCGTTAGGTTTTAAAATGGAACACAACCAATTTGATACAATTCTTCGAGACTATGGTTGGTACTACGATAACGGGTGGTTACATGATTCCATTCACTGGGATTGCTATAACGACTCTAACTATGGCTGTTCAAATATATATTTTGTGATTTTGGTAAAGAATGGGAAGGGTCGTCTTTTAAAATTTACAGAAGGTACAGATGAAAAGACTGAAATTTGGGCAGGTGTCCTATCAAACGAAGAAGATTTAAAACAGCTTATCGAATTCATTAATTCACAATATGAGTAAAATACTTTGTAAAGCCAAACCTAACAAGTTGCTCAAGTTCTCTCCGGGCGGAAAAGGCGCGGCCTCCGCGGGACAGTCTACACTTACTTGTATAAGCAGCTACATTATAGTCAAAGGAAAGAATAGGACAATAAATAATAAAAATTCCCCAAAGGACTCTACCTTTATAAAACCTATAGAAATTGGCGCTGAAGCCGATGTTTGATGTGCTAAGCTGGATAGGTAATGGCTAATTAATCAATATTGGCAAACGTTGCGCAAATAGAAATGTGAATCTAACAGTAAGGAAGGAAGTTTTGACAACAATCACCCAGAAAACTCGGTTTTGGTTCGCTATTATTCATGTGGAATGCTCCTCATAAATCTTAATCACTTCAACCTCAAGGTGAATAGTAACATTTTTCTCGCTTTCTGAATTCTATGTGCAATAGGACTATCATGGAGCATTAACAAAAGCAGGCCCTCGTATTCTATATAAGTTGTTAATACAGATATATAATTTGCTAATACAGATATATAATTTGCTGCATTTTAAAGCTATGCTGCAATCAATAAACGTAGTTCTCAAAGCCATATCAATTTCTCTTCAATATAAAAACAAGATATATATGCTTTTAAAAGGAGATAACATCTTCATGAAATCTAATTTACTAAACATTGATAAACATATTCAAATCGTTATAATCCGCTCGAAATTAAATCACAAGGGATTATTTTTAAAGGAATATCTGAATGAAGCTATCTAATAATACCAGAAGATTTTTAAAAACTATTTCTTCAATTATTGTGCTGTACATCTTGTGGTGCTTGGGCTGGTGGATCTGGGAAACTCCATTAAACGTGCCTGAAGAAACACCTGAAAAGACAGTCAAACCACAAGAAGGAAGTGTTATCACTTACCAAGGTCGGAAGCTTCAAATACCAGCTCAACCTGATCCAATCTATAAGCCTCAATCGAGAAACAGGGGTCAGGCACATTTTTCGATTAATAAAACTTTGGACTTAACCATCATTTCTCGCTAGCAATTCCGGCTCTATCAATTTCATACCTTGTATATTGAGTGCATTAAGCTTTTTAGCAACAAAGTCTTCAACAACAATCACTCTCTCAAACATATACAACCGATAGATTTCGCCAAAACTGTCCTCTTTCAACTTTAAAGTATTAACCTCTTCAATATCTACGATTTCTCCGTCCTCTTCTTCGACATCTAAATCGCTGGCATTAAAGTCTATGCAATTAACCATTCCAATAACATTCATAGCAAAGAGTCCGCCCTTTGGTTCCGCGCCATTTTTTTCAATTATTTTTGCTGGAAAATATTGGGCTTGAATATCTAGCCCATCAAATAACGTCTTTAATTTCAGAGAAACAATCGGTGCTCCCATATCAGTCGCCAAAAAGTCAGTTACTTTACCAGTCGTTTCACAAATAAACTCAAGATTAGAGAAGTCATGTTCTTGTTCTGTTAACAGCAGCCCTTCTTCCCATATGAGTTCATCGCAAGAGCAATTAGGTGTAGCGGCGAGAGAAGGTGATTTATCAATATCTGGAAATAATAGAAGTTTGTTCATTATTCTGTTGCCTAAATGCTTGGGTAAATAATTTCAGAAAGATCGTGTTTATCTTTTACATATCGTTCAGCTTTTGAAAGTGGACCGGGATGAGCAACTTATTAAGGCAAGAGCCACGAGAGCTAATAGTCATCATCGGACTACCGCAATAGCTATGCTAAGAAAAAAACACTAGACAAACAAAATATAATGGTGGGCCAGCAGGGACTTGAACCCCGGACCAACGGATTATGAGTCCGCTGCTCTAACCAGCTGAGCTACTGGCCCTTAGAGAGTCATGACGCTCAGATGAACATCCAAGCGGAACGGAAGTTTACGGAAAATAGCGCTTTCAATCAATAGTTAAAGCCTAATCCTTATAAAAAAATACCACGTCTTTATCAATTACTTGCAACTGCCAGTTCATCCAGTGGGCAATCCAGTTAAATGTGGCCTCGGAATAGAAGCAAATGTGGGTAGGATCGTTTTTATAGTGCCATTGATTAAAGGCCTCCGGCCCTAATACTCTCTTTGTCATTACCGCCAATATACCGCCGGGCAAAAGCATACTATCAAGGGTATCAAGCAAAAGTGCGGGTTTTGAAACATGCTCTATAACCTCGGTCATGGTAATAAATGAATATTGCTGTTCAAGCAGTTTGGGGTCCGGGAAATAGAACAAATCGTAATCGCTAACCTGGAGCCCCTCCTCTTCCGCCATCACGCTGAGCGTTGGTCCTGGCCCACAGCCGAAGTCCAGGCCAGCTATGAAATCACTTTTGCGCGACCCCAGCTGTTTAAACAGTGGAATAGTCAAGCGGCTCAGAAACTTACGATAGCCCTTATCTCTCGGCGAGTTTTGGTGCTTGTCGTATTCGGCTTTCTCTTGTTGAGGAGGCAAATGAAATTGGGACGGAACAAATACCAGACTACACTGTGCGCAGGCTAAGTAGTGCCTGCGCTTATCCTCGGCGTAATCCGAAATATTGTTAGCAAGACAGAGCGGACATTCCATCAAGCCATTTCCCTCCGTCATTTGGCTAAATAGTGATCTATAATTTATTAACCGTGTAACACTTTTGTCATCTCGCCAATGAGTAAAGCCCAGGAATTAATAAAAAAACGCTTGAGCGAGTATAAATTAAAGCCGCTTTTGCCTCTAGAGTTATCTAATTTGAGACAAAAATTAAGCAGCCCGAGCGCTTCTGTCGACTCTATGAAACCTGACTACCGAAGAGATCCTATCTTCTGTTGGCTGATGGTATCAGCGGCCTATGAGAAGACGAAGCATAAAACCTCACAACCTTTTGCCGCGGACCATGCGATGAGTGCGATCGGATTAGGAGGAGTGGAAGAAACGCTGCAACCTTTTTCTAAGCTCAAGCAGCCAGAGCTCTCTCCAGAGGTAATCTACTTCCTTTCAACCAGTATTCTTGCGGCTGAACTGGCCAAACAAATCGGCGCCGCGGCTTTAGGGCGTCCCCAAACTTATTGGACAGCGCTATTTTATCAGATGCCAAATACGCTTCTCTGGTATATGCAGCCAAAAGCAATGTGGAGAATTTACTACCGGCAACTGAGTTTGCCGAAAAAAATGGCACTTTTTGAAGAATCGAAATTGGGATTTAATTTGCACGACTGGCGTATTGCAGTCGCTGATCACTTTCATATGAGTGAAGACTTACAACTACTATTTAACAAGGTTCTTCCAGATAATTTAAAGGAATTGCATGAATACGCGCGCAATGGCTTTAGTGAGAAAACACCTTCACTTAAAGAATGGCATCGCCAAGAGGCGTGGTTGGTAATCTTATGTAATCGACTAGCAAGAGCCATTACCGTTCCGTGGCAGGCAAGAAGTTATAAAAACAACTTTGATTTAATTCAACAGTTGCTGTCAATGGAATCTAATAGGCTTTCTTCAATTATCCAACAGAGTATTAGAGACGTCAGTAAGTCATTATCTGGCTCCCAATTGATGGTGCCAGCAATGGGATATTTGATGCTCAACAGTAAACCATACTTTCCAGAATGGCTTAATAATAGAGAACTGGTACGTAAAAACATTGCACAAAAGAAGCAACACTCAAGTACTGCCGTTACCAAACGAAAATCTCAACTGACGGAGTTAATAAAACGGCTTACGACTACCCCCCATTCATTTAATAACTCTGCTGAATTAGTCAATGCCGGGCTTAAAGGTTTAATTGACGAGCTTGACTTTTCTCGGGTGGCATTTTTGGCTGTGGATCATAAAACAAAATTTGCTCAAACGAAGATTGCCCTATGTAAAAAAGGCGCAAAAAAAATACGGCCCGAGTTCGAATTTAAAAATTCGACGCCTTTAAGCAAGTTTATCGAACAACAAACTTTTATGTGCATCACCAAAGAAAAACACCAAAAAGTTTGGCGCAAGCTACCTTTAGCAATTCAAAAAGATAATGTGCAGGCTTTCGTTTTTTGTTCGCTACAACCGGGAAAGCAGGTCAGAGCGCTAATTTACATTGACTCTGATAATTTAGCAGATTATAGCTTGGAAAATTTAGCTAAAGTCAAAATGCTTATAAAGGCTCTAAATAGTGGTTTAGCTGCAAGAAATGCTGCGAGAAGACTGAAAAAACAAGCGTAAATATTTCTCCTTTTCACGCCACAAAAAGCCTACTATTGTCTCCAAATAAAATGAAGTATCGAAGTAGGCTTTAGGTGTTATCCTGTGAGCAAATTAAACTTGCTGTGTTGGGTCTGGAACAAATATCCCCACTATCCATCTACCCAACCGTCTGACCCTATCTTTAAATCCATCTAAAATCATATATAAAGATGGAATTAAAAACAGAGTTATAACCGTTGCGAACAATATTCCAAACGCCAAACTAATTGCCATTGGAATAACGATCTGAGCTTGTAAGCTCGTTTCAAACATTATTGGCAACAATCCAAAGAATGTCGTTAATGACGTTAGCATAATGGCTCTAAAACGCTGCACGCCAGCTTGCATTACGGCGTCTTTAAGACGCAAGCCTTCTCGCCTCGCTCGATTGACAAACTCAACCATAATCAGACTATCGTTAACCACAACGCCGGTGAGTGCAATAATACCGAACCCAGACATCATGCTAAAACTTTTACCGAACAATAGGTGTCCGACAATCGCACCGATAAATCCAAATGGGATAACTGACATTACCATTATTGGCTGAAGATAGGATTTAAGTGGGATGGCCAATAATACATAAATCATAACAAAGGCGAATAACATCGAGTTGCCTAGCTCTCTAAATAGCTCTCCCATTTCTTTACTCTGACCGCTTAATTCAGACTTAACGCCAGGATATTTTTTCACAAGCTCAGGAATAAACTCGCCATTTATTTCTCCAATCAAAATTCCAGATTGGATTTTTTCCGGGTTAATATCTGCCATTACTGAAACGGCACGCTTACGATCTTCGCGTTGAATCGAAGATACCCCTTTGCCTAGTTTAAACTCAGCAACAGAAGAAAAAGGAACCCATTCGCCCGAGGGAGTACGAATCCTCATATTTTCCAAATTGGTGATAGATTTTCGTTCCTCTTTTGGATAACGCACCATCACTTTTATTTCGTCTTTGCCGCGTTGGATACGTTGCGCCTCTTCACCATAAAAAGCCTGGCGAACTTGGCGGCCTAAATCTGCAAGCGTAATTCCTAATGTTTCCGCACTCGGTTTAAGCAATAATTCTATTTCTTGATTGCCTGCACTATTAGAAGTACGAATATCAAAGACACCATCGTACTCTGCAAGTTTGCTCTGCAGCTCTCTAGAAGCGAGCTCAAGATTATGATAGTTGGTTCCGACTAACCTAAAACTAATTGCTGAATCACCTCCGGCGCCTGTGGTCGACATAAAACGAAGATCTTTAACACCTGCTACTTCGCCCACTTCATTTCGCCATGCTCTTTCGAACTTTAAAGAATCAACTATTCTGGTTTCGCCTTTAGTGAGCTCAACCAGCATGCCGCCACCATTGTCTCCTTGTGTCCAGGAAAGAGTATGAAGCGCAATTGGCTCTCCGCTGTTTTGCTCGGTTAATTCATTATCTACCTTATCGATTGCTGCTTCCATTTTGCGAATTAGTTCGTCTCTTGCTGATACGGGCGAACCTTCATTTAAGGTGAAACGCGCCTGAATCATATCTCCAGGAATACTTGGGAAAGGTTCCGACTTAATTAACCCAGACATTACCAAACCAATCGACATTATTAGAATCGCAAAAAAGCTGATCAGCGTTAACACTCTGTGCTCAATAACTTTCTCAAGCATTGGGCGATACTTATTTTTGGCAAAGTTTTCCATACCTTCACGGATCGCATGTTGGATCCGACCCAATTTACCCACCTTGGTTTCGTCATAGGTTTCATATTTCATATGAGCCAAGTGCGCCGGTAAGATCCATTTTGATTCAATAAGAGAAAATATGAGACAAAGAATTACTACAATGGCGATGGCTTCAAAAAATGGTGCGAACATAAAATCTAAAGTTAACAAGGGCGCAAACGCGGCAATAGTAGTTAAAACGCCAAAGGTAGCAGGAACGGCAACCCGCTTTGCCCCTATAACGACATTTTCCTTTGTATGACCATTCTTTTTAATTTCTGAGTATACACTTTCACCAATAATAATAGCGTCATCAACCACTATTCCAAGCACCAGAATAAATCCAAACAGGCTCAGGAAATTGATACTCGTGGAGATTGCGCCCAGCTTGTCCATAAATAAGAAAGCGCCGAAGAAACAAATTGGAATCCCAACTAAAACCCATAATGCAACTTTAAATCGCAAGAACAAAGTGAGCATGATAAACACTAGAAGTATCCCCATTCCCATGTTATCAAACATCATATCAAGTCTTTGCTGGAGATAAACTGCACCATCTCCCCACAGTTCTATCTGGGCCCCTTGAGGTAAAGTTGTGTTCTTTTCAGCGATGTATTTACTAACAGCTTGGGAG
>JAPHTP010000068.1 GCA_026196875.1 Kangiellaceae bacterium
AATAGTTTTTTGTAGAAAAATATCGCGTATACAAGATAACTTTTGTTTGAAATCATCTAACTATGCGGAATTAGTAGAACGATAATTACTTAAAACTAAAATTAGGCAACTGTACGTGAAAAATTAAGACTTTATCTCTATTAAAATAAAAGACAAAAAACTGCCACGAAAAAAAACTTGTTGGCCAAATGTAAGTTCTATTAATTTATTATCGAAATATAGGCCAAGTATCTTTGTTGTATTTCCCTGACATAATTTACGGGCTCTGTTCCACGGCAATAGCCAAAGCGTGCTTTTTTATAGTACTCAGGTTTCTGCAACAATAACATTGCCTTTTCAACATGATTAAACCATTTATCACTCCGCAAGTTTAATTTTTTGGCCAACCGTTGTGCATCTCGAACATGGCCAATACCAGCGTTGTAGGCCGCCAGGGCAAAATAGATTCTTTCTTCAAGAGCTATACTTTTAGAAAATCTATCTCTCGTCCAATTAAGATATTCAACTCCAGCAGAAATTGATGTCGTGGGATCTGTTAAATCGTGATAACCAAGCTCTTTGGCTGTTCTGGGGAGTAACTGCATTAACCCTTGCGCTCCGGCATTTGATTTTGCGAGCGGATTAAATCGACTTTCCTGATACATTTGTGAAGTAATTAAACGCCAATCAAAATCATACTCTGCTGATTTTAGTTTGACTAAGGCATCAAATTGAGAGAGGGAAGAGCCTTGGGTCACTCGTTCTTCCCGGTGCCTGAGTTTTCTTTTTTGATTGGCAAAGTACTTGTTTTTAACGACATTATAATAAGTTGTTCGGTATTGCTTTTTTATAAATCCATTCAAAGCACTAAGCAGTTTAGGGTTTTTCTTGCGAGTAATATATGCATAGGGAATATCCTTCTTTAAAGTCAAGGGAGTATAAATATTGTCTCTAAAGCTTTCCTCAATACTGAATAAGTTGCTATCAGAAATCGTTAAGTCAACTTCGCCATTGTCTACTTTGCCAATCAATAGCTCAGTCGAAAGATTTTCATCCGCAGCGACAAGTTCAAACTCGGCTTTTTGTTTAAGCTCTTTGGCTGTTTCCCAAAAAGCACTGGATTTTCGAATCACTATTGTACGACCTTCAAGATCTTCGAGTGACTTGATAGGCGCCTGTCTTTTATTTGCGACTATTAACTCGTTTACTCGATTGTAGCGAATACTGAAGGTTAATTCTTTCTTGCGTTTTTCAGTTCGAGATAACCCCGCAGCAATTACATCTCCCTTACCTTGTTCTAACAGCTGGATCATTTGCTGGTAGGTTTCTGCTACAACCACTTCCAGCACTAAGCCATGCTGTTTAGCAAATTTTTGCATAAGCTCATATTCAAATCCAACAAGCTCCCCTTTCCACATAAAATATGTTTCGGGGCTGTTTCGGGTAATCATACGCAAAGGAAGGGAACGTTTTTTCATTTCCGCAAGATCAAACTCTCTATGCTCACTAGAACTAAGAGCAAAATGGTGTGCTTTGATAAACTCATTTAGTTTAAGTAATAATTGCTTTGCCTGTTTTTGAGTTGCCCATGCGTAATGTCTGCTGTCGTTAACTATCTTTATTTTCTTAATATCCTCTCTGTACTCTAATAGTGCGTCGATACTTACTTCATCAAGGATTGAGAAATATTCTGAAGACTCTACTAATTTGTCTGCGACTGCTTCAGCATTTGTATTGGTTGACAGGTATTTAACTTGCCAGCTGGGATATTTTCTATCTACCGTATCAACGTAGGCGCTGCTCTCAGGCAAAACCAACTTAAGTTTTTCAAACTCATTTTCATTCACTTTTCTATTTTGGTTAGCAACTAAATATTCCTTGCCAATAAGCAGGGGAGTCGTGAAACCAAATAGATTGGAACGAGAAGGTGTGATAGTAAAGTGCCTTGGTATGACATCTATGTTTCCATCTTCCAGCAGCTCCATCATTTGTTTCAAACTTTTAGCACTGGTCCATTGAATTTCTAACTGATGTTGCTTGGCAAACTGTTCGAAAAGATTTAGGTGGTAAAGGCTGCTAGTACCTGAGCGAGGCAGTGAGGCTTCTTCTTCATGGACCATCTTAGCCGCCCGAATATGACCGGTTTGTTTAATCTCAGGCCAGTCGATTTGCCTAGATAGAGGGGCTTTAACAGACTGCTTGGCTATAGGTAATTCGGGGAGCACCTGGATCTTCTCTTCAGAAGCGTCATTAGACTCTGACGGAGAGTCGCTACAACTGACCAATAACAGAATCAAAAGTATTTTTATTGTGGCTGAGATGGCGGTTTTTATTTTCATTATTCGAATTAGCAATTAAGAGTTTTTCTAATAATAATCAAACTATTAGCGAAAGTTCAAGAAGAATAGTTTTACACTAATTAATCCGCAGATCACCGAAAAAGCGACTATTCTTAATGTAGTCAATAATGTAGTCAAATCCGAATTTCGAATAATTCGAGTAACAAGAGATTTATTTTATGTTTGGTAACTCAGCAAAAATCAATGAACTCGAGCAAGAAAACGCGCGTTTAAATAAGGAAGTGAAGTCATTAAATCAGTCTATAAATGACTTGAAAGCCAGCCATGAGAAAAGTATAGAAGCCTTTCAATTTGAAGAAAAAGACAGGGCTCTGACGCGTGAGGTATGGTTATTGCTGCTTGATTCGATAGCGTCTGTTCATGAAATCAGAGATAGCTTTTCTGAAGCAACTCAAAGGGTTATGGCTGAAAGTAATAAGCTTTCGGAGTTTGATCACGTGTTTGAAGAGAGTTCCAGCGTTTTAACGAATATTTTAAATAGCGTGAGCAATATAGAAAAAGAAGCCAGCGCTAGCGGCGCTAAAATGGACTCTTTGGTTTCCGCTTCCGAGAATATTGCAAGCTTTGTTGATGTTATTAGCAATATTTCTGGGCAAACCAATCTATTGGCTTTAAACGCAGCCATTGAAGCCGCTCGAGCCGGTGATCAAGGACGGGGTTTTGCGGTAGTTGCCGATGAAGTACGGGCTTTGGCTCAGAATACTGGCGATGCCACCGCTAAAATCAGCGATTTAATTAGTAAGGTAAAGGAAGACACTAGCGAAGCCGGCGCGTGTATTGAAGATTTAAGTCAATACAGTGAGGAAATAGTGCAAAAGAACGAAGCACTAAAAACTAGTTACGATATGCTACTACAATCATCGACGACCATGCGTAGCACTATCAACCGGGCTTCAATCGATAATTTTGTTCAAACGGTTAAGCTCGACCATTTTGTTTGGAAATCTGAAGTTTACGGAGTCATCTTTGACCGTATCAATAAATCTATTGAGGAGTTTTCAGATCATACCTCTTGTCGCCTCGGCCAATGGTATTTTCATGGTGAAGGTAAAGAAAACCATAGCCAAAATCCTGCATATCAACGCCTTGAAGAACCTCATAAGATGGTCCACCATTTTGGACTGCAGGCCCTAAGGGAAAAACAGCAAGATGATAAATCAGCAATGTTCAGTGCCTTACAGAAAATGGAGCAGGCGAGTAATGAAGTGATGCAGGTGTTGGATCAATTTTGCTAACTCAGTTTTGCTAATCCGCACATGGCGTTTCTTAGTGAGCCTTTCAACCTTATGAATTAAGTGCGAGATTCGCATATGTATTATAGACAGCGTAACCCAATGTGATGAGGTAGATCAGAAAGCCTATCCAATATGCTGTTAAATTTTTTGCTGGGACAGAGATACCAAAAAAAGCACGATTAACCTGCCGTAGCATTAGTTCTACATCATTAGTCGCTGCTTGTTGGACAAGAACTTGTATCGACTTAGACTTTCGAATGATTTTAGTGGTAAAAAGAGTTGCAACTAACAAAAGTAAAATGAGCTGTAAATACCATGGGGCACTATAGATAGCGAGTGAACTGACCCCGAGAAATTCGCCATCTAGATTAACTTCTTCTTCGATACTTTGATTCATAGTTATTAAAATATGTTTAATAGGATGCATAGGTCTAGCTGGATCTGCTTTCAAATTAGCTTAGCTAAACCAGTCGAGAGCCTCTTTTTTATCTAGGAAAACTCTAAACTCAATTCCGCGATTGGCCAGGAAGTTAGCAAAGTCACGATTGCTGTCGAGGTCTCTTTCTGCGCTTATTATTGCTATTTTTTCTAGCTCTTTAATGAGCTGGCTTTCCGATAACCAATCGGCAAAGTCAAAATTATCAAGTAGTTTAAGTTGATTATTTATTTCGGTTTCTACCAATAATACACAACGAGGTTGATAGCGATGATAAATATGAAGCGCTTGCGCTAGATAGTCTCGCAAATCATCAAGCGTAATTAAGTCTCCGCGAACACGTAAAATCAGAACATCGTGTTGAAAATCAATATCTTCGACTGTGATCATTGACTTGGATTTTTGAATGATAAGCGTAAAGACTAACTTTAAACCGAATACATTCTTATAGTCTAGAGCAAATTTAAGTATCGTCCTATTACAGAAATCTATCTGATAGGGAAGGGCCGCCGGAGTCTAAGGTAGGCGGTTAAGACGGGTTAAGACCGGTTAAGAACATTAGGTTCGCATTTTGCAGCTCTCGGCTAGTCGCCAACCAGACTTGCTGATAATTAGTTACCAATATAAATTTCACATTCATTTCACATAATAGGATCTAACCTACCTCTATACAAATGGCAGGTAGAAACAATGCTAAAGAAGTTAAAGATAATATTTATTTCAACCCTAGTAGTAGCTTCAGTCATCGCTGGGTCTTTTTATGGCGGAAAAGAATGGCTTAAAAGTCTGTTGCCGGAAAAAGCCCACTTTCAAGCGCTTAAGCAAACACAGACCAGTGACTTACCTTACGTAACTGAAAATATTCCCGCTTATAGAGGAAAAATTCTAGCGGTCGTCACTAATGTTGACACTATGGGAGAGAATGAAAAGACAGGTTATGAGCACACTGAATTGGCGCGCGCGTATTGGGTGTTCATCGCCAATGGTTTTGAGGTAGATATAGCCAGTCCGAGAGGTGGAAAGCCGCCGGTTATGATTGACGGAGAAGATATGGGGGCGTACGACTATGCCTTTTTAAATGACTCAGTGATTCAGAACAAAATAGACAACTCAATACCACTGGCAAATATTGAACCTCTAGATTATGAAGCCGTATATTTTGTGGGCGGTAAAGGAACAATGTTTGATTTTCCAGACAACAAAGACGTGCAACGCATTGCAAAAGCTTTATACCAAAACGGCAAAGTAGTTAGCGCTGTTTGTCATGGCCCTGCAGCGCTTGTAA
Organism: Kangiellaceae bacterium; assembly: GCA_026196875.1. Lineage (GTDB taxonomy): Bacteria > Pseudomonadota > Gammaproteobacteria > Enterobacterales > Kangiellaceae > Aliikangiella. The sequence continues at coordinate 5,296 of JAPHTP010000068.1, forward strand.
ATGTGAAGTTGGACAATGGTGAGATGCTACTAGCCGATAAACAAATTAGCGGATTTACCAACGAAGAAGAGCTGACTCTAATCCCAGATGCGGAAGACATTTTCCCATTCTTACTGGAAGACAAATTAATCGAGCAAGGCGCACAATTTCAAGCCGGTATTAGCTTTTTGGAACAAGTCAGCCAAGATGGCAAACTCATCACAGGGCAAAACCCCTGGTCGGTCTGGACTATGTCTGAAATGGTTATTAAAGAGTTAGGATACGAGCCAAAAGCTCGGCCAAGAACTCCTGAAGAATTCTCAGTTGAACTTCTAATGACCTACGAAAAACATGGTTTAGAAGCCGCAAAAGAAGAGCTGAAAAAACAACCTGAATCGTACCAGCAAATTCTGCTAATCATGCATGCTTTCCTAGCTTTTATGCAATACGAGATGGGTAAAGGATTCGACATTATCAGCTTAGCTGAAGACTTAAAAGAGTTAGTTAGTAAGCCTAAGCAATGATAAGTAATAAAAAGTAATGAGGGGCAAAAAGTTCTATAGACTGCCTATACAAAAATATCCTACAAGGTAATGAGCTATCCGCCTCATGCCTTGAGACATTATGTAAACACAGGCGGGAAGCCTCTCGCCCCTGATAAATTCAAGTACGCCGCATCGTTATATTGAATTTTCTATTTCCAGCAATGATATAAAATTCTGATCCACGTATATGCATTTTTAAGACTATACTTTTTGAGATGTTAATAGTTGGAGATGCTTGTGCGAAAAAATTTGCCTGTTACTGAAGTCGACTTACCATTAGGTGACGAAACAAATATTCTTTCTACAACCAACCTTAAGGGACAAATAACTTACATTAACAAAGACTTTTTGGATATCTCGGGTTTTTCAAATGATGAATTAATAGGTCAACCCCATAACATTATTCGACACCCATTTATGCCTGGTGCAGCATTTGAGTGTCTCTGGTCTCATTTAAAATCTGGCGAATCCTGGATGGGGATAGTAAAAAATCGTTCCAAGAATGGCGATCATTACTGGGTAGACGCGTTCGCAACCCCGATTTTAGATGGAAATGATGCTCCCTTAGAATACCAATCTGTTAGGGTTAAAGCTTCAAAAGAGCACATCAACCGCGCGACCGATACTTACAAGGCACTCAATGAAGGAAAAAAAGTACCTAAACTAAAAGACCCTAAGCTCAACACAATGACGCGTTGGGTTTTGTTATCTAACTTACCCATTTTAGCTCTATTTATAATTGATGCGGTTAAAGGGTTATCTTTACCGATGTTAGGTATTTATTTTGCGGCCATTCTTGCTAACTCAATCCTTCTATTCAACTTGCTGAAGCCCCTAAGGGAGATTGTGAAGGAGTGTTATGAATCTTATTCGGATCCTATTGGCAGGTATGTTTATACGGGAAGAAATGATGAATTAGGACAACTTAAACTGGTTCTCAAACAAAAAGATACTGAATGTGGCGCAGTAATCGGGCGAATGTCTAATGACAGTCAAAATATCATGCGAGAACTTGACAAAGTTAATAACAATGCTCGGGGTAATGTATCCGCATTACAAGCACTCTATGCCGACAATGAGCAAATTGCAGCGGCAGTTGATGAGATGACCTCTAGCATTCAGGAAGTTAGCTCTAACATTCAACTTACATCAGAACAGGCGGAAACAGCAAATGCGACCGCCAAGATGAGTCAGCAGGTTATAGGCCAGACTGTCCAGTCGATAATTAATCTATCGGATGAACTTGACGAGTCCTCAGTTGTCATCAAAAAACTCGAACAGGATAGTAACGAAATCAACAATGTTGTAGACGTGATTAAGAGTGTTGCAGAGCAGACAAATTTATTGGCACTTAATGCCGCAATCGAAGCAGCTCGAGCAGGTGACCAAGGACGAGGTTTTGCTGTAGTAGCAGATGAAGTACGTACCCTGGCCACCAGAACACACGAGTCAACAGAAGAAATTATGAGTATGGTTGAACGACTTCGTGATGCAGCTTTGAACGCTGTAGAATCTATATCCAAAGCGACTAATACTGCCAATGGCACAGTAAAAATGACCGATGAGGCTACTACTTCAATCGATTCGATAGTTGACTCTATGGGAAAAATTTCGGACATGAGCACACAAATCGCGACGGCTGCAGAAGAACAAACTATTGTCTCAAATGATATTAGCCAAAACGTTAACAATGTTAAACTTAAAACGGAGCAGGTGCTCGAAAACTCACGTCTAAGCGAGACAATCTGCAACAGCGTTTTTAATACTTCAAGCAATCTATTTGAACTTGCACAACAGTTTTGGCGGAAGAAAAGGAGGGCCTCTTCTTACTAAAATGGTAAACGAGTTGGTAACGCCTATAAAATGCAACGCCTAAAGGAAAAATGATAAAAGCCCGCGCGTTACTTTAGAGCTAGCAGCATGCTCATTTAATTGGCTGCTGCTTCTCTTGATTTAAAGAGTTTTTTATCCGCCCATCTTACAATTGAGCCGGAATGCAATTGAACCCCGAATGGATTGTTCAATATATTCCAGTTTGATAAATCGTATTTTTCATTTCTAAAATCGTTCTTAGCTCAAATCAATAATTTCAGTAATGTTAGTTTAGAGCGCAAACTGAAATGGATATCCTTGGTGACTTTCTTGCTGCCTTATTGACTTGTCTACAGGTTTATAGTTTAAAGCGCATAACCATCAACGGATAAAAAGCTTATCTCCGTGTACAAAATATCTGAGCTTGCAGCGGAAGTAGGGCTGTCACGAACTGCGCTGCTTTATTATGAAAAGCATGGCCTTATCACTGGACAGAGGCTAGAAAACCGCTACCGAGTATATAGTGATAAAGATTTGCAACGTGTCCGTTTAATACAGCAGTTGCAAGCGGATGGTTTGAGGTTGAAAGAGTGTAAAGTGTGCCTAGAGGCGAAGGTTGATAGGCAATTGCATAACCGCCTTAAAGCACTTGATAAGGAGATAGAGCAAAAACAACGGTCAAGAACCTTGCTTGGTGAGGGAGACCTTAAAGTGTGGCATGAGGATTTAGATAAACTAGCTCCGGATGCTCATCTAGATTGGTTTAAAGCAAGGCTTTAGCGAGAAAGAAGCATTGCGATTGAAATGGTTATCAAAAGACATGAATGAACATGATTTATATATGGCAGACTTCTTGAAGGTTTATGAAACCCTGGACTATTGGGGGCCAGGTAGCGAGAGTGATACTCAAAAAGCTTTGTCAATGGTGACAAGACCACCGGCTAATATTTTGGATGTTGGTTGCGGTAAAGGCTTAGCGACTAAAGTTTTAGCTGAAAATAGTGATGCTAGAATTACTGCCGTCGACAATGAACAATCTGCGCTTAATCAACTAGAAGAGAGATTTAAAGAGCAAGGTATTTCACATCGACTGGAGACGGTAAACGCGAGTATGACGAAACTACCTTTCTCGAAAGAGAGCTTTGATCTTATCTGGGCCGAGGGTAGCGCATACATTATAGGGATCGAAAATGCTCTAATTGAATGGAAGGCATTCTTGCGCGAGCAGGGTTACCTAATGATCAGTGATATGGTTTGGCGGACCGATACTCCAAGCCAAGAATCAATTGAGTTCTGGGACAAAGAGTATCCGGACATTCAATTAGTGGAGAAGCGGATCGAACAAATGGAAAAAGCGGGCTATCAAATCATCGGGCATTTCCCTCAGAGTAAAGAATCATGGAAGAACTACTATGATCCTTTAAGCGAGCGTGTAGTTGAACTTGAATCTGAAATGTCTTGCTCTACGGCACTAAAAGATATCAAACATGAGGTCAATGTCTGTACAAATTTTGCTAACGAGTTTGGCTACCATATGTTTATGCTAACAAACGTAAAGTATTAGTTAAGTTCTAAACTGATGGGACAGGCGAAGCTTCGATTACATTTTAACTATCATTTGGCCGTTTAGCCAATGAGGAGATCAAATTCTAGCAAATAACATAAGGTCTGGTGTAAACCTGATAGCCGTACTTGTTAAATTTGATCGAACAGGGCATCGCTTTAGGTCGTGAGGCACTCGAGGTTAACATATTGTGAATATGCGAATATGCGAATATGTGAAGTCACGAAAAAGGTTTACTAATCCAATTTTTGCCAATATAAGCGTTTTAAAAAGCAAGCACATAAATTAAACTATGGCTTAAGAAAAAAATGCCAATGTGAAAAAATTGTAGTAATGCCGACCAAACCAATCACCAGATATCACAAGCTCTCGCTGGAAAATGAATCTGTATCCGTACAAAAGTTAAATATCTTAATCTCGGGGTTTGGACTGCAACGAGTCATTCCAGTTGATGATATAGTAAAAGCACTAACATCTCTTCCCACTGATCACATAAAAAGACTAAAAGTCGTAAAGTTTGATCCAGCCAAAAATATTTCTTTTTTATTAAGGCATCAAAGGGTTGGTCCGCAGATTGGTGAATATTTGACCAGCTTTGAGAGCGTCGTAATCTACAAATTTAAAGACAAGCCGGAAGGAATGCACGTATTATTCCATGAGATCGGACATCATGTTTATTTTAAACATATTACCAGTCAAGCTAAGAAAAAATGGGTCACTAAAATATATAAAGATGAGCCAGCAGTAACAACTTTAGGCCAAAAAAATGCCTGTGAAGACTTCGCAGAAGCCTATGCGTTGTACAAAACTCGGCCAGAATACCTCAAAACATTTGCCAAAAAGTACTATTTCATCGAAAATCTGTTCATTAATTAACCTCTCCCAAAAAAGCGCAAAAAGTTTAGCTTATTTTGGCGATATATTTCGTTTTTTATTGATACATGTCAATATTTACTCGAAATTGGCCAAATTTTGTATACCGCTCTTATAATTCTTCATGTAGAATCTCGTATTGCGATATTTCTTGAGGTGAAATATTGGAAGTAGTAAGTAAATAACCTGATTAGTTTTCCTGTTTTCTTTGGCATGGTGCCGAACTTGCTTTGGGAATTTCCAGTTGAGATTTCTCGATTAAGGAGAGGAGATTGAGGATTTGCATGAAAATGGCAGGATTTTGCTAATATACGTCAGATTTTTGCTAACTGTTAGCCCAATTCTTTTGGTTAAATACTACTCGCTTCCTATTTAAGGCTCGTAAGAAAACGCCAATTTTTTGTTGTTAGTTTGATATTTTGAATAGGAATTGAATTCTTAAATTAGCCCTTTTTAGGTATTTTCTGAGTTCTAATTATCAATATCAAAACAAAAATTTAAGAGAAAGCTTTGGGGAAAGGCACATGGAAAAGAGCGAACTGTTAGCTAAATACAGTCGGTTAACTGATTTTTTAAAACAGGATCCGGATAATTCTAATCTATTTCAAGACTGTTTTGAGTTGGCTATTCAACTGGGTGAACACCAGGATGCATCTGCTCTGCTGGCTTCTCGAGAGGAAAAGTATTCTTCAGACCCTCTGCAAATTTACTGTCATTCCAAATTGGCAATCGCCGAGCAGAATTTTCAGCGAGCAATTGAATTGTGCAATCAATTAATTGCCAACAATATCGATAATCTAGCCATAAGATATAACTTGAACTGGGCTGAATACTGTTTAGGTAATTACGAAAGAGTTGTTGCAAATATCAAGCAAATTGGCAACGCCAAACAAGAATACCTACCATTTTTGATCTTGGAGGCTCGCACCTTACATCATTTGGGAAAAGTGGAAGAAGCGACCTTTTTAACTCGCCATACATTAGAAATTCAGCCGCAAATGGTTGAAGCGCAAGGTTTACTCTCAATGTTATTACTTGATAGTGAACACTACTCAGAAGCAAGAGAATTGGCTGCTGCTGCGCTTAGAGTTAACTCCGCAAATCACGAGTCATTAATAACACTGACCACCTTGGCGCTAAATGAACAGGATGCTGAGTTAGCCAAGAGCTATCTTAGCAATAACCCAAAGATCACCCTGAAATCTGGGCGCTTGCTTTTAAACTTAGGCCAAGCGCAAATGCTCGATATGGAATTTGATCAGGCAGAACAAACACTTACTCAAGCAAGTGAAGTTATGGGGCAACACATTGGTACTTGGCATGCGTTGGCCTGGGTAAAGCTTGTATTGAACAAGATTGATGAAGCTGGTGAATGCTTCCAGAGAGCATATGATCTAGATCGCAATTTTGCCGAGTCTCATGGCGGTTTGGCAGTAATAGCAATACACCAAAACAGAATTGAAGAAGCTGAAAAACTTACAAAAACGTCGCTACGCCTGGACCCCCTATGTGCTTCAGGTCGTTACGCAGAATCACTTTTGGTGGAAAGACGTGGAAACCATGAAGAAGCCACCTCAAAACTAGAACACTTAATTAAATCGAGCAAAACACCGCAAGGCTTGCCTATTCTGGATGTCGTGGAAAGAGTTACAAAAAAGCTCCGAAATAAAGCTGACGATACAGAAAAATAAGCGGAATTTTCAAATGGATATAGATTACTCGCTTTTTTTAATGGGGCAAATGCTAAAACACGTCTTATTGGTTACTGGACCAGTATTTGCGGTCGCTCTTGTCGTAGGTTTGCTGATCAGCATATTCCAAGTTGTTACTCAAATCCAAGAAATGACACTGACTTTTGTTCCCAAGATTTTGGCTGTAGTGGGAGTGTTGGCGGTGTTAGGCCATTGGATGTTGTCTTCACTAGTTTCTATTACTGAGTTTATGTTTCGCTCTGCTGCGACCATTGGACTAGGGTAGGTAGAGATGGAATTAGGCGCACTTGTACATTACGGCATGCTTAACTTGGCGAGGATAAGTCCACTGTTCTTGATGCCAAGTTTGTTGCCTCTTGCGAAACTACCTTCAACCGTGAAGGTGATATTTGCAGTAGCGCTTTCAATGATCATGATGATGGCAATTCCGGTTCCAAATGATTTACAGCAATTGTCTGTTATGCAGTTGATAGTTGGAATGGGACAAGAAGTGATAATTGGCATGGGATTGCTATTCGGTGTGCAGGTCACGTTTGGGGCGATTTTGTTTGCGGGAAAGCTAGTTGACCTTCAATTGGGGTTCGGCGTTGCGTCGGTGCTGGATCCAATGACACAAAGCCAAGAAGCGCTGATTGGCTCTTTGCTTAATGTTTTGTTCACAGTAGCATTTTTTATTCTCGATATGCACCACCTCTTGTTGAGTGGTTTTGCTGCAATGTTTACTAGCTTTCCTGTCGGAAGTGGTATTTTGCTACCATCTCAGTCACATCTAGTTTCATTTTTTTCGAGCCAATTTATTTTAGGGCTGCTTGTAGTAATGCCCGTTGTTCTGGGATTGTTTTTACTGGATGTTGTTATTGCTTTCACGAGCAGAACCATGCCGCAAGTTAATGTCTATTTTGTGAGTCTACCGCTAAAAATATTTTTGGGTTTACTCATTTTGAGCATTTCTTTAAAACATATGAGCGGTTTAATAGAAAATATGTTTCTTTATTCGATCCGTGATTGGATTGAAGGGTTCAAAGGTTATTAGAAGTGGCGCAAAACGAAGAGCAGGATAAGACTGAAGAAGCCACTCCCTATAAATTGGAGCAGGCTAGAAAAAAAGGTCAAGTTGCTAAGAGTATGGAGATAAACTCGCTGGCTTCTCTTTCAATTTTCTGTCTGGTTTCGTTTGCTCTATTCAGCGTGATGAGTGACTCAGTTACCCAGATGATGCGAAGGTATCTCATTGGTGCTGGACAGTTGGAGATAGATAATAACTCGACAATTGAGCTTTTTTTAGAGTCTTCAATAAATATGATTACAGTGTTTAGTCCAATTTTGGGGGCGCTTATTATAATTGGAATTGTCGTAACAATGATGCAAACCAAGCCAGTTTTCTCAACTGAAGCGCTAAAGCCAAATTTTTCCAAGCTTAATCCAGTTAGCGGTTTTAAAAGGCTCTTTTCAATTAAGATGCTTTTCGAATTAGTTAAGACCTGCTTAAAGTTAACAGCAATTGGTGTGCTAATTTATTTAGGCGTTGAGTTTATTATGCCTGATCTACTATCAACTCGGTACCTCCACGCAAACAAGTTGGATGACTTTTGGTTTTCCTCCTTTCTAACTGCTGGGCTGGCACTAATCGCTATTTTGATTCCTTTTGCAATTCTTGATTTGATATTTTCCAAAAAGGAATATGCAAAAAAAATGCGTATGAGTAAACGAGAAGTTAAAGAAGAAGCAAAGAGAAGAGATGGTGATCCCGAAGTTCGCAAGAAGAGAAAGCAAATTCAAAATGAACTACTTAAACGCACTTCTTCAATTTCTAACGTCAAGGACTCTGATGTGATTATTACTAATCCAACTCATTATGCTGTGGCGCTCAAATATCAACCTGGCAAGATGATCGCGCCAGTAGTGGTTGCCAAGGGAAGCGATATATTGGCCGACAAAATTAGACGTGTAGCGATAGAACATAGTATTCCAATAAAGCGCCAACCAGCATTAACCAGAAAAATTTTTAAAGAAACTGAAATTGATCAGCCTATTTTGGAAGAAAACTACGCTGAAGTAGCTCCGATATTTAGATGGGCTTTTGATCTTAAAGGAACAAGGTATTAATCCATGCAGTCGATTGTTCAACAGTTCAAAGAAGGTAAGCAAGACCTATTTTTAGTTATCGGCGTTGTTGGGATTTTAATGGCGCTATTTACACCAATTCCAGCAGGGATGCTTGACTTTCTGATCATATTAAACTTCAGCCTGGGTTTGGTAATTCTGCTATTAACTTTCTATACGGATAAGCCATTAAGTTTTTCTACTTTCCCATCCATGCTGCTCATCGCAACTTTGTTTAGGCTTGCACTAAATATTTCTGCGACAAGACTTATTTTAGAAGGTGCTTCTGCAGGCAACGTAATCAATGCAGTAGGCGAATTTGCCGTAGGAGGAAACTACGTAATCGGCTTGGTGGTTTTTTTAATTCTGATTGTCGTTCAGTATGTGGTGGTGACCAATGGTGCTCAGCGCGTGGCAGAAGTAGCCGCGAGATTTACATTGGACAGTATGCCCGGGAAACAAATGAGCATCGACGCAGATATGAATATGGGGCTTATCGACGAGGTTGAAGCCAAAGAAAGACGCAGCATGATTGAAAAGGAAGCAAACTTCTACGGTGCAATGGACGGCGCAACAAAATTCGTTAAAGGTGACGCCATTGCCGGGATAATAATTATCTTAATTGACATTATTGGTGGTCTTGCTATTGGAGTTATGCAACACAACATGCCATGGAATGAAGCATTACAAACTTACACTCTCCTGACAATTGGTGACGGAATTGTTACCCAGATTCCTTCGCTGATTATTGCAACTGCTACCGGGATTATTATTACTCGAGCTGCATCTGACGGTAAACTCGGCCAGGAAGTAATTCGCCAAATTACATCGCATCCTAAAGTATTGGTTATAGTGTGTCTCGCACTATTTTTCTGCTTATTCTTACCTGGCATTCCAGCTTTCCCAATTGTAATACTATTAGCCGTGTTTGGTACGCTAGCTTACTGGGCATCGAAATCAAGTGACCATGCCATTGAAGATGAGCAAGAAGACAAAGAGCAAAATAAAGTAGACGATGAATTTGGTGATTTACTCCAAGTATTTCCTTTGGAAATTAATTTCGGCAAAGAGCTTGTTGATTTTATACACAGCAATAAAACGGAAGTAGAACAACGGTTGAAGTTATTTCGAAAGCAGTATGCCGGAGACTATGGTTTTGTTTTACCTGATGTTCGAATTAAAGAGAGAGCAGAAATTAGTCCGCTTGAATATGAAATAAATATTCAAGGCAACCGAGTTGCAAAGGCTACGTTAAAGCCAGATAGAATTTTAGCGATTAATCCAGGGAATAAACCGAAAGTTGAAGGCGAAGAAACGATCGAGCCAACTTTTGGATTACCTGCTGTTTGGGTGGAAAGTGAAAAAGTTAACTTCGCTCGAGGACTTGGTTACACCATAGTTGATCCTTTAACTGTCTTACTGACCCACTTTTCAGAAGTAGTAAAAGCTGGGGCATCAAGTCTATTAGATAGAGCGGCAACTGAAGAGCTGGTGAGCAGAATTCGACAGCAACATTCAGGTCTAATCGAAGAATTGATTCCCGCAATTCTTACTTATTCGGATGTTCAAAAAGTACTTCAACAATTACTCGACGAAAAAGTTTCAATTAAGAATATCTCTCTAATTTTGGAAGCAATGGTGGAATCTGGTAAGTCGAATAAAAACATTGACTTTATTACTGAGAAAGTAAGGGAAAGTCTGGGTGCGACGATCTGCCAACGACTTATCGCGGAAGACGAAAATATTCATGTGCTTACAGTTGAGCCAGCATTGGAAAGAAAAATAATAAAGGGGATCCAAAGCGATGAGACTAGTTCTAGCTTGTTACTTGAGCCAGGGGTTACTGAAAAAATTCTAAGCGCTGTTGCCGGATCCGCAGAGAAAATGATGGGGGCGAATCTGCTTCCAGTTATTCTTTGCACACCAAGTGTGAGGCGCCACTTAAAGCGATTATTAAATAGAGTTATTCCTCATGCAACTGTGTTGTCATTAAGTGAAGTTCCTTCAACCGCAAAAATTAGAGCTTTCGGTGTGGTAAGTATTGGAGAAGCACAAAATGGCTGATTTAGTACAAGCACTTGGTGATGCATTAAACAGGGATTTGGAAGCGCTAAATACGGTCGCTCAAAATTTAGCAAACGTTAATACGCCCGGTTATAAGTCCCAATCTGTCGTTCCGGCATCTGAAGTTCAATTTAATACTTTGGTTGGAACTAGCGAGAAAAATAGCGGTGAGGCAAATTTAGCTGCCCAAATTCAGTCCAAAATGAATTTACAAGCAGGTACATTAAAACAAACGAAAAGAAGTTTGGATGTTGCGATTACCGGGAATGGTTTTTTAGTTTTAAGCGAATCAGGTAAAAATGTTTACTCGCGAAATGGTTCTCTCAAAGTAGACGGTAGCGGGATGTTAACCAATGCGGCAGGTTTCCCCGTATATGCTGAGTCCGGCACAGTACATATTGAAAAACCTCAAGCACTTAAAATTAACAAAAATGGAGAAATATTCGAGGCTGACAAGCTCATTGGAAAGTTAAAACTTATTGAGTTTATAGACGTTAATAATGTCCAGCCAAATAGCAACGGCACTTTTTATTCGCCGGCAGACAACGTAATAAATGCGGAAAAATCTTTCGTCTATCAAGGTTTTATTGAGTCATCAAACGTCGATACGACAAAAGAAATGATGCGCATGATGGAGTTGTCTAAGCACTTTGAATCAGTACAGCGAGCTTTGTCTATTTATGACCAAGCGATGTCTTCAGGAATTAGTAAGATAGGAAAGTAAACAATGATAGATGCGTTACATATTGCGGAAACAGGACTAAATACCTATTCAACGTATTTGGATGTGATTTCAAATAACATTGCGAATATAAATACTCCGGGATTTAAAAAGACTGGTGTTAACTTTACCGATATGGTTTACAAGGATTCATGGGTTGATCAAGGGATAAGTGTCGACTCGCTTACTTATGTGCCGCGTCAGGTTGGTATGGGAACGTCTATTAATTCAACATTTAAAGTTTTTTCAGATGGACAAATGGTTCAGACCGGCAACCCAATGGATATCGCCATAAGCGGTTCAGGATTTATAGAAGTTGAACTACCGGATGGAACTTTAGCCTACACACGCGCAGGTCGCTTGTCTGTAGATAAGGAAGGTTTCCTTAACTCAGCTGAAGGCTATCGTTTAACTAGCAATATTCAGCTACCGCCTGATACCGAGGCATTTGCAATTTCAAATGAAGGGTTAGTAATGGTTAAGCTTGCGGGTGACGATGAACTAATGGAACTCGGAACGATTGAATTAGCAAGGTTTATGAACCCTGAATCACTTAATGCCATTGGTTCTAATTTGTATAGCCGTACCGAAGAAGCTGGCGAGGTTGTTTCTGGCACCCCGGGAGAGAATGGTACCGGAATGCTCATTCAAGGTTTTCAAGAAATATCTAATGTAAACCTGACTCAAGAGATGGTTAACATGATGACTGCGCAGCGAGCGTTTCAGCTAAATTCGCGAGTAGTTCAAGTTGCAGATCAAATGCTTGAAACTATTAATAATATGCGGAGATAGGAGTTGAAAGTTTTTTCCAAACTTCTGCTTTGGGCACTGTTATCAATCAACGGTATGAGCTTTGTTCTGGCCACAGTTGATATTGCCGACGAAAGCCGTGGTGTCAAAATGATTAAGGATCAGGTTTCGGCGGAGGATGTAAGTAAATCGGTCAAGAAAACGTTAACGAATTTTCTAGGTAAGAGGTTTTCAAAGGTTGAACTAGAAGTTCTTACAAAAGCGATTAGAATTCCGCCGAAAACAAGTTTTGACTCCCTGGTAATACGCAACCTAGAAAAAATGAAATTTAATAAAAGAGTTTCTGTATGGGTTGAGTTAGTGAACAGAGGAAAGAAAGTGGCACAAATTCCTGTTTGGATAAAGTTGGAGGTATTTGACTTTGTATTAGTTGCCAATAAGGATGTTAGAGCAAAGCAGCGCTTACAAAAAAATATGTACGAAAGGGAATTAAGAAGAGTTACGGGTATAACGGAACAGGTTATCTCTAAACTACCCGAAGGAAAGAAATTTTGGAGTAAAAAGAGCATTAAGGCTGGCGAGGTTTTAAGTAATAAGAGTATTGCCTTAGAACCATTGGTGAAGCGTTCTCAGCAGATTCAAGTTGATTATTTCAAGAATGGAATATCTATTTCTATGCAAGGCAAGGCTTTAAAGAGTGGAAATGTTGGCGACGAAATAAGAGTCAAGTTAGAGCTGTCGGCTAAACCTGTAAAAGCAACTATACAAGGTGATGGGAAGGCTCAAATTATAACGGAGAGTAATGGTGTTTAAGAAAAATTTAACATTGATAATGACATTAGGTGTTTTATTTTTACATGGAACATTAGTCAATGCTGAAAATTTATATGATGAGAATTCATTTCAAGCACTTGTTTCAGATAGAAAGGCATTTCGTGTCGGTGACTCATTGACAGTAGTGGTGGTTGAGGCTGCCAAAGCAGTTTCTAGAGCCGGGACTGGTAGTGAAAGTAGTACCGATATTGCCGCGGGTAGCAAAGACAATGATTTTGTGCAAAGTGGTTCATTTTCGCTTGGCGCACAAAGTGGTGGCGATGCAGTAACCAGTCGTCATGGATTTTTGTCCGCACAACTTGCTGTTACTGTGATCTCAGTTAACAACAATGGGCAGCTAGAAGTGTCCGGCGAGCAAACAATTGTTATTAATGGCGAACAGCAAAAGATCACTATTTCTGGAAATGTTAGAAAGTCAGATATATCGAAAGATAACACCATTCCTTCAAACAGATTGACTAACGCGCATATCGAATTTTCGGGGGATGGAGTTGTTGGAAAAGCGCAAGATACCAGCATCTTCTACAAGGTATTTCAGTGGTTGGGGTTAATATAATGAAAAGATTTTGCAAGCATGTTCTCTCGTTTTTGTTAGTTGTTTCTTTTTCGAACATCCTCACGCCTGTTAGTTACGCTGGAGCTGGAGTTCGAATTAAAGATTTAGCAAGAGTAAAAGGTATCCGAGAAAACGCGTTAGTAGGATATGGTATTGTTGTTGGTTTAGCCGGTACGGGAGATTCATCTAGGTCAAAGTCAACCATTCAATCGATTACTAATACACTGGTACGTTTTGGAGTTACCGTTGATCAAAAGGACGTTCTTAGTAAAAATGTCGCCAGTGTTATGGTCACTGCAAATTTACCGGCGTTTGCCGAAATTGGCGATAACTTCGACTTACATGTTTCGTCTATGGGTGATGCGAAAAGTCTGGTTGGTGGAACCTTATTACTCACGCCTCTTAACGCGCCTAATGGCAAAACTTATGCTCTGGCCCAAGGACAGTTATCTGTAGGGGGATATAAGTTTGATTCCCTTGGCAATTTGGTTCAAAAAAATCACCCTACGGTTGGCATAATTTCAAAAGGCGCAACAGTAGAAAAGGATACTGCTACTGATTATTTCAGTAATGGTGAATTTAGTCTGATACTCAATGAGCCAGATTTCACGACTGCTGATAGAGTTGTTTCTCGATTACAACAATCATTTAATAACATTAACGTAGATGCAGTTAATGCCGGAAAAATTAAAATAAGGCCAAACAACGCGCTGAACCGAAACCAGCTAACTCGGCTTCTTGCCAAAGTAGAAAACCTAACGATTGCGCCAGATATTAAAGCCAGGGTAGTAGTCAACGAAAGAACGGGAACCGTTGTTTCCGGAGGCGATGCAAAGGTTTCTGCTGTATCGATATCCCACGGAAACTTAAAGCTCAATATCAATACCCAATACAATGTTTCACAACCCAGTTTTTTGCTGCGACCAAGCGAGAGTATTTCTACTCAAGTAGTACCACAAGTTGATATTCAAGCAAACGAAGGAAAAGCACAATCCGTAAAGCTGGGTGATGGTACATCTGTGACAGAACTTATCGACGCGCTTCAAGCCGTAAATCTTAGCACTCGAGATACAATTACTGTGCTTCAAGCGATCAAACAAGCGGGCGCTCTGCACGCTGAACTAGTCATTCAATAGGAGTTGAAATGGACTCAAATATTTCAATAGAGCTAATTTCTTGGGCGATGGATAGGGCACTTGCCTCACATTCCGTTTCAAGAATGAATGCAGCCAATGCCAGTGTTAAAAATTTTGCGCCAATCAAGATATCTTTTGAAAACCAACTAAGTGCTTTAGAAAGCGCAAAGACTGTTGATGATATCAATGCGACTTTACACTCAATAAAACAGACTGTTGATCAAATGATGGAACAGAATACAGTGCGAATGAACGGTGAGACGGTGCAAATTGATCAAGAAGTTAGGGAAATGGTTAAGCATTCCGGATACTACAAGTCCCTTGCTGACGTAATGTCACGCAAAATGGGATTAATGAAGATAGCTATATCAGGAAGAGGATAGTCAAATGGAAATAGCCGAAATCAACGCTATAAGTGAGCTAGCGTTAAGGTTCGAAAGTCTTCGAATGCAGACAGCCGCTACAAACATTGCATTTGCAAATCAATTGTCGAGTTCACCTGAGACTGTATACAAACCGTTAAGCGTAAAGATTGATGGTTTGGAGAAGGTTAATTTAGGAATAGCGAGTTTTGACAGTTTCGTTGAGCAAATGCAAAGCGTGCTGAAGGTTGAAATTGTCGAAAACCATAATGTAAAGCCAGTACATGACCCAGAGAGTCCTTTAGCTGACGAGTCCGGCTTCGTCTATAAACCAGATATTAACATGGTTGATGAGATGTTGACTTTAAACACTGCCACTCGAGCATATGAAGCTAACATTAGGGCATTTAACACCGCGATTGAAATGAGCCGAAAGGCGCGTGAAATCGGTAAGTAAGAGAATAAAAGGTAATCAAAAGTAATGGAAATTCAACCAATAAGTGGAAGTGCAATAAATCTACTAGATAGTGCCACTCAATCTAATCTTCTTGATAAAGCTGAGCGTTCTGACTTCGCCGATTTTATTAACAGTTCACTGTCAACCGTTAATCAAAACTTGGTCGAGAGTAACGAGGTGATAGAAAAGCTAGCATTGGGAAAGACTGAAAATACTCACGAAGTAATAATTGCAATTGAAAAGGCCAAAATGTCTCTTCAGTTGGCTTCGGAAGTAAGAAATAAGCTTGTTGAAGCTTATAAAGAAATCTTGCGAATGCAGGTATAAGAGGTATTTATGTCTGATTTAAATCAAAAAATTCGAAACTCGGATGGAAACATAAAGTCGAGCTTTATCTTTGGTGTTGTAGTAATTCTTGCTGCCACAATCTATTTAGCATTTATGTTTTTGAATAAAAACTTTGCTGTATTGTATTCTCAGCTGGATGAAAGTGAAGCGGCTTCAATAGTACAAGGTCTAAAAGATCTAAAAGTGGATTATGAGTTAAAGGATGGTGGTTCGACTATTCTTGTTGACGAGTCTCAGGTCAATGAGTCGAAACTTTCACTAATGTCTAGTGGGGCTATCCCAACCAACGGAGTTGGTCTTGAAATCTTCGACAACACGGACTACGGAATGACCGAGTTCGCACAAAAAGTCAACTTTCAACGAGCAATGCAAGGGGAATTAGCCCGCACAATTATGACTTTGGAAGAAGTTAAATTTGCGCGAGTACATTTAACTCTTCCTAAACACAGTATTTTCGCGGACCAACAACAAAAGGCAAAAGCTTCTATAACTCTGGTAAAGGAAGAAGGTCTTTATCTAAATGAAAACCAGATCCTTGGGATCCAGAGACTAACTGCTTCATCTGTAGAGAACTTGGATGAGGAGAATGTTGTTGTTGTTGATGAAAGAGGTATTGATATCTCTGTTAAGAGACAGGCTGATTCCATTCAACAGAACTTTATCGGTTCAACTATTCTTGAACGAAAAAAGCAATACGAAGACCATTTAAAGACCAAGGTTGAAAGCCTACTTAGAAAAGGGCTTTCTAGCGGAAATTATGCTGTGTCGATTGATGTTGAGCTTGATGTCAATAAGACTACCTTGGTTACCGAAAACCTAATTACGCCTAAAAATAATGGAAGCGGGTACATAAAAAAGAAAAATGTTTCTACCAAGTTTTCCGAAAATAATGATGTTAAAGGTGGGAAAAATCCACAAAAGGCATCTGAGCAAACAAACAACGAATATCTCTATGGTAAAGAAGTGAAGCAAACTGAATATTTAGGTGGAGGAATTAAGTCAATTTCTGTTGCAGTTATTTTGCCGCCAAGCATTCCGGCTGAACAAGTAGATTCGTTAAGAAAGTTGATTTCTGCAACTGTAGGTATCGATTCATCCAGAGGAGACAAACTTCAGGTACACCAAATCAATAGAGCTAATGTTGTACAGAATCAAACAACAGCAACTAGCAATGAGACCGAAGGGCCTAGCAGTGAAGCGGTCATTTTTGAAGAGCAAATATCAGTCCAATCGGATAGTCAAGTTTCAGAAAGCAACTCTAGCGAATCGGTTAGAACTACTCAGCAAAGCATTGGTGAGCTTATTATCAAAAATGGCCTATGGATTTTGATTGGTCTAGTTATTGTCGCTTTAGTGTCCTTCGTAAGCTTTTTTGCTCGGCGCAAAAGAGAGAAAGAGCAAAGAGAATTAGTGCTTCAGGAAATTAGAGGGTGGTTAATGAGCGATTCCGATCATCAACGAAGTAACCTAGAGGCAGTCTAAGGTGAAAAATGTAAGCAAACCTAAACTGGCTGCTTTGAAGCTTAAGCAGTTAAAGCGAAGAGATCGAAATTGGCTGCTTGAGCAGTTACCTTCAGATTTTGCTGAGTCTGTGATTAATGAGTTCAGTAAGATCGAGGCGCTCAAAGTTAGTGATGTCGATGGGCTTTTTGAAGAATTAAAGTTTGACGACATTCATAAAAGCTTAGATATCAAGTTAAACAAGATAAGGGAGAACGTGTCTCGATTTTCGGATGTTGACTTGTTAATGCTAGCCAATTCATTAGATGAAGATAGCCGAGCTGCGCTTATTAGAGAGTGTCAACTACTGGGGAGAACTCAATTATTGAATTGTATTGAGCTACAAGAAAACAATATTTCCTCACCAAGGTTTAAGAAGTTTTTAGTCGAAAAGTTAGCTTCATCAGTAGGATAGAATATGAGCCATTTAATACGTTCGACGGAGAAGCAGTTAACGACAGAGGAAATTAATTCCAACGACTCCACTAAGTTGGAGAAGTCGGCTGAATATAAAATGCAAAGCTTCAAGAGCGAAAAAGTCGACTCTACTCAGGAATCAGGTTTTGTCGCACATGACACTCCAAGCAGCCATGTTAATGCTTCCGCCAATCAACTATTGGAAAAAGCATATGAGCATGACTCAGGGATCGGAGGAGTAGAGGCCGAGGGAGACGAAAGCAATAATGAAGGCCAACTAGCGATAGATGATGCGTTTGCTAGAGGGAAAAAAACTGGTGAAGAAGAAGGCTACAACCAAGGCTATGCAAGTGGAGTTAAGGACGGTATTTTGCAAGGGAAGAAAGAAGCGCTTGCAGAGTACGATAATTCTTTAAGTGATATAAAAAACAGTAAGCAGGTTCTTGAGAAGTCTGTTAATTCTGTCAATGGGCTGTTGGAGATCCTACAGAATAAGGTGGATCAAGAAACTTCAGTTTTAGAGACGGTTGGAGCAGAGTTAGTGTTTGAAGTACTAACTAAAATCATAGGTAAGAAGTCTGAAGATAAGACGATGATTGAGGATATCTTAAGACAATGTTTGCAGCAGACAATGAATAACAAAATTGTCAAAATCCGTGTTTCGATCGAGGATTATCAGTTCATTACTTCAAATGAGTTAAACGTAAAACTTAAAACTTTGCTCAGTTCGGTAGAAATAAAGCCTGATCCTCAAGTAAGCCTTGGGGGCTGTGTTGTCGAAACAGACTCGGGCAATCTGGATGCGCGTTTGGAAAATCAGTTAGAAATATTTAAGAATTATCTGGTTGCTATAAACCAGGGAATAAACAAGGAATAGTTTCTTAAGAGTAAGTGTGAATTTAAATGCAGCAGTATCTAGATCAAATTAACAGACTCGACTTATTTCCAAGAAGCGGAAAGGTTCTACAGTATGTGGGATTAGTTATAGAAGCATCGGGGCCCGAAGTCAACGTTGGAGATATTTGCAAAGTATTTCCTTCGAATGGAAATGATCCCATTTTTGCAGAAGTTGTAGGCTTCCGTGATTCTCGGGTTTTATTAATGCCATTTGGCAGAGTAAAAGGGATTTCGTTGGGGAGCGATGTTGTGGCAACTGGCTTGTCAGCAAGTATTAAAGTCGGCAATGCGATGCTAGGTCGAGTCCTAGATGCTTTTGCTCGGCCATTAGATGACAAAGAGTATTTTGACGTTGAAGACACTTATCCCCTTTATAGTGAGCCATCGAATCCGCTTCAGCGAGAAAAAATTGATACGCAAGTAGTTACTGGCATTAAAAGTATTGATTCTTTTTTACCAATGGCTTTAGGACAACGTATGGGAATATTCGCAGGAAGTGGAGTGGGGAAAAGCAGTTTATTAGGAATGTTTTCTAGAAATATAGACTCTGATATCAATGTAATCGCATTAATAGGAGAAAGAGGAAGAGAAGTTCGAGAGTTTGTAGAAGATGTCCTTGGCGAAGAAGGAATGAAAAGATCTGTTGTTGTAGTTGCGACAGCCGATCAACCTGCATTAGTGAGGACCCACGCAGTGTATGCGGCAATGGCAATCGCAGAGTTTTTCAAGGACCAGGGGAAAAAAGTATTGCTAACTCTTGATTCGATTACTCGATTTGCAATGGCTCAAAGGGAAATTGGCTTAGCTGTTGGAGAGCCTCCTACAAGTCGAGGTTATACGCCTTCAGTATTTTCATCTCTTTCTCCTATTGTAGAAAGAGCAGGTAATTTTGAAAATAAGGGAAGCATTAGTGCATTGTTCACAGTGCTTGTCGAGGGGGATGATTTAAACGATCCCATATCGGATTATATGCGAGGAATTTTGGATGGGCATATTGTCTTGTCTCGCGAACTAGCAAATAAAGGTGTATATCCTTCAATTGATATTTTAAAGAGTAAAAGTCGTTTGTTTGAGAAGTTGGTAAATAAGGATGAAAGAGAAGTTTTGATTAAGGCGTTGACAATTGTGTCTCGTTACATGGATACCAAGGAGATGATTGATATTGGTGCATATGAAAGTGGTACTAATGCGCAAGTAGATAGTGCTATTAGGATCTATCCAAAAATAATTGAGTTTATTAAGCAGGAAATGCATAAGTCATTTGAAAGGAAGGATGTGTTTTCGGCACTTAGCAATATATTGAGGGAGAGTTAATTGATATGGACAACCTGAAAAAGCAAAGTGAAGTTTTGAAGCTATTGCATAAAAGAAAAGAGTGCGAGATCGAAAGTATATCAGTAGAGCTTAATGACGTTGAACAGCGTTTATCGGCTGATAAGCTTAGAAAGAAAAGCGCCGTCTTTGAGCTAAAGAGTTGTAGGGAAGGGCTTCTAGCAGGTTCTGGAGAAAAGCTAGATGTCCTCAATATGATTGCTATGCATTCATATGCAAGCAAGATAGAACAAGATATTGATCTGATTGACAAACAGATTGCTCAAAAAAACTCTGAGCTAGACACTGTTAGAGAAAAGCTCGAGAAGAAGTTAACTGAAGGAAAGCTTTACGAAAAAGCAGTGGAGAAAAAGGAAAATCTGATTCAAAGAGAACTTGAATCGATTCAAGAAAACGAGTCTCAAGAACTATGGCTTTCTGGAAGGGTTAACAGATGACAATTATAAATCAATTCTCAGCGACAGTTAATGCTGCATCGCTAAGCGATAAAACGGAATTACCGAATAATGAAGGCGCATCTGAATTCGAGCTTTTGGTTGGAGTGAAAGCGGGCATTGATGAGGGTAACCAACAACTTGAATCAGGAAATCATGACTCTACAAGGGGAACAAGTGGTGAGCATTTCGAAGCAGAATTGGCGGATCTAACTTTAACCGCTAAAGAGGAAAACCCATTTTTTTTAGAAGGAAGGGCTGTTATAGATGTTGATCCGAAAGAACCCTTGGGAATAGATTTTTCTCAGACTATGGAAGGCCTAAAGTTGAAAGACAGTAAATTAGGTTCTCTTGTAGGTGAATTATTCGAAATCTCGTTTTCCAATGAGGGGCTTGATAATAAATTGACTGAGAAGGTTCTTGAACTGGTAGGATTACTCGATAGCCAAACTGTTGGCTTAGTCGATAATCAATATACGCGCGATTCTTCACCGCACCAGCATAACAACTTACAAGTCTATGTTCCCCTATCTTCTGTGGCAGTGGGTAAGCTGTCGCAAGTTTCAGGTGCTGAGGTATTTGAAATGCAATCAGCACAACTGAGGAATGAAAGCTCGAAAGAGGTGCAAATAAGTAAAGCAAATCAAAATATTCAAGCTCGTTCAATTACGGTAGAAAATTTTGTTGAAAAATTAAGGAAAGCCGACACGGTTACTAGCAATAATGCTACGAGTAATACGTCACTTTTTTCTTCAGTGGAGTCGGAATTTAAGCGAACTTCCTCAAGTCAGTATGCATCACTAGTAAGCCAATCAAACTCTGACTGGCTATCTAAGAAATTGAGCCTGATTGAATCTCAAGACGAACTTTCGGTGTGGTACCGAGATTATAGCTTGGATGAAAAAGAACTCTCTAACAAATTGATTGAGTTACGAGGATTGTTTGAGCAAAACCGAAGTATTAAACAAATTGGAATTAATGGAAAAATCGTTTTCACACGAGGTGAAGAAGGCATTTCCAAGGGGGACATATAATGCAAATTGATGCGATTGGCGCTTCATTGGGAAGCCAGAGCGCTACAAGTAATAATGTAGTTTCTCAGGACGACTTTATTAAGTTGTTTTTAGCACAACTAACGTTTCAGGATCCTTTGGAGCCTATAAATAATGAGCAGTTTCTTGCTCAGATGGCACAGTTCGCTAATCTGGAGCAAAGTAGACAAATTCACGAGTCGTTGGAACAACAATCATTTATGCAAGCATCAGATCAAGCTTTATCGATGATTGGTAAAACAGTTGAAGTCGCGACCAGCAGCGGTAACGTTTTAGGAACTATTTCTGCGATCTCGTTTTCTCAATCAGGTGCCACTCTTACCGTTACACAACAAGATAATACTTTTATTTCTGACGTAAGACTATCGCAAGTCAGATTAATCACAGAATAGGGGAAATAACTATGCAACAAGCTTTTTTTACAGGATTGTCTGGATTACTGACTTTTTCACGTACATTAGACACCATCAGTAATAACATCGCTAACATGAACACTTCAGGGTTCAGAGGTAACGATGTTTTTTATAAGGCGCTAAGTTCTGGAGGTACTGGAATCGGGCCTTCGTTGGCTGGAACAAGTACTCGAATGACTGCTGGCGAAATTAGGCAAACAGGTAGTACGACCGATTTAGCAATCTCTGGCCAGGGTTATTTTATCTTGCAAGGAGAGCATGGAAATTTTTATACACGAGCGGGTAATTTCCAGTTTAATGACGAGGGACTTTTAGTAGACATAGCAACGGGCTACAGAGTTCAAGCTTTGAATGATGCGGGAATGCTAACTGATATTTCAGTAAATGGCCTAGAAACATTGGCGCCAGAAGCAACTACTGAAATTAGTTTTGGCGGAAATCTTTCAATTGGCGATTCGGATCACACATTAAGCGATATCATCGCATATAACACTGAAGGTGAAGCGATTAATCTAAATTTCGAGTTCACCAATAATACGGGAAATGTAACTGGGAGTTGGTTAGTAGAAGTAACTGATGAAGATGGCAATGTCATTGGCAATGGTGAGATTCGTTTTAACCCAGACAGCACGCCTCAAGCTGGTTTTGAAACTTTTGATATCACCTTACCTGGTGCAACTGGCGATGTAGTTACTTTAAATTTTGGTACAGCCAATACTCCTGATGGCGCGACTTCGACTTCGGGAGCAAGCACCCAAATTGGTGCTACGGTAGAAGATGGTTTTCCCCTTTCTGGTTTGATTGGCGTTTCATTCGATACTAAAGGTCAATTGCAACTGCTCTATTCAAATGGAGATACCCATGATGGCCCTCAAATTGCATTGGCTCATTTTACCAATGAGCAAGATCTTCAACAGATAGATGGCGCGTACTTTAAAGCTCAAGAAAATAATCAACCGACTATTGGACATGCTGACGAAAATCTTTTCGGACAGGTGGTAGGTTCTAGTTTAGAGCTATCCAACGTGGATTTGGCAAAAGAGTTTGCCGATATGATTATTGTTCAACGTGGGTATCAAGCGAGTTCTCGCGCAATGAACATTGCAAATCAGTTAGTTGAACAACTGTACGAAAGTACTCGCGGGTAGAGAATATGGGTTTTCACTTTTTACCTAACAATGAGTTCGTTTTAGATAAAGCTAAATCTGAGTTGCTTGGTCGACTACATAATTGGTATGACGGTTGGTTGAATTCAAAATCAAAGCCACTAATTGATGATCTAGTATTGGTTCCTGCGAGTAAATCCTCAGTAATAAAACTAATTGAAAGTAAGTTTTGTTTTTGGAGTAAAGCTGACTTGAGTTTTGGTTGTTGCTATTTAGGGCTTTGCTGGGGTGAAAGCTCCGTTAAAAATCTCGTTAAGCAAATTTGTAAACACAGCGTAAAAGAGCTTGAGCAATCTAAACTGGATTGGTTTGAGTTGGCTAAAACGAGTTCGTATGAACTAATTGAATCGCTTGGAGTAAAACGCTCCAAGGAAGACTTGATGATCAATCACTTTCTTAATGAGCTTGATAGCTTGCAGAGTGAAAGTGAGAAGTTTCTTGGTGCTATTTGCAAGATGAACTTGGGTTTTGGAACTGTTGAACTATACCTTCCAAACCTTGTATTAATGCACTTGGCATTAGGATACAAAGAGTCCGAAAAAGAAGGCTCGAAAAAAGTTGAATTGACACCCAGGAACTTTCTATTAGATACCACTGAAGTAACGGTTAGGGCAAAGATAGATGGTTTTAAGTTGTCTATTAAAGATTTGAATACTCTACAAAAAGGGGATGTAATAACGACTCGAGAGAGTCGCGATAGCCAACTTTCTCTTTTTGTTAACCGCTCTCCTGTTTATGTTGGAAAATCAACTCTAGGGAAAAAGGGAAATCATAGAGCGATCAAGATAAATTAATTACGCGAGAATAATGAAATGAACGAAAATGTAACAAATATCGAATTGAACGAATTGGAAAGCGATTTTTCGCAACACCTAAACAGTGAAAGTGACAAAATCGAGAATAGTGTGATTAAACAAGATTACTCTCTTATTGAAGATGTAGAAGTAACTTTAAACGCAGTTATTGGCGAAGCAAAAATACCTGTAGGAGAACTTTTTTCACTGGGGAAAGGCTCCGTTATAACGCTTCAAACTAAACTTGATGAGCCGGTACTAATTTGTTTAAAAAACAAGGTTATTGCTAAAGGTAGCATTGTTGGAGTTGGCGATAGTTTCGGTATTGAAATTGACGAGATTCTTGAATAAAAAGAAAGTATTTTCAATTCTTGCAATTACTCCAAATCCCCAAATATGTACTAGTAACTGATTAAGTTGGAAGTCTAAGCTGTGAATCAACTGCCATTTAAGCAAAGTGAAACTGTGAGCAACGAATATGTGTTTGCATTGTTCATTATTATTATTCTGCTAGGAGCGGGGCTCTGGGCCTTAACTCGCCTATTAAAGTCTAAAGGGCTGATTAAAATTGAGAGCGCCAGTAGTAAAAAAATCGAGGTGACTGAACAAAAAGTCATATCACACGGGACTAAAGTTTATTTGCTCAAGGTTGGAAATAAGGAGTTTTTACTAACT
Source organism: Kangiellaceae bacterium (assembly GCA_026196875.1). Taxonomy (GTDB): domain Bacteria; phylum Pseudomonadota; class Gammaproteobacteria; order Enterobacterales; family Kangiellaceae; genus Aliikangiella. Next base: position 29,792 of record JAPHTP010000068.1, read on the forward strand.
GAGTCTAATAAGAACTGTAACTTGGTTCAAGTGGATAAAAGTTCTAAGCTGGAAAACAAGCTGAAAAAACTGGATAGTTTTAGTGCAAGTGAAAATCTAACGGAAGAAGATTCTGACAATGAGGTACAGAGTCGATGAAAGCCAAATTATTGTTAATGAGTATTTCGCTCTTGATTGCTTGTCTAATGGGAAATGTTCACGCGGCTGAGTCTAGTGTTTTGTTCGATAGTTTGGAAAAACAAGTTGAACTTGCCCCTGAATCCAGTGTTTTCCTATTTCTCACTGCGCTTTCGTTTATTCCTGTCGCAATTATATCCCTCACCGCTTTCACGAGAATCATTGTTGTTTTATCAATGTTAAGGTTTGCATTTGGGATGCAACAAACACCTCCTAATGTTGTGCTCATTGTTTTGGCATTGTTCTTTACCATGTTTGTAATGCAGCCGACGGTGAAAGAAATTGAAGAAAAAGCATATATACCTTATATCGAGAAGAGTATATCTCTTCAACAGGCTACAAAAATTGCTTCGACTTCGTTTAAAACATTTATGATAAAACAAACGAGAGAAAAGGATTTGAATTTGATGTTGAAAATTTCTAAAACGGCAATTCCTTCAAGCATTGAAGACGTAGGGATGATGCAATTAATCCCCGCATTTATGTTAAGTGAGCTGCGCTCAGCATTCCAAATTGCTTTTGTTTTGTTTCTTCCATTTCTGATGATTGACTTAATTGTAGCCGGAAGTTTGATGTCACTCGGTATGATTATGGTTCCGCCGATGACTATAGCAATGCCGATTAAGATTTTGATATTCGTATTGGTAGATGGCTGGGCACTTGTCTCACAATCGCTATTAGGTAGCTTTAACGTATTTTAGATTTTATGTTGGTAAGGAACGTCGACTTATGGGCCAATTATTTTGAGTCAAAAGATGACTCAAGTGTTCATGCGTTGGTGGAAGCTTATAATGACTGGCTGGTTAAAATAGTTAAAAACCTGTTTTTCAGATATCACGTTGAAGTTTATGAGTTGTCTGATTATTTACATTGGGGAGTAATCGGTTTAATCGAATCAATCAGACGCTATGAACAAATCGAAGGTGCAGACTTTAAGACTTTTGCCTATAAAAGAATAAGAGGCGAAATCCTAAATCAAGTAAATCAATCTACGGAAAAAATAGCACAGAAAAAATATCTTAAGGAAAAACAGGTTAGAGAGAGAGTCGACTCTTTAGTTGAAAATAGTAAACAAGAGAGCGACTTTGAACAGTTTTATGCGATTTCAATGGGAGTGGTATTAGGAACCCTTTTGGAGTCAGAGTTTGAAGCGGACGACGAAGATTCTCTTTTAGCTGGAGTTTATGGCACGCAATTATCGACAGGTGTTACTTCATACCTTAAGCAGTTGTCGGAAAAAGAAAGGATAATATTGAATTATCATTACTATTATCACTTAACTTTCGCAGAGATTGCTGACCTGTTAGAACTTTCTAAAGGTAGAGTTTCCCAAATTCACAGTATTGCTCTTAACAAGATGAAAGAATTGATCAAAAAAAGTGACTTTGAGTACTTTCTATAAATTGGAGGCGTAAAGGATTTTACTTCTTCGATAATCTTTCGATTAATTCAGCAAACTGTTGATTAATATTCGCAGCTTCCTGCAAATTTTTAAGTGCTTGTTTCGCACGGCTATTATTTAAGCTGTTTTCACCAAATTGCCATTCAATTAACTTGCGGAAAGCGACTTCTTTTCTTTTTCCTTCAGCAATTGATTGGTCTTGCAAGATCTCGGTAATATCATTTTCCAGTTGTTTAAAATCATTCGACTTGCGACGGTTTATTGTTTTAGTCGCGCCCTTAGTATCTTTGGACTTGCGACTAACACTAGAAATTTGAGTAATGCTTGAAGATGAGTCTATCTTAGTCATACTTAATGATATCAAAATTGACTCAGACAGCACATAACTAAATCTGAGCCAAATGAGTTAAAATTAATTCTTATAAACAGATAGGAACATTTCCCCTGCTTGTTTTTCTGCATCTCCAGCCGTTTCTTCGCCCGCAGAATCTTGTTGGTTGCGACTTTTAATATTCTTTATAAATGATTCAATATTTGCCACCAAGGCAGGGTTGTTAAGCTCTTTGGTTAAAGCGAGTTCAAAGTTTTCAATAGCTTGATCTGGGTTATTTTCGATAAGAGAAAATACCCCGGTTGCCAAATTCTGGTAAGGATTATCCGTTGATGCTGTAGCGAGCGGTTCGAGAATAGATTGAGTATGCTCGATATCGTTGGTAGAAAAATGGAGCATTGCAAGTTGAAACCTGACTAAATCAGCCTGAGGTGCAATTTCTAACGCTTTACTTAGCTCTTCCTTAGCTTCGTCAACCATTGATATTTCGGCATATTCAGAACCCAATAAAAATAAGGCTTCAGCATTGTTTGGCTCGTTTTTAAGAAATGCTTTAAGGTATTTAATGGAATCATCGGTTCTTTGATTTTTCGATGCATACAGTGCGAAGTGAAAAAGTTCTCTTTGTGTTAAATCGTTTGTCATTTGTTCAAATTCTACTGGTTTACTAATTACTAAAAATAATGGAGAGAGTGAACAATAATTGACCGTACATGTCAATTGGATCTGGCAAAATAAAAAAAATATAAAATTTTTAACCAAAAAGCTAAACATTTTTGAGATTTTCCGGTTAACAAAGTATCAAAGCGCAATAAAAGTTTGTTAAATATTTAGGGAATTTCTCGATGGTCGCAATAGTCAGTGGAAATGATTTAGGTCTTTTAAATTCATCATTAGCTACCTTAGGTGCCAGTGGCGCTTATGGTAATAGCCAATTGGGACAATCTAATGAAGGCGTATTCGTTAACGCCACTCAAGGTAACCTGATCATTCAGCGCCAGGATGAAATCCTCGTAGGCATGGGCGTTGACCTTCGCGTATTGCGGACCTACAACAGCCAAGGGACTTTCCATGATGACATTAACCAGAATTGGCAATTCGGTGTTGCCCGGCTAATTATTGACGGCGATAACATTACCCGCATTGCTGCAGATGGTAGTGACTCGGAGTTTGATTTGGGAGCTGGTAGTGATAACAGCAATGAAGGTTCCGGGGCTCATGACACACTGACTCGCAATGCTGACGGAACTTACAGCTGGACCGATGGCAATAGCCAACTCATTGAAAACTATGATGTAAACGGCCAGTTAACTAGTCGGGTCGACCAAGACGGGAATACAATAAACTACAATTATGACTTTGCGAGTGGGCAAATCGCATCCATTACCAATGGTCAACAAACCTTGACCTTTGCTTATGGCATTAATAATCGGGTAAGTGGTTTAGTACTCAATGATGGCACCAATAACCCGCAACGTTTCCATTATGACTATGATACCGAAGGAAGACTGAGTAAAGTCCAAGTTGACTTGTCGCCGGAAGACAGTGATATCAGCGACAACGATTTTTATGAAACGACTTATACTTATCGTGATGCGACCAGCCAATTAGTTGAGACTATTACTAACAGTGATGGTACCAGTTTAACCTTTAGCTACGTTAACCATGACAATATCGATAAAGTTGCAACTGTCACCGATGGTACAGGTAAAGTTACCACCTTTGATTACACGGTAGCAGGGCAGACTAGCGTTACCCATGCTAATCAACAAACGTCAGTGTTCTTTTATGATGAACATGGCCAACTGAAGAAAACTCAAAGTCCAGCGGTTAATGGTCAGCCGATCACTAATGAATATTTCTATGACCCTGAAGGAAATGTCAGTCGGGTGGTTAATCCTAATGGTCACTATGTGGAGTACGAATATGATGTGCGAGGTAATCAGTTATTGTCCAGGGACAACCTCGGCAACACTATTAGCCGCACCTTTGATACAAATAATCTACTTACCTCAGAAACAACTTACTTAACACCCGATCCTGATGCCGCTGGCGAGCTAACTGCAACTGAAGGGAACACTAATCACTATTTATACGATGATGAATCCCATCTGCGTTTTGTTGTGGAAGCTAACGGTAGTGTAACTGAAAATGTTTACAACACTGATGGGACAGTAGAGCGAACCATTGCCTATCGAGATCAAACTTTTACGCTAGGAGCGACAGCGCCGGTGTATGCCGACTTAACTAGCTGGCGAGACGCGATTTGGAATGATAGTCAACAAGATAAGTCCGGAATTCAGTTAAGCGTCAATCAATATAGCTTACTCGGCCAGTTAGATCATACCATCAGTTATGCTGAAGTTAATGCTGATGGCGTTCCAGTGGGAAGCGGCAGCAAAGTGCAATTTGTTTATAACGCCTATGGTCAAGTCACTCAGACCATTGATGCGAATAATCAAACCACCGAGCATCACTATGATGGTATGGGGCGATTAGAACTCACTACCAATGCGCTGAATGAGCAAGCTCATATTCAATATGATGATGCGCAAAACAGAATCATTACCACTCATGCCAATGGCTTAGTCTCTACCTCGGTATTTGATGCAGCAGGTCGTTTAATTTCACAAACTCATGTGTCGAGTGAGAGTGAAAGCTTAGGTAGCGATAGCTATATTTATGACAATGCAGGTCGATTAGTAGCGACACAAGACTCAGCAGGTATTCGCGCATACACTCTTTATGATGAAGCGGGTAGAGCTGTTGCGTCAATCGATCCGAGCGGTAGCTTAGTGGAAAATGTTTATGACCTTGCGGGTAACTTAATCAAAACGATTGCTTATAGTAGTTTCATTGATACCCAATCATTTATTTCTGCAGAAGGGAATTGGACCAATGTGGAATTGGCCGCGATCCGTCCGCAAAACGATACTGAGCTCAGACAAAACTGGCTGAAGTATGATAGTGCCGGGCGTTTGGTTTTTACTATTGATGCTGAAGGCTATGTGACAGAGACTCTTTACAATGGCCGCTCTCAGATTACGGATGTATTGGCTTATGCATCAGTGATTGATACTGCCGAATTAGATTCACTGGGTGTTACTCAAGTCAAAGCACTATTGCTGGAAGACGCACTAACAACGACTTCTACAATGACCCTTGAACAATCAGGAACAGAAGCTTCCGGTAATATTATTTGGTCGAATGATTTACCGGCTAACAGTGGCCTTTTTGTACGCTCTGCCGCACTAGGCCTAAGTGATTTTACTCAAGTCAATTTAGTCAATGATCAATACCAGCTTGATGTCACCGGATTAGATTTAGGTAATTACACTTATGAGGTTGAAATTCGTGATTTAGCCTCCGCTCAGTTGATTAAACAAGCGACCGGCACCGTTACGATTTCTGAAGGAACTCATGAAAGTGTCCTGATTTTTACCGCCGGAACGCCTGATGCTCAAAATCGCCAGCAGCGTTTTTTCTATGACGATCAAGGTCGTCAAGTGGGGGTATTAGATGGTGAAGGTTACTTTACTCGCTCCATATACAATAGCCTGGGACAACTTATTCACACCATCAGTTATGCCAACCCGGTTACTGATCCTAATGCTACCGATATCAATGGCTTGGGAATTACGCTTGATGTCGACAATGACCAGGAGATTGAGTATTTCTACAACAACCAGGGCGCCTTAATCGGTATTGTTGACGCTGAGGGGTATCTAACCGAAAGGCAATACGATGTCGCCGGCAGACTTGAATTTGAAATTCGATACAATGAAAAAGCGCGTATTGAAAATGGCGAAACACTAGAAGATATCAGACCAACAGACATTAACGATGTACAGAGCCTGAGCTTTACCTACGACGCGCTTGGCCGAGTAGCAACTGAATCTAACCACTTAGGTTTAACCAAAAGTTATACATACGACCAACTAGGCAACGTCACGCGTGTTGATTATGTAGCAGCAGATATTCAAGATCGACGTATTCATAATACTTATGACGAACTGGGACGTTTAACCGGTAGTTTAGATGCGGAGCAAAGCGATCCACTGGGAATTACACCACTTGCCGACGCGATTAGTACAGCAATTGAAAACACCGGTACTCGTTATCAATACGATGCCCTTGGTTTACAAATCAGCTCCATCGATCCGAATGGATTAAAAACACTTTACTTTTACGATCAAGAAAGACAACTGCGCTTTGTGATCAATGCTAATGGCGAAGTACGAGAGACTCGTTATAACCAGTTTGGTGAAGTGAGTGAGAATTTAGCTTACAACAAACGATTAAATCAGCTTACTACTACTGATTTTAATGTATTCTTGGGCAATGATGTCGATTCACTGGCGGACTTAGCCGGTGGCTTAACCTCTTCGGGATTACTCGGCTTAATGGGTTACTTATCCAGTGACGGTACTCAAACATCGCAAGTGGAGTACAATCAACGTGGACTTATTGAGCGTACAATTGATGCAGAAGGTTATCGCACCGATTATTCATATAACAGTTTTGCAGAGCAAATCCTGCGTACCGATTATTTAGATAAACTCAATACCCAGAGTTCCATTACCCAATTTGAATACAACAATCGTGGTTTATTAAAATCAACAACCGATGCCTTATCCAATACGACCCGCAACGAGTACGATGCGTTTGGTCGTCTAATCAGTTTTACTGACGCACTCGGGCATACTACCAAGTACGGCTATGACAAAAATGACAGGCAAATTTTAATTACCGATCCTAGAGGTGGCCAACTACATACCGCTTATGATGCGTTTAATCGTACATTACTGATTACCGATAAACTGGGTAACCGCAATACCTATCAATATGACCTAGATACCAAAACGAATACCATTATCTTTGCGGATAATAGTACTTCGCGAACGGTTTACAATTCACTCGGCGAAACAGTCGAATCTTATGATGGATTTAATAGTAAAACCGAATTTACTTTTAATCTCAATGGTGAACTGACGCATGTAACCGATGCTGCAGGCAATGTGAGTGAAAGTCAATTTGATGAGGGCGGCCGTCTAGCAACGACGATAGATCAAAACGGTATTCGAACCACTTACGATTATGATGCAGCGGGAAGAGTACTCACCCAGATACAAGATGTCGACGGGCTGAATAGAACTACAAGTTATCAATACGATGGCGCAGGGAACAGCTTAGTCGTTACCGATGCTAACGGAAATAGTACGCATTATGTCTATGACAAGTTAGGACAAGCTCGATTTATTATCAATGCGGAAGGTTATGTCACGGAAAATGTCTATGATGCCAACCGCAACTTGATTGAAACTAAAAGGTATAATCAACAGATTTCCGATATTCAAACACTTGTAGAAGTACTTAATTCTAGCCAAGCTATGGGCGGTGAATATGTTTCAACCCAATACTTCTATGACCAGTTAAACCGCAATGAATTTATCATTGATGCAGAAAGCAATGTTTCTCAATTTATCTTTGATGCAAGTGGAAACATTATAAGTACCAAACAGTACTCAAATTTAAATTATGTCAAAAATTCTGCGATTAGCCATCTTGAGGCCGCAGGAGAGTTAAAGAGTCAAATTGCGGAGAATAATCCCGAATTTAAATCGACTCAATTCGTCTATGACAATCTAGGTTTGGTTCAATTTGAAATTGATCCGGAAGGCTACGTTACCGAAAATATTTACGACGACAATGGACAGTTGATCGAAACAAGGCGTTTTGATACTAAGTACGAAGCATCCTCAGCCTCGGAACTTACGCTTGCTGAAGATGGTGGATTAATGAGTTGGGTTGGCGCGCAACCAACTGACCAATTTTCTGTAGTTTCTGATGGACAACTCAATGCCAATGTAATGAGTTTTAATGGCTATGGGTTTGTTTCTCAAACTATTGCCGGGCAAACTGGGCCGTTTGTATTGGAACATAACATTCTTGAATGGGAAACCAAGCAAGTTGATGACTTTAACCTCTTGGTTGAAGTGAGCTTGTCTTCAGGGAGTTCGGTCACTCTTAGCTATGAAGGTAATAGTACGGGCGCAGCCTATTATTCAGGAAATACCATTCATATTCCTTTGCCTGAGTTGGCTAACGGCGAATGGACGAAAGTTTCAAGAAATATTCAAGCAGATATCTCTGCGTTCATAGAAAATGCCCAGGCCACTTCAATAGAAAACTTTGTTGTTGAAGGGGAAGGCTTTATTAACACGATCACTGTTTCTAATTCCGAAACAGAAAACCTTAAGCAATATTATGCTGATAAAGAATACGTTAATACGAGTTACATATACGACGTCTTAGGACGTTTGCATTTCACGGTAGATGGTGAAGGATATGCGACAGAAAACATTTACGACGCGAATGGCAACGTAATTGAAGTAAAACGCTACTTAGAAAAGCCGACTGTGACTGGTTCCACTTTAGATTTCTTAAAGCTTGAATTGGTTAAATGGAATGGCGACGGAAGTAATGTTGAAAGTTCCGATGGTGAAGTGACAAAAATCAGCGGTGGTTCGGGCTCAGCTTGGAATGCAGGGATTTTTGGTCAAGATCCCATTCCTGATAATCAAGGAGCGGTGCAGTTTACAGCGGCTGAAGCCCCTGCCTGGTATATGATTGGATTGAGTCAAGGTGCCGATGTTACCTACAGCTATACCGATATTGACCATGCAATTTATATCGAAGGCTACAACATTTCAGTATTTGAAAGTGGCTCAAGACGCGGCCAATTTGGTTCATTTGAAGCAGGCACACAATTTAGGGTTTTAATGCAAAACGCTGAAGTTAGCTATCAAAAGCGAGTTCCCGGTAGCGATCAGTTTGAAACTTTTTATACCTCAGCTGTGCCGGTGAATGAGTCTGCTCAATATTTTGTTGACGTTTCAATGGTCAATGAAAATCAAAATCCGACAGACATCAATTTAGCCCATCAAGTCACAGATTCAGTGTCAACCAAATATGGCTATGATGCCTTAAACCGACTGCAATTCACCGTGGATCCAGAAGGCTACGCGACAGAAAATGTTTATGATGCCAGTGGTAATGTTATCGCAGTGAGAAAACATTTACTTAAACCACAAGTGAATGGCTCAAAAGTCGAGTTTTTACAATCTGACTTAGTTAAGTGGGCGGATGCCGGCACTAATGTTGAAAGTTCCGATGGGCTGGTGACAAAAATCAGCGGTGGTTCAGATTGGAACGCCGGTATTTTCGGTCAAGATGCTATTCCAAATAATCAGGGAGCCCTTCAATTCACTGCAGCTGAAGAATCTGCCTGGTATATGATCGGTTTGACTCAAGGTGCGAATACCTCAAATGGGTTCGGTGAAATCGACTACGCGATTTTTATTGAAGGCTCGACCATTACCGTTTATGAAGACGGCACCCACCGCGGTCGATTTGGAGACTATGCCATCGGTACGCAATTTAGAATAGAGATGGATGGCACTCAGGTTACCTATCAAAAGAAAGTACCTGGTAGCGAAACTTTTGAAATCTTTTATACCTCGACTGTCGCCATCACCGAAGGCGCACAATACTTTACCGATGTATCAATTGATAGTGAAAATAAAGGGCCTTCGGATATCCAGATTATCCAACAGCAAGTACCTGTTTATACCGAGACTCGATACACTTATGATGCACTTGACCGATTGCACTTTACCGTTGATGCGGAAGGTTATGTAACAGAGAATATTTATGATTCGCTCGGGCAAATAATAGAAGTTCGCCGCTATGCAAATCCAATTAATCTTGAAGGCAGTCAGTTAACTTCTCAGCAAATTATTGATGCGCTTGCTTCTTCGAATATTATAACTTTCGATGGGACCAAAGCTGATCGATATACCATTAACAATTATGGCACATCTGATATCACAATTGTTGATGAGCGGGTTGTTATACGCCGTTCCGCAGGGGAAGGAGAAGGAGATGGGCCTCAACTATTAATTACTGATCGAGCGTTGCCATCAGCCATTCAACAAAGTCAGTTTGAATTTACGACTGAGTCAAATTTAACTGACGGTGGATTTACCGGCGGCTTAAATAATAGTATGACATCCGATACTTTCGGGCATATGGTCAGAGTGACCGGAGAATTATTACAGGTTGTAGAAAAAAACAACTTAGTTACTCAGTCTGAAGAAATTGGTATTTTACAGGCTGATACAACCTATGTCGTCGAATATGAAATTCTAAACGGCGTTTCTACGGTTTACGTTTATGTTAAAGGAACAGAGCGCACGAGCGGTTTCAGTCATTCCATGAATGTCGCCGATAGCGACTGGGGAGATCAGGCAGGCCTTTCATTTTATGCGCGTCCAACCATGCCCCCTTCGGACGCATTGATTTTCGTTGATAATGTGATATTTGAAACCTCGGGAGAGACGGTAACGCCTGAACCGCCTACAGCTCCGGACACTGTAATTACTTTTGATGGAACAAAAATAGATCAGTATTCCATTAACAATCTTGAAACCTCAACTTTTTCTGTCGTTAATGAAAGAGTTGAAATCCAACGTATCGATGGCAGCTTAGCGGAAACACCTCCTTATTTGTATGTAGATAATCGAATGCTACCTTCGCAAATCGGGGTTGCAAGATTCGAGTTTACAACAGAAGCAACTATTACTGATGGTGGCTTTTTAGGTGGCCTCACCAATTCCCGTGATGGTGGTGATTATTCTCATATGGTCATGGTGCAGGGCCCAACGCTTCTGTATTTTGAGGAACATAATTCCCCTAGTGTAGGTGCTATGGGAACCTTGCAAGCTGATACAACTTATGTGGTTGAGTACGACATTGTGGATGGCGTTTCGACAATGTACGTATTTGAGAAGGGAAGCGATAGAGCTAGTGGGTTTAGCCACTCGATGAACGTTTCTGATAATGATTGGCTTGCTGAAACCGGGCTTTCCTTTTTTGGAACGCCAACCGGCCAAGTGAGTGGTTCTTTAGTTTATATTGATAACGTTGAGTTTGGTACAGATGTTGTTGAAGAAACACCGCCGTCACCACCTGCTTCTTCGGATATGCTGATTACCTTCGACGGAACTGACGATCATTTATATGCCATTAACAACTATCAAGCGACGGGTTCCATTTCGGTAGTTAATGAAAGAGTTGAAATGAGGTTGGCGTCAAGTGATGTAGGCGGTGTTTATCCCACTCTGGATATCAATGAATCAATAGAAATTAGTGAGCTAACAACGAGCCGATTTGAATTTACAACGGAAGCTCTTATAACTGATGGAGCATTTGACGGAGGACTCAAACGGGGTGGTTTCAGTCAGATGGTTCGGGTTAAGGGCGATCAGTTAGAAGTCCTCGAATACTTCTATGGCGACCCGTACACTACAAGTCTTGGAAGTTTATCTGATGATACAACTTATGTTGTTGAGTATGATATTTCGCCAACGCAATCCACCATGTACGTTTTTGAAAAGGGAACCGATCGTTCGGCAGGCATGTCTCACACCAAGGACATTTCTAGTTGGAGTGGAGGGGCGACTCTTTCATTTACGACACCTTATAACTGGGACAATTCTAATTCAGTTGTTTATATCGATAATATCGAGTTTGGTCCAATTGCTGTTGCTCCGCAACTACCAAGCGCTCCAGATGCGAGTGTTCAAAATTTTCAACCACTACCGATTGTTTTTGAATCTGTTCCGGAAACTGTAGCGGTTGACGGGAATAGTATATCTAGAGTATCTGGCGATTTGTTCGATACTGCTTACTTAACGCTCACTGATAAATTTACAAACGGGCAAGGCGAAGTTGAATTTACGGTTTCAGGCCCTGAGTCAATTTATGTTGGTGTTAAAGAAGGAACTGCAGCATCCAGTATATTAGAGCTTAATCATTCTTTTAGTATAGGGAATAACAATGTTTACGTATCAGAAGAAGGATCTGAATATGATTTCGAAACTGGCGTAAGTTTACCTGCGCAAGCAGGCGATACTTATAAGATTACGATGGATGGCAGTCATGTTTTTTACCAGTTGAAAAGACAAGGTGGCGAATATGAAGTTATCTACGTTTCAACTTTCCCTGTTTCGCCGACTTCAGATTATACCGTTAACTTTGTGCTTAACAGAGTTGGATCTACTATTTCTGATATTAGTGTTTCTGGAAATACTGGTGCTACTAATGAAGTATCCGAAAACCAAAACACGACAGAAGCTTATGTCAGCGTAAGAAGTTTTTATGACAAACTAGGACGCGAAAGATTTAGCGTAGACGGAGAAGGGTACGTTAAAGAGTTTGTCTACGATAGTTCGAATAACATTATTGAAACCAAAACTTGGATGTCGAAACTTGATGTTAATGTAACGACGACTCAGGACATAGAAAACTGGTTAGCGGCGCCGGTTGGCAATAGTCAACTGCCGGTTTATATGGAGTCGGTCAACTCCAAGTTTGTATTCGATGAGAATAATCAAATGCGTTACTCTCTCGATGCGGAAAATTACCTGGTTGAAAGGGAATATGACACCTTTGGTAATGTTATTTCTCAGAAAACCTATCTTAATACATACAATAGTAGTGTCCTTTCTCTTGAAGCAACCAAAGCATGGGCTGATGCTAATGCTAATTTTGTGGAAGAGTTGTACGTTTACGACAATCGAAATCAAATGGTTTATTCCATTGATGGTGACGGTTATCTAACCGAGTATAAATACGACTTTGCAGGCCAAGTGAGCGAAACTCTTCGTCATTCAAGAAAACTAGAGGGGCTTAGTGCGCCGGTTACTGCAGCAAGCATTGAGCAACAGTTGAATGCGACTGAAGCCGGAGGCGTTCCTTTAGAGGCCAATTACTCGTTAACTTCAAGAAATGTGTACGATGGCAATGGTCGCTTGATTTTCCAAATCGATCCGGAAGGACTGGTTACTGAATATCAATACGATTATTTGAATGATTTTGTCGCTACTAAAAAATATGCTTCTTTGTACACTAGTAGCACTGCAACTGAATCGGAACTACAAGCTTGGACAAGTGGCCAGAGTAATCTAATTACCACCAGAAGTATTTATGATAAGAGTGGGCAGTTACGTTTTAGTATTGATGGCGAAGGAGGAGTTACAGAATACATTTACAACTCGCTTGGCCAGTTAACTGAAAAGAAACAGTACGAAACCCGAATTGGTGAGCTTAGCGAGTATTCAGTAGAAAGCCTATCTGTTGCATTGGCGGCTGAGCCAACTGCGGTTAATACCAAGTTTGTATATGACAATATAGGACAGATCCGTTTTGAAGTTGATGCGCTAGGATTTGTCACTGAAAATATTTATGACCATTTGGGAAATATTACCCAGGAAATTAAATATGAAGATTCTATATCTGCTTCTAGTGCAAATTTAACCGAAGCCGAAATCATATCATTGCTTGAAGCAAATGCTCCGCCTCCAGGTGCAAGCATTAACTTTGATGAATACGATACTGCAGATTCATATACTATCAGCCCCGCGGATACGAATGATATTACGATAGAGTATGGCCAAGCCGTATTTACCCGAACGCCCATCTTGACAACTTCTGGAAAGATCTCTGTCAATAAAGTGGGTCTTCCGTCTCAGTATGAAATTATCAATTTCGAATTTACCACTGAAGATGTCATTACAGATGGCGGTTTTATTGCGGGCATCAATAATTCACAAATTGGCGTTTCAAAACATAATCATCTGATTTCTGTATTTGACAATCAAATCGCTGCAACCAGCGTAACGGCGGGTGTAAACGGTACGGCTCAATATGGAACAATTCAAGCCGCAACAACTTATGTTGTCGAGATTGAAACGAGTGATACAACTTCAACTATTTATGTCTATGAGAAAGGCACAGACAAAAATGCTGGGTTTATACATTCAATATCAATCGACGATAATGCGTGGGGTGATCAGACAGTTGTTGAAATTGCTGCAAGCCCCTACCTGAACTCGGCAGGTGGCAAAGTATATATCGATAATCTACAAGTGAGCACCGCTGGTGACCTTACTGCAGAAGATGGTCCACTCTTAAGATTAAACAAAATAACAACCAACTTTGCCTATGACAAAGTTAGAAACTTGGTATCTACTACTGACGCTTCTGGCGAAACAGAGTCATTTGGTTATGATGCACTAGGTAATAAAACTCAGTTTGTTAATAAACTGCAGCAAGAGTGGACTTACGCCTATGATAATCGGGGACAGTTAGAGTATGAAACTAGCCCTGAGGTAGCAGTTTACAATCATGAAACACAAAGCACTACTCCAGAAAACGTTGTTAAAAGATTTACTTATGACGCATTTGGAAATGTCGAATCCATCACTGACAATTATAAAGAATCGACATTTGGTACGGCTGAAGCAAGAACCACCAGCTATATATATGACAATAGAGGCAACCAAACTAAAATAATCTATTCCGATCAAGGTGTTTATTCTAACGGCCAGATTACGGCAACAGGCAACAATGCTGAAAATGAAACAAAATACAATGCATTTGGACTAGCTGTAGTTAATGTCGATGAATTAGGAAATAACCGTTACAAAACTTACAATAATAACTTGCAAGTAGAGTATGAAATAGACGGTGAAGGCCATGTTACTTTCTATGAGTATGATAGCTTTAATAATGTTGAAAAAGTCACTCGATATGCAAAATCTATTTTCGAAGATGCGGCGAACGTGGCAAATGAACTGTCCGAAAAAGGCGTGGCTTTAACCAGTAACGATATCTTGGGCTATGTCGTTCCAGACACTAATCACGATAGGATAATTAGCTTTAGTTATAATGCTCTGGATCAGAAAATATCTGAAACTCAGGAAGCCGTTGACGGATTTAACAGTGATATTAAAGCTGCCTTCACTGCTGCACCTAAAACTACTTATGAATACAACAGTTATGGTCAGTTAGTCAAAACGGCAGTAAAAATAGATGGTTCAGGTTCCACTGCAAATAGTTACAACTATTACAATAAACTCGGACAGTTGGAAGCAACTTTTGAAGTTAAAGGAGAAATAAATACTAGTACTTTATATGGTTATTTAACTGAGTACGAATACGATGCATTTGGCAATAAAGCCAAGCAAACCGAGTATGCTGAAAAAATAGAAGTTGAGTACGTTAACTTCCAACCAAGTGTTGATGAAAACAATCGACCTTCTGGCACACAGCATGATGACAATCGCGTCACTCGTTATATCTATGACAAGATGAATCGATTGACTGAAACAATTCAAGAAGACGTTTTAGTAACGAGCCATTCAGGAAATAGTATTGTTACTTCTGCCGAAGATGTTTCAAACAAAACTGAGTACGATGAACTAGGTAGAGTTACCGCTCAAATTGACGGTGAAGGTTTCCGCGCAGAAACCGAATACGATAACTTAGGACGTGTAGAAAAGGTCATTTTAAGTGAGCGTGAAGTCGCAGCAAAACACGATAGCGCGGTTAATTCGACACTGGATCCATTTTTGGATAGCTCCGGCTTGCGAACATCACCTACAACTCAGTTTTATTATAATGCTTATGGAGAGTTGCTCAAAACGGTCAAGTCCAGTGGAAATGAGCAAGCGCAAGGCGAGACTATCGAAACTAAGAACTATGTTGATTTCCATGGCAATGTGGTTAAGACAACCGATGCTATGGGACACGATGTCCTTATGACTTATAACTCTCAGGGAAAGATCACTCGAACCGAAGAGAAAGTTAATCAAGAGAGAACTGAGAGCTATTGGAAAATAGTTGATTATAGGTATGAAGATGTCGATCCTGATAGACCAAGTTTAGGTCAACGAAGAGTCGCTGTAAGGGCGTTTGTCGAAGAAGCTACACCTGAAAGTTACAAGTTTACTAAAGTTAAAACTTATGACTATGACAGTAACGGACAACAAATTCTCGATACTATAAACACCTTCGACTCAAATGGAACCCCAAGTACGATTGAAAACGTAACGGCCTACAACGCGTTTGGCGAAATTAAAAGTCGTGGATTAGCAAACGCACCCGAGACCTTTATTTATCAATATGACCAGGCGGGCAGGTTAACCTTTACTAATAAAGATGACGGTATATATAGGTCCTATTCATACAATGCTCAAGGTTTTATGACACGAGAGATCCGTTTCGGAGATGATCTTGTTGATGAAACCGCCACGGACGATCGCTATAGCTACATTCAATATGATCTCTCTGGTCAGGTAATATCACAAGAAGGCGTGAAGTTTACCGCGACAGAAAATAATATTAATCCGGGAACCCCAAGCCTTGAAGCGCCAATCACTCTGCAGGAATATGATCGATGGGGGAATGTGGTTAAGGTTACTGACGCGCTTGGCAATGAAACCCAATATAAATTCAATAAACTCAACCAGCTTGAGCAAGAAGTTAAAAGCGCTGTGAGCTATTGGGATGAAACAGGGACAGAGCAGACAAATTTTGAAGCAACAACAACGCACTATTACGATAAGCGAGGTTTAAGAGTTGGTGTTAAGGATGCGGCTGACTATGTTTCCAGATTTAAATATGACGAAGCCGGCCAACTTGTCGCATCCTACGATAATTTTGGATTTGTTACTGAGTACGCTTACGACGCGCATGGTCAGCAGGTAGCGACTAAGGATGCACTCAACTACGTTAAGACCAAGCATTATGATTTAAACGGCCAAGTTGTGAGCCAAGGTATCATCAGGATTGCAACAAATAGCCAAGGTTACAAGAGCGGGCAATATAATTCAGCTGAATTACCAGTACTAAAAGAAGACATTGTTAACAGTTATTTGTATGACGAATTGGGGCAACGTTTTGCTGAATTTAAAGGTGTGTCTTTAATCGATGGCAAAATCAACTATGACGATTTAGTGAGTCTAAACGCTTTTGACACTAGAGGAAATATTGTTTTAACAAGCGTCGCTAATTCCGAAATCTATAATGCAGGTTCAGGTGCACCTGCAGGTACTGCCTTTGAAAGTGCCATAACTACTTTTACTTTTGATGAAAATGGTTATAAAACTTCACAAACTGACGGTAATGGAAATAGTCTGGTTTGGGCTTATGACGACTATGGCAAGCTTCAAAGTTATACCAACCTGGCAGGAGTAGAAACTACTTTTGAATATACCAATCAGGGGCAAATTAAATCTGAAACCATTGATGCGAACACTAAGCGTACTTATGAATATTGGGAAAATGGACTCTTAAAGAGTATCACAGACGAAGATCAAGTAGGTTCGCGAGGTGATGAAAATACTCCTAGAGATGAGGACTACAAGTTATCTAGAGATACGGATTATTTCGAATATGATTTGCTTGGCAGACAAGTACTATCAAAAACGGAGAACTTTGAAGAGCGGGCAGGCGAAATTATTTATAACCCCGAAACTGGCTTGCCACCTGTTTATACGGTTGAATCGAATGTTTATGATAGCACTTCGCGATTCCAATATGATGCAGTTGGCAGACTGGAAAAAACTATCACTGACCGTGACAGTCACGGAAATAGTATCGACCTGTTAGAAAACCGTTATGATAAGCGTGGTAATAAAAGAGCAACCATTGCTACCTATCAAGTTGACCATGAGCTCGGTGGAAATGTGAATGCCTTATCACATGAAAACTGGCATACCTATGATGCGGAGAACAGAATATTAATTACCAGAGGTACGCTAGAGAATGGAGAAATTGTATTTGGTGAAACGGCATCTTACGACGCAATGGGGCAGCGAGTAGGGAGTTTAGCTGATGCCTATCAAACTTACCAAATGGGAGAAGATGAGCAAGGCTTCAGTCCTCTGTTTTCGGTTAAGGGATATGAGAAAAGGATTTACACTTATGACGACCAAGGCAACCTGACCCGAACCGAAGCGCTGGCACAATTACGCCGAGGCAACATCATTTATTCAGCTGAGTTAGCAAGCGCAGTTGATATTCAAAGTGTTCAGTTTGATGATTGGGGAAGGGCGACTACAACCGAGAATTTCCAATATACCTGGACGTCGAACACGCAGCATATCATTAACATTGATGATTTGAACGGAGAAATGCAGCGAATTGCCAACGGGATGCTTTCTTCTCATCTCGCGACCAGTACCACTAATTTTTACAACAGCGCGAATCAAATTGTAGAGCAGAAGAACTGGGAACATCCAGGACCCAGTGGCTCGGATAAATGGCTCACATCAAAAACTGTTTTCAAAAATGGTTACGACTTAGCCGGCAATCAGGTTAAGTATGATGTTTATATTTACAACAAGCCTGCAACGGGGACCGGTGGAACCATTAGTGAGCTAGATTACTCGATTCATTACAGCCGCACTCATGAGCTGTTTGATTCTTATAAGTTGAAAGACACGATGGTTTATTCCAAACGGGGAAGCCAGGTATCTGATGTAAGTAGTAGCACTCATTCTTATGATTATCGCGGCAACCTGGAAAAAGTAACCCAGGTTGATGTGGATGATTCATCAAACAACGTCACGCACAATTACCAATCCAATCGTTTCGGAAAAATTGTCAGTAAACTTCAGACGAAAGGAGAGGATGAGCTACATCAGACTTATTTCTATAACAATGGTAATGGCATTGCTGATGTTGGTAATTTGTCGGGCGTTGATTTTGATTACAACCAGACGGCTTTTGCTAATCAGGTCAAGCAGTCAACGCCAAGTATTTATGTGGTATCTCGTGGCGATACTTTAGAGAGCATTGCTCAGTCTGTTTATGGTAACGCGAGTCTTTGGTACGTTATTGCCGACGCCAACGGACTTGGTGGAAATGAAGACTTAACAGAGGGGCTGAGCTTAAATGTTCCAGCGCATTTAAATAATGAGAATAATGCCGATAATTTCAGACCATATAATCCTGGAGAGATTATTGGTGATACAACACCGATTGCTCCTGCGCCACCTCCGCCGGAGGTTGGGTGTAATGCCATTGCAGCGTTGATTGTTGTCGTGATTACGGTAATTGTGACTGTTATGACGAAAGGGGCGGCAACAAAATCTATATTGGCAAGCACTAAGGCTGGGGCTATATCTAGCACTTCTGCAGCGGCCTTGGGTGGTTTAGCTGGTGGTGCCGTTGGTGCTGCTGCTGGCCAAGTCGCTGGAAATTTATTAGGTGTTAGAGATGGTTACTCCCTAAGAGAAATCTTTTCTTCAGGTATTACTCATGCCGTTACGGCTGGCGTTACTGCAGGTCTTGGTGGACCGATAGCTGGATTTAGAGAAGGAACCTTGACTGCTGGTAAACTTGCTATAGTTGCTGCAACGGGCGCTATTGCCAATGCGGCGGCCAATAAAATGGTCGGTTTACCGTCAGGTTTCCGCTGGAGTAATGTTGTAGCCAGTGCTGGAGCCGCGTTCTTAGGTAAGACGATTGGATTGAGTGATCCGGATGGTGCGCTGGGAGAGTTTGATGATAACGGTATATTATCTCAGGCACTTGGCGGCATTGCTCACTCGGCGCTTGAACATTCAATTAGGAAAGGATTCTTTAATGAAGGGAAGTGGGACTTTGAGGATGTAGCGGTTAATGCGTTTGGCAGTGCGATAGGGAATAGTATTGCTTCTTATATTCAGGCTCCTAAACAAGAAAAAACGCTATCCGCGGAAGAACAAGCACGCTTTGAACAGTCTCAAATCGAATTAGACAAGAAAATATCAAAGCTTCAAATGGATTCTTTTGAGAAGTCAGTGCAAGGGAATCTAGTTGGCCAAGCTAAAGATAATATGGCTAGTCAGCTAGACGAAAGTTCGGCTTCTGCAATTGAACTCTCGACACGGAATACAGAACAAGAACTTGCTAAACGAAACCAAAGAAGGCATCAAGTTAAACAGGAAGTGACAAATGAAGCTGACAGTTATATTGAGAATTTAAGTTACTCTCTTAGCTCACAAAAAGCTATACTAAATAACAGGAAAGAGAGACTCGCCCAAGATTACTACGGTTCAGCTTCCGTTGAAGATAGCGTAATGAGAGGGGTGTTATTGGCTGCTCAAAACAAAGTTGGCAATGTTGGTAGCACCTTCTCGCATATTCCGAGAGCCGACTTGAACTCAATTGGTGTGGAGTATTGGCAAACTGATGACTGGAAGAACTCTTCTCCGATATATAAGTTTGCTGTTGGAGCTGCAGGTGCACTCATCGACGGAATGACAGACAATAACTCATTAGGAAAGAGTGGTATTTGGGCCTATAATGCTTCAGGGTTAAATGGCGGTGACAATGCTACTAGAGCGTGGGGTGAATTTACAGACGGTATCAGTAATGTCTATCATTTAGGTAATCCGTATAGTGCGAAAGGTCATTTGCTACGTACCAGTATGTATAATGCTTATATGCAGAATGTGGAGAAAGGTGGACATAGTTTTGCACTAGGAGTAATCTCCGGCGCGGGAATTGCGGAAACTACTAATGGGCTAGTTGTACAACGTGGTACGATTGGAGCGGTTACACCTGAGGGAACAGAGTTTTATAGTAGACTTGATTCAGTAAGAAACCGGAGGAATAGAGGAGACTACAATGTTCCAAATACCAGGTCATTACCTAACTCTAACGCAAAATTAGAGCTAAATAATCAATATAATAATTTGGATTTAAATCATCCAGACGCTTGGTGTACAGAATGTGCTGTTAATATAGGTAAGGCCGCCGGTGGAGAAGGTAAATTGGTTGTTTTCTCTGGAAAAACAGAAAATTGGCCAGGGAGCTATAATTGGGGATTATCTCCATCAGACCTAAATTTGCCATTACGAAACGGTCAAGTAGATAATTTCGCCCATCATACCGTATATACAGATGGGAAATACATATTTGATGCATTTGTTGATACTGCGCCAATTCCACAAAGCCAATATTTGAAAATGCTAAATGAAGCTAATCCAGGTGGTATTTCCTGGAGAGTCGCAACACCTAATGTACCAACAACAACGGTCGATGTTGATGCGATAATTAGCTCTCTTAAACTAAATAAGGGGTCTTTCTAGATGGCCGAAAACTCTCATCAAAATGCAGCGAATTCTTTTTTGGAATTAGTTAATGAACTTTCAGAAAAAGGTTGGCATGGCTTTGGCCCAAGCTCTGGTGGCGAAGATTCATTTCTGTATATCTCTTTTCATGTGAATCCTGAAAAAGCTGACTCGCTAAACAAATTAATAGAAGCCAGTTTAGTTGACTTCGATACTGATTTTTGGTTTGTTAATCGATCTAGAAATAATAGGTTTTATTTGTGTTCAAAAGAGTTAAAGGAAAAAGCTGACGAACTAAATAGTTTTGAAGATGCGATTTCTGAAATAGGAAGATTAAATCCAGAACTTGGCAGAGATACTGCTCAAAACTTAAAGTTGTTGACTAAAATTATTCGAAACAAGTTTGAAAAGGAGGGAGGTGACTAAGAAAGGTTGTTCCAAACTCACGAATTGGTGGAGCATCATATTTCAGTACTCATAAGACTGAGAAGTACTTCGATATCGATAGTCCACACTATAGAAAAGCTGTTACATCTGATCGTTCCGGCGATGATGTGCTTAAGTTTATAAATGATAATAGATTAGATATAGATTTAAGTGATTACAGATTAATAAAAAACAGGGGACACCCACAATAAATTAATCGGATTCTTCAAAATTGATTTGACTAAAACTACTTGTACAAGTAGTCTTGTTTTATGTGAAGCTTGAAAAGGATTTTTAGCTATGACTCGTGCACGTGGAAGCTTAATCGATTTAGAGTCGACAACTTACTATCACTGTATATCTCGCTGTGTACGCCGTGCATTCTTATGCGGTGAAGATCGGTTTTCTGGCCAAAACTATGAACATCGCCGAGAATGGATAGTTGAGCGAACCGCTTACCAAGTCAAGTCTTTTGCCATCGAAGTCGCCAGCTATGCGATTATGTCCAATCACTATCATATAGTCCTCAGAGTGAATGTTGAGCAAGCGAATGATTGGAGAAGCCAATGTCATTAGACGTTGGAAAAGACTCTATAAAATTCCCGAGGTCGTCAAACAATATCAAAAGAACTCACAAGCTATCGATTAGAAATTCGTTCAATCGTTCTTGGGTACTGGGAGCAAAAAACTCTGCCAAAAGATTGAGCAAGTAATGAGCAAAGTTGTACCGCCTAGGTCTAGGGGAGATGGCCGAAAACCTGCTAGCGCTAGGAAAGCAAATCAAATACTCCGACGCCATTGATTCCAGATGGTCTGACTAAATCAGGCAAGAAAAGGCATGGCTCACAAATTGATATGCGTGATGCTAACAGAATTATGAGGGATAGAGTAGAAGGTTGAAACAACCAGATAATTATACATGGCATCATATAGAAAACTCTACGCGATTAATTCTCGTACCGAAAGATTTACACGGCGCAGTTAGGCATAATGGTGGTCGTTCTACATATAACTTTTAAGGTGATTTAGTAATGAGAATAGTAAATGGATATCCGAGAATATCTGAAAGTGAAATACTTGATGAGTTTAGCAAGTATGACTTAAGTGTTTCTAAAGAATATATTAGTTTCATAACTGAGCATAATGGAGGATATCCAGATACTGAATTGGAGTATGTTGATAAGGAAGATGATGAGTATCGAATTTCTATACATTGTTTTTATGGAATTAGTGATGTAGATACTAGAATATCGCTATTTGCAAGAAGAGGTTTTTTAAAAAATAGTCTACCTAGTCCGTTGTTATCTATTGCTGAAGATGGGATAGGTAATGAAATTTGTTTGGGAGTTGAAGGGGAGTATTTTGGAAAGATATATTTTTGGAACAAGGATGGTGAAACACCTGGTTATGAAGAACCAACTTTTGACAATGTAGAGTTGATAACAGACTCGTTAGCTACATTTTTGTCTTCGTTAGAGCAAGTAGAGTAAATATGAACTTCTCCACATTTGATCGCTACTCCAAAAAGCAGACAACAGTAAATAGAGTAAAGGACAAAGACAAAACGCATCCAATAGAGCGTTTGCGATTTATGCTGCCAGTCAATACAAGGATGCTCGGCATAGGGAAATTGCGGATTACTTCAATTTTAGCCATGTTGGTAGCATTTCTTCACCATTAACGAGGATAAGAAAAGAAGTGGATTCAGGTTTGTGGAAACGAGAGGTTTCTAAGTTAGAAAAGAGCTTGGAATTCTCGTTATACTGTGCAGCAGACGGAAGTTTTTGCAACTTCTCCAAAATTGCACAAGCGAATAGATTTGGATTAAATCAAACAGATAAACAAATGTTTATTAATTATTATAATTATTGGAGAGGGCAGTAAGATGGAGTTAAATGTCGAACTGATTAGCGATTTTGTTTACTCTGCAAGTGGAACTTCAATTCCGGTAAGAGTGACCTTAACTTCAGAACAGCCAATTTTAATTGATAGCAATGTCAGTATAAATCGTTTAGAACTCTATAATTTAGAGCTAGATTATTTTAGTTTTGGTATTAACCGAAATATTACGAGTAAAAGAACAAATGCTATTGAGTTGTCTTCTAATAAACCATACAGTACAGTTGTAGATCTTATGGATGAGGAAAACTTTGACGAGGAAGATGAAGTATTGAGTGGTAACTACATTGTCAAGGCAACTGTAACCGTATATGCCTATAGCGAGCTAGGTAATATAGAAGCGAACGTTGTTGAATTGGAAAAAGAGGTGACTGTAAACATAGTTGAATAGCTGTTGTTTGAATAAGGTACAAGGTAAGGGGTCAATTTGATCTTCCTCACATTTGACGGCCGCTCCAATTTGACTAAGGCTACTTGTATGAGTAAAGCTCCAGTCCTCTGTTTTCTATCATTGTTACTATTCATCGGACAGATTTCTGACAGCCCCTGGGGACATCCCAAGCACCCTTTTAAAAGCTTTAGAGAATGCTGATTCTGTCGCATAACCACAGTCCACAGCTACTTCTATCACACTAACACGTTGATCTTTTAAACGACGGTATGCGTCTTCCATCCTAATCTTTGTGAGAAAGTTCATTGGAGAGGTATCCAATAATTCCTTAAATCGTTTTGCAAAGACTGAACGAGACATGGAAGCTATTTCTGCGAGTGAGTCAACATCCCAATCTTCAGTTAAATCGTTGAAAAACAGGGTGAAAAACAGGGGACACCCATAATGAATTAATCGGATTCTTCAAAATTGATTTGACTAAGACTACTTATATGAGTAGTCTTGTTTTATGTGAAGCTTGAAA
>JAPHTP010000086.1 GCA_026196875.1 Kangiellaceae bacterium
CTCTTTCTGGTTTCGCGAATATTCAAAATGATCGGCATTAAAGGGGCGATCTTGATTTTGCCGATTATTATGATTATCGGTTACGGCGTAATGTTGTTCTTTCCTGTATTCAGTTTTATTCGTATGGCTATGATTGCCGAAAATAGCGCGAATTACTCTGTGCAAAATACAACTCGCCATGCACTGTTTTTACCGGTGCCGCGTCGGCTCAAATATTTAGGTAAAACCACCGTCGAAACTTTTTTCTACCGTTTTGGGGATTTATTGTATGGTGGCTTTATTTACATTGCGATAAGCTACTTTGATTTAGGTGTGTCCGGATTTATATTAAGTAATTTAATCTTGGCCATAATATTGTTTATTCTTGCCTGGAAAGTTGGCCAGAGTAATATTCGTCAAGTACAAAAAAATGTTGGTAACTCACCTCCTCAAGTTGTCGCAACGATTCCCCATCTACAAATGCCATCAGGGCAGCTATCAAAATTTGCAGTGAGTGAATGTACTTTTCACGACCCGGACATAGGTGATGCATTAAAGTTTCGGGCTGAGCAAGAATGTGGTTCTCCTCTGCCGAAGTGGATTAAGTTTGATAAAATCAGCCGGACCTTTAGCTTTGAGCCGCCGAGTGAACATCAAGGGGAAATGTCGATTAAAATTATCGCTTCTGATTTTGAAGGTTTAACCGCGACCACACATATCAGAGTAAGCTTTTTTAAACAAATTATCGAAGGGGGGTAGGCTTGTGGTTCATTTTTACCGTTTAGTATTTGCTTTCACAGCTCTCTTACTGGCTAGTGTTGTAACGGCGGAAACTCGTTACGAGTTTACTACAAGTGAAGACATTGTTGTTGTTGGTGATATTCATGGCGCGTATAACAACTTGGTCGCCAGCCTAAAATCCCGCGGTGTTATTGATGAAAAACACAACTGGAGTGCAGGTAAAAAACACTTTGTTAGTTTGGGAGATATGCTAGATAGAGGCCCTGAAAGTCGTAAAGTGATGGATCTCTTTATCAAATTACAACAACAAGCCGGTGAGGCCGGAGGAATGTTTCATATTGTATTAGGCAACCATGAAGTGATGAATCTGAAAGGCGACCTCCGTTATGTTTCTCAACAGGAGTATCAAGCTTTTGTTGAAGACGAAACAGAGGATGAACGTAAAGCTAATTACAAACGCTTTTTGAAAGTGTACGGAGCAAAAAGTACGAGCAAAACCAAGTCACAGTTTAAAGCCAACTTTCCTCCCGGATATTTCGCGTTCAAGAGGGCTTTCAAGGCGGATGGATATTATGGGAAGTGGTTATTGAAATTGCCATTTGTGATTAAAATTAACCAACAGGTTTTTACCCACGGTGGGCTCTCTTTAGAGGTGAAAGGTAAATCTCTTGAAGAACTTAACCTTGAGTTGAAAGACTCGTTGAAAAAATATTTACAGTCATGGGATAAAATCAGTAACAAAAACAAAAGTATTTTCTATCCTGCATACAAACAGCGGTTTAATCTGGTTGAAAAACTAGGCAATGATAGGACTAATAAACAGTTTCTGAAAACCAAGTCTAGTTTGTTGTTTTCCCAAAACGGCCCGACATGGTATCGAGGAAATTCGCTATGTCATCCTTACTATGAAACCGACAGGTTATCTCAAGTATTAGACGGGATGAAGGCTAAGCGACTTTGGGTTGGGCATACCACAACGTTTAACTTAAAGCCTTTGAAACGGTTAGATGATAAGTTAGTTATTCTTGATACGGGGATGCTAAAGGAATACTACGGTGGTCTTCCACATGTTGCAGTAATTGATCCGGCTGGCAATTACCAAGTCTACAATGGCTTGAAAAACAAGCTTGTGTCAGTGAAGCAATCTCCCAACAGAGAAAGTAACAACCCATTTGGCCTTGCTGAAAAGCAAATGAAAATCGTTATGAAAAAAGCCAAGGTAAAGTCAACCAAAGGCGATCCTGGCGATTTCGAGCAAGGGCAGGAGGTTACTCTGGACTATCAAGGTCATCAGTTTAAAGCGCGCTTTTTCTCTTATGATGAGGCCGCTGGAGCGCAGTCCGGAAAATGGAAAGGAGCTTATGATGGCGCAAGACGTTATCACTATGAGTTGGCAGCGTATAAGCTTGACCGAATGCTCGGCATTGGTCTCGTTCCTGCGACTATCGAGCAGAAAATTAATGGCGTTGAAGGTGCTTTACAGCTATTACCCGAAAACACGATATCGGAATCTGAGCTGGTCAATCGATTTGGTGGAGTGATCCGGGGATGTCACAGGGATGATCAGCAAAATCTCAAAGATGTTTTCGATTATTTAATCCAAAATGAAATTGGACGTAGGGAGGAGTCTCTCTATTCCAAAAATGACGGGCAGATTTGGTTTTTAGGGCATAGTCAAACTTTTTCGCCATCCACCCGATTTACTTCAAAATCGAGACCTGAAGAAGTTTACGTGAGTCCGGCTTTTAAGAGTGCACTATTGTCGCTTAAAAAAGAGAGCCTGAAACCCTTACAAAATTGGCTTAATCCACACCAAATAGATGCGATTTGGGCTAGACGAGAGAGGCTGATCCAAGGAAATTAGTGCGGCCTAAACGGATAACCAAAATTATTGGCTATACTTAGTTGAATATTTGACGAAAGCAGCTAATAACAAAAAGGAAAATTTTGGCTCATACATCCCCTTCGCAAAGACACAATAGCTACGAGCGCCTGCTAAACATCATCGGTATTGTTAAACCGGGAGAGGGGCGAGGGTGTATTTTACTTACGCTCAATGCATGCATGCTGATGTTTGCTTATTACCTACTGAAGGTCGTGCGTGAACCCCTTATTCTTGCCTACGGCGGTGCTGAATATAAAAGTTACGCCACAGCTATTCAGGCGCTGGTCTTAGTCGTCGTTTTACCCCTGTTTTCAGTGCTCTACCACCGGTATGCGGCTGATAGCCAGCGCAGCAATATCATCCGAAAGGTACTTCTGTTTTTCGTTAGCAATCTTTTACTGTTTGTCGCTTTTCAGATGATGGCTGTAAATATCGGTATTGCGTTTTATATCTGGCTTGGGTTATTCAGCGTGATGGTAGTCGCTCAGTTTTGGGCTTATGCTGCAGATTTATATAACATTAAAGCTGGGCAACGACTATTTGTAATCATTGCAATTGGCGCGACCTTGGGCTCCTGGATAGGTTCGCGCGTTGCCGGTCTCATTTTTCCTGTCACTGGAATAATCGGCATTATGTTGTTGGCATCTTCGTTATTATTTCTTTGCGCATTATTGAGTTCGCGAATCGACGATGCTATTCCTGGTATTTCAGCCAACAAAGAGCAAGCGCATTCGGAGGATTCTCGACATCAGTGGATGGACGGATTTTCAGTAGTTTTTAAAAACCACTATTTGTTAACTATTGCTATATTTGTCACCATCCTGGTTTTTATTAACTCAACCGGTGAGTATATTTTAGCAAGGCTGGTTACTGAAGAAAGCCAGAGACTGTTAGGCTCCAATCAAATTCTAGACATCGGGGTATGGCAGGGAGAATTTTATGCCAGCTATTATTCATGGATTACCCTCGGCAGTTTTCTCATCCAGGCATTTTTGGTGTCTCGGCTTTTCCGTTGGATTGGAATTCGCGGTGCAGTGTTAGTGCTACCGATTATTATGATAATTGGTTATGGTTTTATGCTGTTTTTTCCGATTTTTTCATTAATAAGAATCGCCATGACGATTGAGAATAGTGCCAACTATTCAGTTCAGAATACGACTCGACACGCGTTATTTTTGCCTGTTCCGCGCAAACTAAAATATCTGGGCAAAACTACGATTGAAACCTTTTTCTATCGTTTTGGTGACCTTCTTTATGGCGTGTTTATCTATTTATCTACCTTGAGTGGTGAACTTACCGTCTACCATTATATTTTTATCAATTTATTTCTAGCGGCTATATTGTTTTTGTTAGCCTGGAACGTGGGGCATCGAAACTTACATGTCACCAGTGCAGAAAAAAATGGAGAGAAATTGGCTGCCAAAGCTAAGATCCCTCAGCTCGTAATGACCTCCGGAAACTTATATAAGTTTAGTGTCAGTGAATGTACATTTATTGATCCACATGTCGGTGATGCTTTACATTACCATGCTAAAAAAGAAACGGGTGAACCTCTGCCAAATTGGATTGGATTCGATCAGATGAGCAGAACATTTACGTTTGAGCCTCCGGCCGGATATGAAGCGCATTTTGTCATAAAGGTCGTTGCAATGGACTTTGATGGTGATACCGCAACTAGTTTCATTGAACTTTCTATTAAAAATCAAATCACGACACCGATTGGGATATAACAAATGTGGAATACATTTTTTAAGGCTTTGGTATTAATCAGTATTATCTTTAATTCAATATTGATTAAGGTTGAGGCCAGTGAACAAAGCTCCGATCTGGTTGCAGAAGTTAAGCAAAATTCAGTTTATATGTTCTCTGATATTCAAGGAAGGCATGAAGCGTTAAAAGAAATTCTTATAAACTACAAAATCGTTGATGACGAATTAAACTGGTTGTCACCAAATGCAGATCTGGTTCTAATGGGGAATCTTACCGGAGATGCAAGCTCTGCTTACGAAACCATGAAGCTAGTGCGAACCATTCAACAGAGCGCAGTGCAATCGGGAGCCCAATTGCGAGTGGTACTCGGTGAAAAAGATGTTGAGTTTGTATTAAGTGAGTTTGATGGTTATTCAGCTGACTCTGAAGTAGAGGTTGAAGTAGAGGCTGAAGTAGAAGCTGAAAGGGAAGCTTTCCAACTGCTCGACTGGTTAAGTAAGCAAGATTTTATTGCTCAATTGAATGGTCATCTATTTATCAATGGTGGTATTTCAAGTAGGACCAAAAAGCGAGACATTGCCGATATAAACCAAACGTTAAAGCGGTCCCTCGAAGAATATAAAAGCAGCTGGCAGATGTTGTTGGAAAAAGACGAGGCATTGATTGGCAAAAAATTTGGTGAGCGTTATTCTGCGGTTAAATTATTACCTGAGTCTGACGAAAAGAAATCATTTCTTAAAACTCAAAAGTCATATCTTTTTTCTAAATTCTGGCCTGTAAATTACACCGGAAACTCATTTTGTCATCCACTATTTGAACGGCAGAACCTTGATGAAATTCTTCAACGCTGGCAGGTCAAAAAAATCTGGTCCGCCCGCGTAGATTCCGAGGCAGTTGGATTTAGTGAACGCTTTCAAGGGACAATGACCTTTATCGATGACAACGACTCTTCGAAAAATAATTCTGAAATATTGGGCGCAATTATTGGGGAGAGCGAGACCTATAAATTATTGCATGGAAAAAACGAGTTTTCGGGCATGCCCAAGTTGTTAGCTAGCAGAAAGTACCAGTTGCCCTATGATATGACTGCGGATGAGATTAAGGCGTTTTTAAAGACAGCAAAAGTTGTTTCCAAGCAGCAAACTAAAGAGGGAAAAACCAAGCCGCTCAAGATCTATTTAGAGAAAGACGGAAAAAGGGTTAAGGCAATATTCAAGTACGTCAACATGTCCGGAAGAGGAGCGCGTAAAGGCGTTCCCCGAACAGGAGATAAATACGATTATGAATCTGCGGCATTTTATTTGGATCGCATGCTGGATATAGGGTTAGTGCCAATAACGGTGGAAAGAGTTGTTAGCAATAAAAGAGGGGTAGTACAACTTTGGATCGACGGCTTGGTATCAGCTGTGCCTTTAAATACTCGAGAGGAAAGCTATACCGGAATGTGTGATGCTCAGCAGCAAGAAAATATGATAAACACTTTCGACTATTTAATTATGAATCTAGATAGAAACCAGACAAATATCACATTTACTAAAAAAGATTGGCAAATCTGGTTTATCGACCATACCCGAAGTTTTGGCAATGAGACCAAGGCGCCAAGATTTTTACGCGGCGTTAAAATTGAGCCAACTAACTTATTCAAAGAAAAACTATCAAAAATAACTAAAGAGCAACTGGACGAATTAAAGGGTTGGCTTTCCCAGAAACAATTGGATTCGATGTGGGAACGGCGTAATAGAATAGTTGAATCTGACTATATTTTGGACTAATTCTTCTAGGAATATTCTCGAAATAATCTTATAGTAGATTAGTTCTTATACTTCTTAGTTGAGCAATGTATAGATATTTATTTTTTTTCACCGTACCGTTAGCCGGTTGGATATCTCTAACTGCCCAATCTTATTGGAGTTTTTTTGCGCTAGCTTATTCATTTGGAGCAATTCCATTAATTGAGCTACTCATACCGGCAGATCATAATAATTACTCTCAAAAGAAACTAGAGAGTTTAAAAAGTTCTCGAGCCTTCGACTATATCGTCTATTTAGCACTTCCTTTCTATATTGCCCTGCTCGTGATGTTTTTAAACGAGCTCAGCTCACTAGATAGACTTGACTATATCGGCATTGGCAAAGTTGTAGCCTTTGGTTTAATGGCGGGCGTGATGGGAATTAATGTTGGTCATGAATTAGGTCATCGTCACAATAGGTTTGAGCGGGGTATTGGAGAATTGTTGTTGGTGTTTTCAATGCAAACTCACTTTTTACCTTATCATAATCATGGACACCACCGATACGTCGCTACCAAAGATGATCCTGCGACAGCGCGTGAAAATGAATGGGTTTACCACTTTTGGTTTCGTTCTCAACTAGGCAGTTATTTCGCGGCTTGGAGAATAGAGTGGCACAGACTTTCAAGAAAAAACAAAAATCCGCTAAGCCTCAAAAATAGAATGATTAGATATTCCGTTTTGGAACTGGCATTAATAATAGCAATAACTTACTTGTACGGATTCAGCGTTTTAATTGGCTATTTGTCAGCTTGTTTGATCGGGGCACTGCTGTTAGAAACGGTCAATTATATTGAGCATTATGGATTGGTAAGAAGGTTGGATGAAAATGGCAGGCTAGAAAGGGTAACTCCTTTGCATTCCTGGAATTCTGATCATGTTTTAGGGCGCGCGTTGTTATTTGAATTATCTCGTCACTCAGACCACCACGCCAATGCGTCTAAGCCTTACCAGTTATTAGAATCTTACCCGAATAGCCCACAAATGCCGACGGGTTATCCGGGAATGATGCTGCTAAGTTTGATTCCGCCTCTGTGGTTCAAAGTGATGAACGCCAAATTGATAAACACCAAATTGATAAACGCCAAACTGAAGTAAGTTCTTGTTTATACCCTTACTTATTTTCACCTCTACTTGTTTCTACCCCTAAGCTACTAAGCTAAGCGAGGTAGAAACAAGTTCATATCAAGCCTAGTCGGTATTACTTGGTAATGTCTTCAGCTCTTTGCTCTTTATCGGGAAAGGCCTTAGGGATCATTGGAGCGATCGGCGCCTGTTTCATCTGTTGTTTAAGATATTTAATCGCGGCTTCGAGTTGCGCATCTTTCCCTTTAAAAGTTTCATACGGAAGGTTGTCAACTTCGATTGTCGGCGACACTCCAGTACCTTCTACCAGCCATCGACCATCCATCGAGTATTGTGGAAACTCTGCAACACGAGCCATGCCGCCATCGACTAATCTATTTAAGCCTCTTAGCCAAACTCCGGCACCCGCGGTTTGCTTGCCAATAACCGGCGCTAGGTTTAATGCTTTGATCCCTGCGGTGAATGTCTCGCCATCGGAATAAGTATATTCATCGGCAAGTACAACCAAATGTCCCCTGAAAGTTTGTTGCATATTGGCTGAAGGTGAGCCGACAGGCGCTTGCCAGAACATCCAGGCTTTGCGTAGTAGTTTTTCTAAAATCCAACTATCAATATTTCCGCCTCGATTTCTTCTTACGTCAATAATTAAACTGTCTTTTTTGTAGGCCGCGTAGAATTCTCGGGCAAAGTCAGCAATGTCATTGCCGCCCATCGCGTGAAGGTGTAGATAGCCGATATCTTTGGAACTTTTTTCAACTTTTCTGCGATTGGTCGTGACCCAGTCATTGTACCTTAGCTGATAATCAGTTCGTGTTGTTGTTGGCACTACTACAGTTTTATGCGTTTTTCCTTTGCGCTTAAGCTCCAGTAGAACTTGCTTGCCTGCCTGGTTTAGTAGCGCATGATTGACCGCTGCAATATCCTTGGTTTTTTGACCATTGATCGCAACAATAAGATCACCAGGTTTTACATTGGTACCAGGCTTGAGTAACGGAGAAGCTTTTTCCGGGAGTTCTCTATCATATTGGTAAATATGTTCAATTGAAACGCCTGCTCTTTTTTGGGTCAAAATCGCACCAAGAGTTGATGCCTTAGGCCTGGTTTCGTCCTTAGGGTAATCTCCGCCGCGAACTTGAGAGTGGAGTGCGTTCAGTTCCCCCATCATTTGAGCAAAAACATCATTCAGCTCGTAGCGGTCAGTTAAACGCTCAAGTAGCGGAGTATACTTTTGCTTGGCTTTTTTCCAGTCGACGCCACGCATATCTCTATCAAAAAATGAATCTCTATGCATTAACCAGGCATCTTTGAACAATTGCTTCCACTCCTGCTTAGGAGAAATCTGCATGTGCCAATTGGCAACCTGAACTTTTGATTCCTTGGTTTCTTTAGGAAATTTTGCACCTGCATCTACGATGAACATATTGGCATTATCACCGCCTTGTTTACGCACAAATATGCTTTTTCCATCTTCAGATAGTTTGAATTGGCTAACTGCGTCAACAAAATTCTCGACTTTTGTCTTTGGCTTTATCTTTATTGATTTCACCGACGGCTTAGATTTAGGTTCAGTGATTTGATCCTGGACGAAGAGAAATTTGTCATTTATTTGTAGGTTAGAGTAATTGCCTGCGGCAACCGGAACTTGCCAGAGTCGTTCGCCAATTCCGTTCCAATCGATAGTTGTCTTTTTCGATTTTTTGGCAGAGTCTTTCTTATCCGACTTGTCTTTCTTCTTTTCGGTATTATCATTATCTTTCTTCATCAGCTCATTGGGAGCTTGAAAAGGAAACTTTGATTTCGTATTTAGTGCGTAGGCAAAAATCAGTGCGCGACGGTCAAACATGGTTCCCATATTTCGATCGCCCCAAGGTGAGCCAGGCGTCGCGCTAAAATTTCTTGCTGATAAGAAATATAGCCAGTTATTATCAGGACTGAACGCAGGAGAATAGGAGTTGTATTTATCGGTTGTTAACACCTCTGTTTTTCCATCCGCAATCGAATAGAGTCTGATTCGTGAGCGTTCATCATTCACATTGCTTTGAGTTATGGCAAGTAACTTGCTGTCGGCAGACCAGACCAAGTCAGAGAAGGGGCTGAGTCCACTTCCCCCTGAGAGTATTTTTTTGTTTTTACCGGTTTTTAAATCGAGTAGCCACAGGTCACCATTTTGGTCGTCATGGGCGATCTTATTTCCATCGGGAGACAGAGAAAGTTGCCAGCGATAGATATATCCATCTTTGGTTAGCTGTTTGTTATTGTCAGAACCATCAGCCGCAAAACGCCAGATTTCGTTTTCGCCGCTTGCGTCATTAATGGCATAAACCCATTTGCCATCATCGCTTAAAACTGCAGCGCGAGTTCTTGAATCTGAAGGTGTTGTTATCTCTACCAATCGCGAACTATCGATTCCGGCAATAGCGACTCGTCCGCGTGCAGTAATCACTACTTTTTTATGGTCATTGGCTAAATTGGATGAATTCAAATATTTTAAAGGTTTGGTTACCCAGCGTTCACGCAAGTTCGGAAAGTCTGAAGTTAGTTTAATATTATGTTTTTGTTTCTTTTTAGAATTTACATCAATGGTGTATAAGTCGGCGCCAAGTTGATAGACAATTTTTTCTTTATGCAATCTGGCAGAGCGTACCGGCCAATCAGTATATTTCGTTTCCTGACGGAGATCAGAACCGTCAGTTTTCATTGACCAAATGTTCTCATTTCCGCTTGCGTCACTGATAAAATAAAGGCGCTCTTGGTAAATCATGGGTTGGCGTGCTGAGCCTTTATGATTCTCTGTTAATTTCTGTGCTTCCTTCTTTGATCCTAACTTAAAACGCCATAATTCGCCTTTTGCGCCGCCCCGATAAACTTTTGCATTATCTGTTGAAACTTGTAGTCCAAACTGAGTGAAATAAACATAGTCACCTTTCGCGTCTACCGCACCTTCCACTGCATCGGCGAGAGGAATTGTCTCGGTAACTAGTGATTTTGGGTTGACTAGTTTCAATGTCCAATTCCCTGTCGGGCCTACGCGGTTATTTGTGCTGAACAATACCTGGCCTTTGCTGGTCCAACCATGAACTTTAACACTCGCATTTTCGAAGCTGATTCGTTTGGCTACGCCGCCGGTAATTGGAATAACGTACGCTTCGGTGGCGCCTTCGTAGTTTGCCGAGTAAGCGACCCATTTTCCGTCTCGAGAAATTGAAGCATGTAATTCTTCTGCGGGGTTGGTGGTTAGTCGAGTTGCTTGTTGCTGCTCTGTCTTACTGATCCAAAGATCGCCTTCAGCCGTGAAAACCAGAGTGTCATTGTGTATCGCTGGTGAGCGGTAGTAGCCTGCCTCGGCATTTGCGGTACTGATTAATCCTACTAGCAAGGCTATTGACGATATTTTTAGATTCATAAGAAAGTCCTGATCCTTTTTATGTCTGAGTGCATTTGAAGCCATTTCAAACTTTTATTTGGAATGCAGCATACTACTATAGTCCAAGAGAGATAGGCAATTTCAGTATGGACACTATTTAACCGAATTGTTTCAAATTGTTTTTGGCTTTGTAAAGACTGACAATTCGGCTCGCACTTACTCTATTTAGTCGTGCCGAATGTTATTGAAAAGCCTACTGAAGAAGTCTGCTGAAGAAGATAGCGTTGGTAAGTTTTTTCTGGAAATACTAGTCTCCTAATAACCCTTGGATATGTGCTACTACGCTTCGCCCCAAAGCGCCCAGAGAATATCCCCCTTCGAGGATTGAAACAATTCTGCCGTTACAATGTTTGTCTGCAACAGTTTTGATCTGATCTGTTACCCAGCGATAGTCATGTTCGTATAAACGCACCTGCGACATATCATCTTCTGCGTGCGCGTCGAAG
Organism: Kangiellaceae bacterium; assembly: GCA_026196875.1. Lineage (GTDB taxonomy): Bacteria > Pseudomonadota > Gammaproteobacteria > Enterobacterales > Kangiellaceae > Aliikangiella. The sequence goes on from JAPHTP010000086.1 coordinate 11,061, forward strand.
CCGGCGGAAATCAAAATTAATTCGGGCTTAAAGTTTTCTAACGCCGGTAGCCAGTTTTTGGTAACCGCATTTCTAAATTCAGTACTGCTTGCGTTAGACGGCAATGGCGTATTGATAATGTGACTTGGATGAGCTTCCGTGCCGCTAAAAGGATAAAAAGGATGCTGGAAAGTTGAGCAGAACAGAATGCCATCCTTATCTTTCATAATCTCTTCGGTGCCATTGCCGTGGTGAACATCAAAGTCCAGAATCGCTACCCGTTTCAATTGATATTTAGATTGAGCATACAAAGCAGCGGTAGCAATGTTGTTAAAAATGCAAAAGCCCATCGCCCTATGTCTTTCTGCGTGGTGACCCGGTGGACGGGTGGCGCAGAATACGGCGCTAAACTCACCCGCAATCACTTTATCAACTGCATTTACCGCGGCGCCTGCAGCGAGCATTGCAGCATTTAAACTGTGCTCGTTCATCGACGTATCAGGGTCAAGTGTGAATTGGCCGGAACTAGGGGCATTATCAAAAACAAAATCAATGTAGTCTTGTTCATGTGCCAGACTGAGTAATTCGGGATTGATAGAAGTGGCATCAAACTGGCGGATCGCAAAATCCAATCCGCTGGCAATTAGTTGATCCTGTATAGCGCCCAGTCGAGCAGGACATTCAGGATGAAAATCCCCCATATCATGCTTGGCACAATCTGAGTGGTTTATAATGCAAACAGGCATAAACTATTCCTTCGAGTATATTCTTATCAAGATAAGCTACTGTGAAGCGCAACTCGATTCGGGCTCGCTTAGTTAGAGTTACTTTAATTTATGCCTTGTACATAGGTCAACTCGCCTTTAGGTTTAGTTCGAGATGAATCTCACCTAAATCCTCACTCGGTACACGGCTAAACCCATTGTGCTCAAACACCGCTAACATAGGTTTATTATCACGGCGAACAGTAGCTACCATTTTATTAAGGTCGCGAAGTTTAGCAATCGATACCATTTCTCTTAAAAGAGCGGTGGCCATTCCTTTACCTCGTTTACTTTCTTTGATCACAAATGCGGCTTCGCAGCTATTGGTTGATTCGATAAAGTAATAGCGACCTACCGCCTGGATCATTTCACCGAGGTGATCTTTTTCGGTAAAACAAAGCGCCAGGTCTCTGGATTGATCCACACTCACCAGGTTGCATGACTTTTCCCGAGACATTTGGGTAACATGGTGGTTATAGCGCATTAACAGCGTCTCTTTATTGTGTGAATAAAAGAACTCTTGTAATTTCCTCTCATCTGCTGGCCGAAGAGGGCGTAGCGTGTAATCTTGATTATCAAAATCAAAAAGCTTGAGTTCGACTTTACCGAGCTCTGCAACAGACGTCGGGGTTTTCTCTTGATGTTCAGGTACCCAATAATGCTCCCGTACTTCTGCTAATAATTGGTCGCGAAATTTAGGATGAGCAACGCGAATAAGTTCTAACGATCTTTCGCGAATACTTTTACCACGCAGGTACGCGATACCATATTCTGTAACTACATAATGTACATCACCGCGCGATGTAACCACACCGGCACCTTCGGTTAAGTGAGGTACAATTTTTGATGTTTTACCGTCTTTTGTAGTAGATGGTAACGCGATAATTGGTTTGCCGCCTTTGCTCATGGCGGCGCCACGAATAAAGTCAACCTGACCGCCTATGCCGCTGTAGAAGCGGTAACCAATCGAGTCAGATACAACTTGCCCGGTAAGGTCCACTTCAATCGCGCTGTTAATAGAAATCATGTTGTCATTACGTGCGATATTAACAGGTGAATTAACGTGTTCTGATGGATAAAACTCGACGTGTGGATTGGCATCAACGAAGTCATATAGCGCTTCGGTTCCCATACAAAACGTAGTGATACTTTTGCCTTTGTGAAAGGTTTTTTTACGGTTGTTAATCACGCCTTTTTTCATCAGGTCAATGATTCCATCTGAAATCATTTCACTGTGGATACCCAAGTCTTGATGATTATTTAGGTAGCGCAACACGGCGTCTGGAATTTTACCAATACCTAACTGTAAGGTGGCGCCGTTTTCTATGAGTAAAGAGACGTACTGGCCGATTTGTTCGGTAACCTGATCAAGTTCGGGGGGAGGTAATATCGGCAGAGGTTCATCAGCTTTCATCCAGGCACTGATTTGATTGGTATGGATAAAACTGTGCCCGTTGGTCCGCGGCATGTTGGGATTGACCTGGGCAATAACGTGCTTGGCGGATTTAACCGCCGCGGAGACAATATCAACACTCACGCCAAGAGAGCAGTAACCGTATTCATCCGGCGGGCTAACCATAATGAGTGCTACGTCTATGGGAAGAATGTTTTCGCTGAATAGTTTAGGGATTTCTGATAAGAAACAAGGGGTGTAGTCCGCTCTACCTTCGGCTATCGCTTCACGGACATTTTTGCCACCAATAAACAGGGTATTTACCTTAAACAGTTCTTTATGTTCAGGTTTAGCCCATTCATTTTCAGAAAAAGTCAAAATGTGTACAGCCTCGATATCGTGGAGTTCTTGACTGTTTTCAATCAGGTTATCTATCAACAGGTTAGGTACTGCTGCATTTGAGCCGATGAAAATTCGATTTCCGGATTTAAGGAATTGTTGCCATTCTGTTGCATGATTAGAATTAGGTGTTTTTAACATGAGTAATGCCTCCGCATTGACTGGAAGTGATGTCTAGTTCGGGGGCATTATTGCTTATTTAGATAATCGGAGTTTTGATCGGTATCAAGTGGGGGAGAGGGGTAATATTTGTGTCGTAATTGGGTGGCTTTTCAAACTGTAAGGTTGTTTCATTCGAACCCATCTACAAACTCTGGTTACCTTCTTACTCAACTTCAATTGATACGTTCGACGAAACCAACAAGGGCATGGCGGAAACAATTTGTTTAGCTGCTTGAAGATAATTTCCTTCTTCCTCAGCAATCACCGTCAATAACAGGTTAGCTAGATGGTAATTATTTTTATCCGCAGCTTTCAACCAGAAAATAGCCTTATCTTTATTCTTCTGCTCAAGTTCAATATATCCAGCAATGAATTGTGCCGCGGGGTGTCCAGATTCAGCGGAACTAAAAATAAACTTCTTTCCCTTTTCAATATTCTTTGGAGTAGATATTCCAAAGTAATAGTCTAAACCAACACGTAAATCAGCCACTGGCAGTCCCTTACCATAAGCTTTGTGATAGTACTCATAAGCCTGAGTTTGGCTTTTAACCGTTCCTCTTCCAAGTAAATGAGACTGGCCCAACATATATAGCACTAACGGTTCACCAGAAGACTCTGCCTTTTTATACCAATAAAAGCTTTTCTGGTAATCTTTAGCAGTCCCTTCTCCATGGTAATACATCCATGCTAGATTATTTTGAGCTTCAACAAAGTCTTGCCCTGCAGCTTTATTAAACCAATGAAAAGCTTGCTTATAATCTTGAGGGATCTCTTTACCTTCGTAGTATATCAGCCCTAAATGTAGCTGAGCTCTACCAAGATTCTGTTCAGCAGCTTTCCCTAACCAAAAAACGGTTTGATTAATATCTTTGTCAACACCGGCACCAGTGTAATACGATGCTCCTAAATTAAACTGAGCACTGGCATGCCCTTGCTTAGCTGCGTTTGTGAGCCAAAAAATAGCCTGTTTGTCGTTTTTATTCACACCCTCGCCGTCAAAATACATAAACGCGAGTTTATACTGAGAATCTGCATGCGCTTGCTCAGCTGCTTTCTTAAAATATTTGTGTGCTAATTCGAATTTTCTCTGTTCATAGTAACTTTCACCTGTTTCATATAACTCCTTTCCACTACCAAATGCAGATATGCAATAAAGTGAAAAATAGATTACTGATATATACTTGAGCATTACTTTTCCTGTAAAAATGAATATCAGACACCCCAATTTACTCCAATCTCCTAGACGTTATATCGGCAGTTTCCTACACATTTGTAGTTTAGCGCCTATTACCTCTCTCGATTGAAAATACAGTACCATGGTACTGATCGGTTAATCAGGGTGTCTGATTAAGTTATCCAGCTGCCTTCTATGACATATTCAACCTCAAATTTTCTGTCATCAGAAAAGTCGTAGCTATATATGATGGTAGATTTGGACATTCCTCCATTTAAGTAGTTAACGTTTTCTGAAATTGACAATCTAAAATCTTCATACGTATCAGTTTCAACTAGACAATTCCAACTTCCTATAAATTCATCTTCAGCTTGTGCAACAGTTGTAAAGCTAAAGATTAATAAAAATAGCAAAATCAATTTCATTCTTGTTTCAACTCCGTTTCACTTTAGGCTCTATTCGAAATCTTTGTTACCACTAACAGCGCTTAAATTAAATGCCCCTATAGCCAGCGGGTTTAAGTGTTTTTTTGAAAACTTAGGAGAAATCTTCAAACCAACGTTTTCAGCTGCCAAAAACCACTCTTCAGATATACCTTTAGGATATTTAGTGGGCTGCAATTTGGCTCCCTCACGTGAAACAGATTTAGACATAACTAATTCGACAACATTATTATAGTTTTCAAGTGCTTTTTCTTGAAAACTACTTTGTGCCACAGAAGAAATTAGGCTTTCCTGATTCAAGAATTTTGGTTCAGCGGTAGCGACAATTCGAATGATACTCTTTACGTTTTCTTCATCAAATCCTGTCCACCACAGGTCTCTTTCATTTGGTTGGCGACAAATTTCTAGCTTCTCTAGTTCTTCATTTGTAAATAAATTACCTAACCTCATCGTGGAGTATTCTGGCACATCAGGACTAGTTGAGTTTGGTGATGGTACTCGTGCTAGAGATAAATCACCGGTTATTTCTTCTCTCGAAAACCTCGACTTATAGAAGCTCAGCATAAAAAAGAGTCCATCTACTTTTTTATAGTAAGCTACTAGTCCATCTTTGAATTGAGGAAGTCTAGAGAAGCCTAACTCACTTAATTCATCAGTCAAATACTCCACAAGCTTACTTTTGGTCACGGACTTATCTTCTCCTAGTTCTTCTTACAGAAGGTTTTCTTTTATTTGGGTTATTTGCATCCGGGCCAATATATTTCCATGTTCCCGGCTGATAATCCTTGTTATTAGGATTATATAGTATAACGGTTGTATCTTTCTGGTTTAACTTCATTAAGCTTTCACGCTTATAATAATTGGGGTCAGAGTAGATTAATATCAATAATAATTGGAATAATAATTGGGGTCAGAGTAGATTAATATCAATATCGAATAAATCTACTCTGGCCCTAGCTTTCAATTTCAAGGCCCTGTCAGAAGCGGATATCGCTTTA
>JAPHTP010000155.1 GCA_026196875.1 Kangiellaceae bacterium
ATGTGAATGAATTCAATTCAATGTAATTAAAACTAGCATTTTTTAATGCTAATTTCAACTTCCCAATCACTTAAAAGGAGAAAATTAACCAATGAGCTATTTTAAGAACTTACAAATGGAAATGCTTGAACAACAATTCAAAATTGACCCATCTGACTGCGATCACGAATATGAAATATATTTAGAATACCTAGAGTATGAAGAAACGGAGGAACCAGACTAAAGAAAACATCAAATAGAAGAATTAAGCCCTGTATAGCCTGCAATTAACATTACACTTTATAGATAACAGGTAGGTCACTAGATGACACCCTCAAAGCCTGTTTCCAAGATTTTAAATCTTAAATTTTTTGTATACATCTAAATACATAAAAATACGTTTGTTATAAGCAAGGAGTAACTATGCATGATTATCAGGTAGTCACTGTCAAAGTGCCTAAAAAAGTAAAAACTCAACTGCAAACGCAGGCTATCAAAAACTACACAACCTTAAGCCAACTAGTCAGGCTGTATCTTTGCAATTTGTGTAGAACAGAAATTAACGATCAAGAATAAATATCTTGATTTACTTTAATTTAACAAAAGCGAGGATTAGAACAATTTAAGAAAATTCGAGCGTTGCTCTAGCATCCTCGTCTTACCAATAAGGAGATTATCCAATAATGGAACTAATCGATTTTCCTGAATTAAGCACTAATCCAAAAGTACAAAAAATGCTCGACACATGGGTGTATATTGACACCTTTGGTTCGTTTGTTAACAGATTCGATCCATTTGGAAGAAGATTAAATATTAAACAGTTTAACTCTTCATATGCTTCACTTAAAAAGTCTATGCCTTACAGAAATCCACACTCAGGATGTAAGAAGAGATTTACTCCAAGCGACTTTATCAAAGAAATGCATGAAGATACTAACAGAGCAGTATTCTTCGATTCATTACCAAATGAAGAATCAATCTACTTAGACAAGCAAACAGATTTGAAAATACTGAATGCCTGGGCACGCCCTAGTATCGAACCAATTAAATCAGATGTGTCGATATTCCAAGAATACATCCTCTATCTTATGGACTGTAAAGAAGAACAAGCAAAGTTCTTTACTCAATTTTTGGCTCATTGTGTTAAATACCCACAGCTAAAAATAAAGTTTATGCCATTAATAAGTTCAAATGAAAGAGGATTAGGTAAGAACTTTCTAACAGATAAAATCATGAGACCACTTATTGGTTCTTCTAATTACAGATCATTAGACAGCCCCAACTATATAGTAGGTAATCATGATGAATGGAAAGTTGGTGCCACATTCGTTGTGCTAGATGAATTACTTCAAACTTCTAACAGGAAATTTATTGAAAGACTAAAGCCTCTAGTAACAAATGATACAACTAGAGTAAATCCAAAAGGGTTAAAAGATTTTGAAATTACAAACTTTATGAACTTCATTGCGTTTAGTAATCACAGTAGTGCTATCCAAATCGATGAAGGAGAAAGAAGGTTCTTTGTAGTTCATAATCGACAAAAGAAAAAATCAAATGAATGGTTTGATAATGTTAAAAATTGGTTGGAAAATGAAAATGGACTAGAAGCCATCTATCATTATCTTCTAAACGAAGTAGATCTATCGGATTTTGATAGAAATAAAACTCCAATGTTGACTGATGATTTCCACACAGCTACAGAAAGCTGTAAATCAGAACTATCGACTTACATTAGAGACTCTATTGAAGAAAAGAAACACCTATTTGACAAAAACTCACTCTTTACTCTTCGTTGCCTAAGAGCAGTAATTCGAAATGTAGAAGAACTCGACCAACGAAAGGTTACTCTTGCGACTATTAATAATGCCACTCAAGAAAACAGCATAGTTAAAGTGGGACACTTGAGTATTCCTGAAGGAAAAAGGAAAGAATTCTATTCCTTTGGAGATAAAGAAGAACTGATAAACAACTACAACTACATGAAGTCTTTAGGATTCCATAAAGAATGGTATAAGTCACATGTATATGATAGTTCAGACAAATTTCTAATCTAAAACTCTGTCAAATAAATTCTAAATTTCGTGAAGTGTTAAGTTTTGTGAATTAATTCAAACATCTACAAGTGTTGGTAACTAAGAAAAATACTTCACAAAACTACTTTTTTATTTAGTTTAATCAATTTGTTTAAAAAAACTTGACCCAACTAAGGAAAATATATGTCTCGACCAAAAGAAGACATATGGTTAAGAATCATCGATAAAGTCGTACCAATCCCTTGTGTACCTCTAGGAGGATATTGTTTCAGTTGGACAGGAGCAATAAATGAATCAGGATATGGTAGGTTTAACCATAACTTGAATACAAAAAATCTATCTACTCTGATTCATCGTCTTGTCTATCAATTACTTGTTGACAATATACCTTCCAAAATCGAAGTTGACCATATATGTAAAAACAGAACATGTTGTAATCCTAATCATCTTAGATTGGCAACAAAATCTGAAAACTTAAAAAATCGCAAATTTAATCGTGGCTCTTAACGGAGCCGCACAACAACATAAGGAACATTTAAAATGAACAAAAATGACGAAACTGAAATTGCCAACTTTCTTATCAAAAGGAGAGGTGAAACTTGGTCTCTCGATCTTGAGCGAAAAACAATCCTAGATATTAGAAAAAATGATCACATGCATGATACATGGCGTTCAATGGCTGGATTAGAAGATCAGAAAATAGCTGATATAGATTCTTTAAATCTTGGCACTGCCGCATCTTCTGTTCAGAAAATTCAAGCTGGGCTACGAGGCGAAACAAAAACACCTGTAAAAGTGCTCAAGTCAAATATTAGTGGTAGTACAAAGTTTGAAGAACATCGTATGGGAGTTCGTAAAATCGCGAATGCCTTGAAAGAAAATCCACTATCTTGATTCAAATGATAAATTCAAGGAGACCATAAATATGAAATCTAATAATCATGGTGGAGCTAGACTTGGAGCTGGCCGTCCAAAAGACGCAATAAACCTTCGCAAACTTATTAATGAAGTAATTAGCGATGAAGATAAGAAAGATCTGATTCGTAAGCTATTGGCAATTTCAAAAGATGACAAAAATAAGAATCAGTTCAACGCAATTAAAGAGCTTCTTGCTATCACTCTTGGTAAATCAAGGGATGCTATTGAGTTTGAAATTGTTGGCGACTCGTTATTCTCTAAGGCAGAGTCAATCTTAGATGCGTGTTCTAGAGGCGAAATTTCGACGACTGATGCCACCTCACTAATTGGTAGTCTAAGACATTTAATTGAATTGACAGACTATGACAATTTAATTGATAAATTAAAGGAGGTTATTGATGAAAGGCAAAATCCTTCGAAACTACAAAGAGCTGGTTAATCTATTAGACAAGTTCGATAGTAGAACTTCTACTCCTCTTCTAGTAATGATTCAAATTAATCCTTCTGACTGGTCCTCAGTCGAGTCTATAATTAGATTCGAGAAATCCCTTACAATTATTAATGAACTTATATGTCAGCCAGAAGGTGTCATCTCTGTAATTACTTCTGATGGTTTTATGCTGTCAGAAAGTCAAATTACAATCTAACTAAATTTTACTTTTAAGAGCAGGTGCCGCTCTATACTCTGAGCCTCTCTGAGGTGTTCTGATGCACTTTAAATTATTTGATGATAAATCATATAGCTATGTGTCTCAAGCATCTCTGAGGCTTTCAGAGCCTACGAATATTTGACCCTATCTTTCTTGATAGGAACTCCTATCATATCTCTTTCCCTAACGATTTCGTAATCTGTTGGGTCATCTGGATTAGGTATCACATCAGTCTTATCACCATTATGATAGTGAATAACAAATTCTTTGTTTCCGTCATCAAACCTTCCGTTATTAAACAACTCAATTTTGTAAACCACTCCCTTTAGCAACGAAGCTAACTTAGCTCTGAGTTCAAGAACCTCTGTAGGATCTTTCGATTCTTGATGACTAATCTTGTTGAAAACAATCTTAATCTCTTCGTTGTACTTCTTGGCTACATTTCTAACTGCCGATAATCTGCCAAGTTTATCTTTCAATTTATCCAATCTTGTTTTGAGATTACCAATCTTTTTGTCATTCTTCGCAATACTACTAGATAAAGTTGGGATCTCGGCGTTACTCTCCAGCAAGGCTGCCATAAATTTGCCGTTCTTGAATTCTATCTCCGAAATTTCATGATTTATCTTGGACATCTGGGCGTTAACTTTTTCAATTTTCGTTAGATTAGATTCGTCGTTGTCAGCAATAATTGAAACATCCAGGTTTTTACAGAAAGTAAGAATCGATTTTTCAAGATAGTGATAATTCCAATACCGATTATTTTGACACCCTAAGCCTCTTCGATAGCGAGAGCAAACAAGATATTGTTCTGTGTCCTTTCCCTTATTCGCGAATGTCATAGGAGTTGGCTTATTTGAAACCTTTCCAACTTCTAATAATTTCTTTTCTTCATTCAATTTTTGAAAGTAAGAATCTTGTTCAAGATCTTTGACAGCTCTTTCAATATGAAGCTTGTTCTTTAAAGTATTGCAGTGTCCACAAAAAGCGAGACCACTGAATATGTTTGAATATTGATTTCCTTTTCGTCCTCCTGAGTTTTGTCTCGATTTGATCGCATTCTGAGCAGCATAAAAAATTTCATCATCAACGATTCTAGGGAAGTAGTCGCTTATAACTCCTGTCGATTCATCTGGCACACCTCGTCCAGATTTTCCTTGAGAGTACACTTTAGGTTGGTATTCGCCTAATACTGCTCTGGATTTCAGATATTTCGCAACCGTCGTTTCGTACCAATGTGAGGCTTTACCAAATGTTGCAACCTGTCTATCATTTAAACTTTTAGCGATTAATCTCTTGCCAACACCGTTTATAGCCATTCTAAATATATCATTAACGACTCGCGCTCTATCAGGAATCACCCCAAATTCTGTTTTATCTTTATTTAGAACTAACCAACCTGGACACCTGCTCGTTAGTTTTCTATTGCCTTTTTTAGCTTCTTTTCGCTTTCCCGCCCACGTTTGAGATAGTAAATCGGATTTTCTTTGAGACTCTAAGTTGGCGATACTCATCGCCTGTAAGCTCCCATAGAGTAAGAAGTTATTCTCACTTATAGCTTTCTTAGAGTAGATTGTAGGCATTAACGCATTACTCGGATCTCTTAAAATAATAAAATCAATACCAGCACTAATGATTTTAGAAAATGACTCAAAAGCTTCCCATAATTCCATTCTTGAAAAACGGTCGAAATTTTCAACACATAAAGCACTACCTGCAGGAATCTTACCTTCTCTAACACATCTCATAAGTTGGCCTAACGCACCAATTTGAAGGTTCGCACCTCTGAAGCCACTTACTCCTAAATCTTTAAAAGTCGTTGACTCGTCAAGCGTATAGCCATTTTGCTCGGCGAATCTGCGAGTATTTTCTAGTTGTCTTCTCAGGCTGTCTCCTTCCCTATATTGTTTAACAGAAGACATTCGAATATACGAATACAATAATTTCACATCAATTCTCAAAAGCTCTTTAAAATCAATGTGTTTATTGTATCACAAAATAAATAGGTTGTGCCGTCCAGCGGCTGCTACTTCTAAAGCTCTTTTGGCCGCATACTGGCCTTTAACTTCGATTAAGTCCGGTTGTGGCAATTGAATTGTCTGTGCCTTGGTCCGTTGCTCCAATTTGAGCCGTTTTTGGCCTTGCAAGAATGCACAAACTTCCAACAAATGATTTCCGCCAATAGCTTGCTCATAGCCGACTAATTGGGCTTCTGCCAAGTTATCAATGGGGACTATTAATTTTCTTTTGGCTTGTTTGGCTGATAGTGATGCTGGCAATATGCCATTGACTGGTCTTAGTTCACCCGACAAGGCGAGTTCCCCCATGAATTCATATTGCTCAATGGTATTTACTTGAATTTGCCCTGAAGCCAAGAGGATCCCGAGAGCTATGGGAAGGTCAAATCGCCCGCCATCTTTTGGCAGATCGGCCGGTGCTAAATTTATGGTGATACGTCTTGCCGGGAATTCGAAATTAGCATTAATAAGGGCGCTTCTAACTCTGTCCTTGCTTTCTTTTACCGCCGCTTCAGGTAATCCAACAATATTGAGTGCTGGCAAACCATTAGACAGATGTGTTTCCACTGTCACTAGGGGCGCATCAATTCCGACGCCGGCTCGAGTGTAAACTATCGATAATGACATTCCCATTCCTTGGTGAGATATTAGTCTTATTATGGCGGACTATTAGAATCGATCTGGCCCAAATTTACTATTGGTGATTTATGTTGAGATCTGTGAGACATTGTCCACTTGATATGTAAGCTACAATTTAACGGTCAGTCAATGTCAAACATCACTCTTCCGTACAGCGTATGTTGCCCGTATTGTTGGCAAAAGTTCGATATTATTGTGGACTGCTCTCTTGAAGAACAAGAGTATGTGGAAGATTGTTATATTTGTTGTAGGCCAATTGTGTTATCCGTTCGAGTCAAGAATGAAGACAAGGTGCTGGTAGAAACAAGAGCCGAAAATGATTAAGAGAATTTAAATTAAATGTCAGAGCAAAAACTGAATACTTTTAAAGGGAGCTGTCACTGTGGTGCCGTACAGTTTGAAATACGGGCACCAGATGAAATTGAAGTAGAAGATTGTAACTGTTCAATTTGTTCTAAGGCCGGTTTTCTCCATTTGATACTTCCCTTGAGTCGTTTCCAGCTGCTCAAGGGTAAAGACAACATTCAAACCTATACATTTAATTCCGGTATTGCTAAACATACATTCTGCAAAACATGTGGAGTTAAGCCTTTCTATACCCCGCGTTCAAATCCTGATGGCATTGATATTAACGTTAGATGTTTAGATATTAAGCCCAGTACAATCAATATTGTAAAATTTGATGGGCAGAATTGGGAAGATAATGCGGATGGTTTAGCTGACAAAAGTAAAGATTAATCTGTCGACTTACTTTTCCTTAAAATGTCATTAAATATCTCTGCCCCCTTAATCCGCGCCAATTCAACATTTTTTTCAGGGATCTGTTCAGGTGAAGGGTATTTGGCAAGAACCTTTTCCAAACTGGCCTCACGAATAATATGCAGTAAAGGATAAGGCGAACGGTTGGTAAAGTTAGAAACATCATCTTGAGCAACATCTTCGAAACAATAATCGGGGTGAAAAGTTGCTAATTGGTAAGTACCTTCGTACCCCTGTTCAACTAGTAACTCGTTGGCTAATTCAACAAAGTCTAAGTAGTCGAAAAAACTTTCCAATCCAGTAGGGTATATTACTATCGCCGTTTCGATGGAAGGGCATTGATCAAGCCGTGAGAATTCATTGACCAACGCATGCAGTTGTTCTTGCGTATTGTGGTCGTCCACGAGTTCAAAGTGGATGGCATCACGGTCGTATTCGCGTTTGGCAAATGGGCAAAAATTAAATCCTATAATGGTATGTAGTATCCAGTACTTAACCGCACTGATAATTTTTTGATTCATCATGTCCTTATCAAACATAATTGGTTTTCACTTTATTAGTTATCAATTTTATTGATGTTGAGGTTTAAGCTGCATGCCGACGTATTTAGGGTGAGATTGAATTCTATCAATCCAGGTGTTGATTGCTTGGTAAGACGATAAGTCGAAACCACCTTCATGTGCAACATGAGTATAGGAATAAAGTGAGATATCTGCTGTCGTCATAGAGTTTCCGATTAAGTAATCTGATTTCTGCAATTGGAGATTCATTATAGAAAGTGCCTTGTGACCGCCAGATTGCTTTGACGCATATTCTGCTTTTCTTGTTTCTGGAAGGCCTTGGTACTTGTTGATAAATCTGGCGACAGCAATAAATGGCTCGTGGCTATATTGTTCGAAAAATTGCCATTCTTGGACCTTGGCCTTTAAGAACCTATCCTCAGGCAGTAAATCCGTGCCATCTGCCAAGTAGTTGATAATCGCATTGGACTCTGAAATATAATTACCATCTTCTAATTTGAGTAATGGGATTTTAGCGTTGGGATTCTTAAGCTTGAACTCATCTGTTTGCGCTTCACCTGCCATGATATCAACATTAACCCACCTGATTGGTAAGTCTAAGAGGTTTGCTACAAGGTAAGCTTTATAACAGTTACCCGAAATGATATCGCCATATAGAGTGAACATAGGTGTGTACTTAATTGGTAGGTAAGTGAGTTTAGTTTAATCAATCTAAAACCAATTTAAAATAGACACATTTGAAAACAATAAAGTGGTCTCTGTAAAGCTCTCACGCTGATTTGCCACGAGGCCTATCTCTTGTGTGGGGTATTCAGGCAGACTTTTTCAAAGGCTCCTCTACTTCATCGATGGCATGATCATCCGTTGGATCGTAAACTGGTGCTCGATGACGGAAAAATATGAGCTCCAGCTTGCCATTTTTATCTTCAACTAAAGCAGAATTATTTTCTATCCAATCGCCATCATTGTAGTATTTGACCCCATTGTGCTCTTTGATCTCTGGGTGATGAATATGACCACATACAACCCCATGGCATTCTCTGCGCTTGGCTTCGTAAGTGGCTGCCCGGATAAAAGAGTCTATCGCGACACGCGCGCTTTTAACGTTTTCTTTCAGATAGCTGGAAAGCGACCAGTAAGGATAACCAAATTTTTTACGCGCTTTGTTGTACCAACGATTTAAGAATAGTAAAAAGTCATAAGACACATCACCTATCCAACCATGAAACTTATTCAAACGCACAAGATTATCAAAACGATCACCGTGCAATAAGAGCAACTTCTCTCCTGCTTTGGTAGTGTGAATATATTCTTTGTAAATTTTTACATTGCGGTAGCGATAGCCAATGAATTTTCTTAAAGTTGCGTCGTGATTTCCGGGGATGTAATAGATTTTACAACCGTGCTTCGCCATTTTGAGTAACTGCTTAAATACCTGGGTATGACTGTGCGGCCATCGCATGCCTGATTTAAATTCCCAAAAGTCGACAATGTCTCCAAGCAAGAATAGATTTTTGGGATTAACTGACTTAAGAAAGCTAAGAAGCGCCTCTGCCTTGCTCTCTTTGTGCCCCAAGTGAACATCCGAAATCCAAATGCTCTCGCATTCACGTACAAATTGTGAAGTTGTATTAACCATTAATACTTACTATCGGTGAAATAGATAGCCTCCGTTTTGGATTGAATTGTCTGGTTGAAAAATGACCGCTTGGTGACAGTTGTTTTTCTATTTAATGACAAGAAAATCATATTTCGTTGGTCAAAAAATTGTCAAATTCCAGTCATGGCTCGGTAATAGTGAAGCGGTAATTTGCCAGGTTTAATTCGGCTGATTTGTGCGTTTACGGCGGTATTCGAAATGGTATTTGCAACGAAACTAAAATCTAAATCTTACTGGCAAAGTTTGCCAGAGCTCCCTTCGGTTTCTGAAATGCGAGATTCGGCTTTATCGTTAAGTCATGCTTTGATCAGTAAGGCTTCGATCACGCCTAATGAATCTGGTTGTCTCACTCTGGTAGAAAATCGACTAGCAAAACTGCAAATGTTGAATGAGAGAATGGATTCAACACCAGTAAGTAATCTCTTTTCTTGTTTTGGCAATGGGAAACCAACGCTCGCTTTTGTTGGGCATATTGATGTGGTTCCACCCGGCGATCTATCCAATTGGGAAACTGATCCATTTAAGCCCCTAGAAAAAGATGGCTTTCTATATGGCAGGGGCTCAGTTGATATGAAGACTGCAGTTGCAGCAATGGTAGTGGCACTAGAGCACTTTGACGCTTTGCCGATCGAAAAGCATATTGATATCGCTATGATGCTGACCAGTGATGAAGAGGGAGAAGCAACCAAAGGGATCAAGTACCTGGTTGAGAAACTCCAACAAAAAGGTCGCCATATTCAGTGGGCTTTGGTCGGCGAACCAAGTAGTGAGAATACCGTTGGTGATAGTATTAAGGTCGGTCGACGTGGCTCTTTGACTGCCAGGGTGTCTCTCAAGGGAAAACAAGGTCATGTTGGTTATCCAGCGCAAATCAATAATCCGGTGAAACATGCGAGTAAAATTCTAAATAAATTGCAGAACAAGCAATGGGATTTGCCTAGCCGCTTCTTTCCTGCCACTAGTTTGCAGGTAGTGAAGTTTCAGTGTGATAGTGGTGCAGATAATATTTCTCCCGCCTCAGTGGATTTTGTTTTTAACATGCGTTTCTCACCCAAACAAACTGTGCAAAAACTTCAGAAATACATCGAAAAGCAATTGAATAAAACTAAGTCTGAATATCAAGTTGAGTGGATTATTGATGCAGAACCTTTTATTACACGTCGTTCATTGATTCGGAGTGTAGTTGAAAAGATCGCGTTTGAGACCAATCAAGTTAAACCTAAGCTTTCTACTGCCGGAGGAACTTCTGATGGTCGTTTCCTGGCAAAGACTGGAACTCAGGTTGTTGAGTTGGGTTTGTGTAATAAGCGGATCCATCAGGCTAATGAGCGGGCGCCAATTGAGGATATTGGGAAGTTGGCTATGATGTATTTGAAGATTTTAATTCAGATGAATTTTGAGAATTGATGAGTTTTGTAAGCTTCGTTTTTGCAATTTAAATTGTAATGGACTGTTTGCTCTCCTTTTGGGAGAGGGATAGGGCAACACCGTTCAAGATATAGCAATTGCTAAGTTTTCTAAGTACGATTTCGCACTGCTTTGCTTGCGTGCGACCTACTTTTGCCAAGAGCTGCAAAAGTAGGCAAAAAAGCCCGACGCTGAAGATAACTAAGTCAAATTGGTTTGGTGGGTCATACCTTCACTGCCGGTCTCAACTTGAAGCCGAGCCATCGGACGAAAATAGCTCGCTTACGCTCATTAGATTTTCGTGTCTATCCGATGGCTCATGGTTTCCATAAGCCCGTTATAGCCGCTAGGCGCGCGTTCTTTTAGTTCTCCTTTTTCTTTCTTGAGTCTTTTGAAGATAGAAAGTTGGGGATTGTTATTCGAAGCGCGCAACGTCCCTAAAAGATAAAATATTTAAACTAATATTTCCCTCCCTAAGACGCAGAGGAGATAGATCCTGCGGCCAGGGGTAAGTTCAAGTAAAATTACTCAGGAAGATACTTCTTCCTTTTCTTCTCCAACAACTTATCCATATCAACCACCACCAACCCATCAACACAATCACTAAACAACGGATCAACATTAAAAGCCGAAAAGAAAACACCACCAGGCACACAAAGCTCAGTATATTGCTTAAATAAAGTAGGAACCGTTTTATTGAAGATCTTCAACTGATATTTTAGGCGTTTAAATCCTTCTGCTGCGTCCACAGTGGCAAATGCCTGCTCCAGCGCTGCTATCCCTGCTGGAGAAATCTGAAATGGGTTTGTCGCAGAAGCGTAGTCTTTTTGAGCGCTATAGTATTGCCCATAGTAGTGAACCATCCATTCAATAAGCTCCTTATTGTATTCAGCGCTAATCGATACTGGTCCAAACATAAATCGAATATCAGGATTCTTTTGAAGGTAGGCTCCAATTCCATACCAGAGATAATCTAAACTGCGTTTACCCCAATATTTAGGTTGGACAAAACTTCTACCAAGTTCTAACCCACAGTGTTTTATTTCTTTAAATTCGTCATGGTAATTAAATAGCGTGCTGCTGTACCATTGCTTGCTATCGATGTTCTGTGTTTTCAATACGCGGTAAGCTCCGACGATTTCAAGCTCTTCTGGATCCCACAGGACAATATGCTGGTAATGAGGGTCGTATTCATCTACATCAATTCGGTGACCTGTTCCTTCACCAACGGCTCTAAATGAAACTTCCCTTAATCTGCCAATTTCACTCAAAAGTGAAGTATCTTTGGCATTTTCTAACAAGAGAATTTGTTTGCCGTCTTTAGTCGTAGTCAGAAGCTGGCATTGCTCAAGCTCAGCTTTAAGGTGCTTTCTGGCTTGCGGATGTGCAATGGGTTTTTCCGTATCAAATACTAATTTTTTACCACTGGCGATTGAGTATAAGTGTTTACGGAATAGTTGCGCTGCCACACGATGATTTGAAGGCAAGTTGGAGAAAGAGCGAAAGGGTATCAACTCGCCTATTTGCATCGGTAGAGTAACCTTAGCGCGCCGAAACATCTCTTTGACTAGCAATAGCATTCCAGCAGGCTTGGCAATTAGTGAAAGTCCGTAGAAAAATCTCGAGTTCTTACCGCCAACATGAATGGGCAAAATAGGGGCCTCAAATTTTCTAGCCATGTGCAGGAAGCCCGCGCGCCAATGACTGTCTTTGATTCCCGACAATCTAAACCGTGATACTTCACCAGCAGGAAAAAATATAACGGCTTTTTCTTCTTGTAGCGCTTTTTCTATTCCAGTGTACTGTTCTTTACTTGATTTACCGTTCATATTATTAACCGGTAAAAAGAATGGTTGCAACGGTTCTAGATGGTTTAGGATTTCGTTAGTAACAATTTTTACATCACTACGGATCTGACTCACCATTTTTAACAGCGCGATCCCATCAAGAGAGCCTAGGGGGTGGTTTGCGATAATAACAACTTTACCTTCGGTGGGAATGTTCTCTAGCTCCCAATTATCTACAGTATAAGAAAGGCCTAGACGATGCATAACGCTATCTAAAAATTCAATTGCGCCAAGATGTTCATTTTTTTCAAGAAATTCGTTGATTTCTTTTTCATGTAGTAGCTTTTTAAAGACACCAGTTAGCGTCTTTTTAAGCTTAGGTTTTTGCTTGAGCTGTGGTAGTCGCTCGGATATGAGATTATCAACATTGATCATAAGTATTACCTGTAAAAATTGTCGTTGCAGAAGCGTAGATGGCGCCTGCTGCCCGCCAATTTTTACCGGAATTTATGACATGTTAATGATCGCTTTGTGTCGATTCTATGACTAGTTCTCTGCTATCTTTTGAACCATTCTGGCCAGAATGGTTCGTTAGCAACTTATCGACCAGAAGATAACTTAATCCTAAAGCTGTTAAGCCCACAAACCAACCAAAATTAACTAGTGCCAGCCCTGACAGTCCTCCGAGAACCGCGCCGAGCAATTCGATAAATACAAGCTGATCGGCAATCATATTGTGGAATATCTGCTCCATCTTTTGGGGAGAGAACGTTGTTGCTTTTTCTTCGATTACTTCTCTTAAATCAATGTGTTCTATCATATTGATCAATTGCTGATTGAGTTTTTGCTGGAGTTCCTTATCTTCAAGTTTATTTTTAATTGCAGCGATCAAGTTTGGCAAGATTAAATTAACGCCATGACTCAATCGATTAGCCGGGATGGCTTTTACATAGTCAATAAGTTTCCCGCTTAGATCGAGTGAGTCAAGGTGTTTACTAATGTGTTTGTGGAACAGTTCTCTTAGATTGAGTTTTTGGGTAGGAAGTTTTCCTAGACTTTGATATTCACTGACTAAGGTTTGTAGTCCTTCAAATAGGGTTTGCCTAAATTCAAAGCTTGCAACCATTCTGAATAGGTAACCTTTAATATCTTCCTCTGAGAAGTTTGCTGACCATTTGGCCGCTTTTGCAACGCCTCTTCTTAATGTATCTTGCCTTTCGATATGCTCATCTATGGTGGCAACCAATCGTGTGGCGATCATGGGTACATTGGCGGCAACGGTTTTGATAATGGGTTCAATTAGAAACTCCATTTCCCGAGGATTGTCCTTTAGCTGACTGTCAAACCACTTAAACGATTGTTCCAATAACTGCTGAGGGTCGAAATTCTCCTCGAGTTGACCTAACAGATCGTTTTGGATTTTTTCAAGTAGAGTGTCTATCGATGATTTGTTCTGCTCAAGTTGGTCGACCAGGAATAGTTTTAGTTGCTGCTGGTTTTCTGAATGGTCGAGCCAATTTTTTGCGAAGCTAGTTCCTGAATCGAGTAGTTTCGGATATATATTGGCTTTGTTTATATATTCTTGCCAATGCTCGCTGGCTAGAAAGTGATCGCTTAAAGTATTCGAGAGAGCTTTAGCGAGCTTTTTCTGATTTTTGGGGATTAATCCTTGTCTACCGAGCGCCGTTTTCTGGTAAGGCTTAAATAACATTTTTATCGCGATAAAATTAGTGAAGTAACCGATATTCGCAGTTAGGCATATCACGAAAAAACCATCAGCGAAGTTTTGCCAGTGATCCGGTCTATGCAGGGTTAGTAGCCAACTCGAAGCAAGTAAAATGGGCAATCCAAACAAACATAAATGACGAAGTAAATGTAACTGCATTGATTCTCCTAATATTTTTGGCTCGTTTAAAACAAAACAAGATTTTTAGTGGCCAATTTGTAAATGAAGCAAATTACTTGCCATCTGCTAAGTTGTTGAAAAAAAGTATGTTTTATTTGCGCTCCATCTAAATAGCTAGGTAAACTGACTAATAATCAGCGAAACAGACCACCCTACATTTATCGATTCAAAAGGCTCAACTCATGTCAGGTATGGAACAAAATCAGCAAAAATATCAGGCCTTGATGCAACGTCTTGGCGATGTTTTTTCTAATAAAATTCCCTTTCACCAGCTAATAGGATTTGAGTTTGATGAGCTTTCAGCCGAGAGTTGTAAAATTAGTTTTAAGAAAAAGCCGGAGCTAATTGGAAACTTTGTACATGGCATGTTGCACGGTGGAGTCACCGCAACTGCGCTTGACGTTGTTGGTGGGGCAATGGCCGCTGCGGGAATGTTGGGCAAAAACCTAGATGCCAGTGATGAAGAAATCGGCAGAAAACTCTCTAAGATCGGAACCATCGATTTGCGCGTAGATTATGTACGTCCGGGAAAGGGAGATTCTTTTTACGCTAAGGCTCGTTTGCTCAGAAGTGGCAACAAAGTTGCTGTTGTGCGTATGGAGCTACATAGTGATGATGATACCTTGGTTGCATTGGGCACGGGAACTTATATGGCCGGCTAGCATTTATTGAGATATACCTCGACTCATCCGCTGCGATGACTAAGATTAAAATAGTTCTTTACCTAAAGTTAAGTTGAGGTTTTATGCTTCTTTTCAACATACTATTTTTGGAGAGGAGGAGTTTTGAAAGCTCGCGTCGCCGTCGTATTAGGTTCTGCTAGAAGTAATGGAAATACAGCCAGTCTTGTTGGCGCCTTGGCAAAAAATATACCGCTGGAACTATTCGATCTCAATCATTTTCAAATAGCTCCGTTTGACTATCAGTTTAGAAATAACAGTGATGACTTTCATCCCTTGATGGATGAATTGCTAGGGTTTGATATCATCCTGATGGCATCACCAATTTATTGGTATGCTCCCAGCGCTCAACTTAAAATCTTTATTGATCGGTTGTCAGACTTTCTTAAACAACATAAATCTAGAGGTCGACTACTGAGAACAAAAAGCTCAGGTGTGATTGCCACTGGTTCAGATATTTATCCGCCAGATTGTTTCGAACAGATTTTCGATAACACTTTAAATTATTTGGGTATAAAAAACCTTGGCATGTTGTATTATGGATGCGAAGATGAAGCTCAATTTGATGCCGATGACCCCATGATATTGAGTTTTGCAAGTAAATTGGCAAAATTTAACGGATCAGAGCAACGACATTTAACATCTGCCTTACAAGCGTAAATCTTAATGCAAAATCAAACAGAAACAAGTGGATGGTTTTTTGGTACAGGTGCCTTCATTTGGTGGGGGCTCGTACCGATTTATTTCAAAGCAGTGGCGAGTGTATCGGCTGAGGAAATATTAGCCCATAGAATTGCTTGGTGTGTACCTTTTACTTTGGTGTTTATGCTGTTACTAAAAAAGCGTTTGTTGGTTAAATCGATTTTTACTAACCGCAAATTGATTTTAGGGCTAATTACTTCAACGGCATTAGTTTCATGCAATTGGTACATTTTCACCTGGGCAGTAACTCATGACCAAATATTAGCGACTAGCTTGGGATATTTTATCAATCCCATCATGTCGATTTTATTAGGCGTCGTCTTTCTCAGCGAAAAACTCACCAAGCTACAATGGGGAGCTGTGATTGCAGTAACGCTTGGCGTTACCAACCAAATTATAAACTATGGTGAGTTTCCTTGGATTGCATTAAGTTTGGCTACGAGCTTTGCGCTTTATGGATTTATTCGCAAAAAGCTGGAAGTTGACTCGTTAAATGGTTTATTAGTAGAAACGACACTTGCTCTCCCAATTGCCGGAGGATTTATTATTTGGTTATTGTGGCAGGGAGAGGCTTCCTTTTTAAGTGGTAGTAGTTCTATCGACTGGTTACTTATCTCCGGCGGAATTATTACCGCAGTTCCATTGATTTGGTTTGCGGCCGCAGCTAAAAAGATTCCGCTCAATAGTGTAGGCTTTTTACAATTTATTGCGCCCTCGCTAACTTTCGTTCTGGCAACCCAGTACTACAATGAACCTCTGGGGCCAGAGCAGTTAACCAGTTTTGCGTTTATCTGGATCGGCTTGGGTCTATATCTAGTTAAGCCAGTCAAGCAAATCTTTCGTCGAAAAACGGCTTAAGTAATGTCACATAGAATTATTGAAGTGGTTGGCTACGATCCAAATTGGCCACAACTATTCGAAATTGAATATCAGTTACTTTCGAAAATATTGGGTTCAAATGCTTCCGTAATTGAACACATAGGAAGTACTTCTGTGCCTCTGCTTGCCGCCAAGCCGGTGATTGATATTTTAGTTGAAGTTGAATGTTTAGATAAATTAGACGAAAAAATAGTGATATGGAGGCCGTTGGATATTTAGTCAAAGGTGAAAATGGAATTCCCGGCAGGCGTTATTTTCAAAAAGGCGGAACTCAACGAACCCATCACATCCATACGTTTCAAACCGGGGATAGTAATTTAATTCGGCACCGAGCATTTAAAGGTTACTTAATCGCGCATCCCGAAATCATCAATGAATATGCAAAGCTAAAAATCGATGCGGCCCGGAAATGTCAAAATAATAGTCAAATTTATATGGCACTGAAAAATGACTTTATCGAAGAGCACGAGAAACTGGCAATTGCCTGGTTGAAAAATAACTGTAAAGCAGGCTCATATTCATAGGTATGCTTTAGTATTCACGTTTTCCATCTCGAAATTCGCTATCTAATTTTTTAGTAGAGAAATCGAGCTTCTTTTTTATCTCGCAATTGCCGAGCGGGAGCCATATGCGGGTATCTTCCTCTGTCGTCGTATTTTGAGGCACGATAAAGCAACGACCATTAATACGAGCCACGCTTGTATTACCGGTGGTGTTAAATTCATAATGTTTATTATCTTCCATTCTTTTTCTATCTACAGCGAGCGTTTCCAGCCGGAGATGTTCCTTTTCTTGAGCTGATAAGTGTTGATTAATTGTCGGGTCAAAATATGGACCGGACTGAGCCTGGTTATTTGAAATAGTAGCTTCTCGCACTTCTCTATTGCGAATAGATTGAAGGATGTTCTCTAAATTATTCGATTGCGAGGGTTGTTTCACTATATCGGGGGACAGGGTGCTGGTCTCTTCTATTTGTTTTTGAGGTTTAAGTTGTTTTTCTATTGTAGACTCAATTCTAAATCCACCTTTAGGGTTAATGCTATCCGAGTTTGAATTTTCAGATGGCTGATTTTTCGTCGGAGTAATTTTCGAATCAACTATTTCCTTGTCCAATTCTAAATGGTGAACGACTTTCGAAATATTTTCACTTTGTCCTTCAGAACGACTGAATTCGATGTTAATTGTTCTATCGAGCGAAGGTGCAGTAATTGAAAGACCTGGCCCGCCAAAGTCATAGAAGTACGCCACAACAATTAAGTGCAAAACTAAAGAGCAAAGTAAAAAATAGGTCAGTTTGTTTTTACTTTTATTTGAATCATCAAATAGAGAGCTATCGAAAGCAATAGTTGCCAATTATCGTCACAATGCGGATTTAAGGTGATTGGGGTGATGATTCGACTATGGCTTACAAAATGAGTTCACTAGAGTTTGTAAAGAGTTGTGATTAGTAAAGGAATGAAGAGCTGAATATGAGTGTTATTTCTGTGGGGGTAAGATGGCAACTATAGCTGGATTAGTTGAATCAAAATACAAATAATCCCGGGAGGCGTTTCACTCTTCCCGGGCTACGATATACGATAGTGAAGTGCTTTTACTCAACAATACGCGTACCGTATTCTCCGGTACCGTTAGCAACCGCTTCGAATGCACCGGCATGACGGCCGGAAACTATCGCGATGGAGCCAACTCCTTCACTCAAAAGTTTCATTGCTTCTTCCACTTTCGGGATCATTCCGCCCTGAATAATTCCTTCTTCGATTAATGCGTTAGCTTCTTTTCGATTAACTTGTTTGATACGTGTATCTGGTTTATCGAGATCTCGGAAAACTGCACCAACGCCAGTGGTCAGTAGTAACAAGTCTGCTTGCAAGGCTTTTGCAATTTGAACCACAGTTGTATCGGCATTAATATTAAAAATCCTGCCTTTTTCAGATACACCTAAAGTTGCAATAACCGGGATAACGCCGAGGCTAAAGAGGCCGGAAAGTAACTCGCCATTAATAGCTTGAACGTCGCCGACTTCACCAAAATCAATTGGGTCTGGTCCTGCTCCTGTCACTACGACGGGTGGCCGTTTACTGGCCTGAATTAAGTTGCCGGAAGCGCCGTTGCAACCAAAGGCAGGTAAACCGGCTTTGATCAATTCAGAGCTTAGGTTGACGTTCACTTCGCCAGCGATCGCTTGCTTAACGACCGTTAAATCTGCTTCAGAAGTGATGCGTCTGCCAGCAACTTTATTTGGCGTTAGCCCATGTTTTTCTTGCAGCGCGTTGACTTGTGGTCCGCCGCCGTGAAGTAAAACAATTGACCAATCTTGGGAGTGCAAGTCTTTAATATTTTGCGCGAGACCTTCTCTTTCTTGTTGGTCCAATAAGACGTCACCGCCAACTTTAATGACAGCGGTTTTTCTTGAATCAGTCATGATAACCCTCCTGCATAATTTAAGGAGTAAGGACTATTTCCCCTCTCCCGGAGGAAGAGGGGATTTTAATTTCTAGGTAAAAGAATGTCGGCTTATGGCCACAAACCTGGATTGTCCAGACCGTAGTGGGCAGGTTTACCTGTCATTAAGTTAAAGCTCTGGATCGCTTGACCGGCACCGCCTTTAATAAGGTTGTCGATTGCGCTAGTAACACAAAGGGTACGATGACCTGTTTCTTCATCAACACGAGTGTCAATACCTATTTCAACGCGAGCGGTTCCAGAAACGGCTGCCACTTCGGCGGGGGCACCCTTAGGACGAACTGTCGTTAACAGGTGGTCGGCATAATAATCTTCGTAGATTTTTTGGATATCTTCTTGCTCCATACCTTCAGGTAAATCGATTTGAGAAACCGCTAAAATGCCTCGAACTAACGGGGCTGATACTGGTACAAAGTCTAGCGAGATGCCTTCAGCACCGCCGTGACCTAAAGTTTGTACTATCTCAGCACGGTGTTGGTGATGAAGCGTTTTATAAGCTTTCAGGTTATTCACGCGAACCGCATGGTGAGTGCCTGCTTGAGGTTTTACTCCTGAGCCTGAAGAGCCAGTCATTGCTACGGTGCGAATGTTGGTGCCTTTGAGAATTCCAGCATCCGCCAAAGGTAATAATCCCATAGCTATGCCTGTGGCAAAGCAACCCGGGCTGGCAACATGCTTGGCGTTTTTGATGGCTTCACTATTAAGTTCTGGCATGCCATATGTGAATGTACCAAGTCTTTCCGGACATGGATGCTCCGGCGCATAATCGCGTAGGTAGTCCTCTAATTTTTCTAGGCGGAAATCACCGGATAAGTCGATGATTTTTACGTCGAGTTCAAATAATTCCATGGCTACTTTAGCCGTAATAATATGCGGCATGGCTAAGAAAACAATGTCCGCGCCTTCAGCACATTCTTGCGGAGTAATGTCCTGTAGTTTGACATGGTCAAAACCAGGAAGGTTTCTATGCACCTGACTGACTGATTGGCCAATGTAGTCTTTACTCGAAATTCGAAGTAACTCAACGTCTTCGCGAACGAGTACATGACGGAGGATTTCTGCTGCGCCGTAACCGGCACCACCAATAATGGAAACTTTGATTTTACTCATGATAGAAGTTCCTAATTAAGAAGTTGATTAAGTCTTTAGAATTCGATCGCTTGAATTCACATGAGCACCGCGTCAGAAAGTTTTGTTCGGAAAGCAAAGCCATATTTGTTAGCTAACCACAAAAACCTGCCGTCATTCCCGCGGCCATCGTTCCCATCAGAATAGATGTGAACTTATTGGAAGGGGGATTATGCCTAAAGCCAATTGAACTTGCTAGATTAATATTGCGAATGGATCTGACGAACTGACTATATCAAGGCGTTAGGCTTAATTTGTCAGGTAAGACTACAAAAATACTGGCAACTGCAACATAATTCCGAGTAGTCGCTTATTTTTTATTGAGAGGCTTCAATTTCTTCAGCGCATCGGGTGCAATGAGTTGTATGCGGCACAAGTCGTAGTCGCTCAATCAGGATATCTTCACCACAAACATCGCATTGCTGATAAGTCCCCTGATCCATACGCTTTAGGGCTGCCTTGATTTGCTGTAATTCTGCCAATGAAGCATTGCCTAAAGCTTCTAATACTTCTTCATTCTCTCTTTCAACTGCTTGTTCCGCCCAATCGTTCGAAAGTGGCTGATTTTTGTGTGAGACATCCGCATCGATCGCAGTGACACGGCTTTCTAACTTTACTTTTCTATTTTCAAGATCTTTGCGTAAGTCATCTAATGCTGACATATGGCGCCTCCAAATAGTGAATATGCCAATAAGCTATCAGAAGTTCTGTTTGACGAATTTGACGTAAGTCATTGATTGTTTTTGGGTTGTTTATTTAATATAGATGATTAGACAACATAAAGTGCAAATATCTCCTTTAGGGAGTGAATAACTTGCGATTTATATCTATAGTTAGATATAGCAAGAAGTTCAAAAAAGATGTGTTTGCACAATGGATTTCTTTTAAAAAATTATCGATGTTAATTTAAATTGACTTCAAGGGTTGGTTGTTTATGCAGTTAGTACCAGTTCTGGAAATTCGCCACGGAAAAGGGGTTCATACTGAGCCGAAAAATAGTTTTGTTGATCAAGTCGTCAAAGAAGACGCTTTCAGCATTGTCGAAAACTGGGCTGACAAAGGTATCAGCAGACTCCACATTGTTGATGTTGATGCGATCGAAACCGGCGAGCCTGAAAATGTTGATCTCGTAGCCAAAATTAAAAAACAATTTCCCCATATCCAATTGCAAATCCTAGGCGGTATTAAATGCATTGAGTCGGCTTACATATGGGCTGACGCGGGAGTCGACTTTTTGGTGCTAAATGGTAAAGCCATGCGCCAGAAGAATTTACTCGACGATGTTTGCGTTGAATTTCCCAATAGAGTACTGGTAGAAATTGACAGCCGCCATGGTAACGTAGCAATGGGCGCTGGTGAACCTACTTTCAAATTGACTCACCTAGCACGACAGCTTGAGGAAGACGGGGTTGTTGGGTTAGTGGTAACCGAGGTGCCTGAAAATGGGCACGTCAATCAACAGAACTTGATTGAAATTATCGAGCTTTCAGAATCAGTTGATATCCCTGTTTTCGCTAACGGTGGTATTCAACAGATCGCCGATCTAAAACATGTCTTAGAAATTCAAACAAGAAAATTGTCCGGAGTCTTGATAGGCAAAGCCTTGTATAACGGATTCTGTTTGAGTGAAGCTAAAAGTTTAATTCAGCAATACCAACCTAATTAACTTCTTTTTGTTAAGATTAGAAACGGACTAAGTCCTTACCAGGAGTGTGGTAGGGCCTTATGCAATATGATGCGATTGCTTTCTTGGGAGATGTACCCGCCGGCACGCAAGTCCTTCAAAATTCTTGCTACCATTTCTCTCGAGGCGCCTACCCGACTGGCAATGTTTTGCTGGGTCAGTTTTTCGTTGATTATTCTAACACCGTCAATTTCTTCAGATAAATTAAGGAAGGTAACGGCAATTCTTCGATAAACGTCCATCAAACCTAATTTTCTAATGGTTTCCGTGGCGTCAATTAATCGCGATGATAAATTTTCAATTAATGCCATCGAAAAAGCAGGGTAAGAGGCTAAACAACGCCTAAAATCTGCTTCCGGCATAATTCCCAGGCGCGAGTCTTCTAGGGTTAGTACTGAGGCGGTCCGTGGGATAGATTTAATAAGGCCTAATTCACCAAAAAAATCGCCGGCTTCATGAATGTTCATAATGATTTCTTTACCATTATCGTCATCCAAATAAATTTTAACTCTTCCTTCCAGCAGGAAGTAAAGGCTGTGAGAGTCATCACCTTCAGTTACGATTTGGGTCTTTTTAGGAAAACTTCGGCAGTGGATATGGGACAATATATCGTCAACCTCTTCTCTACTAAGTTGCCCGAATATTTCGAAGTTTTTAAGCTGCAACATGAAGTAACCTCTCGTTTACACAATTCTGTACAAAGTACTCATATCATATCAATAATGATATATTCTGAGTCGCCCATTGATGTGAGTTAGTACTAGTTTACGTTAAAAAACTGGATTAGTAGTACAAAAGCATGTAAATATTACACACGAAAATGTCATAGGAATCACCTAATTAGGTAGCCATCTTATCTTATAATTGCCCTTATGAGTGTAATTTTCCAAGGGATTTATGCGAGAATAGCCAAAATATAAGAATAAGGCCCTTGTTTAAGGATTATTTTGCAGCTTTTTAAGTTAATTCTGCCTAGAGTAATCTTGTTGCTTTTCAGTCTGGCCTCTTTTTCAGCTGAAGCAGCACGAAGTAGAGAAATAGGTAGTCAAAAAAATGTTTATGTCACCGAGTGGTCTAAGCTGAAGCATAAGGCCGAACTTGGTGATCCTCAAGCGTTGTTTACGCTTGGGAACTTCTATTTTGAGCCTCCTAAAGGCAGTAGTTTTCGGCGTAACTATAAAAAAGCCGCCGAGCTATATTTTCAAGCGAGTATCCGTCAGTACCCTTCTGCGCAATATAATATTGGAATTATGTTGCACAACGGAATTGGCTTTAAAGTCGATAAAGTAGAATCTTACGTGTGGTTTTATTTTGCATCCGTAAATCAAAGTCCAGTTGCAAAAGGGGTCAATAAGAAAAGTGAAGATATTGTTAACCAATTAAAAAGAGAATTAACTGACGAACAATTAACTGATGCCAATAAAAGAATCGAGTTCTACCAGCGAATTATTGGTAGTAAACGTTATCGTGAAGCACGAACTCCAGAAAGAAAATAAGATTGCTGTCTAGACAGCCTGTTTCCCACCAACTGGCCTTCTTCTCCAATAAAACATTTCTGACATTTCATTGTAGCCTTGCTGCCAGTCGCGTATATATTGCGCCGAAATTCCACTAGGTTTAGATTTTGGCACGCCCTCAACTAGCTCAATTACCGCTTGGTGTCGACCAAGCCGGTAGTAGTAGTCATCGTATTCAAACGTATCCATCGCGATTCCTCCATGCCAGCTGATACCACGAGTAGGCTAATAAAAGTATAGTAAATCTGTTGGTTGAAAATCAAACTGCTAATCTGGAGAGGAAGATTGCAATTGTTTCTTTTTGTGTCCCAGGGCTACCCATACGTTCGCCAATATAATTAATGCTGCACCGGTTAGTTTCTGCCAGCCTATGGGTTCATTGAGAAAAAAATATCCCAAAATGATGGCCAACGGTACGTAGCAGTAGTAAAGCACTGCGGTAAAGCTGGTTGGAAGCTCAGTACTTGCCTTGATCCACAATGTATGAGCAATTAAGGTGCTAAACACACCCAAAAATATTAACCCCATCCAGTCATTAGATGAGAGCTCAAAGTTACTTTGTGGTATCAGAAAACAAAACGCGACTAAAGCAAAACCGAATTGACCGAACGCTCGGGTATTAGTGGTGAGATGCATTAATTGTCGATTAATAAGCGGTAAACAGGCATACATAAAACCGCTGAAAATAGCGATCAAAAAACCTTTCAATTTAATCGTATCAAGCTCTAGAGATGGGGACGCCAAGAATATACCGACCAAGGCTATTGCCACTGCAACAAAGTCGCTGGCAAAGAGCTTTTCTTTATAAAATATCCGGTTGAGTACAAGTAAGTGAATGCCAAAGGTAGCGACGCCAATTGCCGCTAAAGATGCGTCAGAAAGTTTAATGCTCTTAAAGTAACTATACCAATGAACGGCAAATACCAAGCCAAGCGAGAGAAGCCAATACCATTCCGTCGGTTTGAGTTTCAATGAGCGCCTTCTGAATAAGAGAATGATGCCTATGCCAAAGGCACCAATAAAAAGGCGGATCAGGCCTATAGTGGCTTCGTTTGCATCAACCCACTTAATGGTTACAGGGACAAACCCCATCAGTAAGATTGCGCTGATCGCGATTAATATGAGGCTTTTTAAGGAAGAGCCAGTGTTGCTACTCAAAAAAGGATCCATCTCGTAAGAAAGATGTAGATTAATAAATTCTCATAATATTGAGCAAGTATATTCTGGTTATATTGGGTATGGGTGGTAAAAGGTTTAGCGTCGAAACAGCATCGCGCCTTCGAGTTTTCCGAGCCCAAGCATTGAATCGATAAGGAGCTATGGACTGGACTTAAAGAGCTTTTAGTCTGGGAATAGGAGTAATAATTGCACTGTTCATTAGATGATTAACCCCGAAAATGCGATGTTCTTCGGGGCTACGAGCATGCTTATTGCAGCGTTCTTACTTTCATTAGAGTATCTTCGCCCCAGCCAATTAAACGATCGTTCTTAAAAACCAGTGGTGTGGTCTCGTCAATTGTGGTGTCACCATCAGAGCGACGATGCTGAGTTCGATAGAAAAGTACACGATAATTATCGTCGTTATGCTGGAAGGCCTCTGAAAAATCGGGCGCCCCCAATCTCGTTAACACCTGCGATCGAGAAGTATCAATTTCAAATGAACTGATTATTTCTCGGTTTTCTTTTTGATGGGCTCGCCAGTCGTTATCATCATTCCAATGGTCTCTATCGCCAACGACAATACATCCACTCATAAACACTGCTAGGAAAGCTGCTACAGAAAAGTTAGTCAATATTTTCACAAGTATTCTCCGAATATTATTAGTTCTTTAATTTAGAGCCTGTTGCTTGACGAAAGAGCAACAGGCCTTGGGATCTGAATCAACAGTCTAATGTTAAGCAAAACAAACTTAACCGTTGCTTAACTAGCTGAGATACCTTAACCAGCAGGAAACGTGCCATTCGACTTTGTTAGTTTATTTAGGGTTTTAGGAGGATAGTGGTGTCAAATTAGCTAATCTGACTAACTTTTTTGGCTAGATTAAGCGTTTAGCGGCGGAATTGACAAATCTCGTCATTAGGGCTTGAGTTACCTCAAATAACACATTATATTGTGTTCAAATGACTTCATAGTTCTATATATGGTGCTTTTTTGTTCTATAACCTCAACTTAGATCAGAAATAGTATCGAATAGAATTAGTAAGCCATGAGCAGCAGGGGAAGCTGGTGTGAATCCAGCGCTGTCGCGCAACGGTGTTAAGAGCTTGTCAGTTTAAAAATAAGCTGTTCGAGTTTTTTCAGTCCGATTACCTGCTCAAACGTTAATCTGCCTCGCGTCAAGGTAAGGGTTAGTCCTGTCAGTGGGTTTCCAAATGAGTCGCTGATTTCAACGGTCTGCATACCTCTTTTACGCGAGCATAGACTCGAAACAAAAAGAGGACATAATGCTCGAACAAACTCACGCCGCCGGATCGATTGAAGCGAAAGCCGGTCCACTAGAACAATCTAAACTCGCTGATATTAGTCATAATTACTTCGTAATCCGTAGAAACGGTAAACAAACGCCGTTTGATCAAAATAAAATCAAAGTCGCATTAACTAAAGCTTTTCTTGCAGTAGAAGGTGGTAAAGCGACTAGTTCGAATCGAATTCATCAAATTGTCGATAAACTAACTTTTCAGATTGCCACTGCATTATTTCGACGTATTTCCACTTCCGGTATTTTGCATATTGAAGAAATTCAAGATCAAGTGGAGTTAGCCCTGATGCGCTCAGGCGAGCATAAGGTGGCGCGTGCTTACGTGCTTTATCGAGAAGAACATTTAAAGAAACGTCAGGTTGAAAAACAAGAGCAAACGGAATCACAGCCACAAATCAATATCGTTTTTGCGGATGAGTCGACCCAAATTTTGGATTGGGGACAATTAGAAAACTTGCTCAATGAAGTTACTCAAGGAATTACTGATGTATCTGTGGAAAAATTACTCGCAACTCTCAGTAATAGTCTATTTGACGGTATCAGACAGCATGAACTTAATGAGCTGTTAGTTTTGACGGCGAGAAAGTTTATTGATCAAGAACCCAACTACAGTCAGGTCGCGGCAAGATTGTTACTCAACAGCTTAACCTCTGAAGCCTTAACATTTGTAAACGGAACGCTTAGCAAGCCCAAGCAAAGCGAAATGCATCATGTTTATCCTGACTACTTTCGAAGTTACATCGCTCGCGGAATAGAACTCGGTTTACTTGATGAGGAACTAGGCCGGTTTGACTTAACTGAGTTGGCTAATGCTATTGATGCGGAAAGAGATCTCCAATTTAACTACCTCGGTTTACAAACCCTTTATGATCGCTATTTCATTCACAGCAAAGACACTCGCATTGAATTGCCACAAGCATTTTTTATGCGTGTTGCCATGGGGCTTGCCATCAATGAAATTGAAAGAGAAGAAAAAGCCGTTGAATTCTATCGACTCTTATCATCATTCGACTTTATGAGTTCTACGCCGACATTATTTAATTCCGGCACGCCTCGACCCCAACTATCGTCCTGTTACCTCACGACAGTACCTGATCAACTATACGGGATTTACGATTCACTTAAGGATAACGCGATGCTATCCAAGTTTGCCGGTGGTTTAGGTAATGATTGGACGCGTGTGCGTGGCATGGGAGCTTACATTAAGGGCACCAACGGTAAAAGTCAGGGGGTCGTCCCATTTCTAAAAGTAGCTAACGATACCGCGGTAGCTGTCAATCAGGGAGGTAAACGTAAAGGTGCCATGTGCGCATATTTAGAATCATGGCACATCGATATTGAAGACTTTCTGGAGCTTAGAAAAAATACTGGTGATGAACGTCGTCGAACTCACGATATGAATACCGCAAACTGGATCCCGGATCTGTTTATGCAGCGAGTTATAGAAGAAAAAGACTGGACTTTGTTCTCTCCAGAGGAAGTACCCGAGTTGCATGAGTTAAGTGGCAAAGACTTTAAAGAAAAATATGAGTTTTATGAACAGCAAGCCGCTAATGGCCTGCTAGTTCAATCTAAAAAAATTAAAGCGGTCGATTTATGGCGAAAGATGCTCGGTATGTTGTTTGAAACGGGACATCCTTGGATCACCTTTAAAGATCCTTGCAACATTCGATATACCAATCAGCATCAAGGAGTCGTGCATAGTTCAAATCTTTGTACTGAAATTACACTGCATACCAATGATAACGAAATAGCTGTTTGCAACTTAGGTTCAGTTAATTTGGCTCAGCATATTAATGCAGGAGAGTTAGATACCGAAAAGCTGGAAAGAACTATATCCGTCGCGATGCGAATGTTAGATAACGTTATTGAATATAATTATTACAGCGTTCCCAGTGCAAGAAATTCTAACCTAAAACACCGCCCCGTAGGATTAGGCATAATGGGGTTTCAAGATGCTTTGTATCAACTTAAACTGGCATATGCGAGTGAGGAGGCCGTTGCATTTGCTGACAGTTCTTCCGAGATTATCAGCTATTTTGCGATCCAAGCTTCAATGCAACTAGCGCAAGAAAGAGGCAGTTATTCTACTTATCAAGGCTCACTTTGGAGCCGCGGAATTTTACCTATTGACTCGGTAAAGACTTTGGCAGAAGAAAGGGGGAATTATTTCAACCAGAATACGGAGCAAACTTTGGACTGGGATAGTCTGCGGCATCAGATTCAGCAATATGGCATGCGCAATTC
>JAPHTP010000099.1 GCA_026196875.1 Kangiellaceae bacterium
AATGCCTACCCCTGGAATTGCTTATTTAACCCGCACCTTTCGTGCTGCCGCCGGGATCGTAATATCCGCCTCGCATAATTCTTACCTGGATAATGGCATTAAATTCTTCTCCCCTGATGGATATAAATTACCTGATGAAGTTGAATTGGAAATTGAACGCCACTTGGATCTGCCGATGACGACTGTCTCAGCAGATAAGTTGGGTAAAGCCAAGATTGTAAAAACAGCTGCCGGTCGTTACATTGAGTTCTGTAAAGCGTCAGTACCTACCAGCTTAAATCTCGAAGGATTAAAAATTGTTATCGATTGCGCTAATGGCGCAGCATACTCAATTGCACCAAAAGTATTTAGAGAGTTGGGGGCTGAAGTACAACCTATATTTAATCAGCCGGATGGTTTGAATATTAATAGAGAATGCGGTGCTACTGACTTGGCATCTCTGGCTAAAGTTGTTGTTGCCAATGGTGCCGATCTGGGACTTGCGTTAGATGGCGATGCAGATCGTATTATGATGGTTGATCATAAAGGCGAAGTTGTAGATGGTGATGAGCTGTTATATATCATCGCTAAAGATGCATATTCCAGAGGGGTATTAGGTGGCGGAGTGGTTGGTACACTGATGTCTAACTTCGGTCTTGAGAAAGCATTTGAAGCGGACCAAATTCCGTTTTTACGGGCCAAAGTCGGCGATCGATACGTTATGGAGTTGCTGGCTAAAAATGGTTGGCAGTTTGGTGGTGAATCTTCAGGGCACCTTGTTTGTTTAGATAAGAATACTACCGGAGATGGAATAATTTCTGCGCTTCAGGTTTTGGCCGCCATGGCTTTTGAAAATAAAAGTCTTGCAGAACTAAAGCAAGGCATGACTAAAATGCCACAAACGATGGTTAACGTAAAAATTTCGGAGAAATGCGATCCGATGCAAAACGATGCGATAGTGAGCGCGGTCAAGGAAGTTGAGGCAGAACTCGGCAACACTGGTAGAGTTCTGCTTAGGGCATCGGGAACCGAACCACTCATTCGGGTGATGGTCGAAGGAGAAAATGCATCTCAAGTAGAGCAATTGGCCAATCAATTGGCGAGAGTTGTCGAAGAAAAGCTTTAGTAAGAAATTCGCTTTTTAGTCGACTATAGTAAAAGTAACAACAACAAAAGGAGTCGCTATGCTAAATTCTGTTACGGTTAAAGATTATATGACTTCCGCGATGATAACGCTCAAACCGGAAGTTGATATTGTTGAAGCGGCACAGACTCTTCTCGAATATCGATTGTCAGGGGCACCGGTTCTGGATGATCATAATCGCTTAATTGGCTACTTATCAGAAAAAGATTGTTTGCATACCGTATTAAGCGCGGTTTACAACCAAGACTATGGTGATTTGGTAGAGGATCGGATGGCAAAGGATTTAAAAACAGTCCACCCTTCTGAAAACATCACCGACGTCGCTGAGCGTTTTTTGAAAGATGGTGTCAGAATGTATCCAGTACTTGAAAAAGACGTTTTAGTTGGAATGATTTCAAGGCAGAGCGTGCTTAACGCTTTTTGCAGGATCAGTGCAACTAACCCCTTAAAGTAACGCATTAACCGCTTCGTTATAAATCTGAGCGATGCCTCTTGATGGCTGGCAAGTCCCAAGAGGCTTTTAGTTTGGTTTGACGTACTAGTTGCTTCTAGCAAAAGCAATTCATTTTAAAAGTCGCTTATGGAAAAAACTCTATACGACTTTCAATTTGTGGGGCGACAGGGCTGAAAGTTTCGAGGTATCTTTCTAGCGCATCGGCTGTGACGAAGTCTGTTGCCTGAATGCTTAGTGTATCCGTTTCTCGCAGAGAGACAAATCCATCGCCACCATTTCCGATAAACTCTGGTACAAGAATGGAGTATATCTGCTCATCCACTACCGCACCGCCACTTAATAATAAGCTTTGTATTCTTTCTCCTTCTATGGCGATCTCCGGCGGCGACACAAGTTCGTCGAGAAACTGAGGTTGCTGAGTAAGGTCAAAGGTAACATGAAACTGTGAAGAGACTTGTAGAAATGCGCCGCTGCCGCTAGCGCCAGAAGGAATAGGGAGTGCATGAGCAGAGCGTTCAAAAATTGATTTTAGTTGTACTCCAGTGAGTTGCATAACCAAGGCGGTGTTTTGAAAAGGCAGCATTTCTGCAATATTATCTCGGGTGATTGGGCCTGCCAGATAGATACCATCTGGGCGGGAATCACCATTAAAGCGAAGGTTGCCGCCGTTAATAATGGCTGCATCAACTTGAAAACCTTGTTGTATTGCATGGAAGTACATGGCATCGGCCACCAAATTCCCAAATATGGATTCGCCGCCTCGGACAACAGGTTTGTTGGCGTCGATATCTACCTGGCTGAAACCCACGATGGTTTCGTCAATTTGTGGTGCTACTGCAACATCGTCCGAACTACAAGCCAAAAGGCCTGCAAGCAGACTGAATGCGGTCATGTTTAATAGTGAATTAATCAAACGCATAATACAGTGAAAATAGAATGTTCTCGTGGGGCTGTACCATACCTTCTGCCCCAAGTGAGTCGCTGTTTGAGCCTCCGGTTGGATCGGAAAATTTTCGCTCTCCGAGATTAAAGCCTGATAATTCGAATTTTAGTTGACGACTAATGAAATAGCTAACACCCATATTCCATTGTAGATAATCGTCAACTTGTAGATGACGCAGACTTTCCAGCTGAGTTGTATTATTGTGGCTCAAGCGACCGCCGTAGTTGGCGCTTACAAAGGCTTTCCATTTATCTCCTTGCCAGTGCAGTCTTAAGTTGGCGCGCGTTCGTGGTTGGTTAAATAATTCGTCTTGGCCATCTGTAGTTAAGTGTAAAATTTCTCGGTCGAATATCGGATTATTGAGGTAGTCGAAAGTGGAGCGATACCTGGAAACATTAGCTATCAGGCGTAGTGATTTTTTAAGCTGATAAATTAGTTCGATTGAGCCGCCGATAGTTTCAATGTCCCCCAAATTCTGCATGCTGCCGCGGGCACCTGAACCTTGGCGGTCAAATTCTTCGATAACGTTTTTAGAATGGCGACGAAAAATATCTGCTTGCACTATCATGGCATCACTACTATAAGTGATACCAAATTCAGTGGTATTACTTTCCTCAGGACGTAAGCTCTCATTACCGATAATCCCGTTGGCGCCGATGCGGGTATTGTCGTAAAGCTCTCGCATTGTCGGCGCACGGAATGCGCTGCCGAAAAGCGCTTTAAATTTCCACTGCTCCGATGCAGAGTAAACTAACGCGAGTCTTGGGTTGAGAGAGTCACCAAAATCACTGTAGTCATCGAACCTAACACCGAGCGTAACAAACCACGGAGCGAAATTGAACTCGGCCTGAGAATAGAGTGCGCTAACGCGGCGCGGCTTATTAAGTTGGTCAAATGTCAGGTTGTCGTGGTTGGCGAAAAACGTGCGTGGGATAAAACCTATGACTTGGTAGTTACGGCTTAGATCATAATCTTCTAACTTTTGTTTTTGATAAGAAAATCCGCTGTATATGCGGGTTGACTCGGTTGGATTGTATTCAATGTCCAGGTCCAGTCCTTGTGTTTGAAGTTTGTATTTTTCCTTGGTTAAACCACTTTCACTAAAAAAATTATTTAGTAAAGTTGTTCCGGCAACTATGTCTTCATTTAAGTTATCGGACTCTTGTTCTTCAAAATAAAGCCTGGGTGTGATTGCTAGATTGTTTTCGATTTGGAAGGAATAATCGGCACTGATTAGCCATTGTGACTGTTTAAATTCTGAGCCGCTACCAAAGTCAAAAAGTGGACCTATCCAGGGACCGTTTTCACGCCTGAAATAAAATGAATTAAGACGAAGTTGATCAGCCTCAAGAGTGGCGTATAAATAGGTTTGTTCGAAATATCGATTAGTTAAATCACTGGTAAGCTCAGCGGTTGGTTTTAATGGGTAATACTCTCGCGAAGCTTCGCTATCTTGCTCTTCAATGCCGGCAAGAAGATTTAATTGATAGTCTTTATCGGCTATGTGCCAGCCACCGTGCAGGCCTTTGCCGGTATGGTTCTCAAAATTTAAGCGAATTTCTCTGCTGTCACGCCGGGTTAATATATTAATTACCCCTGCTACCGCGTTTGTGCCATATAGTGCCGAGCCGGGGCCGCGAATAATTTCAACTTGTTCAATCAAATTGACTGGCATATCAAATAAAGCATGGCCGTCGTAGGCGTTGTTAACGGGGTGACTATTGAGTAGTAAAAGTATATTCCCAGCTTTGCGTTCTCCGCGGATGGAAAGTCGCCAGTCGCCATTAGTACCCATACTGGTCTCGATACTCGGTGCGTGCTTGATAATATCGATCAGCGTTTCGGCATTAAAACTCTCAATATCTTGTCGGCTGAAGGTTGAAACGATAGAAGGTGCCTCTGACTGGTCTAGTTGACCTTTGGTCGAGGTGAAGACCTTGATTGTGAGGAGCTCTTTAAGGGACATCGAATAGAGATCTTTCTCAGCTTCTGCTGCCGAGACATTCATTGTGATCAGGCTTAATAAGACGGTCCAAACATATGCTAATTGATTTGTTATCCGATGATGGTCAACTGGTGGCATTTGCATTCAGTTCTTAATAAAGCTCTATTGAATAATAGGTTAAGTTACCTAGTTACTCAAATCAGATGGCTAAATGTTTTTAGAAACAGACTTCTCATGAGAGCATTTTTAATGCTGTGATGTTTTAGTCAGATTAAAGACTAATCTGTTATGTAGAACCGGTACGCTTGCTTTGTATTCGGTATCAAATTATTGCTTGTTGTTGGAAGTTGTATGTTATTGAGGGGGGCGATTTGGTATCGACTCCCGACACTTATTTAATAAGTGAATAAGGCCGTCAATCAATTAGATGGGCGACCTTAATACCTTAATTAACTTAGGAAGACGTCGCAGCGGTTGTCGAAGCAGTTGCGCTAGCCACTGCTGAGGCTTGCTGCGCTTGAACGCTTGCAGAGATTGTTGCCGCTTGATTAGTAGTAGCGATAATGCATGCGCCGTAGCCCAAACCCGACAAACTGTTCTTCCAAAGTATGTCGCCATTTTTTGCCTTGAGACAAAATAAATGGCCGCCTGCAGCAGCGTAGATTTTATCTTCGTCCAAAACTATATTGGTAATTTGGCTGGACTTTAACTTGGTCCGCCAAACCTCTTCACCATTTTTTTGCTTTAGGCAAACCACATAGCCATTCATACCAATATAGATCTTTTCCACTTTTCTACTCCTCTTCGATAAGTCTTACATCGATCGCAGTCCCATTGAGTTTAGCTTCTTCCTTTCGTTGCTCCTCAAGTTTGCGCATTAGTTCTTTTCGCTTATCGCAAGGTTCATCGCAATCGCATACCTTTTCTAAGCCTAAATCAGAAATTCCGCCGCAGCTTCCTTTAATTTTTTTGCGTTGGAAAATATATCCTACCGCCATAATCATAATGACGATTAACATTAAAACGAAGGTGATTAAAAATAATTCCATATTGCTTACTACTTTAAAAATACTACAAAATTAGTCGATAAACTTAACTGTCGATTGCCTTTCTCTATTAACCCTCAATTGGGTTACATCGGGTCTAGAATAGTGTCCTGCCGGGTCGAAATTCTGTCTTTCCTTACGCACTAACTGATGGTCTAGCTCAGCATAAAAAACGCCTTCTTTTTCGATCTGTGGTTCCAATAGCCATGTCCCATCCGGGGCGGCTATACAGGACCCGCCGTTTGCAATCCAATCACTTTCTGAATTTGCAATTTCATCAATAGTCAAATTGGCGCTAACTGTATCAGAAGGTTTCAAAACTGAGCTGACAGAAATCGCGTATGAGCGCGCTTCTTTTGCTATAACAGGGGTTAAATCAAAAGTGTTGTGGTAATTGCCGGGCCATACGGCAACGTGCAGATCTTCCCCTTGGGCATAAAGCGAAGCTCTGGCAAGTGGCATCCAGTTCTCCCAACAGTTTAGTCCACCAACAGTGAAATTTTCGAGCGCATGGGTGACGAGGCCATGGCCGTCGCCGATCGACCAGCTTAATCTTTCTTCATAAGTTGGCATTAGCTTGCGATGAACGGATTTAATAGCGCCATCTCTATCAATATATACAAGACTACAGTACAAACTGTGGCCGGTTCTATCTTTGGGCCTTTCAATTATTCCAAGATAAACTGCCAAGTTATTTTTCTTAGCGCAGGTACAGACAATATCGAGATCACCCCGTTCGATCTGTACCGCTTGAGCTGAATACTCAGATTGAATCGATTTTTGTCGGTCGTCATTAAATTTTGCCGCGCCGGTTAGTTCTAACCAAAATGGGTATCCTGGAACAAGCGCTTCTCCAAAAACTATTAGATCTGCATTTTGAGTAGCTGCGTCTTGAATTGAAATGCAGACTTTTTCCAAAGTTGCTTCACGATTGAACCAAACTGGTGCTATCTGTGCTAAAGCTACTTTTACTTTGTCTGTCGACTTAGATTTACCCATATATAAGCTCGGTTATTGATCTAAATATGGCTTGAAAGCAGAAGAGTACCTTTCTTCAAACTTGTCACCAACTTTAACCAACATAAAAATAGGGGTTTGATATTTCTCTGCATATTTCAGTGATTCATCTGCACCCATTACCATCATAGCAGTAGCAATCGCGTCAGCCATCATATTTTGTTTATGCAATACTGTTACTGATGCCAAGTTGTGTTCGATTGGATAACCCGATGTCGGGTCAATCGTATGAGAGTAGCGCTTGCCATCTTTTTCGAAGTAGTTACGATAATCGCCGGAAGTGGCAATGCTTAAATTATCTAATGCTAACAGTCGCTGAATTGAACGATTTACCGTTGCCGCAGATTCTATCGCAACAGTCCAAGCTTTCCCTTTTGTATTTACACCTTTAACGACGATTTCGCCACCTATTTCGACCAGGTAATTCTGGTGCCCGAAACTGCTCACTATTTCTGCGATTTCATCTACGCCGTAGCCTTTAGCAATTGCTGATAAGTTGATTGAGAGATTTGGATTACGTTTTGCTACACAATTGTTTTCGATATGAATTTTAGAGTAGCCAATTTGTGCTAACTGACTATCAATTTCTAACTGACTAGGGATTTCATTGTTGGTTTCTTTTTTGTCGAACCCCCACATTTCTATCAGTGGTGCTAAGGTAACATCGAACTTACCACTAGTCGACTCAGATACATCAACAGCGGCTCGAATCACTTCTATTGTATCTGGAGAAAGCGGCAGGCATTCTGTAGAAAGGTTTTCGTTAAATAGGGATAATTCAGAATCATCGATATAAGTCGACATCAGCTGATTAATTTCATCAAGCCTATGGTCGATCTTTTTCTGAAGTTTTTCTGCAGTACCTAAATCTTCGGCTTTAACATTATAGGTGGTTCCCATAGTGTAGCCTTGCAAATGGATATAACTAGGCTGCTGCTCACAGGCTGAAGTAAAAGTGATTAGAACAAAAACAAGTGCAGATCGAAGATTCATATTAGACTGGACATTAAGTAAGTGCCGCAAAAGGTGATATTTTAATCAATTATCACTCAGTAGACTATGTAAAGTTAAAATAATTACTATACAGATAACAAAAAAAGGGACAGATATTCTGTCCCTTTTTAGTCTTCCATTTTCTTCGCTCTATCGTCGTGCTCGATTAGCCACCAAAGTCATCAAGGAAGATGTTATCCCTTTCAACGCCCAGGTCTTCAAGCATTTTGATAACTGCCGCGTTCATCATTGGTGGTCCACACATGTAATATTCACAGTCTTCTGGAGCTTCATGATCTTTTAAGTAGTTCTCATAAAGAACGTTGTGAATAAATCCGGTGTAACCTTCCCAATTATCTTCAGGCATTGGATCAGAAAGTGCTACGTGCCACTCGAAGTTCTCATTCTCTCCCGCGATACTGTCGAAGTCCTCAACATAGAACATCTCACGTTTACTTCGAGCGCCATACCAGAAAGAAACTTTGCGATCAGTATTAATACGTCTGAATTGGTCAAAAATATGCGAACGCATCGGTGCCATACCTGCACCACCACCAATAAATACCATTTCATTTTTGGTCTCTTTAGCAAAGAACTCACCGTAAGGACCTGAGATAGTCACTTTATCGCCTGGCTTAAGGTTAAAGATGTAAGAAGACATCTTACCTGCTGGTAAACTCATATTGCGAGGCGGAGGCGAAGCAATACGTACGTTAAGCATAATGATGCCTTTCTCTTCAGGGTAGTTTGCCATAGAGTAAGCACGCATAACTGGTTCAGTTACTTCTGATTCCACATCCCAAAGTCTGAAGTGGTCCCAGTCTGGATGATACTCAGGGTCAATATCAAACTCGCTATATTTTAACTTGTATGGAGGGCAATCGATCTGAATATAACCACCCGCGCGGAAAGGAACGCTTTCGCCTTCAGGAAGTTTTAACTTCAATTCTTTAATGAAAGTAGCTTTATTATCGTTAGAGATAACTTCACACTCCCACTTTTGTACGCCGAAAACTTCTTCAGGAAGTTCAATATCCATGTCTTGTTTTACATTTACCTGACAAGACAAACGATAGCCTTCACGAGCTTCGCGTTTGTTGATATGGCCTTCTTCTGTTGGAAGCAATGAGCCGCCGCCTGCGCTAACTTTACAGATACACTGACCACAAGTACCGCCACCACCACAAGCAGAAGGAACAAAAATTCCTCTGTTTGCTAAAGCGCCGAGTAATTTACCGCCCGCTTCAGTTGTGATTGATTTGTCGTCATCGCCGTTAATTTTGATTTGTACGTCACCGCTGCTTACCAGGCTTTTTTTGGCCGCCAGAATGATCAACACTAGTGCCAAAATCACCAGTGTAAACATGGAAACGCCAACAATTATTTCTTGCATAGTCTTAATTTCCTTTAATTAAAGCTGGACGCCCGAGAAGGACATAAATGCCAGAGCCATTAAACCAACAGTGATAAAAGTAATACCCAGGCCTCGCAGACCTTCTGGCACATCACTGTACTTCATTTTTTCGCGAATACCTGCCAGTGCAACTAGAGCTAATGCCCATCCAAAGCCACTACCAAATCCGTAAACAACTGATTCTCCAAAGTCATATTCACGCTGAATCATAAATAAACTGCCGCCTAAAATTGCGCAGTTAACTGTAATTAACGGTAAGAAAATACCGAGTGCTTGGTATAGTGCAGGCACAAATTTATCTAAGAACATTTCGAGAATTTGAACAATCGCTGCGATAACGCCGATATAAACGATTAAACCTAAAAAGCTCAAGTCTGTTTCGGACATACCCGCCCAGCTCAACGCGCCTTCTTGTAATAAGTAGGAGTAAAGCAAGTTGTTAACTGGCACAGTAATAGTTTGAACGACGATTACCGCGATACCAAGACCAATTGCCGTTTGGATCTTTTTTGATACTGCCAAAAAGGTACACATACCCAGAAAGGCAGAGAGCGCGATATTCTCAACGAATATGGCGCGAACAAATAAACTAATTAATTCTTCCATTAGTTAGTTTCCTCTACTTGTTCTGGCTTCCAGGTGCGAAGTGCCCAGATGATTAAACCGATAATAAAGAAAGCGCTAGGCGGTAATAGCAACAAGCCGTTTGTTGGGTACCAGCCACCGTCGTTAACAGGCGATAGAATAGTGAAGCCTAGGATGCTGCCAGAACCAAATAGTTCACGTACGATGGCAACCGCAATCAAAATAGCAGAGTAGCCTAAACCGTTTCCGATACCGTCAAAGAAACTCATGACTGGGCCATTTTTCATCGCGTATGCTTCCGCGCGACCCATAACGATACAGTTGGTAATAATCAATCCAACGTATACCGCCATTTGTTTCGCTGTCTCGTAAACAAAAGCTTTTAAAATTTGATCAACCATAATTACTAGCGATGCAATAATGGTCATCTGAACAATAATTCGAATGCTCGAAGGAATTTGCGAACGAATAATACTGATAAGTAAATTAGAGAATGCGCATACTACGGTAAGTGCAACGCTCATTACTAAAGCTGTTTCAACTTTACCGGTTACCGCTAGTGCTGAACATACCCCCAAAATTTGCAAGGCAATGGGATTGTTGTCAGCAATTGGTTTGGTAACAACGCTTTTAATTTCTTTTATATCAAGAGTAGTCGCAGTCATTATGCTTCTCCCTTATTCACATCAAAGCGAGATAAGAATGGTCCAAAACCATCTTTTCCTAGCCAATAGGTCAACATATTGTTAATACCGTCAGTAGTCATTGTTGCGCCAGAAAGTGCGTCTATTTCTGTGTCTTTACTAGCGCCGCCTTTAACCAGCGACAATGCTAATTTGCCGTTAGTGTCGAGAAGTTTTTTGCCAGGCCAGCTCGCTAGCCATTTAGCGTTATCAACTTCGCCTCCGAGCCCAGGGGTTTCTCCGTGCTCATAAAATTTTAACCCAACAATTGTTTGCTTATCTGCTTCTAGAGCAACAAAACCGTAAAGTGTTGAGAAAAGACCGCTGCCATGAATAGGCAATATAATGGTTTTTATTTTGCCTGCTTCTTTAACTAAATAAATGGAAGCAACTTTTGAGCGACGATTGATCTTGGCGACGTCATTTTCAATAGCAATGCTGTTAGCTGGGTCTTTGGCCATTTGACGTTGATCAAAAGTTTCGGCATCAGCCACATCAATAAAACTGCCTGACTCTAAATCAACAAATCGTCTTTCAAAATTTTCGAATGCCTGCGCTACATCGGTGTCAGCTTCAAGCATATTGGCTGCGATCAGAATGTTTTTCTTCTTGTCGAGCGACGCGTTTGCTTTTTGTTTCTCTTTTAAAGAAACAGCAGTGGTAGATACAAGTACTGAACACACCAAGCAAAGCGCAACGGCGACAATTATTGTCTTAAAAAATGAATCGTTATTAGCTGACATAACGTTTTGCCCTCCGCTTAATGTTTGCTTGAACTACGAAGTGGTCAATTAATGGTGCAAACAAGTTAGCAAATAAGATCGCCAGCATCATTCCTTCAGGATA
The DNA here is from genome assembly GCA_026196875.1 of Kangiellaceae bacterium. Lineage (GTDB taxonomy): Bacteria > Pseudomonadota > Gammaproteobacteria > Enterobacterales > Kangiellaceae > Aliikangiella. The sequence goes on from JAPHTP010000099.1 coordinate 11,050, forward strand.
TGCAGGGTTGGCGACACGGATAAGAACACACATCAAGCCAACTAATGCGCCAAAGTAGAACTTACCTTTGTTAGTTAGCGATGCAGAAACTGGATCAGTAGCCATAAACATCATGCCGAATGCAAATCCACCGGTAACCAGGTGCCAGTGCCAAGGCATATTAAACATATGGTTGGTTTCGCTGCCGATTGCATTAAATAATAATGTAGTACCAATCATACCTAGCATAACGCCGGCAACAATTCGCCAAGAAGCAATTTTGAAATACATCAAGGCAATACCACCGATAAAGATCATCAGTGTTGATACTTCACCAATTGAGCCTGGTAAGAAGCCAAAGAAAGCGTTTTGCCAAGCTTCATGTTGGATTGCATCGAAGAATGACATAGCAAATGCATCATTTAACGCGCCTGAAGTTGCAGCCGCTAGTGGAGTTGCTCCTGAGAACCCATCAACCACAGTCCATACATCGCCAGTCATATCGCCTGGATAAGCAAAGAATAAAAATGCACGGCCGGCAAGCGCAGGGTTTAAGAAGTTTTTACCGGTTCCGCCAAATACTTCTTTTGCAACCACAACACCAAAGCTGATACCTAGAGCAACCTGCCACAAAGGAATATCAGGTGGAAGAATTAAAGCGAATAAGATAGAAGTAACAAAGAAACCCTCGTTGATTTCGTGGCCGCGTACGGATGCGAAAAGTACTTCCCAAAATCCACCCACGATAAATGCCGTTGCGTAAATTGGTAGAAAATAAAGTGCACCGATAAACATTGCGCTTAGAGCATCTTTTGAATATTCAGCGCCAAATAGGCCCATCATCCAACCACGCCACCCGACGAGCTCCGTAGTGCCCGTTGCTGACATAGCTTCAACAGTCTGTATACCAACGTTGTACATCCCCCAAAACATCGCAGGGAAAGTACAGAACCATACAAAAATCATGATTCTCTTCAGGTCAATGTTGTCACGCACGTGAGATGCGTTTTTAGTTACATGGCCTGGCGTATAAAATATAGTTGTGACTGCTTCGTATAAAGCGTACCACTTCTCGTATTTGCCACCTCTTTCGAAATGGGGCTCGAGGTGGTCAATATATTCTCTTAAACCTTTCATTAGCCTTCCTTCTCGATTGTGGTTAATGCATCACGCAAGATAGGACCGTACTCATATTTACCTGGGCAAACAAAAGTACAAAGAGCAATATCTTCTTCGTCAAACTCAAGACAACCTAACTGTTGTGCAGTATCAGTATCGCCAGAAACTAATGCGCGCAATAATTGCGTAGGTAAAATATCCCATGGCATTATTTGCTCGTAACTACCGATCGGCATAATCGCTCTTTCGCTTCCGCCTGTCGTTGTCGTCAAATCGATTTTTTTACTGCTTAAGTGAGAGATGAAAGCATTGGTGACAGAGAATTTTTCTGAGCCTAAGTGAATCCACCCAAAAAATTCTTTTTCTCGGCCCTCTTTTAATACAGAGATCTGATTGTGGTAGCGACCAAGATAACTTCTATGGTGGACCGCGATATGGCCATTAAAAACACTACCAGAAATAATGCGCTCATCATCATCATTGATATTATTAGCTACGAGCTGGTCGGTATTGGCGCCAATTCGAGTTTTTATCAGCCGCGGTTCTTTGACTAAAGGTCCCGCAAGAGAAATAACTCTGTTAGTGTAGAGTTGACCTGTGGTAAATAATTTACCAATTGCAATGACATCTTGATAACCTAGATGCCATACAGAACGTTGATCATTTACCGGCTTTAAGAAATGAATATGTGTACCTACATTGCCTGCCGGATGTACACCACTGAAAGCTTCATAAGTAGCCATGGGGTTTTGTGCTAAATCGTGATCTTGGCTTCCATCGTAAGTGACGAATAGCTCACCTTCAGTCAGATGTTTGATAGCGGTTAAGCCATGGTTGAATGCTTCAATTTGAGAGCTAACTACTATCATTGGGTCCGCGGCAAGAGGATTACTATCCATTACAGACACAAAAATAGCTGTTGGTGAACTGTCAATTGTTGGAATTTTACTCATTGGACGCGTTCTGAAAGCCGTCCAGAGTCCAGAGTTGACTAAGTTGGTTACAACTTGCTCACGAGTTAGTTGTGGAAGTTGAGCGGCCTCGTATTTTTCAAAAGACCTGCATTCATCACCTTCAACCTCGATAACTACAGAAAGAAGTTTGCGTTTGGCGCCGCGATTAATAGCACTCACGGTGCCACTAGCCGGAGCAGTATAAACTACACCATCAGTTTTCTTGTCGACAAAAATTTCATCCCCGCATTTGACTTTGTCGCCAACGCGAACTTTCATCGAAGGCTTCATTCCTAGGTAATCTTCACCCAGTATTGCCACCTCTGAAACTGCTGGCCCCTCAAGAATTTCTTGTTTGGGGCTTCCGGAAATCGGAAGATCCAGACCTTTGCGTATTTTGATCATAGAATTTTCAGTGGTAAAAAAGTTGAATTTTAAACGTCAACTATAGTTTAAATCTACCAATCCTGCTTAAAACAGGCCCCCCGAAACCAGTGGGATAGGAGACGATAAGTTGAACGCAATATTGCTAATTAATTTGGCCACAAAATTTTTGACGACCTTCAGCATATCTCGAAAGGCCGATTTTTGGGCGCGCGTATTATACGGGGTTCGAATGATAAATGACCAGGAAAAATCGGAATTTTAATTCGAATTTAATGATCTAAGCGGCCAACTGATACAAATACAACCAAAATAACCTATACTGATGGCATAACAATTGATATCTTAAATAAATCACACGTAATGAAGTCTTACTACCTTTCTGTGCATTTGTGCATACCATGGAATTAGGGGCGTATTGGATTTGATAAGGGTCGTTTTTTTAGTCTTCTGCTTAGTTGGATTGAGTAATCTCGGTTACTCGGCTGATCGAGCCGACGAACAAGTAATGCGCCCTGTCATCCTACAACGCCTACTAAGCCAAATTAACTGGTACCAAGGCTTTCTTGAGCAAAATAATACTTTCCAACTGTGTGTGTACAAAGATTTTGCGATCAATCGTGGCTTCTCAAAATACCTAAAGGGACTAACAGTCAGCCAACTGCCAATAAAGGTCCGCACAATTAATGAGCGGAAGGCTGTCGATAGTTGTCATGCGGTATTTTTATCTAAACCCTCTGCTACCGAAGCAGCATGGTTTTTTAATCCTTCCAACGTACAAAAAACTTTGATCATTGCAGAAGGCAAAGGCTTGGCACGCAAAGGTGCACACATCAGCCTTTATATTGGAAAGGACGAATTTTTTGACTTTGAATTAAATTTGGATTCTTTTGTGGGCAGCGGTCATATTCCAGGTGCAAGCCTGATTGAGCTAGGTAAAGTCGCTTCCAGCCCGCTGGTACAGAAGGCCAATCTTATGCGCTCGCTGATAGGTTATACAGATTGGCCAGAAGCTGGACCACAAAAAGAGCAATTTAATCTTTGTACTTTTCAAACAGGAATATTTACCGATTTTGCGGACTTTATTTTGAACAAGAAGTCGGTCAAAGGCATGTCTGCTAGAATTTTACAAATTCGGTCAATTGAGCAGCTCAATCAATGTAATGGATTGATATTGCAAAATGAAGACTTGCAGATACTCAATCAAATCATTTACCAACGAAAGAGTCTGGGGATTTTACTGATTGGAAACGCGAAAGGGTTAGGGGAAAAAGGTGTTCACTACAATCTGATACCCGAGGAAAACAAGCAGAACCGACGATTTGAACTGAATTTGCTGGCTATGGAACTGTCGGGTCTTAAGCCTCATCATCAGTTATTGAGTTCGGCCCAGGTTATTAAAAAGGATTTTCCAGCCTTCACTAAGCTTTTATTCGATGCGGTTAATTATACCGATTGGCCAAACGGGAATGATGTTAGCCAAGAAGAAAAGGTAACCTTATGTTTGTATCGGCGCGAGATCGATTTTCAAAATGTTGAATTTTTCTTGTCTGCGATTAAACAAGGGGGTAAAAAAATAGAACTCGAGTTAATATCTGATCAAGGAGAAACTGGCGGTTGTAATGCGTTGCTATTACCCGAAATAGAATTAAATGGATTGTCCGAGTTTGTTGCAAAAAATAAGGCGGTATTGTTTATTACGTCACAACAAAATGCGAGTGCCGTTGGCGTTCAATACAATTTAAAAGTTGCTCCCAAGCAAATAACTCTCGAACTATTTGAATCCAATATCCGTAAAGCTGGGTTTAAACCACAAAAAATACTTCAAGATTTGGGCGTGATTATAGGGGGACAGTTGTAATGATTAGCCTCGGAAAATCAATACGTTCAAAAGTCATTGCCATTATATTATTGATGTCGACAGCTGCTTTAACGGTTGGAATGATAGGTGTCGGAATTAATTATTATAATTCAACAAAGCAGGCGATGATCCTTAATGCTGAGACTCAAGCTACGTTACTGGCTAATAATGCTGCAGTACCACTGAGCTTAGGATCTGTAGACTTACTCGACAACGTGCTTGAATCCGCAGTGTTAGGCGGTGAGTTTGGTGCTGCGATTTTTGATAATTTAGGCAACATCTTGGCCACACGCGAGGAAGATAGCACTGAGTACTACGTGAGTGGTGCTGATTTTGACGAGCAAAAACGTACTATATGGGGGAATGATCGACTTTATGTGTGGGCGCCTGTACTTCAGCCGGATGGAGAGTTTTCTGGAGTTGTGTTCCTAAAAATCTCTACCAAGGAGTTCTATCAGCAAATACGTGCTTTCAGTTTTATGAGTGTCACCATAGGCGCAGTGCTTATTTTCTTGGTTTATCTAATTTCAATTAAATTACAACGCACCATATCCGGCCCAATTGTGGAGTTGGAGGATATCAGCCGTAAAGTAAGTGGTAGTGGTAACTATGCTATTCGAGTGCCTTACTATGGTGATGACGAAATCGGTTCGTTGGCTCGCTCATTTAACCAAATGTTGGAGACTATTGAAGTCAATCAAAAGGAAAGAGACTCCGCCAACGAAGCTTTGCAGTTAAATAAGAAGCGTTTAGAAAGAGCAGTTAAAGATCTACAATACCTTGCTAACTATGACTCCTTAACCCAATTACCCAACCGAGCGTTGTGTATGGATCGGATAAAGTATGCACTTAAGCGAGCGTCGCGAACCAATACAATGGTTTCAATTCTATTCCTGGATCTGGACCATTTCAAAGATGTTAACGACTCCCTCGGTCATGCGGTTGGCGATCAGCTGTTAAAAGCGACTAGTCAGAGGCTATTGGAAAAAATACGTAGTGAAGATACGCTTGCTCGGCTGGGTGGCGATGAATTTGTCATCATTCTCAATGAAATCCACGATACTGAAGATGTCATTACGATTGTAGAGAAAATTGTCACTAGTTTTGAAGCACCGTTTAGATTGTCTAATTATGAAGTCAACACTACCGTCAGCGTTGGGGTGTGTATGTTTCCTAATGATGGCGCTGACGTTGATTCACTGATGAAAGCTGCCGATGCAGCAATGTATAAGGCTAAAGAAGTCGGCCGAAATACTTACGAGTTTTATGAAGCTGAATTGAATCAACTGGCAATCCGCAGGCATCAGTTGGCCAACGAACTACGCCAAGCGATAAAAAATGATGAGTTGAGCCTAGTATTCCAGCCCCAGCTTAATATCAAAGAAGACAGTGTAATAGGGGCGGAGGTGTTACTTCGCTGGTATCACCCTATCCTCGGCCATATTTCCCCTGCCGAATTTGTGCCCATCGCGGAAAACACCGGGCTTATAAAAGATATCGGTACTTGGGTGTTGGATAATGCCTGTCGGCGCATAGCAGAATGTCGGGAGCAGGGGATTGAAATTCGGTTAGCGGTCAATCTTTCTGCGCTCCAATTCCGCCAAGTCGATTTACCTGAGTCGATCGCTACCACGCTGCAACATTATCGTGTTCCGCCACGTTTGCTTGAGGTTGAGATCACCGAAAGTATGTTGATGAGGGATGTTAGCCAAGCTATAGATATTTTAGAAAGACTAAAAGAAATGCAGATCAGGATCGCGATAGATGATTTTGGTACTGGTTATTCTTCACTTTCTTATTTGAGGAGATTCCCCTTGGATGCGCTTAAAATCGACCGCTCATTTATTGATGAGTTAGTCGTTGATGCCGATGATACTGCTATTACCTTGGCGATCATTTCTATGGCGAAAAGTTTGCGTCTGGAAGTGATTGCAGAAGGGGTAGAAACTGCACAGCAAAAAGAATTCTTAGCCGAGAACGCTTGTGACGACATTCAAGGCTATTATTTTGCTAAACCGCTTCCATATGATGAGTTTGCTGAGTTTTTAAAGCAAAACATGTCACAAAAAACCAAGCTAAATCAATCTGCTAGCTAGTACCTTTACGAATTTCGAGAATACAAAACTCAAAATTGAAAGAATTCGCTAGCAAGATCTTGTAACTCCCCGTCATGTCAGGTAAGATTTGCGCCCTTTTGAGGGACTGTCTGTAATTTGGCTAAACGCTAGTAGATAGACTATTTAAGAGTAGGTATGACTGATTCAAGAAAAAAACTGATAGCTGGAAACTGGAAAATGAACTGTTCCAGGGCTGAAGCGCTTCAGTTAGCCAGCGCAATAATCGCTGACGCGTCTGAGTCAGCAGATTCAGATATTTTAGTTTGTGTACCTGCAATACATTTAGCCGATGTCAGTAAACTCACTCAAAACTCACACGTCAAGTTAGGTGCTCAAGATGGCCATTGGGAAACCAATGGGGCTTTTACCGGAGAGATTAGTGTGAGTATGCTAGGCGATTATCAAGTTGACTACTTACTCGTCGGACACTCTGAAAGAAGAGAGATGTTTGCCGATAGTGATGAGCGCGTAGCTAAAAAGTTTGCCGCGGCTTTAAAAAATGACATTAAACCCATATTATGTATCGGTGAGTCATTAGAGCAGCGTGAACAGGGGGTAACCCTTAACGTTCTTCAAGAACAGCTTCAAGCTGTGATTAATGCCGTTGGAATTGAGGCCTTTGCAAATGCCGCGATCGCTTATGAACCCATTTGGGCAATTGGAACGGGCAAGACTGCAACGCTTGAGCAAGCACAAGATGTTCATTCTGCGCTTAGAAGCTGGCTTGCAAATCACAATGCAGAAATCGCTGAAAACATACAAATTTTGTATGGTGGCAGCATGAATGCCGGCAATGCTGGCGACCTTTTAGGCCAATCGGATATTGACGGTGGCTTAATTGGCGGGGCTTCGTTAAAAGCCGAAGATTTTTTAAAGATTTATTCTGTAGCAGGATAAACCATGGAAATTATATTAATAGTATATTTAGTCGTTTCAATCGCTTTGATTGGGATTATTCTTTTGCAGCAAGGTAAAGGTGCCGAAATGGGCGCTTCCTTTGGGGCCGGCGGAGCCAATACTGTATTTGGTGCGGCGGGTTCTGGTAATGTCTTAACCAAGACTACCACTATATTGGCAATATTGTTTTTTGCCATTGCACTTGGTATTAGTTACATGAACTCCACTGAGGAGACTACGGTAGACGCAGTACTAGATGCTGCGCCCGTAGAAGAGCAAGCTCCTGCGACTAGCATCGAAGCTGAGTTACCGACTAGCGAGGGTGGTATTGAGTCCGAAGTTGCTCCTATGCCGGAAAAGACTGATGACAAGCCCGAAGCAACAGCTAAAGAAGTTGTTGAGAAAGTATCTGCTGAAGCAGCCAAAGTAAAGGCTGAAACTGAAGCAAAAGTTGAAGAAGCTAAGAAAAAGACTGACACAAAAGACGATCCGGAAAATTAATTTCAAATAAATTTTCGAATTGCTCTAAGTTAGTCGCTGTTATCAAATTTGCCGAAGTGGTGGAATTGGTAGACACGCTATCTTGAGGGGGTAGTGACCTACGGTCGTGCCGGTTCAAGTCCGGCCTTCGGCACCATCTTTAAAGCCACTCGTCCTGAGTGGCTTTTTTCGTGAAATTTACCGTTCTCTGAATAGACAAATAACATATTGATCGCGTAAAATACCTCGAATTTGCCGCGGTTGCGGCCAATTTGCGAAATTCATATCGAAAGCGGAAGAGATTTGTAGCCTTTTCCGCTTTTTAGTATCTGTTTTGGCCGGAGGCTATCTTGCACAATTCATCAAGTTCTAAACCTGCAATTCTTGTTCTTGAAGACGGTAGTATTTTTCACGGTAAATCCATTGGAGCCGATGGAACTTCTATCGGAGAAGTAGTATTTAACACTTCTATGACGGGGTATCAGGAGATTTTGACAGACCCTTCTTATGCTCGCCAAATGGTTACTCTAACCTATTCCCATATTGGAAATACGGGGATCAATTCCGAAGACGAGGAGTCAAACAACATTTGGGCGGCAGGACTAATCATTCGAGACTTACCGCTGCAACATAGCAATTGGCGTGCTGAAAAGTCTCTAGCAGAATACTTATCTGAAAATGGTATCGTAGGTATTGCCGACATTGATACGCGCCGCCTTACTCGAATTTTGCGAGATAAAGGTGCGCAGTCTGGTTGTTTAATAGCTGGTGACGATATCAGCGAAGAAGACGCACTTAATCAAGCTAAAGCATTCGCCGGACTAAAAGGCATGGATTTAGCAAAAGAAGTGACGGTAAAAGAGTCTTATCAATGGTTTGAAGGGACTTGGCAGCTTGGTTTAGGTCACCAAAATTTTAACGAGTCAGATGAAAAGTTTCATGTGGTTGCTTATGATTTTGGCGTTAAAAAGAATATTTTAAGAATGCTGGCAGATCGTGGTTGTCTCTTGACAGTTGTTCCGGCACAAACTCCGGCAGAAGATGTATTGGCGCTTAATCCGGATGGTATTTTCTTATCAAATGGTCCTGGCGATCCTGAGCCTTGTGACTATGCGATTGACGCAATTAAAGCATTTTTAGAAACTGACATTCCCGTGTTTGGAATTTGTTTGGGTCACCAACTACTAGCCTTAGCTAGCGGCGCGCAAACTGTCAAAATGAAATTTGGCCACCACGGCGCTAACCATCCGGTTGAAAATGTTGCTGATAAGACAGTGATGATCACCAGCCAAAACCATGGATTTGCCGTAGACGAAGCCTCTTTACCTGCTAATGTAAAAGTAACCCATAAATCGTTATTTGATGGAAGCTTGCAAGGTATTGAATTAACCGACAAACCGGCATTCAGTTTCCAAGGACACCCGGAAGCGAGTCCTGGTCCACATGATGTTGCGCCTTTGTTTGAGCGCTTTATTGAATTAATGAATGCGCGAAATGCGTAGCTCAGTAGAGAAAGTAAATTAAGTAATTAATTGCCAATCGATTAACGCTAAAGACGGTAATATTGAATGCCAAAACGTAACGACATACAAAGTATCTTAATTTTAGGCGCCGGCCCAATCATCATCGGTCAGGCTTGTGAGTTTGATTACTCTGGTGCGCAGGCATGTAAAGCGCTAAAAGAGGAGGGGTATCGAGTAATTCTGGTTAACTCGAATCCGGCGACTATTATGACCGATCCTGAAATGGCTGATGCAACCTACATTGAGCCACTACATTGGGAAGTTATCGCCAAAATTATCGAAAAAGAAAAACCTGATGCGATATTGCCAACTATGGGGGGGCAAACGGCTTTGAACTGCGCTCTTGATTTGGCATCGCGTGGAGTGCTCGAAATTCACAACGTTGAAATGATTGGCGCAAAACGCGAAGCAATTGATAAAGCGGAAGACCGCGAACAATTTGCCGAAGCGATGCGAAGAATCGGACTTGATATGCCGCGCGCGGGAATCGCTCACTCAATGGATGATGCTTATAAAGTCCTAGATGAAGTTGGCTTTCCTTGTATTATTCGTCCTTCTTTTACCATGGGCGGAACTGGTGGTGGTATTGCCTACAATAGAGAAGAATTTGAAGAAATCTGTAATCGTGGGTTAGATCTTTCACCAACTACAGAGCTCCTTATTGATGAGTCACTTATCGGTTGGAAAGAATACGAAATGGAAGTTGTGCGTGATAAAAACGACAACTGTATCATCGTATGTTCAATTGAAAACCTAGACCCAATGGGAGTCCATACTGGCGACTCAATTACTGTCGCGCCGGCGCAGACTTTAACCGACAAAGAATATCAAATTATGCGTAATGCATCTTTGGCGGTACTTAGAGAAATTGGCGTTGAGACCGGTGGTTCTAACGTACAGTTTTCGGTAAATCCGGAAAATGGCCGCATGATTGTAATCGAGATGAACCCTCGTGTTTCTCGTTCATCGGCATTAGCCTCAAAAGCAACCGGTTTCCCAATTGCAAAAATAGCGGCTAAGTTGGCAATTGGTTACACTTTAGATGAATTACAAAACGATATTACTGGTGGTCGCACACCGGCTTCCTTTGAGCCGACCATCGATTATGTGGTTACTAAAATCCCACGTTTTAATTTTGAAAAATTCCCGAACTCCGATGTGACCTTAACCACTCAGATGAAGTCGGTAGGTGAGGTGATGGCGATTGGTCGAACCTACCAAGAGTCGATGCAAAAAGCACTACGCGGTTTAGAAACAGGGGCAGATGGTTTCGATCCAATCCTCGATACAGAAAGAGGAGATTGGAAAGAACAACTTCGCCATAATCTTCAGGTCCCTGGCGCTGAAAGAGTTTACTATGTCGCCGATGCATTCAGACAGGATTACAGCGTTGATGATGTTTTCAGGCTTACGAATATCGATCCATGGTTCTTAGTACAAATTGAAGAAATTGTTAAGTTAGAAAAACAATTTGCAGAACTAGGTATTGGCCATGTGGACAGAGATACCTTACGCCTGATGAAGCGCAAGGGATTTTCCGACCGGAGGTTGGCAAAACTCCTCGATGTATCTGAAAAAGAAATGCGCCGAGTTAGGCACAGCTTTGATTTATTTCCGGTTTATAAGCGCGTCGATACTTGTGCTGCGGAATTCGCAACAGACACAGCTTACATGTACTCCACTTACGAAGAAGAGTGTGAAGCAGAGCCGAGCGACAAAGATAAAATTATGATCTTAGGTGGCGGTCCTAACAGAATCGGTCAAGGTATTGAGTTTGATTACTGCTGTGTGCACGCAGCATTTGCGATGCGTGATGACGGCTATGAAACTATTATGGTTAACTGTAACCCTGAAACTGTTTCGACCGATTATGACACCTCAGACCGACTTTACTTTGAACCGGTTACTTTAGAGGATGTACTTGAAATTTTCGCTAAGGAAAAACCAAAAGGCGTAATTGTTCAGTATGGCGGACAAACGCCGCTTAAATTAGCGCGTGATTTAGAAGCTGCTGGAGTACCAATTATCGGAACCTCTCCAGATGCAATCGACCGCTCGGAAGACCGTGAAAGATTCCAACGCGCGATTGAGCGCCTTGGTCTTAAACAGCCTCCTAACCGTACCGCAAAAAATATGGAAGACGGTGTTCGTCTGG